>CALYBL010000037.1 GCA_944412495.1 uncultured Clostridia bacterium | reverse complement strand
TGTGTTCTGATTTTTTGAAAAAGAAAAGCACCTGCATATATCCGTTCTTTTCTCGGATAGTTGCAAGTGCTTGCCATCAGATAAATCCGTATTCAGTTGTATATGTTCTCTAACAGAAGTTCACATCCAAAAAAAGCACGCAGGCCGATGCTCCTTCTTTGATTTTTGACGATAATTTATTTTGAAGCTGAGCAGCCTGTCGGATATTTTTTATCTCACTGCAGACGCAGCACGGTATTACCCAACATAAATTTGCACAAGAGGAGGAATGCATGCTTGCGTCCTCCCTCCATAGCCGAAACGTATGAGTACATATCGGCGGCACACCTTTATCGTCTGAAATCAGACACGGTTTTTTGCAGACAGTCGGACATATATCTCACGTTATCCCTCCAGTCATAAAGCCGGAGCACGCGCTGACGCCCGGCAATACCCATCTCGGCGCGCAGTGCGGGATTTGATATAAGCTCTGCTGTTTTCTGAGCCATTGCCTGTGCATTTTTGCGCTCCACAACAAAACCGGTCACCTTGTCCTCAACAACCTCTTTAAGCCCGTCGACGTCCGATGCCACCACCGGCACTGAGCAGGACATGGCCTCTACGGCCGAGACGCCGAAGCTTTCGCTGTCAAGTATACTGGGTATGCAGACTATGTCAAGCCCGTGCAGCGCTGATGGGACATCTCTGTTCGGTATAAAGCCGCAAAACTCGGTTTTTTCAGAAATACCAAGCTTTTTGGCAAGAGCCTTAAGCTCCGGCTCAAGGCTGCCCTTGCCGTATATTTTCAGATGCAGGTCATATTTATCCGAAATATCCTCCATGCCGCACACGAGGGCAAATGCCCTTATGAGATATTCTATGCCGTATTTTTCCTCAAGCGTTTTAACTGTACCTATGGTGATTTTACTGCCTAAGCTTTCTTCACCTTCCGTTTTGCCGCGGCACTCTGCCGGCGCGAACAGGTCGGTATCCACGCCAAACGGCGTGATAAAGATAGGGGAGGCAGGGGTTATAAATTTTTCGGTTTGGCGCGCCATTGCATGGCTTGTCGAGGCGAGGGCATCGGCAAAACGAAGATTTTTTTTCAGAATTGCGCGGCAGACAGCGTTTGACGGGAAATCATAAACGTCGCTGCCCCACACCGAAAGCAGTGTGGGATGAAAGCCCGAACGCCTCGCAAGGGTGCCGTAGCCGCTGGCGTAATGAGCATTGAGTATATCCGGCCTTATATCCGACAGCAGTCGCCTAAGGTCATTGCCGGCGGTAAAATACGCCAGCCTGCCGGTTTTGTTTATATAGTGCAGTGCGACCTTGTCGGATATTTTGTTTATCTCCGATTTATGCCCTATAAGGGAAATAAGATGCACCTCGTGCCCCAGATCCGCTAAAGCGTTGGCCCAGCGGTGGGTATGCACCGACGTAACTCCTGATAAAAGCGCTATTTTCATTTTTTGACCACCAATCCGGTTTCAGTAAATATTCTTCGCGTGGCGCATTATTCAACAGTCAGCCACGCGGCAAAGCGTTATCATAAAAAGTATATAACACAAGCGTTTTTATTTCAACGTGCATTTGCATTGCAGAATATCAATATGTGCGGCATTTAAAGGTAAAATTTACTCATATGTCTTGATATAAAAATTATATCTGTTATAATATTTTAAAATCTTTTTATGGGAGTGGAGCGTAATGATAGTCGGACTCAGCAGCTACAGCCTCGGCAAGGCCATGAGAGACGGTAAAATGGATATACTGTCCGCCATGAACTGGATAAAGGAAAACGGCGGCGATTTTGTGGAAATTGTCCCGCACCTTTTTACCGTAAACGGTGACGATGAGCTTATAGGCAAGATAAATAAGAAGTCGCAGGAGATAGGCCTGCCGGTGCTTCAGTACAGCGTGCCGGGCAATGTGCTCAAGGACACGGAGAAGGAGTATCAGCAGGAGGTAGACCGCCTTAAGACGGAGGTAGACACTGCGGTCAAGCTCGGCGCCAAGGTTGTGCGGCACGACCTGGTACAGATACCTACCAACGATTATGCCACTACTGCGAATTTTGAAAAGCATGTGGGCAGAATAATAGAGGCGGCAAAAGAGATTGCCTCATATGCAAAGCAATTCGGAATAAAGACGTCTGTTGAAAATCACGGCGTGTTCGTTAACCGCTGTGAGAACATAGTGAGGATAGCGGAGGGCGTCGGCATGGACAATTTCGGCGTTACGCTCGATATAGGCAATTTTGTCTGTGTTGACGAAGACCCCGAAGCGTCGGTAAGAAGGTGTCTGCCATATGCCGTGTCGGTGCATTTTAAGGACTTTTACCTGCGCAAAAGATTCGCCATGGGCTCGTTTGCCGAGCAGATGCGGAAATGCGGCTGCTACGGTATATCATATATGGGCAATTTCTGGCGCGGTGCAATAGTCGGCATGGGAGACCTTGACCTTCCTGCCATAGCTGATGCGGTAAAGAATTCCGGCTATGACGGCGGCGTTACAATAGAATTCGAGGGTATGGAGGACTGCTGCGACGCGTCCCGGCTCGCAATGGAAAATACAAAGGCACTGCTCGGACTGTAGTTAGTATCTGCTCAATATGAAATTATAAAAAACAATGCGTCATCTGCTTTAGGTGGCGCATTATTTTTTAAGTGATAAAAGCCTTAAATTTTATGAAGAATTCCGCATAAATTTCTTTTGGAAGTGACTTAAAAATAAAATTTTATCTGTACAGAAATTATGCTTGTTCACAAAACTGTGCTATAATACCGGTCAAAGAAGGTGCTATAATAAAATAGCTCTTTAGGCTTACTTTAGCATAACATGCTATCATAGGCCCAAATTAAAATATTATACCGGCAGAAGGGATGTATATATGCGTTTGCTTTTAGCGGAAGACGACCCAAAATTACTTAAATCTCTGATACACATTTTTGAAGCAAACAAGTTTGCTGTCGACGGTGTTATGAACGGCAAAGATGCGTTCTTCTACGCTCAATCGGGTGAATATGACGGACTTGTGCTTGACATTATGATGCCCGGTCTTGACGGCATTGAGGTATTGAAGCGTTTACGTAAAGAGGGAGTTACAGCACCTGCCCTATTCCTTACCGCTCGTACTGAAGTATCCCAAAGGGTCGAAGGTCTGGACGCCGGCGCGGATGATTATCTGCCTAAGCCCTTTTCTTCCTCCGAGCTGCTTGCCCGTGTCCGTGCAATGCTGCGCCGAAAGGATAATTATATGCACGATCTGCTCACATACAATGGCATGGTGCTGAACCGTTCAACATATGAACTGGTTTATAACGGCAGCACGCAGCCCTTAAACTGCAAGGAGCTTCAGATTGCCGAAATGCTGCTGCAGCAGCCTAACGGCATTATTTCCATTGAACAGTTTATGACACATATTTGGGGCTGGAATGCCGACGTGGACACGAGCGTCGTGTGGGTGCATATTTCTAACCTGCGCAAAAAAATAGATACCATAAAAGCACCTGTCGAAATTCGTTTTGTCCGCGGTGCCGGCTATAAACTGGAGGACAAGCAATGATTTATAATCTGCGGAAAAAATTTATTTTTATCAGTGCAGCTTCAGTCTTGCTTGTATTCCTGCTGATTTTTTTAATTATCTGTTTTGTCAGCGCATCACAGCTTAACGGCACAATGGATATGCTTACGGATGTTATCTCCTCCAATGACGGAGTCTTCCCAAATTTCAATGAGATGGAAAATCCGCCGGAGCTAAGCGGTCCGCATGAGGAGCTTTTTACTCCCGAGACGAGGCTGAGCACACGCTTTTTTACCGTGTGGATGGATAATAATAACAATATAATACGAGAAAATGTCGAGCAAATATCCTCGGTTTCACAGGCAGAAGCGAGAGAATATGCAGTCAAGGCGGTTAAAAGCGGCAATGAGCGAGGATGGATATCGGACTATCGATATAAGGTTTATAATACAGATTATGGGAAAACGGTCGTGTTCGTAAACGGCGAAATGAATCGTGGAATGACAAACCGGGTGCTTTACTCTGTATTTTTCGTTTTGTCCGGCAGCTTTATTGTTATCCTGCTGCTCATTATTCTTATTTCAAAGTGGGCGGTAAAGCCTGCAGCCGAAAGCTATGAGAAGCAGAAGCAGTTTGTTACTGATGCAAATCACGAGCTGAAAACGCCGCTTACCCTTATACTCTCCAATCTGGATATTATAGAATCCGAAATCGGCAAAAATGAATGGCTCGACGATATTCGCGGCGAGGGCGAGCGAATGACTGCGCTTGTTAATCAGCTTGTTGCTCTGTCCCGTATGGATGAGGGACAAACCGGTCTTTGCATTGCGGAATTCGATTTGAGCGGCATGGCATTGGATATAGTGTCGGAATTTGAAGTGCTTGCGTCCGACAGGCAGAAAAACCTGATTGCCGCTGTTGAGCCTTTTATTCGGTATAACGGCGACGAGGGCTTAATAAGGCGCCTTATGTCTATACTCCTTGATAATGCAGTAAAATATTGTGACACAGGCGGCAGCATCAATATAATGGTTTACGAAAAAAGGAGGCATCCGGTTATTATTGTAGAGAACTCCTATCGTGAAGTAGACAGCCTTGAGCTTGACAGGCTCTTTGACCGATTTTACCGTTCGGACAAGGCACGGACCTATACCGGCAGCTTTGGAATTGGTCTTTCTATTGCCAAGAGCATCGCCAAAAGCCATCACGGGGATATTTGCGCTTATAAAAAGGATGGCGGGCACGTAGGTTTTAAAGTGACGTTAAGATAACTGTATAAAAAACGGCAGGGGCTTTACGGTTTTGCGTGAGTTCCTGCTGTTTTTATGATTCTTTTTAGCATGATACGCCTCCCTCCTGCACATATGATCTATCCTGAGAAAAACATGTATCAAATGAGAAAAACGGCCGGCAATTTAGTTTATCTGTTTGCGGATGTTGTAGTCAGCAGCCGTGATGATAAGCTTTTTTCAGAAGCCGGGCCGGCAGCAGACCCTTTAGAGCTTCTCAAAGCCTCGGCGGACAAGCAGTCTTTAATTTACAAACAGTTTACATCTGCCTTTAGCGCCGCTTTAGGCTGATTTAGTATCATAAAAGCGTTATGTGAAAGGATGAAGTCTGAATGATTAGAGAAAACCTCATGCCTATCAGAAGGGTGGCAGGTACATATGGATTATGAGCAGTACTGCAGGCTGAAGCGAGGAAATATTAAAGCCTTTCGCGAGCTGTACCGCCTTGAGCTTCGCAGATTATGGTTTATCTGCTATTGTATCGCAGAGGACGTGAGCAGGGCGGCTCCGTTACTGTTAAACAGCTGGAGGGCCGCTGTTGAAAGGGTTGTCACTTCTGAAAATGTCCCAGATGAGAGCTTCACTGTTTTGGTTTCCGCCGAAATATTTAAAATGGCGTCCGGCGAGCTTGACAGCGATGAGGATTATAAGGAATTGCCGGTACCGGCACTTGAAAGCAAATATTCCGCTTTTGTCGATGCCATAATGCGGCTGAGCTATGAACAGCGGTATGTTTATCTTTTAACCGCCTTTGGAGGGCTGGATGCTGGTACTGTATCCAGACTTCTCGGCACGCCGTTTGAAGAGACTAAAAGAATGATTGCAGGCTTGTCCGCCAAAGCACAGGGCACACCGGAAATAAAAAGCATGGATATGAGAAGCGCTGTGTACCTGTCAACACAGCTTAAAAGTCCGAACGGCGCTCCGTTTTTAAATATAAATATTCCGCAGTTTCTCATTGCCACGCTTGAACATGACTATCAGCTTCTCATGCTAAGGTATGGAAAAGAACCAGCTATACAAAACGCAGGAGGGAAAACAAAAAGCATGAAAACGGCTGCAAATAGAAATCAGAAAAGCACCGCAAAAAGGGCGGGCTTCAGGTATATAAAGCCAATAGCAATAACTGCAGTTATCGTCATAGCCGTAATTGCCGCTGTTATTATTTTGCCGAGGGTTCTCGGCACAAGTGAGTCCACGAGAATTATAACCTACAACGTCGATGAAATTACCTATGGCAGCGTATCGACAACTATCAGCGGCAGCGGCACACTGACGCCCGTTACCAGTGAAACCCTGACCTCCTCTTATGCCGGTGAGGTCGAATCGGTTAATTTTACAGTCGGAGATGAGGTCGCCGAGAACGATGTTATTGCAGTAATATCCGGAAACAACGGAAATGAAGAAATTGTAGCTCCCTGCGACGGTATCCTGCTTGAGCTGCCAATTGGCACAGGAGACGAGGTGGCACAGGGCAGCTCTGTCGCAATGATTATGGGCAAGGATGGCTTTACAATGGGAATTGCCGTTGACGAGCTGAATATTTCCTCTGTCGCATTAGACCAGGAGGTTACATTTACTGTTGATGCCGTCAGCGGAACTTATACCGGACAGGTAAGCGCAATATCCTATAACGGTTCTGCAAGCGGAGGCGCTACTGCCTTTCAAATAACAGCGTTTGTTGAATACATAGAGGGCGTTTATCCCGGCATGAGCGCATCCGCCCAGATTGTTATTGAAGACAGCGGCGACGGCTTGCTTGTCCCCGTTGATGCGGTAGGCACCTCAGGCGACGACAGCTATATTTACCTTGCCCCCTCCGGCGCCGAGCTCGGCACAGCATATGATGAGGATGAAATCGACATAGACTCTCTTACGAAGGTGACGGTTGAGACCGGCATGTCCGACGGCAGCTACATCGCAATTGAAAGCGACGAGCTCGCGGAGGGCAATCTGATTATTGTTACCGAAATCACCTCTACACTAACCGGCTCCGACAGCGAAACAGAAGGCGGAGCGGGCGGCTTCCCGGGCGGCGGAATGAATTTCGGAGATTTTGAGGACTTTGATCCCGGCCAGATGCCGCAGGGCGGCGGAAGCTTTGACAGCTTCGGCAGCTAAGGAGGCTTTGCAATGATAAGGCTTAAGCACATATACAAATCCTACACAATCGGTACGGTTGAGGTACCCGTCCTGCGGAATGTCAGTCTACACGTAAGGCCGCATGAATTCGTCGCCATCCTCGGTCCCTCCGGCAGCGGAAAATCCACACTGATGAATATTATCGGCTGCTTAGATATTCCGGACAGCGGTGACTATATTCTTGACGGCGAGTATGTGGACAACTGCACCGAGGACAAGCTAAGTGAAATCCGCGGCGTTAAAATAGGCTTTATCTTCCAGCAGTTTAATCTCCTGCCGGATTTAACCGCCTATGAAAATGTGGAAATGCCGCTGCTGTATCATAGAATCTCTCCGTCAGAGCGACACGAGCGGGTGATAAGGACTATAGAGCAGGTTGGCCTTAAGGATCGCATGCGCCACAAGCCTTCACAGCTTTCCGGAGGCCAGCAGCAGCGCGTTGCAATTGCCCGCGTGCTGGCAAGCGAGCCGTCTATCATTCTTGCCGACGAGCCGACCGGAAACCTCGATTCTGCCTCCGGTAAAGAAATCATGGATATTATAAAGGGCTTATGGAGAGACGGGCACACGATTGTTCTGATTACTCATGACATCAATATAGCAAATCAGGCAGAACGAAAGGTATATGTTCATGACGGCAGATTAAGCGAAAAGGAGATTTATAATGGCATGGAAAATCATTAAGCTCTCCTTTAAAGCAATATACAACAATAAAATGCGCTCCTTTCTCACCATGCTCGGCATAATTATTGGCGTTATGGCGGTGGTAATCCTTGTATCCATTACTCAGGGCGCCGCGAGCGGAATAACCGACAGCATTTCAGATATGGGCTCTGACCAGATTACGGCAACCATTTCAGGCGATGATGCTTCCGTTTCAGCGGATTCAATAGAAAGCCTTGCCTCATATCCTTCAATTGACAGTGTGGCTCCTGTTATTTCCACAAGTGAAACCGTGAAGAAAAACAGCGAAACCGGAAGCTATTCCATAGTCGGAGTCACACCGTCATATTTCACTGTACGGGATATCGACATTCAGCGCGGCAGAAAAATCGCTGAATCCGACATTGAGTGGAATACCAATGTATGCGTTATCGGAACCGATGTCGCGTCCAGCTTGTTTGGCACCTGGGACGCTGTAAACGGCACTATCATCATCGGCGACAGCATTTACAAGGTGGTCGGCGTTCTTGAGGAGCAAGGCAGCAGCCTTGCCGGCTCGGAGGACAGCAAAATTCTTATACCCTACTCTACTGCATCGCGGATGACCGGTCAAACCGGCGTCAGCAGCTTCTATATTAAGGCTTCAAGCGAGGATACCGTAAATTCAGCCATACGCAGTGTTGAGTCCTTTCTTCTTCAGGCCACGCGCGATGAAGAAGCCTATGATGTAAGCAACCAATCCGAGGTGCTCGACACAATGAGTGATGTTACCAATACGATGTCATTGCTGCTTGCCGGCATTGCCGCAATATCACTGCTTGTAGGCGGTATAGGCATCATGAACATAATGCTGGTATCCGTCACCGAGCGGACAAAGGAAATCGGCATACGCAAGGCAGTGGGTGCAAAGAGAAAGCACATTATGCTTCAATTTCTCTGCGAGTCATGTGCTCTTTCGGTGCTCGGAGGCGTGCTCGGCCTGGTGCTGTCATTAGGAGCAATTGAGGTATATAACCTTGTCGCGTCCTCCGCGGCAGCAATAAATTGGTCAGTTGGTATTGCGGCAATTGTCTTCTGCGCCGTTATCGGCATACTATTCGGAAGCTATCCGGCGGCTAAGGCATCGCGCCTGCAGCCAATTGATGCACTTCACATATCCTAATAAGTTCATATGGATTTCATATAAAAAGCGGACCAAGCCGAGCTCTATATGATAATCAAACACATATCTGATTAAAATATATCAAACGTCATTCGTGCAGTTTAATAATGGTCCAAAACGACGAGCCGCACAGAGGCCAATTTAAAACTGGTGAAAGGAAAAAATATATGTCTACAACAGTCGAGCGCGCCGCAGCGGGGCGCAAAAAAGCGATGACCGCACTTTATAAGCAATATAAGGACGAGCTTTATTCTTTCTGCTGTATTCTGCTGAATGATAAGCAAAAAGCGAGCTTTGCCGCCGCTAATGTAATGAATGAGGTCTGGGGCAAGCTGCCTACGAAAAGCATTGACGGCGAAGACGAATTTCGGCATCTGCTCTTTGGGGGAGCTGCAAAGCACTGCAGATTACTGCTGTTTCATGGCGACAGCAGAGGCTTTAAGGTAAATAAGACGACGCATATTGAAGCTGCATCCGCAAGCGACGAGAACTATACAGGCGAAGCTTCAATCGGGATAACAGCGTTGCAGACGGCGCTGTCAAGGATTGACCCGCACCAGCGATATGTTTACCTGCTGCATATAGCCGGTGGCCTCAGCTTCAAGGAGATCGGACATATAGTCAAGCAAAGGGACACCGTTGCAAAATACTGCTATGAAGCGGCGGCCGCGGCACTGTCCCGCAATTTATCAGGAGAACTGCGCATGTGTCACGTCAAATCACTGCTTAAACAGGCATTGGGAAGTGAAATTCTTCCAAAATCGGTCGAGGTCTCCTGCCTGCGGCAGATAAAAGCCTGTGCTAAGAGGCATACTCCCTCCAAAAGAGTATGGGCTTCTGCAATATGTGTAGTCCTATTGACAGCCGGAGTCATATCGGCCGTTTTACTGATGCCAACAGTCGCAGATAATGATACCGGCGATGATGCTTACGCCTCTGCCGAAGCGGAAAGCAATACGTCAGACACCGATACTGCATATGCACCCGCCGAATTGGACGCCGAGCTGACATATTATGCAGATATTGAGATTCAGGACTACGGAACTGTCACCATAGAGCTTAACCAGGAATCCGCTCCAATTACCGCCGCAAACTTTGTTGCCCTTGCAGAGGATGGCTTCTATGACGGTCTTACCTTTCATCGTATTATAGAGGGCTTTATGATGCAGGGCGGAGATCCCAACGGTGACGGCACCGGGGGGTCGGAAAACACCATTGTCGGCGAATTCACTGACAATGGCTACGAAAATGACCTGTCCCACACAAGAGGGGCGGTTTCAATGGCACGTTCCAGCGATTACGACAGCGCAAGCTCACAGTTCTTTATTGTCCAGCAGGATTCTACATCTCTTGACGGGCAGTATGCAGTATTCGGGTATGTGACCGACGGAATGGATATTGTTGATTCAATCTGTGAAGCTGCAGAGCCTACGGATGACAACGGAACAATTGAGGCCCAGAGCCAGCCGGTTATCCAATCTATTACAATCCGCACCGAGTAATCTATTGCCCGCGTGCTCTATGCAATATCTGATAATAAAGCGTTATTGCATTTTACATGGTAAAAACTGCTGCTATTCTTTAGCAAAGCATAAATTTAATACGTGTTTAATGGGGCGGCCAGGAAACGGCCGCCCCATTAAAATTGTGTCTTAACCGCGAAACGGCTTTGTTAACACCGCTTTGATAAAAATATTTTAGCGTTTTTGACGGAAGAAGCTTAACCCTTGTTTCCGAAAAAGGCTGGCAGGTAGAAAATCAGAGGGTCGTAAGCGTGCTTAAAAGCGAACAGTAAATGCACAATGTGACTTTTTTGCGGGAAGCGACGACATATCCGAGCGCTCGCATCGCGGGATATAGCGAAAATTTGTTGGCGCGGCGGGCGGCGATTAGTAAGGCGGTGTGTACTAAAGTCAGAGTCAGTCACCGCAAAAGGGCGGGCGGATAGATTATTTTCTGCCATAGGCAGAAAATAATCCGGAGCAAAGTTCGCTTTGCTTCGACATGGCAAGAGACAATAAAAATGATGTTTTTTCGATTTCACTATATGAATATGAACTCGTGTGAATTTTTTAGATTATTAAAAACAAGATTAACGCCGCGGGCGATGGCGTAAAATAAAAAACTGAGCCTAAACGCTAACACGCGTCCAGACTCAGTCTGGCGGAGCGTTCCAGGCAAAAATAAAAATGTTTTACTTTGCCGGTGGTTTTGCCGTGGCACGGCGGTTGTGATGGCAAAAATGAATATAATGCCTATTGGTAGAGATTAAATGGTTCTATCCCACACAATAACTTCCGTTATGACATCACGCAATCGCACACCATCAATCATATATTCTAAAGCTTCATCTGCGGTATCATACCATTTTTCAGTTTCTTCCTGATTATCAACAAATTTTTCACATATTAATATTTGATATTCGGATTCAGGAGTTCGCTTTTGCAAAGGAAAAATTCCAAATACTCTCTCATTGTATTCAAATTCAATTTCACCGCCCCTATTCACACACCATTTAAAGTCATTGATCGTTTTAAAACGGTTTTCCTCCAAACTGTTTATTCCAATAATTTCTGACATAAATTTCATCTCCTTAAAGCTTTTAAATTCAGGAATATTTCCATTAGGATAGTTAATAGGCGGACCTAGTTGTGGATTTCACCTATCAAAATCCCAATTAATGTCATGATCATGTGGATCAGTATGACCTGTATGTACTCTATTATGATCCGTCCAATGGCGCTACTTTATGGCCCGGCCATCATCACCAATTTCCTGTTTGTCTATGTGTAGCATTTTAAATCGTTCTCATCACGACTTTTACTTTCGTAACGATGTTTCGCAGACGCATGCCATCAATAATATATTCCAACACTTCGTCTACATCTTTACAAAGCTTTTCGGTTTCGGGCTTATAGGCCTCATATATTCCAATGACGCCTTTTTCATCACGTGTTATACCATATGTTTTGTTATTCCAAACAAACTCTACTTCACCACCATCATTGATACACCATTTAAACTCACTTATGGTTTTGAAATTCATGCGTCCATCATCTGGAACAATAATTCTTTCTCCCATGTTTTTTGACAACTCCTTATAACTTTTAAATTCGGGTGCGCCATCAGGATAATTGATAGGCGGTCCGGGCAAATGTCAACTCCAACACACTTACAGCCAAATGCCTGATTCCAGACTTTAAGCATTTCACCATATCCGCAACAAAGGTCAAGAATGATTGAGGTGCTGTCCATGCCGGAAGTAAGACCGATTTCAACAAGCTTCTCAATCGGGGTCATACTAATTAGAAATTTGCTTTCAGTAAGATTTGCAATAATAGTCTTATAATCCATTTTTATTCCTCTTTCTTATATTGATGAGCGGATAAAATGGACTTTATTTTATCCGCTAAATATGGTTACCTATAAACATTAAACCTTTCATCAAAAGCCACACCTTCCAATTAAGATAATTCATTATAAAAAAGCCCTGCGGAAAAGTCAATTTCAGCAGGGTTTTGCAACTGGCGGAGCGTTCCAGGCAAAAATAAAAATGTTTTACTTTGCCGGTGGTTTTGCCGTGGCACGGCGGTTGTGATGGCAAAAATGAATATAATGCCTATTGATAGAGATTAAATGGTTCTATCTATGATTTCAACCTGAGTAATAATATCACGTAAACGAACGCCATCAATCATATATTCTAAGGCTTCATCAGCGGTATTATATTGTTTGCCAATCATATCAATACATTCTTGATGATTAGCTACATTATATGCTATGCCGTCTTTTATATAATACCCCTCTCCAATATCAATTTTATTGTTTGGATGTGTTATGGAATATGAACGGCCATTATACTTAAACTCAATCTCTCCACCATCATTTATGCACCATTTAAACTCACTGATCGTTTTAAAACGGTTTTTTTCAATACTACTCTCATTAATTGATTTAGACATAAGATGTTTCTCCTTAAAGCTTTTAAATTCAGGAATATTTCCATCAGGATAGTTAATAGGCGGACCTAGTTGTGGATTTCACCTATCAAAATCCCAATTAATGTCATGATCATGTGGATCAGTATGACCTGTATGTACTCTATTATGATCCGTCCAATGGCGTTCTTTTGTTGCTCTTCCGTCTTCTCCTATTTTTGTACTTCTTCGATAACCGCCTTTTGCAATGGTTTCCTTAACTTCACCCGGTTCACCCAAAAACCTTTCATCATCTTTTTTTGCCGGCTGCCACTCACCGCCATAGGCACTTCCCATACCTTTGACAAAAACATCATCACGGATAACATAACCTGTTTTAACGATAATGTCACAACCTGCTGGCCATGATTCTTCACCACAAATATATTTTGCGTATTTTGAGGGAGCATAAGGGTCGTCATTCATATAGCGCCAGGAGCTTAAATCATAATCCACAAATACGATATTCCCTTGCATTTCAGGGAAGGGGTCGTTGTAGCATATAATGCGTTCCGGTTCTATCCGCCTCAACATTTCATTATAACCCTTTAAGAAAAACTCTTTTTGGTCTTTTCTGCATCCATGCTCAGACACCATGTAGGTCGAAACTGCAACTGTGGAGCCTTTTTCAATACCATCAAAGCAAAATTCAAAAGTATTCTCGTTCCCCCAACTAACAGATGGAATAACTCTTATCCCTTTTGACGCATAGTAAGCGCCGCACCATCTATTTCTAAAAGTATTATAAAGCTGCATGACTGGCGCCATTTCAGTGTACATACTGAAATCCGGCGTTAATATCGCTTTGTAGCGTTTTAGTTTTTCTAAATCTGTGTCAGGATTTTTCCACACACGCTCAAACTTGTAATCGTACAAGA
>CALYBL010000036.1 GCA_944412495.1 uncultured Clostridia bacterium | reverse complement strand
CTGTACGCTGCGGATAATACAGCGGCGGGCGGATATTCGGAAGCGTATGCGGGTGTTGTACTGCACATGCGTGAAAGTGCTGACAATGACTATCAGGGACTGTCTGTTGGAACGACATTTGACATAGCGCTCAATGCGACACAGTATACATACGAGGAAGACGGATTCGGCAGCAGCACCTATGACGCATCGGCCGAGTATGAGATGATGCTTACCGAGGAGGATGCCATCAATGCCCTTATTGACCCGGATGCCACCGATGTTGATATAGCATCTGATATAACGGTAACAGGTTATGATGAACACGCTTATATCATAAGCGACAAAAATGTAGACTTTAACGGCAGCACATTTACAAAGCCCGATTCAGCAGGAAGCGGCCTGCGCATAGGCTATGACCCGACGACAAACGATGTGGTTCCGGCAAACGTCACCATATCCAATGCAAACTTTGTTTCACTCGGATATTCTCCGGCGGTACGCGTTGAGACAGGCTCCAATGCCACCTTTAGCGACTGCAACTTTGACGGTGATTTTCAGGCGTACTTATCTACCACTTCTTACAATCTCCCGCAAGATACCACAATGACACTGGTTTTCAACAACTGCACATTTACAGGAGAGGTTGAACTCGGCACAGGTGGCGGTGATTATGAGATGAAATACGATGTGACCTTTAACAACTGCACATTTGATACAACATCAACAGCGGTGATGGTAGGCTATGACGCGGGTGGAAGCGTTACCCTTAATAACTGCAAGATGAATGTTAACGCCGGCGCTTCCAACGGTGCATCAGGCATTATTCTTCGTGCCAACAAAGAAGACTTTGATTTGAATATTAACTATACTGACATTACATTCACCTGCACCGGCAACGGTTCTGCGCCCATCAATCTTAACAACAGCGCCAATGCGGTAAATGTGAGCTTTACAAGCTCCAGCGTCGCGCTTAACGGCGGCGGCAACGGCTCGTATCCTGTAAGCGTATCGGCTGCCGGTGATGATACTGCTGTGCTGAATATCGACAGCGACTCAGTATTTATGATGAACGGCACCGAAGTGGAGTTTAGGGGCTTTAATGCCTGGCCTGAGTGGGCAGAGAAAAACTGACGTTGGCTCACTTTATAAATCAGATTTTCCGTTCCCTCCTTTAAGCAGGAGGGACGGAGGTCAAAGGGCATAAATTTGTCTTATGCCCTTTGATCTCCGATGGACATACCCGTCCGAAAAAGCCGCGGCTTACGGCTTGAAAGGAATTGATATAAATGAAAAAGGCGCTGCGCATAGCCGGAAGAATTTTAACGGTGCTTATACTTTTGTTTGCAGTGTTTGTAATGGTTTTTACCATAATATCCGTTAATACTGTCAACAGGGATGACGCGAGCTTTTTCGGCTTTAAGCCGTATATTGTGCTTTCCGACTCAATGCAGCAGGAATTTGCCGTAGGCGATATGATAATAAGCAGGGCAACAGACGATACCGCTTCATTTGAAGAGGGCGATATAATCACCTTCAGGTCAATAGACCCGGCAAACTACGGTGAGGTCGTAACGCATAAAATACGCAGCGTTACTACCTATCAGGGAGAAATGGCGTACGTCACCTATGGCACATCCACAGGTGCAGATGATGCCTACCCGGCTTTGGCGAGGAATATAATAGGCGAGTATGTGCTCCGCCTTCCTAAGATGGGCTATTTCTTCCAGTTTCTCAGGTCGCCGGCTGGATATTTTACAATTATACTAATTCCATTTTTGATTCTTATTGCGATACAGGCCGTGAAATTTTTCCGTCTTGTGCGCCAGTACAAGGCGGAGCAGCAAATGCAGCTTGCCGAGCAGAAAGCGGCACTTGAGGCCGAGCGTCTGCAGGCTGAAAAAATGAAAGAGGAGCTTGAGCGTCTGAAAAGGCAGCTCGAATCCAAAACCCAAAACAACGATGCATCTGACGTTTCCAGTGAAAACGGAGGTGAAGGCTGATGCCGGCTTACAGAAGCAAGCATAATGTAAGGGGCAGGAAGAGCAATACCGTAAAGAAAATGCTGTCGGCCATGGCTGTGACGGCCGTTATAGTGCTGTGCTATACGATTACCGTATTTGGCTGGTTTCAGGATACTATAAGTTCTTCCGCTGCTATTCAGTCGGGACGCTATGCAGCCCGTATCGACATTTTGGCGGATGCTGATGCTCCCGCCTCCGGTGATAATCTGTTGTGGAGCAGTGATGAGAGTATATTCAGCTACGATGGTGATATTGAGCTGCCGGCGGATGAAGTGACAGAGGCTTATATTGCCGTATCAAGCTACAGCAGCACGCTGGCATTTCAGTATCAGCTTGAACTGACGCTGGGGAATGAAAATATAGAGCTTATCTGCCTGAGCAGTGATACAGAAAGAAGTGAGGCAGGCAATACTCTTATAAACCCGTCTGAGACTATAAAATACCGCTTTGCGCTGCCGGAGAATGATGCTTCCGGCCTTCGCCTGCAATTCAGAACAGCGTTTAAAAATTCATCAATAAGCACTGCATCCTCTTTAGAGGAGCTGTCTCAGGCATCGGGGACGGTATATCTTACGAACGATATAATCGCGCAGGAGTCCTCTCTTAATGTGTCCGGCAGCTATCCCAATATAAATCTCGGAGGACACACTCTGTCGGTTAATGAGCTTTCGGTGACGGCGGACGTTGGGGTATTTTCAACAATGACTATTGAGAACGGTACGCTTATAGTAGGCTCGAGAACACTTACAGATTCGGATGTCATCGAGACTTCAGGCAATGGACATGTTACGGTGACACTTAGCGGACTGTATCCCCGCGAGGAGACAGAAAGCAGCAATATAATAAATGACATATATAATATGCCTGATTCGGAATCGGGGATAGACAGCAGCATGACTGTGAGCAGCGAAGCAGAAGCCACATCTGAAAGCAAAGCAGATGAGCTTTATGCGCCATCAAGCATGCCGGCGTCATCCTCTGCTTTAGGAACGTCACAGCCTTCATCTGACGGGGTATCTCATCAGGTACAGGAAAGCGCTGAAACGTCACAGCCTGAAGGGGCATCTCATCAGACGCAGGAAAGCGGTGAAGAGAATTCCGGCCAAAGCAAAACACCGTCTGTCTCCTCCTTGATTTCGGACAGTGCTTCCTTATCTAACAATTCCGGCGCTTCGTCAAATAACTCTTTATCCTCTGCTGCCGCGGCTTCAGATGCCGCAGCTTCCGAGACGCCGTCCTTGCCTGCATCTTCTGAGCATGTGCAGACAGCTTCCGAAAGCGCTGCTTCAGATACAGAGTGAAAAATAAGCGAATGATATTTAACCTTCAGCATGGAATGCCGGACGCTTTAAACAGCAAACAAAAGAGATGGACTCGTTTGCTGCCGGTCGGACAGGCCAAGCAGCTGATAAAAGCATATGCACCTGCCGGACAGCATTACGGAAACAATTTAAGATGATGCTTTTTAAAAGGAATATGTTTATATTGAAGTCATATGTATTTATAAGCCGCAAAGCCGCAAAAGCAGTTTTGGCGGCTTTGCTGTATACATGTAGATTTTAGTCAGCTATTTAAAAATGATTTTTGTCGAATTGGAAAGAAAAAGCATTATTTTTGAAATGCAAATTTAAACAAAAATAACTTTATATTTATTTTAAATAATAGCCAATTTTGACAAGCGTGTAAAGAAATGCTATAATAATAAAAACGCTGACAATCTTAAGAAAATCTTTCGATTTATTTGCAAGTAATATTTATATAAGGGTGGTATCATAACGCTGTAAAATAAATCACGGCATGTGCGTGGAGGGCGCACGGCTTCGGATTATCATGCACACAAGGATGAGGTTGTGTTATGGACGTACAGTTGCTGCTCGAATATTTTCAGCGGTATGGTGCCGTTTTCATATTCGCAGTAGTGTTTTTGGAATATTTGAATCTGCCGGGATTTCCGGCTGGAGTGATATTGCCGCTCTCCGGACTAATGGCATCACTCGGCAGAATAGGCTTTATACTGGCGATCCTGGTGACTGTGGCCGCGGGTCTTTTAGGAAGCTTAGCGCTTTACGGGCTTGGCCGTGCGGGCGGACATGTGTTTTTAAACTGGTTTTATAAGAAATTCCCTAAGAAGCGGGACACGATAGATAAATATATAGGCTTTGTTCAGGCCAAGGGCTTTTGGGGCATTTTTGTCGCAAAGCTTATACCGATGATACGTACGCTGGTATCGATACCGGCCGGAGCGATGAAAATGGGGCTTTTAAAGTATACGGTCAGCTCTGCACTTGGAATTTTTGTCTGGAATACGGTTTTCATAGCAATAGGCTATTTTGCTGGAGAATCGATATTCAGTGCGATTTTATAGCATGGGGGCATAATTATGAGGATTGCGATGTTCACCAACAATTATAAGCCATATACCGGCGGCGTACCGGTCTCTATTGAGCGGCTTTCTATGGGGCTGAGGCGTCAGGGACACGAGGTGTTTGTTTTTGCTCCGTCTTATGGGGAGCAGAGCGTAAATGCCGATGACGAAGGCGGCTATGTTATAAGATATGCGTCGTATAAAAGAAGGCTTGACGGCGGATTTGTGATACCGAAGAGCTCAGATCCGCTTATAAAAAAGGAGCTCAAGCGCATAAATCCGGATATAATCCATACCCATCACCCCATGCTGATAGGCAGCCGTGCGGTAGACCTCGGCGCAAGATATTCTATCCCGGTGGCTTATACATACCACACGAGATATGAGGATTATCTGCACTATATCGGCTTTTACCGCAGGATAGAAGAAATGTGCAAAAGGGAAGACGGGATAGCCGGCAGGGTTGCAGGGAAAATAGACAGCATAAGCAAGGAAAAGCTTCTTACCGCTTATATGCGCAGCTTTATAAAGAAATGCGACCTTGTGTTTTCGCCGTCGCTGCTCACTGAACGGATAGTTGAGAGGCTTAATACCGGAGTGGCACAGGTGCGTCTTGCAACAGGCATAGACGACAGATTTTACCGCGACGAAAAGAACGGCGCTCTGCGTCAGACCCTGTCGGGGGGAAAGAGTGTTATATTCTGTACGGTGACAAGGCTGTCAAAGGAAAAGAATATTGAGTTTATATTGAGGTCGCTCAGCGTATTTAAAAATAAGTTCGGCAATGACTTCAGATATGTGCTTATAGGCGACGGCCCCGAACGCAGCTCACTTGAGGCAATGACGCATCAGCTTGGCATAGAGGATAACGTATATTTTGCCGGCCGTGTGGACAACAGTGAGGTGCATGAGTATTACAGCGCCTGTGACATCTTCCTGTTTGCTTCAAAAAGCGAAACGCAGGGCATAGTTCTGCTCGAAGCAATGGCATCGTCGATGCCGGTGGTTGCTGTCTGTGCCGGCGGTGTCGAGGACGTTGTCAAAAGCGGGACAAACGGCTTTATGACCCCTGAAAATGAATATGATTTTGCAGATAAAATGTATATAACTGCTGCAAATAATGCTGCGGACAGAAGATACAGTCTTGGCGCGAGAGAGACGGCGAATATGTATACGGTAAACAAAATGGCTCAGAAAGCGCAGGAAGGCTATTATACAGCAAGACTTGAGAACAAAGCCAAATTAAGCATTGTAAGGCGGCATACCGCTTGAAGCCGGCCTGCAGATTTTACCCGGCTGTATTTTATCTTAAGCAGCAACTATGCTTTGCATGCTGTATATTGACTCTGTTATCTTAACATCGAACATATCTCATCCCTCAGCGAGCGGGCCGGTCGGTGATTTATCAGGACGGCCCGTCCTTGCTTTATTAAACGCCGGACATGTTACGCCATTTTCCCCTAGTGTACCGTTTTTTGAGTATGGACTGACTTTGCAATTTATAATATAATAGAAGCCGTGACAGCTTGGGAGCGGTGTGTCCGTGCATTTTTGACGTACCGCCTTGCGGCATTGCGGCTGCTTTGGCAGCAGAGCTTTATAAAACCGAAAAGGGAAGAGGAAAATGAATAAATACAATATTTTGGTAGTCGAGGATGACAGAGAGATATGCGAGGGGATAGAGAAATATCTCATAAACCAAGGCTATAACGTCGTCTCGGCTGCGGACGGAGAGCAGGGACTAAGGGCGATAGATGAAAATGATATACATCTGGCTATTGTAGATATAATGATGCCGAAAATGGACGGCATCACAATGGTCATGAATTTGAGGCAGTCGCACGATTTCCCTGTGATAATGCTGTCGGCAAAATCGGAGGATATTGACAAAATAACCGGACTTAACATAGGTGCCGACGATTACGTCACAAAGCCCTTTACCCCGATGGAGCTGATGGCCAGGGTAAATTCGCAGCTCAGGCGGTATACAAAATATCGCAGCGCCGCCGCTGACGGAAGCAGCGGCCGCTCTTACACCGTTGGAGGACTTGAGGTGAATGAGGACACGGTGGAGGTATTTGTCGACGGAGAGCCGGTAAAGCTCACGCCTATGGAATTTAAAATACTGCTGCTGCTTATAAAAAATCCGGGAAGAGTTTACAGCGCTGAGGAAATTTATGAGCGTGTGTGGAATGAGCGCGCCATCAATACTGACACAATAATGGTGCATATACGCAATATACGGGAGAAGATAGAGATAGACCCTAAAAATCCCAAGTATTTAAAGGTGGTATGGGGAGTTGGATACAAAATCGAGAGGGCTTAAGGGAATAGGAATATTGATTATTGCCGCGGTGATAATCGTACCGGCTATACTTACAGTTTTGTTCTATCCTGCCTTTTATGATGAAGCAGAGGCACAGGCTGGGGATACGGGCGTCTATATGCTCAGCGACGAGTATTTGCTGAGTCTTTATAAGGGCAGCTATGTTCTGTATAAAGAGATGCGCGACCTTGATGATACAGAGCAGTATATTCCGTCAGAGCTGTTCTTTGATGAGAATGCGGCGGCCTCTGCCGGCGCGTCCTATGAAGAGATGGGATATATAAAGGATGGCATCAACAGCGTCATACATTCATGGGAGAAGGATTTCGGCGAATTAAGAGGCAGATTTGACTATGCTGTTTTTGACGCCGACGGTGTACAGACCCTGCAGAACGGTGACGGCGAGCTTAGCGGATATATTGACGGCAGCTATTTGGACGGAACAGGGAACAGATATGCGGCTGTGCTTGTACTGAATTTTAACGCTGCCGGCGGATTGTCCGTCAAGGAGTACGGCAGTGATGACAGCGTAAATTACGACAGTGAGATGTACTCGCTGCACGCCGAAAATCCCCTTACCACTGAGGCGGAGGTAAGTCAGCAATATATATACAGCATAAAGGGTCCCAGCAATGTGACAATAGTTTATGCCATTCCCTCCGACTCAAACATGTTTTACATGATGTATACCTCTTATCCGACTGTTATAAAGACGGAGGAGTATGAAATATGGACTATAGGTGTGCTTTCACTGATAACGCTGGCAGCGATATTGCTTCCGTTCATCAAAAAGCTTGAAATAAACGAGCTTAAGCTCTCTAAGCTGCCGGCAGAAATAGCGATAATACTGCTTATATTCATACTGGCTATTGTCTCATCCGGTATGACGGGGGTGATAGAACGCACCTGCAACGGAGAATATGCGGAGATGGCGCGGCGCTTTGTAGGAATAGCCAGTCTCTCAAGGCTCATAGTCAACGTAATAAATACAGGATTTTGGACGCTGCTGCTTGTCTGCTGGTATGCTGTGATATCGTCGCTGAGGCAGATGTTCGTATACGGCCCATGGGGCTATATAAAAAAGTTCAGCTGGATATATAGAATATTCCCATTCTCAAAAAGAAATATACTGCGGCTTTATCATTACTTTGCCGGCTTTGATTTTAAGGACAGCCTTAACAAGGCCGTGTTCATAGCGGTGCTTATAAATCTTGCTGTGATTGCCTTTATATGCTTTTTCTGGGTAGCCGGCATTTTGATGGCTATACCGTACAGTGTAGCGGTGTTCATACTGCTGAGAAGATACATGGACGATATAAGGGATAAATACAAAAAGATGCTCGATGCTACGGGACAGATGGCAGATGGAAATCTTGATGTAAGTATAGAGGATGACCTCGGCCCGTTTAACTCGTATAAAACCGAGATAAAGCGCATACAGTCGGGCTTTAAAAAGGCGGTGGACAGGGAGGTCAAAAGCCGGAATATGCGCACCGAGCTTATAACCAACGTCTCGCACGACCTCAAGACTCCGCTTACCGCAATAATCACATATATAGGGCTTCTCAAGGACGAGAGTATAACCGAGGAGGAGCGCAGGAGCTATATTGACACGCTTGACAGAAAGTCCATGCGCCTGAAAGCGCTTATTGAGGATTTGTTTGAAATAAGCAAGGCGGACAGCGGCAATGTGTCGCTCAACATAGCAAATATAGATTTGGCAAATCTTATACGTCAGGTCTATTTTGAAATAAAGGAAAAGAGCGACGAGGCGGGACTTGAAATACGGCTCAATCTCCCCGAAAAGGTCATTTTGCCGCTCGACAGCCAGAAAACCTACAGGATATTTGAAAACCTGTTCGTAAACTGCATAAAATACTCGCTCAGCGGCACACGCGTATATGTCGATATGTCGGAGACGGAGAACAGCGTGACTGTGGAAATCAAGAATATTGCCGCCGCTGAGCTTGGCTGCATACAGGCAGCCGACCTTACAGAGCGGTTTGTGCGGGGAGACATGTCGAGAAATACCGACGGCTCCGGACTGGGTCTCGCAATAGCGAAAAGCTTTGCAGAGCTTCAGCGGGGACACTTAAAGGTAAATATCGACGGCGATTTGTTTAAGGTGACGCTCACGTTTTTGAAGGGTGACGGCGGGGCAGCTCAGGCAAATTAGAGCCTGCATAGGACTGCATATATTTTTTATAAAAATTCATTATAGAAAGCATTATTTGAGCCTTGCACATATATAATATAGAGATGTTATTCATACGTGCGCTCGTATATAAAATGCTTTTCATATTTCAGTGAAGCGGCAAAATTCGCCTTAAATAAGCCCTTGATTGTTATATTTTAATAAAAATAAGAGCAAATAAAATTATTTAATCGGGAATTTGATAAATTTACATCAAAGAACAAAATTGGCAGGGCTTTTTATTGACAAAGTATGTATAAAATATTATAATTCTATTAACGAAATGTGTCAGCGCTTTGCTGAACATAATGAAAGAGGTTATGTAGATGGAAAACAATGACATGAACAACATGAACAATCCGCAGGAACAGCAGCCGAACACAAACAATGTTCCGCCACAGGGACAGCAGCCGAATATGAACAATGTTCCCCCGCAGGGTCCGCAGTTTTCACAGCAGCCTCCGTTTATGCAGCCGCCTGTGATGAACCAGCCGCCTATGCCTTCTCAGCCGAGCAAGGGCATGTCCGTTGCAGCACTGGTATTAGGTATACTTAGCTTAGTCCTGTTCTGGGTACCGTATTTTAACATAGTTATATTTATTCTCTCTATTCTCGGCGTTGTTTTCGGCGCAAAGGGTATGAAGGATAATGCTACCGGCTCGGGCCACGGCCTTGCAGTAGCCGGCCTTGTGCTCAGCATAATAGGTCTTGTTTTCAGCGGCATAGGCGTTCTTGTGTGCACAGCCTGTGCATGCGCGAGCTGCGGTGCAGCCGGTGCAATAAACGATGCATGGTATTTATACTCTTAAGTTTGACGTGCAATTATTTTTATAAATTTAACGCATCATAGCTGTTAAAGTGCATGTGCTTTTTGCATATGCACTTTTTTCGTAATAAACCGTAATATATATTTATATATTTTCCGGAGCGCTGTCGGCAGAAAAATGCGCTCCGGTTTTTGTCCGCTTTAGCGGTATGGGCTTTTTATGGCATATTTAGTGATATGTAAAAGGCTTTATCAGCAAGGCATGGCCGAAGCGAGTTAAGAAAAATAAATTTTCAGCAAATATTTTCTTGACAAAAGGATATTATCCTGATATCCTCTTATTAGATTATCGTGTTACTACGCTAAAGTGAAATGGAGGCGCAACGCTTGAAAAAATATATGAAAAAGACGCCGGAGGGCCTCAAGGACATGCTGTACGAGGAATGTGCCGCAAAGGCGGAGATAGAAAGGTCAATAACAGAGCTGTTTACGATGCGCGGCTACAGCAGGGCCATTACTCCGACGATAGAGTATTACGACCTGTTTGACGACGACATGACGGGAATACCTCAGGAGCAGATGTATAAGCTTATGTCAATGACGGGGCGTATAATGGCACTGCGCCCGGATATGACGATACCCATAGCGCGGCTGGTGTCGACTCGGCTGAAGGATATGCCGGCGCCGATAAGGCTGTATTACACCGAGAACATATTCAAGGTCAATATAAACGGCAGCGGCCATGAGAACGAGATAACGCAGTCCGGCATAGAGCTTATAGGTGCAAAGGGCTTTTGTGCGGACCTGGAAGTGCTCGACATGGCGGTAAAGGTATTCGAGAAATGCGGGATAACAGATTATACGATAGAGATGGGTCATGCCGGATTTTTCGACAGCTTAGTCGGCGGGCTCGGCGTTGACGGCGAGAAAAAGGAAAGCATACGCAAAAGCATAGAGTCCAAAAACTACGCGGAGCTTTCGCGCATACTGAGCGGTATGGAGGACAGTCCTGCGGCCGAGGTGTTAAAGCTGCTGCCGAGCCTTTACGGCGGCGCTGAAATACTTGACGAGGCGGAGCGGCTGTGCGCTGGCAATGAGGCGGCTATGGAATGTCTTGATTATTTGAGAGAGCTGTATGTAAAGCTGACCGATATATCGAGCGGGTCAAGCATAAATCTCGATTTAGGAATGGTACACCGGAACAACTATTATACCGGGGTGGTGTTCCGCGGCTACATAAACGGCTACGGCAACACAGTCATTTCCGGCGGAAGATACGACAAGCTCATGGAAAAGTTCGGGCGCGACATGCCCGCCACCGGCTTTGCCGTGGAAAACAACGCTCTCATATCCTCGCTGATAGCCTCAAAGGGCAGCAGGCTCCTGCCAAAGGTCGGCGCCGTTATATACGCCGAGCGCGGGTATGAGGCCAAGGCCGTCATACTTGCGGGAAGTCTCGCCGATGAGGGGTGCATAAACAGGCTTTGCTTCTCAGGCGGCGAGGAGGGCGCCGTGAGCTGCGCAAAAGAGCTTGGCGCGCAAAGGGTGTATATTGTAGCCGAGCAGGTCAAAACAGTGGAGTTGAGGTGAATTTATGAGGCCGATAAGAATAGCACTTACAAAGGGCAGACTGGAAAAGAGTGCGGTCGAGCTTTTTGAAAGGATGGGGCTTGACTGTACCGAGCTCAAAAACAAGGGCCGCCGTCTTATACTGCCGGTAGGCGAGTATGAAATGGTGCTTGCCAAGGCGAACGACGTGCTCACCTACGTTGAGCACGGTGTGTGCGACATAGGCTTTGTCGGAAAGGACACAATAGCCGAAAAGGGCGGCAATTTCTATGAGATGCTGGATTTAGGCTTCGGGCGCTGCCGGTTTGCGGTGGCCGGGCCGGACGGCTGCGATATTTTCACAGGCCACAGGGAGATGACGGTGGCAACAAAATATCCCAATATCGCATCGCAGTATTTTGAGAGCCGCGGCATGGATGTAAGGCTCATCAAGATTGAGGGCTCGGTGGAGCTTGCGCCGCTGCTCGGCCTTGCCGACGCGATAGTCGACATTGTGGAAACGGGGCAGACGCTCAAGGAAAACGGGCTCAGCGTCATAGAGGAGATAATGCCGATATCCGCGCGGACGATAGTGAACGTGGCGAGTCTTAAAACACGAAAGAACGAGATACAGAAATTTACAAACGGCATTATAAAAGCGCTGTCGCTTTAGGTGCCGGCAAGCAAATAAAGGCGGGACGGCTGCTGACCGCCGTCACTGGCGGGGGCTTTCAGGCCCCGAAGTGTGACGGGTATATAGATACGTAACGCACCCGTATTATCCGGATACTGTGAATGTAAGATTTAACGAAGGGAGAGAATTTTATGATAAGAATAATCAAGGCCGACGGCAGCGCCGAAAAGGAGTTTTTAAAGGAGCTCAGGTCGCGCAGCGGCGAGACCGAGAGAGACGTTGCGCAGACGGTAACCGATATAATAAACGACGTACGCGAAAACGGCAACAGCGCGGTGGACAAATATTCTCTGAAATTTGACGGTTTTATCCCCGAGAAGCGCGTGCTTGACAGGGAGGATATAAGGAAGGCGGCCGAGCAGTGTGAGGGCGAATATCTTGCGATGCTGCGCCGCGCTGCGGCAAACATAGAGCGGTTCCACCGCCGTCAGGTTCAGCAGAGCTGGCTGACTACAGAGGCTGACGGAGTCATACTCGGCCAGCGCATACGCGGTCTTAAGAGAGTTGGGGTATATGTACCCGGCGGCACTGCCGCGTACCCGTCGTCCGTGCTTATGTGCGTCATACCGGCGAAAATAGCCGGCGTTGAGGAGATAGTAATGGTCACTCCGCCGAGCCGCGCCGAGGCCAACAGGACGATACTGGCAGCGGCGTACATAGCCGGCGTCGATAAGATATATCTTATGGGCGGCGCTCAGGCGGTGGCGGCGCTGGCATACGGCACTGAGTCGGTGCCGAAGGCGGATAAGATAGTCGGCCCGGGGAATATATACGTTGCCACCGCAAAGCGTCTCATATACGGCGCTGCGGACATAGATATGATAGCCGGCCCGAGCGACATACTCATAGTAGCGGACGACAGCGCAAATTACAAATATCTCGCCGCAGACCTGCTCTCCCAGGCTGAGCACGATGTTTTGGCGTCCGCTATACTCGTCACCGTGAGCATGGAGACGGCCGAGCTGGTGCAGAGCGAGGTCGAGCGCCAGCTGAGCAGCCTGCCTCGCAGGGAGATCGCCGCAAAGGCGATAGAAAACAACTCCGCGATAATAGTTTGCGGGGATATGGACAAAGCTGTAGAGATAGCCAACGAGGTCTCGCCCGAGCACCTGGAGGTATCCGCCCGCGACCCGATGACATATATAGGGAAGATAGACAACGCCGGCTCGGTGTTTTTGGGGAATTATTCGCCCGAGCCGCTCGGAGATTATTATGTGGGACCCAACCACGTACTGCCCACGCTCGGCACGGCGAGATTTTTCAGTCCGCTTTCGGTCGACAGCTTTGTTAAAAAATCCAGCTTTATGTATTACACAAAGCCGGCCTTTGACAAGGCGGCGGACGACGTTATAATGTTTGCCGAGTCGGAGGGCCTTAAGGCGCACGCAAATTCAGTGAGGGTGAGAAGAGAAGATGTATAAACTGCCTGAAAAGATAGAAAGCTTGGTTCCATACGAGCCGGGCAGCGGCGAATACCGCATACGCCTCGACGCAAATGAGTCGTTTATGGCGCCGGATTTTTCGCTTTACGCCGATGCGCTGAGGAGCGTAGCTGTGAACAGGTATCCTGACAGCACTGCCAAAAGGCTGTGCGAGAGCTTTGCCGGATTTTACGGCATAGACCCGCGCTTTGTCACGGCCTCAAACGGCTCCGACGAGATGCTGTTTATACTTGCGAACTGCTTTTTGAACAGGGGCGACAGGGTGCTGACACTCGCACCGGATTTTTCAATGTATGACTTTTACACCTCTCTGGCCGAATGCAGCGTGTACTCCATGCCGAAAAATGAGGACATGAGCATAGACGCGGACGCTGTTATAAAGGAGCTTTTGAGCGCGGATTACAGGATGCTGATATTTTCCAATCCCTGTAACCCCACTTCGCTTGGGCTCAGGCGGGAGGACGTGCGCCGCATCATAAAGAGCACCGACGCGCTTGTCGTGCTCGATGAGGCGTATATGGATTTCTGGGACGAATCAATGATAGCCGAGGCGCAAGATTACGATAATCTGATAATACTGCGCACCTGCTCAAAGATGATGGGCATGGCAGCACTGCGCGTCGGCCTTGCCGTAGCAAACGACAGGATAACTGCCGCAATAAGAAGCGTAAAGTCGCCGTACAACGTAAATTCCTTTTCGCAGGCGGCGGCGGCCGCTGTGCTGGAGCACGGAGAAATGCTCAAAAGCGGCCTTGAAAAAATAATAGCGTCGAGAGACTGGCTTTATGAAAGACTGCGTGAAATATGCAACAAGAAGGATATTTTCCTTGCAAAGACGGTGACGAACTTTGTGTTTTTGCGCCCGCGTGATGCACAGGCCGTATTTGACGGGCTTAAGGCTGCCGGCATACTCATAAGGAAGATGGGCGACTATCTCAGGATAACCGCCGGCACTCCCGAGGAAAACAGGGAGCTCATATCTGCAATAGAGCCGCTGCTGTGAAGGCTTTAGTCTGTCTGCAACTTTACTCATAGCGGAGACTCAGTTTTTTTGCCGTGTAAAAAAGCCTTTGTGCGCGGTATGCCCATGCCGTGCACGGATGATTTGAGTCAGGAGAAAAGCACATTGCTTAAGACAGCGACAATGCTGTTATGATATCGGCGGGACGGCACCGAACAAATAGCTCTCTGCCGGGTCAGGAACTATTGGGACATAGAATCTGCAGCTTATTCTCCTGTGGCGCTGTGTGAAATCTCCGTCTTGACGTACGGTAAGCACGGAATAAAGTCCTTCAGGCTCATAATCTGCCGGGAAGCGAATGCAATGTGCCGAAAAAGCACCGGCACGGCGCATTTTCACATTTTTACCCTTGCCGGGCAGCCCGCCTGCGGTCTCAAAAGCAAAAATTCATCCACGCCGCCATCATTTTCGGTGCGTGCAGCTTTAAGCGTGCTGATTTTTGTGCAGGCAATGCATAAAACGCAGTTAATCCTTTCGGATTAACGAGCCTTTTAACGCAGCACGCGCGTAAATCAGCCGCTAAAAACCGTATTTTGTTCGGCTCCAGGCAGCTTAAGCTGCCGGCGATGAACTTTTTAAATTTATTTGTATACACCGCGGTCAAATGATGTTATAATGAGAAAAAATGTCGAAGCGCTGCGGACAGTGAATGCGCGGCGTTTTGCGGGTTTTGCATAGCGCGCGGCTGTCCGGCAGGGCGAGTGTAGTGTGCGTCGATTATGGTGACGCATGCCGCTGATGACGGGAGCAGCACAGAAAGGAGCAGCTATAAAAAGTCAAGGGAAAAAAGAGAAAAATTAAGATTCATCAAGAAGTTGATTGAGAAGTAAGGCGGCGTTCCGAGCAGCAGCAAGAGCCGAAAGATCATCTGCGGCAGGGACATAGTTTGTGTTTAGAGAAAACACGGAAGCGATACAAGGCAGAGCGTTCATATGTTTGAAGAGTGTATATGCCGTTGTGATGGCCTTTTTCTCCGTACCATCTTCAGCACCGACAAGGATCAAGATTCCGTTTTTGTGCTTAATCCGAATCGGCTGATTTCTAAACAGCCTTGCAGCACAATAGGTTTGAATTCGACTGGCAAGGGTAAGCAGCGGGCCGCTCAGTTCGGAAAACCAAACAGGAGAAGCAATAACAAGATTGTCACAGGCTTCAAGATAGGGATATACGTTCTGCATATCATCATTTATGATGCAGCCTGGATTGCTCCAACAATGGCGGCAGTCAAGACAAGGGCTAATATTGTCAAAGTGAGAAGACACGACCCGAACATCACCATTTAGGTGCTTTGTGAACTCTCTAATAAGGGCGGCTGTGTCACCGTTCCTTTTGGGAGAGCCGTTGAGAATCAATGTTTTCATATGCCTTTACTTCCCTTCTTTGGCGGCGTCTGTTCATAGGGCATGTTTTCTCTAAGAATAGTGAAGATGATGCTGCAGAGCTTACGAGCGACCGCGCCAACAGCGGTCAAATGGTATTTGCCTCTGGCTTTAGTGACTGGTAATATCTGTTACGCTTATTATCCCATATCCTATACAGGATAACAAGTTTTTCATACGGTGTCCTTACTAAAAACACCGTAAATCTATTATATGAGGAGCAGCATTATGAGGACATCTGAAATCATACGGAGGACGAATGAAACGGACATAGCCCTTACACTGTCGCTTGACGGCGGTGATGTTGGGATATCGACCGGCATAGGCTTTTTTGATCACATGCTCAATTCGTTTGCTGTGCATTCGGGCTTTGGCCTTACGGTAAAGGCGATAGGCGACCTGAATGTGGACGGGCATCATACGGTCGAGGACGTCGGCATTGTGCTGGGCCGCGCCTTTAACGAGGCTATAGGCGACAAGGCGGGCATAAAGAGATTTTCCTCCTGCTTTTTACCAATGGACGAGACGCTGGCCTTTGCGGCGGTGGATATAAGCGGCCGTCCGTTTTTGAAATACGACGCGCAGATGAACTGGCAGATGATAGGCGATTATGACGCAAGCCTGACGGAGGAGTTTTTCCGAGCCTTTGCGATAAACGCCGGAGTAACGCTGCACATGAGGGTGGAATACGGGACGAATGCTCACCACATGACAGAGGCGCTGTTTAAGGCGTCGGCGCGTGCGCTGAGCGACGCGGCGTCAATAGTCGGCAGCGACATACCCTCGTCAAAGGGCAGCCTTTAACGGCTGTGCCTGCCGTACGGGACGTTAATAATATTTATCCAAAGCCGGCAGGGATACGGTAATATTATCCGCCCTGCCGGCAGTTTCGGTCAGGCCGCACAAATTTGGCAAAACGCGTCAGACGCTGAGATACGCCTTGCGGCAGAGCCTTTATATAATCGAGAAACGGCAATACGGCCGAAAAGACATTAAATACAGTAAATAGGAGGATAAGGCTTGATTATTTTACCTGCGATAGACATTAAGGGCGGAGCCTGCGTGCGTCTTTACAGAGGCGATTATTCCACCGCGCATAAGGTTGCCGACAGCTATATGGAAACGGCGGGCAGCTTTATAAGCTCAGGTGCCAAGTGGATACATATGGTCGACCTTGACGGCGCTAAATCCGGCAAGCCGGAGAATACGGAGATATTCAAGGCGGTCGCTGCGCTCGGCGTCAGGGTGGAGCTCGGCGGCGGGATACGCAGTGTAGAGACGGCCGAGCGGTATATTGAAGCCGGCATCTCCCGCATTATATTCGGCTCGGCTGCGCTGCGCGATGAAGGTACTGTCAGGGAGGCGGTAAGGCGTTTCGGCGACAAAATTGCCGTCGGAATAGACGCCAAAGACCGCAGGGTGTCGGTCAGCGGCTGGACGGAGGAATCGGACGTTGATTTTATAGACATGGCGAAAAGGATGGAGGATATCGGCGTGTCATACATAATATTCACCGATATTTCCAAGGACGGCATGCTCAGCGGTCCGAATTTCGGACAGCTTGAGGAGATAAACGCCGCAGTATCCTGCAGCATCATCGCCAGCGGTGGTATAAGGGACTTAGGCGACATAAAGCGGCTGACGGATATGGGACTTTACGGCGCGATATGCGGCAAATCAGTTTATGAGGGGACGCTTGATGTTGCCGGGGCGGTAGGTATAGGCGGCGCACAGGAGGCATAGCCTTGTACAGGCTTTGGGCGTGGAGCTTTTGCTGTTAATAACCAGGGCTGATGATAAAATGTGCGGAGCGTGCCGATTTACGGGCATAGGCCGGGCTTTTGTCCGAACACAGCTCCTTTGTGTAAATTTAGCCGCGCTTTAAACTGGCCGGCAGACTGTGCATCCTCAATATCGTACGGAATTTTTACGTAAAAAATTAAGCAATGCAGGTGGTCATATGGATTTTGAAATAGAAAAGCTTTTTAAGAAGTCGGAGCTTATACCGGCGATAATACAGGAAAGCGCGACGGGCGAGGTGCTCATGCTGGCTTACATGAACCGCGAATCGCTTGAGATAACGCTTAAGGAGGGGCGCACCTGCTTTTTCAGCAGGTCGCGGCAGAAGCTATGGCGCAAGGGCGAGACGTCTGGGCACATACAAATGGTAAAATCGATAAAGGCCGACTGCGATTTTGACACGCTGCTCATAGAGGTGGAGCAGACCGGTGCTGCCTGCCATACGGGCAGCCATTCCTGCTTTTTTAACGATATAATTTGATGTTGCTGCGGTCCGGCATATAAAACCGGCAGGATACAGCCGCCTTGCCGCTCCTGCCCTTGATAAAAAAGGCAGTCCTTGCCTTTTTTTGCATTTATGCTATAATAAATGTATTGCGTAAAATAAGAGCAGCGCCGCAGTTAAATAGCACTCGGTGCCGTTTGCAACAGAAAGGCTGATATATAAATGGACGCATTGTCAAAGCTTTATAATACGGTCTCCGACCGCCGCGAGCATAAATCCGAAGGCTCGTATACCTGCTACCTGTTCGAGCAGGGACTGGATAAAATACTGAAAAAGTGCGGAGAGGAATGTACCGAGGTCTGCATTGCCGCAAAAAACGGCGATAATGCCGGGCTTATCAATGAGATATCTGATCTGCTTTATCACGTTACGGTGCTTATGGTCCAGCAGGGTGTGTCTGTTGAAAACGTCATGCAGGAGCTTGAGCGCCGCAGCAATAAAATAGGCAATCTTAAAAAGTTCCACGTGACCGACAAGAACACATAAGCTGCCGGGAGCCGAACACAATATGGTTTTAAGCGGCTGATTTACGCGCGTGCTGCGTTTTATGCCTTGCCTGCACAAAAATCAGCACGCTTAAAACTGCACGCACCGAAAATGATGGCGGCGCGGAGGGCTTTTTGCTTTTGATACCGCAGGCGGGCTGCCCGGCAAGGGTAAAAATGTGAAAATGCGCCGTGCCGGCGCTTTTTCGGCACATCGGATTCGCTTCCCGGCAGCTTAACACGCGGGACTTAATATGATATGCGGCGTATGCCGCCGGTTTGCGGGCGTCGGACTTGAATTTTATATCAGGACACGACACTGCATACAATATATTTCGTCACTTTACGGCCGTTTTTCTTTTGAGATTGTCGCAGCCGGCAGCACATAATTTCGGCAGAGATGGACTTTTAAACAAAGCGGTGCGGATATTTATCAAATCAAAGCTTTTGCGGGTGATAATATGATAAAGAGCATGACAGGCTACGGCAGGGGCGAGGCCCTTTATGACAAGTATAAAATTTCGATTGAGATAAAAACGGTAAACCACAGGTATTTTGAGTTTGGCTGCCGCATAGGCCGCAGCTTTTTGTTTATGGAGGACAAAATAAGGTCGCGCCTGTCGGAGCTTATATCAAGGGGCAAGGTGGATGCATTTGTAACCATTGAGCGTGTCGGAGAGACGGCGGGAGCTGTGGATGTGAATCTTGAGCTTGCCGGCGGCTATCTTGGTGCGGTGTATAAGATATCTGATAAATTCGGTATTTCCGGCGAAATTAATGCGCTTTCGCTTGCCAGAATGCCGGAGGTCGTTTCGCTTAAGGAAAGCGAGATAGACGAGGATGAGCTGTGGGCCATGCTTTGCCCGGTACTGGATAAGGCGGCCGCGGCACTCAACGAAATGCGTGAGGCGGAGGGCGAAAAGCTGCGCAGCGACATCGCCGGACGCTGTGAGTTTATACTCGGCTGCGTCGATAAAATAGAGGCATTATATCCCGAGTCGGTCAACCATTACCGTGAGCGTTTGGAGGAGCGCATGAAGGAGCTGCTTTCAGACGCCAAGGCAGACGAGCAGCGCATTATAACCGAAACTGCCATAATGGCCGACCGTTTGGCGGTGGACGAGGAGACTGTGCGCCTGCGCAGCCATATATCTCAGCTGAGCGAAATGCTTGAGCAGGAGGAGCCGATAGGGCGCAAGATGGACTTTATTGTTCAGGAGATGAACCGCGAAATAAACACGATAGGCTCAAAATCTCAGAATATAGATATAACCAAATGCGTTGTTGATGTAAAATCGGAGATAGAGAAGATACGCGAGCAGGTACAAAATATACAGTAATGTGATATCAGAGAGGGAACAGCATGAGACTTATAAACATAGGCTTTGGCAACATGGTGTCGGAAAACCGTATTATAGCCGTCGTGGGGCCTGAGTCGGCTCCGATAAAGCGCCTGATACAGGAGGCGAAGGAGGACGGCCGGCTTATAGACGCCACGCAGGGACGGCGCACACGTGCTGTCATTATAACCGACTCGGACCATGTTATACTGACATATCTTCAGTCGGAAACGGTGGCGGGACGCATAAACGGCGTAACTGCGGACGGTGATTTTGGGGATGATGCAGATGAGGGAGAATAATAAGGGGCGCCTTTTTATATTGTCGGGCCCTTCAGGCTGCGGCAAGGACACTATAATGCGTGAGCTGCTGTCAAGGCGCAAGGACATATGCCTGTCGATATCGAGCATAACACGTCCTCCGCGTCCCGGCGAGATACCCGGTGAGAAATATGACTTTATATCCAAGGAAAAGTTTGAGAATATGCTTTTAAACGGTGAGCTTTTGGAGTATAATACTTACTTAGGCAATTATTACGGCACGCCGAAAAAGCCGATTGAGCGCTGGATAAGCTGCGGGCGCAATGTTTTGCTGGAGATAGACGTAAACGGCGCGCGCAAGGTGCGGGAGACTATGAGCGATGTGCTCAGTATATTTATCATGCCGCCTTCAATGCAGGTGCTCAGGGAGCGTCTTACGGGCCGCAGCACCGACAGCGCAGAGCTGGTTGAAAAACGTCTTCAGGCGGCTATAGACGAAATAAGCTGTGCAAATGAATATGACTATGTAATAGTCAATGATAACATAACCGAAGCAGTCAATAATCTTGAGGCGGTAATAAACGCCGACAGGTTCAGCTATAAATCTATGGAGAAATTTGTGAAAGAGGTGCTTGAAAATGCTAAATCCTGCGATTGGCAAGCTGCTGGAAGCATATGACAGCAAATACCAGCTGGTGCTGGACGTTGCTCACCGTGCGCGCGTTATAGCCGCTACGGCTGAGAAGAACAAGATAAGTCTTGACGAAAAGCCGGTCAATCTGGCGCTGAATGATTTGGCTCATTCCATGGGGCTTATGTAATTTAATGCCGGATTAAGCAGAATATAAGCGCCGCCACGGTATTTACATCTGTGCCGGCGTTATACTTTTACCTTGCGATGCCTGCAGCGCATAAGCGATTTGAGCTATGGCTTGTGCTCTGCGCCGTCAGGCAGCCGGATATTGGATTTGGAGGGTTTATTGTGGAGAAGGTCGCAATAGCTGCGGTGGCGGTTTCAGATACGGCTTTCAGCTACGATAAGCCCTATTCTTATATAATACCGCAGGACCTTAAGGAAAAGGCATTGCCGGGCTGCCGGGTCATGGTGCCGTTTGGCAGAGGCAACCGCCGGCGGCAGGGCATAATACTGGACGTCGGCGGCAGTGCGGAGGTTGAAAAGATAAAGCCGATAATCTCCGTGCTTGACGAAAAGGCCGTACTCACAAAAGAGATGCTTAAAATGGCCGAATGGATGAAGGAGCACACCTTCTGCACGCTCTTTGAGGCGGTCAGAACCATGCTTCCGGCGGGGATAAACATGCGTATTGTCACGGCCTACCGCTCTGCCGGCCGTCCGGAGAGCGAGTTGGCGGGCCTCGGTGAGACCGAGCGCCAGATGGTGGAGTATCTCACCAAAAGCCGCGCTACGGTCGAGCGGGCGCGCCTGCTGGAGATAATGCAGCTGCCGGACGATTCCGACATGCCGGACAAGCTTGTAAAATCCGGCTATCTGCTTCGCACAGACGACGCTGTCCGCCGCATGGGCGACGCCACTGTCAAAATGGTGCGGCTGTCTGATGAGGATATATCCGACGAGGAGCTGGAAAAGCTCACGAAAAAGCAGCGAAGCGTGGCTGAGCTGTTAAGGGAGGTGTACTCTGCCTCAATAAAGGAAATATGCTACTTTACCGGTGTGACTCCGGCGGTCGTAACGGCGCTTGAGAAGAAGGGCGTCGTGTTCTGCTACAGTGAGGAGGTAATGCGCGACCCGTACGAGGGCATACGGCCTGAGGAAGAGGAAAAAAGCGGGATAGTACTCACAGATGAGCAGCAGTCGGCCTATAATGCAATGATAGAGAAGTACTTGTCTGAGCAGGGCGGAGTTTCGCTGCTTTACGGCATTACGGGCAGCGGTAAGACGCAGGTGTTTTTAAAGCTTATCGACGAGATATCGTCACAGGGGCGCGGCGTTATAGTAATGGTGCCGGAGATTTCACTGACTCCGCAGGTGCTGTCGATATTTCACCGCCGGTACGGGCAGAGGGTGGCTGTTTTTCACAGCGCGATGTCACTGGGCCAGCGCATGGACGAGTGGAAGCGGGTAAAATCCGGCGAGGCTGTGATAGCAGTCGGCACGCGCTCGGCTGTTTTTGCACCCTTTGACGATGTTGGGCTTATAATAATGGACGAGGAGCATGAATACACATATAAGTCGGAGAAGACGCCGCGCTACCATGCGCGCGACATAGCGCGGTTCAGGTGCGCATGGCACAAATCGCTTCTGGTGCTCGCGTCGGCCACCCCGTCCGTCGAGTCGTACAGTGCGGCACAGACCGGGAGATACGGGCTGAGCGTACTGCGGCACAGGTACGGCGGGGCAAAGCTCCCCGAGGTCGTCACCGTCGATATGAAGGAGGAGCTGTCAGCCGGCAACACGGGCATAATGAGCCGCATGCTGCTTGACGCATTAAAAGAAAATCTGAACGATAAAAAGCAGTCGATACTGCTCATGAACCGCAGGGGCTATAACACGTATGTTTCGTGCAGTGTGTGCGGGCATGTTCTCACCTGCCCGAACTGCAGCATATCGCTCACCTATCACTCGGCAAACGGGCGCATGATGTGCCATTACTGCGGCTATTCTGAGGAGTTTTCGCACACCTGCAAAGAATGCGGAGCCGAGCATATAAGATGCTCAGGCGCCGGCACGCAAAAGGCGGAGGCAGAGCTTCGTGCGCTTCTGCCGGGCGCGCGGATACTCCGCATGGACGCCGACTCCACCTCGTCGCGCATGGCGTACGAGAATAATTTCCAGTCGTTCGGCGAGGGAAAATACGACATACTGCTGGGCACGCAAATGGTGGCAAAGGGACTGGACTTTCCGGACGTGACGCTTGTCGGCGTGATAAACGCCGACGCCGCTCTTTACAGCAGCGATTTCAGGAGCTATGAGCGCGCCTTTTCGCTGCTTACGCAGGTTGTCGGCCGCGCCGGCAGGGGAGATGATCCCGGCGTTGCGGTAGTTCAGACCATGACGCCGGAAAATCCTATAATACAGCTTGCGGCAAATCAGGACTACGAGAAATTTTACGAGCAGGAAATGCTCATGCGGAAGGTCATGATTTATCCGCCGTACTGCGACATATGTGTGATAGGCTTTACAGCGGAGACATCGGACGCGGCTCAAAAATGCGCCAAGGCATTTTTAAACATACTCAAACGGCTCAACAGCGGCGAGTATGCATCGGTAAAGCTGATAGTGCTCGGCCCATCGCCGGCGTCAATACCCAAGGTGGGCGGAAAATACCGCTGGCGCATCATAATAAAATGCCACGACAAGGCGGATTTCAGAAATATGCTTAGGCAGTCAATAAAGGATATAGACAGCATACCCGAGCATAAATCGGTAAGTGTGTTTGCAGATATGAATCCGGGAGCAATTTTGTAAAGCGCAGCGCTTCAAAGCGCCTGCGTAAAATGCTTCCGCGGCACCAGGAATAGGGATTGCCTGCGCCTTTACAAACTATCACACAAATGGTATAATAAATTAATTATAGCTTGCTTAATGCGCGGCTAAAATTTAATATTATTTAACGTTTAGAAAATAAATCCGACACTTAATGAGAATACAATTTTTAACAGACCGGCCAATACCGGCTAAGAATCGGGAGAGAAAAGCATGGCACTTAGAAACATCGTAAAATACGGTGACGAGGTATTAGAGAAAAAGGCGCGCGAGGTCACATCATTTGACGACAAGCTTGCACAGCTTATAGACGATATGATAGAGACGCTGCACCACGCCGACGGTGCAGGACTTGCGGCAAATCAAGTCGGAGTATTAAAGCGCGTATGCATAATAGACGTAGGCGACGGTGTAATTGAGCTTATAAATCCGGAAATAATATATAAGCGCGGGCGTCAGGAGACGATAGAGGGCTGTCTGTCGTTTCCGGGAGAATACGGGATTACCAGACGTCCGAAGGCAGTAAAGGTTAAGGCGCAGAACCGAAAGGGCGAAACCTTTATATTAAAGGCGGAGGACCTTAAGGCCAAGGCGATATGCCACGAGGTAGACCATCTCGACGGAATTTTGTTTAAGCAGTATGTGATAAGGGACGTAAAAGAGTCGGATTTGGAGGGCTGAATGCTTAATATAGTATACATGGGTACGCCGGACTTTGCCGTTCCGGCGCTTGAGTCCATAATATCCGCAGGACACACTGTAAAAGCCGTTTTTGCGCAGCCTGACAAGCCGGCCGGACGCGGGTACAAGCTTTGCGCACCGCCGGTAAAGGTCTGCGCTAAGAAGCACGGTATACCGGTATATCAGCCGGACAGGCTTAGGGACAGCGACGCTGAAGCGGTAATAAAACGGATAAATCCTGATATAATAGTAGTGGCGGCATACGGCCAGATACTGCCGGAGAGCATACTCAGCCTGCCGCGGCTGGGATGTGTTAACATCCATGCCTCTCTGCTGCCTAAGCTGCGCGGTGCTGCGCCGATACAGTGGGCGATATACAACGGCGACAAGGTAACCGGCATTACTACTATGAAAATGGCAAAGGGGCTTGACACCGGCGACATACTCGAGCAGCTGCCGACCGAGATAGGCGAAAGCGAAACGGCGGATTCCCTGCACGACCGGCTGGCAACGCTTGGCTCAGAGCTTATTCTCAGCACGCTTGACAAAATGGAAAACGGCAGTATCATACCGCGTCCTCAGGGCGAGGATTACACCTATGCTCCGCTGATAAAAAAGAGCATGGGCGAAATTGATTTTTCAAGGACTGCGCGTGAAATATACAATATGATAAGGGCGTTTACACCGTGGCCGTCCGCCTTTACAATGCTGAACGGCCGGCGCATAAAAGTCATTGAAGCAACCGTTTCGGATAAAATAACCGATCTTCCGGCAGGCACTGTCTGCCATGCGGGCAATGCGATTTCCGTTGCCTGCTCGGGCGGCAGTGTGATTGATTTTGCCGTAATACAGCCTGAAGGGTCGGGCAAGATGACGGCCGAGGCATTTTTGCGCGGACATAATTTAGCGGCAGGCACTCTGCTCGGCCGCTGAGCTTGACCTCTGGTTCAGCTGATTTTTCGACCATGGCTTTTCATGCAGTCAAATATATTATTGATACAGTGAAAGAATATTACACTATGAAATTTGCTTGAAACGGAAGGGGGAAGCAGACATGGTTTATATGCTTTATGTGTTTATACCGTCGCTGGTGCTTGTGCTTATCACGCAGGGATTAGTCTCATCGCAGTACAGAAAGTACGGCAGGATACAGAACAGCCGGAGAATCACCGGCGCACAGGCTGCGGAGGCCGTGCTGCGCTTAGGCGGCGTATATGACGTGTCGATACAGTGCATAGAGGGACGCCTTACGGACAATTATAATCCGCGGACCAACACCATATCACTCAGCCGTGACATTTTTTACGGAGATTCGATAGCGGCGGTAGGCATCGCTGCTCATGAGGCGGGACATGCGCTTCAGTATGCCGAGGGCTACGGTCCCATAAAGCTGCGTTCGGCGATAATACCTATTACCAACTTTGGCTCGGCTTTCGGAGTGCTGCTTATAATATTGGGGCTTGTTATAAATATGCTTGCTCTTTCATGGGCCGGCGTTATACTTTTCGCCGCTGTAGTTGTTTTCCAGCTTGTTACGCTGCCGGTGGAGTTCAATGCAAGCACCCGTGCGATAAAAAGTATCGAATCGGCTGCACTCCTAAATGACGAGGAGCTTTCCGGTGCAAAGCGTGTTCTCACGGCGGCTGCGCTGACATATGTCGCCGCGCTGCTGCAGTCGCTGCTGACACTCGTATATTATATAACCCGCATAAACAACAGGGGCGGCAGGTAATGGTAAACGGCGCGAGACAGGCCGCACATGCGGCGCTTGTGAAGCTTCAGCGCAGCGGCGGCTATTCAAATTTGGTGCTGGACGCACAGCTAAAATCTTCGCTGCTTGACCGCAGGGATTTATCGCTTGCCTCGGCTATCTTTTACGGCGTAGTCGAGCGCAAGTACACGCTTGATTTTATAATAGGGAAATACGTCGGCAAGCGGATGGACAGGCTGCCCTTCAGCGTCATTAACGCGCTGAGGGCAGGTACATATCAGATTTTATACATGGACAAGATTCCGGCGCACGCGGCCGTAGGAGAAACGGCGGAGCTGGTAAAGAAAAGCGACAGATGGGCCGTCGGCCTTGTAAACGCCGTGCTTAAGAACATATTGTCAGAGCGTGCGCGCTGCCTTGAGCTTATTGCCGCCTCAGCGCCGGAGATAAAATATTCCTGCAGGCGCTGGATATATGACGCGCTGCGGCATGACTACGGCGATATGGCGGAGAAAATACTTGAAAAAAGCTTTGATACCCCTCCGATTACCGTAAGGGCAAACACGCTGAAAAACAGCCGTGATGAGCTGGAAACGCTCTTTAAAGTGTCGGGAGTTGAATGTGCCGCACCGTATGCCGGCCTTGACGCGATTCGCATCAGCGGCGGAAGTATAGAGCACCTCAAGGCGTATAAAGAGGGTAGGTTCCACGTTCAGGACACGGCATCGCAGCTTTGCTGTGCGGCGCTTTCACCGCAGAGTGGCATGAGGGTGCTCGACGTCTGCGCTGCACCCGGCGGCAAATCCTTTACCATAGCGGAGATGATGGGTGACTGCGGCGAGGTGGTTGCGCAGGAGCTGCATGAAAACCGTGTTGCCCTGATAAGCGGCGGCGCCAAGCGGCTTGGTTTGAAGAGCATAACCGCCGTGCAGGGCGATGCGTCGCAATGCAGCGAGGCTTTGGGGATGTTTGACCGGGTGCTGTGCGATGTTCCGTGTTCGGGGCTCGGTGTAATGTCGAAAAAGCCGGATATAAAGTATAAGGAGAGGGACGCCGTAACAGCTCTTCCGGGATTGCAGCTTGACATACTCATGTCGGCGCAAAAAAGGCTGAAGCCGGGCGGAATACTTGTTTATTCGACATGTACGCTTATAAAAGCTGAAAATGAGTGCGTAATAAACGAATTTTTACGTTCGTCTGATTTAAAACCCATTGATATAAGCGATATATGTGGTATAATAGGCACTGGCGGCAGTGATACTTATACGAATACGGTAACACTACTGCCGCATATTCATTTAACGGACGGGTTTTTTATAGCCGCATTTAAAAGGGAGGATAAATAAATAAAAACCGATATACGGTCTATGACGGCGGAGGAGCTTACAGTCCTGATAACCGAACAGGGCTTTCCGGCATACCGCGCAGGACAGATATACAAATGGCTCATGCGCGGCGCGCGTTCATTTGACGAGATGACCGACCTTCCGCTCAATATGAGACAAAATTTTAATGACTGTTACAGTATTGTAAACTGCAATATACAAAAAAAGCTTGTATCTAAGCATGATGATACTGTAAAATACTTATACAGGCTTGATGACGGCGAAACAGTGGAAAGCGTGCTTATGCAATATAAGCACGGATACAGCATGTGCATATCGACGCAGGCCGGCTGCCGGATGGGCTGTGCCTTCTGCGCGTCCACGGTAAACGGGCTGAGCCGCAATTTGTCTCCGTCGGAAATGCTGTCGCAGATATATACATGTGTAAGAGACAGTGGGATAAAGCCATCCAACGTAGTGCTGATGGGAATAGGCGAGCCGCTGGACAACTTTGACAATGTGCTGAGGTTTTTGCAGCTTGTCTCCGACCCTCAGGGCCTTAACATAGGGCAGCGGCACATATCGGTCTCTACCTGCGGCCTGGTTGATAAGATATATGAGCTTATACCCATGCGTCCGCAGTTTACGCTGTCGGTATCGCTTCACGCTCCGAACGACGAGATAAGAAACAGGATAATGCCGGTAAACAGGAAATGGGGCGTGCCGGAGCTGATAAAGGCGTGCAGGGACTATACAAATGCGACGAGCCGGCGGATTTCGTTTGAATACTCCCTGATAAAAGGGCTAAATGACACTGATGATTGTGCATATGAATTGGCGTCAATAATAAAAGGGATGCTGTGCCATGTGAATATAATACCTGTCAACCCGGCGCGGGAGCATATAACGAGACCCGACGCGCACAGGGTGAGCAGGTTTAAGGATATACTTGTAAAGCAGGGGATAAACGCAACCGTAAGGCGGACGCTCGGAGGCGACATTGATGCCTCCTGCGGCCAGCTGAGACGCAGGTACTCTTAAAAGGAGGGATACTGTGCGAATTGCAGCGAAATCGAATAAAGGGCTGGTGCGCTCATCTAACCAGGACTCATATTCCGCAGGTGAGCTGCCGGGCGGCGTTGCATGGGCGGTAGTATGCGACGGCATGGGCGGTGCAAACGGCGGCAACATAGCGAGCGTTACGGCGGTCAGGATACTGTCAGAACATATATCTGCATCATACCGCGAGGGCATGAGCTCTGCTTCCATCAGGACTATGCTAAGCTCTGCAATGTACGCCGCTAATGTCAGCGTATTTGATATGTCGCGTTCTGTGGAGGCACTCTCAGGCATGGGCACTACTGCGGTGGCGGCGGTTATAGCCGGAGGTGTAGCGCATATAGTTCACGCGGGCGACAGCCGCGCATATATCGCAGGCGGCGGCACGCTTATGCAGATAACAAGGGACCATTCCATTGTGCAGAACATGATAGAAAGCGGCCAGCTGACGCCTGAGGAGGCGCAGTTCCATCCTCGCAAAAATGTCATAACCCGGGCGCTCGGCGTGAGTGAAACGGTAGATGTAGATTATAACGAGGCTGAGCTTGAGCCTGGCAAGATACTGCTTATCTGCACAGACGGACTTACAAATTATGTCAGCAGTGATAAAATCATTGACATTATAGAGAAAAACAGCTTTTCTAATCTTCCTGCCATGCTCATAGACCAGGCAAATACGGGCGGCGGCGGGGACAATATCACCGTAGTGGTTTTATCCGAATAGGACAGGAGTGAATATTATTGGATAAATATATTGGCAAACGGCTGGACGGGCGCTATGAGATAAAGGAGATAATCGGCGTCGGCGGCATGGCAATGGTATATAAGGCATACGATACCATTGATGACCGCATAGTTGCAGTCAAGATACTCAGGGAGGAGTTCTTGGCCAATGAGGAGTTCCGCCGTCGTTTCAAGAATGAGTCCAAGGCAATAGCTGTGCTGTCTCATCCCAACATAGTCAAGGTTTACGACGTAAGCTTCGGCGACGAAATCCAGTACATTGTAATGGAATATATAGACGGCATCACACTCAAGCAGTATATAGAGCGCAAGCAGTGCCTTGATGAGAGGGAAGCGGTGTATTTTACTATACAGATACTCCGCGCGCTTCAGCATGCACATTCAAAGGGAATAGTGCACAGGGACATAAAGCCGCAGAATATTATGCTGCTTAAGGACGGCACAATTAAGGTGACGGATTTCGGCATAGCGCGATTTTCGCGCAGCGAGCAGCGCACCATGACGGACAAGGCGATAGGCTCGGTGCATTATATAAGCCCTGAGCAGGCCAAGGGTGAGTTTACGGACGAAAAGTCCGATATATATTCGGTTGGTGTGCTTCTTTATGAAATGCTGACAGGCCAGCTCCCGTTCGAATCGGACAGTGCAGTTTCGGTGGCCATAATGCAGCTGCAGCGCGAGCCGGTATGGCCGCGTCAGATAAACGAGAATATACCTCTGGGTCTTGAGCAGATAGTCATGCACGCCATGGAGAAGGATCCGGAAAAAAGGTATCAGTCAGCGACAGAGATGCTCAACGATTTGGAGGCTTTCCGCAAAAAGCCGCAGATTGTTTTCAGCTATGTCCATAATGTAGACGAATCCCCCACGAAATATATAGGCGAGATAGGGGAGTCCGACGATAACTCTGAGGATGGTGAGGAGACCGTCAAAAAGCCGCCCATGGTGGCGATAATGGCGGGAATTGCCGCGGCGTTTATAGTGGTCATAGTCGTGGCGGTAATAATATTTTACAATGTGTTCATGAAAGAAGGAACATCGGAGGAAATACCTTGTCCGAACTTTGTCGGGCTTTTATACACTGAGGTCATGGCCGACCCGATTTATAGTGAGTACAATATTGTGCTGAGAGAATATGAAAATTCCGACCAGCCGTATGATACGATAATAAGACAGACTCCCACACAGGATACTCCGATAAAGAGCGGCTCCACCATACAGTTAGTGGTAAGCTCCGGACCGAGGACAATGGAGCTGCCGTCTGACCTTGTGGGCCTGCGCCTCAACGACGTTAAGACAAGGCTTGACGATTTGGGAATTAGCTACACGGTTGAGGAGCGTTACAGCAATGTTGTAAACGGCGAAGCGGAGTATGCGGCCGATATAGTCATGCAGACCAATCCTGAGCCGGGCTCTCTTATAGCAACCGGGCAGACAGTGACGATATATGTAAGTCTTGGCAAGGCGCCGACTCTTGTGACAGTTCCGAGCCTTGCAAATTATACCTTGGAAACGGCCGAGCAGATGCTGCTTAATTACGGCCTTTCTCTTGGGAATGTGACTTATGAGGATAACGGCGATGTTGCCGCTAACTGTATTATACGCCAGACGCCCGAGCCGGATTCTCAGGTGGAGGCATATTCTAAGGTTGATGTTGTAGTAAGCACCGGCGTATCGCCCGAACCGACAGTGTACACCGGCACGATACATCTTGATTTCTCGCAGGAAATGAACATCAGGGCGAACAGCATAGTTCTTTATCTCAATAATAATGTTATAGGAAGCACGACGAGTACAATAAATCTTGCCACTACAAAGTCTGCGGAGATTCCGTATGAAACCACGGAGGCACAGGGCGTTGTACTGATAAGGATAAACGGATATAATTATCAGGAGCTGGCATATGATTTTGCAAACAATACCTTGAATTATGTAAACAGGGTATATGATGATTCGCCGTTTATAAACGTGACATCAAGTGAACCGTCGTCATCATCTTCGACTCCGTCGTCGAGCAGTCCGTCATCATCCGCCTCAAGGCCGGACGATGACGACGATGATGATACTTCCTCAGCACCGAGCACTTCTTCAGGTACGGCATCGTCAAACACGTCGAGAAGAACAGGCAGGACTTATGACGACTGATAAGGGTCTTATCGTTAAAGCTGTGTCCGACATATATTATGTCGACTGCGGAGAAGAGACGTACGCCTGCAAGGCGCGCGGAAGATTCCGCAACGATAAATTTAAGCCGCTTGTGGGCGACCGAGTGAATATAGAGATTGACTTTGGCGGCAGTGAGATATCGGCCTGCATTACGGAGGTTGCGGAGCGCCAAAACAGCATGATACGTCCGGCAGTGGCAAATATCGACCTCCTTGTGATAGTGTCGGCCGTTTCGCTGCCCAAGCCGTCACCGGCGGTTATTGATAAAATAACGGCCGCGGCGGAATACCGTGACATAAAGCCGGTTATAGTGTTCAATAAGATTGACGAGGGTGACCCTGGTGAGCTTATTGAAATATATAAGAAAACGCCGTATCCGCTGCTTAGCGTATCGGCGCAGACGGGCGAGGGGATAGACACGCTTAGGGAGCTTGTCAGCGGGAAGCTTGCGGCGCTGTGCGGAAATTCCGGCGTCGGAAAATCAAGCATACTCAACTGCCTGTGTCCATCAGCCGGCACCCAGACGGGCGAGATAAGTGCAAAGCTGCGCCGCGGCAGGCACACCACCCGCCATGTGGAGCTTATAAAGGGTATCGGCGGCGGCTACATAGCCGACACACCCGGTTTTTCGTCATGGGAGTTTACAGGTAAAAATCATATCCCATGCAGCCAGCTGCAATACTGCTTTTCGGAGTTTGAGGAGTATATAGGCCGCTGTAAGTTTACCTCCTGCACCCATGTTAAGGAGCAGGGCTGCGCCGTTATCGCGGCAGTTTCAGAGGGGAAGATAAGCGAGGTGCGGCATAGGGATTATGTGGAAATGTACGGCGAGCTGAAAAGCATAAACGAATGGGAAGTATAGAGGTCGTTATGGGAAAATGCGTAATACTTGCGGCTTATAAAATTGAAAACATAAAATTACCCCTTGAGATAATATCGAAAGGGGATTTTATTATCTGTGCCGACGGCGGGCTGCGCCATGCGGCGAAAATGGGAGTCATACCGGATGTTATTTTAGGCGATTTCGACTCAGATAACGCCGGGGAGTATTTAACGGAATTATTATCGGAGCATAAATTGGCCTGTGAGGGATGCGGGCCTGAGATAATACGGCTGCCGGCCGAGAAGGATGACACCGACACTGCGGCTGCGATAAAGCTTGGTCTTGAGCGCGGATACAGGGAATTTTACATTTTGGGCGGTATAGGCGGGCGTCCGGACCATACGGCCGCAAACATAGTCATGCTGAAGTATCTCGCGGACATGGGATGCCGGTGCGTGATGCTGGGCGACCATTCCGAATTCACAATGCTGAAAAACGGCTATACGGAGATAAAGAGAAGCAGATATAAGTATTTATCTGTGCTTGCATTCGGCGGTGACGCCGAAGGGGTAACATTGAGCGGTGTAAAATATCCGCTGCATAACTTTTTGCTGAAAAATAACTTTCCGCTTGGCGTCAGCAACGAAATAACAGAGGATGTTGCCAAGATATCGGTAAAAAGTGGTACGCTTTTAATAATTCAGGCAGAAGAATAAACCTTTCACACACAGTCGGCAGCGCGCGTATACTGTAGCAGACGATGCTAAGGATACCTGCTTAAGCCATAAGGGCTTGCTGCACGAAAGTGGTGAGATATGTGCGCTATTACCGGCATAGAGGCAGGGGCTCCTGGGTCCCGTTTGCCGTAGCCTTTGGAATAGGCATCGCGCTTGCCTGTATATTTCCGGCCAGGTTTCTGCTTATGATACTGGCAATTGCTATGGTGTTTTTAGGTATCGCCTTTCTAAAATGCTGATTTATGGAGGTCATGTCCGATGAAGGTTGTCGTTGTAAAAAGCCCGAAGGTCTTAAGAGGTTTGCTGAAGCTTATTTTCGGAATAAAAAAGGACGACTGATGTGTTTTAAAAGGCAGTACATAAAAACGCAGCCGGAATAATAAAGGCAGCTGTCTGAGAGAAAAGGCAGGGGTGAGAGCACCCCTGCCTTTTGTATATGTCTCTCTTTAAGACGAATATGCCGTGTACATGTGTTAATTTAAGCGCCGATATTTGCATGAGCACGGCGCCTGACGGGGTTAAAAGAAAATTGCGCATATATACATTCGCCAAATGCTAAAATGAAAAATAAATAAAGCTGGATAAGCAGAATAAAACGGCCTGTATTCTCATATCAATTAGTATAATACACTGTCGGCAGGCACATAATGCACAAAATAAAGCAAAAGCGTAAATTTGTGCATAAGAAAAAGGACAGATGAATATTATGCTAATAGAAAACGAAAAGGAGAGGTAGGCCATTATGGATTTCAGGGTAACAGAGCAGGATATTGCCGTAACCGGCCCGATTTTCAGCGAAACGGTCGAGCAGGCAATAGACACTGATTTTACACTGCCGGACTATTGCCCGGATATATCCCGGATACTTAAATGCAGGGTAACGCCGCGAATAAATTCCTCTTCTGCGACGGGCGGTATGATAACCATAGAGGGTACAGCGTACATATGCCTGATATACGCGGACGAGGAAAGAGGCGATATCAACAGCTTTGAATATCCGTGGAGCTTTACAAAAACGGTGGAGACCGACCCGGACTTAGACGGTGCCGTAAGAGTTAGGGCGAAAACTGAGTTTGTAAACTGCCGGGCTGTCAGCAGCCGCAGGGTGGATATTCACGGAGCCATGTCGCTTGACATTAAGGTGAGAAAAAAGTGCCAGCGCCAGATAATATGCGACATAGATGCTGAGGGCGTGCAGATGCTCAGAGAAAATGTGTCCGTAACCTCGCAGATAGGCGACGCTGAAAAGTACGTCATGATAAACGACGACATGACGCTGCCGGAAAACGAGCCGTCCATACGGACAATCATAAGGAGCGACGCGAACGCTGCGGTGACGGACTGCAAAATAGTCAGCAACAAGGCAGTCATAAAGGGAGATTTAGCCGTAAGCATACTTTACTCCTCCGACGTCGACAGGGCGCTGCATGTTGTCGAGAATGTTCTGCCAATATCGCAGATTGTGGACATAGAGGGCATAAATGAAGATTGCTGCTGTGTAATTGACGCCGATGTGATAACTCTCGACGTAAAGCCGCGCACAGGAATGAACGGCGAAACGAGAGCCATAAGCGTTTCGGCAAAGGTATTGGTAAGCATTGCGGCGTACTGCAGCACGGAGGTTCCCGTGATGTATGACGTTTACTGCACAAAATGCGGAGTAAACAGCACTAAGGACACGGTGACCTTTGAGCGGCTGGCGGGCGAGATACGCGAGTCCTTTGAATGCGGAAAAAGAATAGAGCTGCCATCCGATTCGATAGCGACGGTGCATGACATGTGGTGTGATTCGTCGGTTGATTCGGTGCGGTGCGAGGGCAAAAAGCTGATAATAGGCGGCAAGGTCATAATATGCATGCTTGGCGAGGACGCCGGCGGAAGCGCGGCCTACTTTGAACGCCCGGTCGATTACGAGTATTCGCACGATTTGGATTGCCAAATTGAGGAATACCGCTGCTCTCCGTCGGTGGTGTCGCTTGCGTCAAGCTATAATATGACATCTCCGGGCTCGGTGGAGGTCAAGGTGGAGCTGAGCATATCCGCCGAGGTGTTCGAGATATTCCGCAAGAACGTCATAGTCTCTGCCGAAGCCGATGAAAGCGGTGAGAGCAGTAATGCGAGCAGGGCTGCTCTGATAATATATTACGCCGAGGCCGGTGAAAAGCTGTGGGATATAGCGAAATTCTACAACACTTCCATAGAAGAGGTAATGTCGCTTAATGGCATCGGAGATGAAGTGCTGTCGGAAAACGCTATGCTACTTATACCGAGCGTATAAAAATATAAATATCTCTGCCTTAAAGGGGAGGACGAAATGGAAGAACTTAATATTTATCAAGACATAGCACAGCGCACCGACGGAGATATCTATATCGGTGTGGTAGGTCCGGTAAGGACGGGCAAATCCACTTTCATAAAGAGATTTATGGATACGCTGGTGCTGCCCAACATAACGAGCGATTACCGGCGCGAGCGGGCGAACGACGAACTGCCGCAGTCGGCGGCTGGCAGGACCATAATGACTACTGAGCCGAAATTCATACCGGAGGAGGCCGTAGAGGTCAGGCTTGACGGCAACTCTGTGTTCAAGGTGCGCATGATAGACTGCGTAGGCTATATCGTGCCGAGCTCGCTGGGCTACATAGAGGGCGACCAGCCTCGCATGGTAATGACGCCATGGTACGACGAGCCGGTGCTGTTTGACATGGCGGCGGAAATAGGCACGCGCAAGGTCATAAACGAGCATTCGACGATAGGGCTTGTGGTGACTACAGACGGCAGCATAAGCGATATTCCCCGCGAGGAATACGAGGAGGCGGAGGAAAGGGTAATAAACGAGCTCAAACAGATAAAGAAGCCGTTTATCGTGCTTTTAAACTGCATGTACCCGACCTCAGCCGGAAGCATGGATATGGCGGCCGACCTGTCGGTAAAATACGGCGTTCCCGTAATGCCGGTCAACTGCCTCGAGATGACCGAGTCGGAGATAAAGGACATCATCTCCAAGGTGCTCTTTGAGTTTCCGGTAAGGGAAATAGCGGTAGATATGCCGCACTGGATAACGTCGCTTGACGGCAGCCACGGCCTGCGCGACAGCCTTTTCGGCACCATAAAGAATGCGGCGGCCAAGATACAGCACATACGCGACATAAATATGCTTTCCGATGCGATTGCCGGCTGCGATTCGGTGGAAAGCGCCGAGATATCCGGCGTAGATCTTGGAATAGGCAGCGCAAGGATAAACGTCAAGATTCAAAGCCATATATTCTATCAGGTGCTTACCGATACAACTGGGCTTGAGATACACGACGAGAAGGATCTCATAACGAGCATGGCACAGCTGGTGGATATAAAGAAAAAATATGACCGCGTAAAGGACGCGCTTGACGAGGTGGAGACCACGGGCTACGGTATAGTGATGCCGTCGAAGGAGGAGTTAAGCCTCGAGGAGCCGGAGATAATGAAGCAGGGCGGCCGCTACGGCGTAAGACTCAGGGCCTCTGCGCCGTCAATACACATGATGAAGGCGGAAATAACCACTGAGGTAAACCCAATAGTCGGCAGCGAAAAGCAGTCGGAGGACCTCATAATGTATATGCTTCAGGAATTCGAGGAGGATCCGATAAAGATATGGGAGTCGAACATATTCGGCAAATCCCTTCATGAGCTGGTAAACGAGGGGCTGCACTCAAAGCTCTCCAGAATGCCGTCCGAGGCGCGCATGAGGATGCAGGAGACACTGGAGCGCGTAATAAACGAGGGCTGCAGCGGGCTTATATGCATTATACTTTAACCTGTCTAAACAAGATAAAACAAAAGGGGCTGAGCTTAAAAGCCAACGCCACATAAGGAAGTTTAGAAAAACGCCCTCCGAAAGAGATTGTTTCTTCGGAGGGCGTAATTTGTGTAAGAGCATACTCATTTTGTCTCGTTAATTCCAAATTCTATCAGCAAATTACGATACCGTTCCATTTCCCACTGCGCTACGGGAAACGCAGTATTGTACAAACAGTGATCCATGACATCTGCATCTTTCAATAATTCGTCATATGGTTCGTGAATGTGTTTTTTATCACTATGTCTTGAAATAGC
>CALYBL010000035.1 GCA_944412495.1 uncultured Clostridia bacterium | reverse complement strand
ACGATATATACTGGTCAAACGGAGACGAGGTAAAGGCCGGAGATTTCGTCTTCGGCCTGCAGCGCGCGCTGATGCCGGAGACTAATGCGCCGTATGCGTATAAGCTCTACTGCATAAAAAACGCGCAGGCGGTGCATGCGGGTGAGATGGATTACAGCAGCCTCGGGGTAAGTGCGGCGGATGACAGAACGCTTGAAATAACGCTCGAATACCAGTATTCGGGCTTTGAGACTGTACTGGCGCTTCCTGTGGCAATGCCGTGCAGCGCCGAGTTTTTTGAAAAAACCGGCGGTCGCTATGGACTGAATGTAAACGATATAATATCAAACGGCGTTTATTACGCGAGGTCATGGGACGACGGCGGAGCGGTTCTTTCTCTTAACAGCAAGTTCAGGGCCGGGGCGGTTAACGCGGGAGTGACCATAACCTACAGGGAAGATGATGATGACGTTTTAACGCTTATTGAAAACGGCCAGTTGGATTTGGGCGAGGTGTCCGGCACCGATACGCTGCTTGATACCGATGCGGAGATAAAGGAAAGCACATCGCTTAATACGTGCTATGCGGTGTTTATTAATAGAAGCGAGGACGACGGGATAGGCAGCAGCGACATTGTAAAGGCACTGAATTTATCGCTCAGCAGGGACGATACCTTTTCCAGTCTGCCGGCCTGCTTTTCCATAGCCGACACCATTATAGCGCCGGATTTAACCGTCGGCGGGCAGCGCTACGGCGATGCCGCCGAGTCTGCCGGAAGCAGCTTTTCCTTTAATCCTGATGAAGCGCGCAGCATATATAACACAGCGGTTTCCAATATGAGCGGCAAAAAGCTTCCGCAGACAACGCTAATATATCCGGATGAGCCAGGTGTCAGTGATGCGGTTAAGGCTCTGGTGCAGACGTGGCAGAGGAATCTTGGCTGTTATATCGACATACGTGGTGTAAGCAGCCATTCGGCGGTGAGCGCGGTTGCCTCCTCAAACTACCAGATAGCGGTGATTCCGGTGTCGGCCTACGACGGTACCGCCGGCAGCCTTATAACCGAATTCGGAACGGCCGGCAGGTACAAATCCGTGTCTGACAGCGGATTTGATGCGATAATTGACGAGGAACGCCTGACGCAGTCCTCCGACAGCGTACAGCTCATAATGTCGGCTGAGTCGTATCTGCTGGAAAGCGGTTATGTAATACCGCTGTTTTACGGAAGCACAGGAATATCCTACGGCTCTGATATAGATGCTGCGTCAGTTTATTCTGCGGCCGGCGGGTACCTGAGCTTAAAAGAGGTCGTAAAAAACTGAGGCTGCTGAAAACAGAAGAGCGTTTTGTGCCGGAGGTACATTTTCAGCGCGAAACGCTTTTTGTTTTAAACATTGTTATTCGATGGATGCTATATACTGCATTTGCACTTATATAATAGCAATTTATAGTACCGTGAGGCTTGGCGGATGTGCAGTCACGGATATTTATGACACGTGCCGGCCGATGTGCACAGGCAATGAGCCATGACAGAGACCGCCCGTATATGACCTTGCGGCACAGCTTTAAGAGCAGCAAGCTGCAGCGGAATACAGAAGCACGGCTGCATACATAATTACGTAAAAGGCGGCTGATTTCCAAAGCAGCTATGCGCCAGCATTATCCATTGCCTTGCTTTTCGGCAGCATACTGATATAGGATAAATGGAAAGAAAATATAAGACTAATGCTCAGAAGGCATAACAGCGGATAATAATCAAGTATTATACATAAGCTTGGTGATATGTTAATCTTGTAGCAATGAGTTGTTTTTCACTTACAGGCAGGTGAATAAATGAGATTTACAAAATGCATACTGGCCGTGCTGATGCTTACCGCGACCGTGACCGGCTGCGGCAGGCAGTCTGAGAATCAGCCGATGGCGGCTGAAAGAAGTCTTTTTGCGATGAACACCTATATGACTTTCACTGCGTACGGAGAAGATGCCGCAGCCGCTTTGGAGAAAGCGGCTGTGCGGATTCAGGAGGTGGAAGCTCTCTGGTCCGTTACCGACGAGGAAAGCGAGATATACCGCGCAAATCACAGCGGAGGGCAGACTGTTTCTGTTAGTGATGAGACGGCAAAATTGATTTCCTTTGCCTTGGAAATGGCGCAGAAAACGGACGGCGCACTGGATCCAACGATTTATCCCGTGCTTGCCGCGTGGGGCTTTACTACGGACAGCAAGCAGGTTCCTTCAGACGAACAGCTTGACGAACTGCTGAGAAATGTGGATTACAGCCGCATACTGCTAGAGGGAGAAAGCCTGACTGTGCCCGAGGGTATGGAGCTTGATATGGGAGCGGTAGGAAAGGGCTATGCTGCCGACCTGGCGACCGAAATTTTACTGGAGCATAATGTGAGCTCCGCAATAATAAGCCTTGGAGGAAACATTCAGGCTGTCGGCTCACGGCCCGACGGCAGTGACTGGAGAATAGGCATACGCGCTCCATGGGAGGACGGAAATCTGGGAGTCTTGGAAATAAGCGATGCGGCGGTGGTTACCTCCGGCGGATATGAAAATTATTTCGAGACACAGGACGGTGATATTTACTGGCACATTCTTGACCCGTCCACCGGCCGGCCGGCGGACAGCGGACTTCAGGCTGTTACGATAATCGGAAAAGAGGGCAGGCTGTGTGATGCCCTGTCCACGGCGCTGTTTGTGATGGGAGCCGAGAGAGCCGAGGAATATTGGAGAGAGAACGGAGGCTTTGACATGCTTCTGGTCACCTATCAGAATGAAATTATTATCACTGAGGGAATAGCGGACAGCTTTTCACTGAACGACGGACGTACAGAGACGATTCGGGTGATTGCCGCATGAGAAAAATATGGCCGTTTATGCTTGTCGGCGCCGTGCTCTTGCTGGGAATAGCCGGCAGCGCTTTGGTGCTGCAGCGTCCGGATACAAATATAGTGGAAATTGTTCAGGATGGGAATGTGCTGCACAGATTAAATTTGGCGGAGACAGAGGACCAAATCATAGAAGTAGAGTACGATGGCCGGATTAATACTATAGAAATCAGTGACCACAGGATACATATGCTGGAGGCCGAATGTCCTGACAAAACATGTGTGGGCATGGGCTGGCTGGATTCTGCAGCGCCCATTGTATGCCTTCCAAATCACCTGGTGATTCAGTTTTCTGACAGTGATGCTTTAGATGCAGCGGCCGGCTGAGGGAGGTGCTGATGTATTTGAAGACCCGAAAATTAACAGAGCTGGCGCTGCTCACGGCAGTGGCTCTGATTATCTTTGTGGTGGAGCTTCAGATACCTAACCCCTTTCCTATTCCGGGAGTAAAGCTGGGGCTTGCAAATATTGTAACGGTGTATGCCGTATACCATTATCGGGCGGGCGAGGTATTGCTTATTGTTGTGGTACGTATCCTTTTGGGCTCATTTTTCTCCGGCAGCATAATGACGATGATGTACAGCATGGCCGGTGGACTGCTGTGCCTTATAGGGATGCTGCTGCTTAAGCGGCTGCTTTCTGAAAAATATATATGGGTGTGCAGTGTGATAGGCGCGGTGCTTCATAACATTGGGCAAATTGCTGTCGCCTGCTTTGTTGCCGGACGGGGGATGCTGCTTTATCTGCCGTTTCTTTTAGTCTCCGGCTGCCTCGCTGGTGCCTTTACGGGCGTCTGCGCGCAGCTGCTTATCAAACGAAGGCTGTCAAGGCAAACAGATAGGGATAAATCGGGGCAGTGATTTTAATCTGAATATTGCACAGTATTTTTTAAAGGGCCAAAAGCGGGCAGCTTGTCAGCCAAACCCTGAGTAAAACAGTCTTGAATATAGGGCAAGGCGGGTAGTAGAGAACAGCTTCCTTTTCTGCATCCCGGCAAATTTTTTAGGCCGTTAATGGAAAATGGAAAAATGAACTAATCGATAAGCAAAAAGCCGGCGCCGGCAAAAGATTAATATGACAGCAGAATAAAGCTGCAGCACTTTCTTATTTGAGACAGTGCTGCAGCTTTATTGTTTTTATGCCTGATACGGTTGGACTCAGCGGCAGAAAGCCCGGCGGACAGATTTTTAAGATAAAACTGACCTTTTTAAAGCAAAGGCAGCGGCAAGCCAATTTTAATCACGCGGGGCGCCGTTTTGCTTAAATGCTTTGAGTGCATATGGAGCTTAGTACGAAGACGGCACCCACCAAGCTCTTTTGCTGACTGTGGGCTATGTAGGCCGCGGTCTTAGCAGTATATCCGGCCTTGCTTGACGGTCCCTGACTGCATAAAGGCTTTATAGCTGACTTTACAAAAAATTATGCATCAAGATTTAAAAGTATCGGGAAATACCGAGGGTTATTTTTCCCGTATGTGCCCGGCGGAAGCGGGAGCATGATGATAAGCCGCGCAGCCGCTTTTGAGTGTGGGCATACACGGCATAGAATATTGCAGAGCCCGTTTAAACCAAAAGTTCACCCAAAGCTTTGATTTGAGGCTTAAGCTTCAAAGAATACTGTCCTGGCACAGCGCCAGAAAGCGTTATGCGCCTTGCGATAGGCACTGATTTAAAGAGACGCCTGCAGCCGCCGTCAGCCGGGCGGCTTTTATGCTTTAGTCCGCATGCAAATAAATTTGGACTTCTTAAACGCCGGTAAATCCGGCGGCGCTGACTCCATATAGTGCGCGGTCAAATTTTTGAGTAATAATTGTGCCGGCGTGGCCATATAGTTTACAGAAGATAAAAGACAAGCAGTAAAAGGGAAGGATATCATGAACAATACCAGCAATTTTTATACGGCCTTAGATTTTCTGCCTTCAAAGCATAAAAATGCGTTATCAAGATTGCCGGAAAGCATCGTCTCTAAGATATACGAGATACGGCTGAGGGCAAATCTTCCGGTTTCGCTGTCGTCCCCGGACGGGACATGCTTTGTCTGCACGTCCGGGCGTGTCAGCCAAAATTCCTGCGCGGACATGCTGTACTCCTCCGCCGGTGACATAGACTATGTCTTCAACGCCGCATGTATGCACTCGGTGTACTCGCATCAGGAGCAGATAGCCGGAGGGTATGTTATTACCCCTAAGGGCCACCGCATAGGCATATGCGGCACGGCGGTGATAAGCGGGGGAGAGGTATCGAACATAAGAGAGATATCCTCGCTCAACATCCGCATAGCGCGTGAGATAAAAACGGCGGGCAGGGCACTTTTACCTGTTTTTGCCTCGTGCAGCGGAGGACTGCTTATCTCCGGCGCGCCGGCCTGCGGCAAGACCACTGCGCTGCGCGACCTCGTGCGGCGGATATCCTCAGGCGAGGCGGGCGGCGGCAGGAGGGTGACGGTAATAGACGAAAGAGGCGAGATAGCCGCCGTACATAACTGTGTGCCGCAGTACGATATAGGCCCCAATACCGATGTAATATCCGCAGTAGGCAAGGCGGAGGGCATTATGATGGCGCTCAGGTCTATGTCGCCGGACGTGATAGCGTTTGACGAGATAGGCAGCAGGGGAGAAATGTCCGCACTGCGCCAAAGCCTTAACGCCGGCGTCAGGGTTATAGCCACAATACATGCCGGCTCACTGCATCAGCTTATGCTGCGTCCGCAGATGAGGCAGATAATAAAGTCCGGCGCGTTTTCCAGGATAGTGCAGCTGTCCGGGCGCGGCGCAGGCTCGCATGTGGAGGAAGTATACGATTTGGAGGAGAACTATGCTGAAGCTTATCGGAGCAGCGGCAATTATATTATTTACGACGGGCATAGGGGCAATGCTTGCCAGAGAGCTTAGGACAAGGCTTAAGGAGCTTAAGGGCCTGCTGAAAATCGTGAGATATATAGAAGCGCAGATAAGGTATAAGGCTTCGGATGTGGCCAGCATACTCAAAGCGATGAAAGCCGACGGGGTGACCAAGGACTTTAAGCTTATCGAGGGGTGCTCTGCCGTTTCCGGCAAAGAAATTTCCCGATATATCGCACAGCATGCCTCGCTTACGTCGCTTAACGCGGAGGACATAAAGGTTGCACAGTCGTTTTTTGCGTCGCTTGGCAAAAGCGATGTTGCCGGAGAGACCGAAAATTGCCGCCTGCACGAAAAGCTGCTGCTGTCCCAAATCGACGACGCCGGCAGGCAGATAAGCAGCAAGACCCGGCTTTACTACACGCTCGGCCTGTTTTCGGGGCTTATGGTTTCTATTATAATCATCTGATATTTTTGCACTGAGAGAGGACAAGACAATGGATGTAGATTTAATCTTCAGAATAGCGGCCATAGGCATAATCGTCGCCGTGTTAAATCAGGTGCTGGTGCGCTCGGGGCGCGAGGAGCAGGCCATGATGACGACGCTTGCGGGGCTTATAGTGGTGCTGCTTATGATAGTAAACGAAATAGCCAACCTCTTCGATACGATAAAAAGCCTGTTCGGGCTGTAGGAGCTGCGCGTATGAATATCACGGCCATAGCGGCGCTTGCTGTCGCCGCCGCCGTCTTAGCCGTAATGCTCAGGCAGTACAGGCCGGAGTATTCGATAGTGCTGTCGGTGGCGGCCGGAGTGCTTCTGCTTATGTTTATACTGTCGGCAGCGGTGCCGGTAATAGATAAAATAAACGAGATAGCGGACAAGTCCGCCGCCGTATCGGAGTATGGCGGCGTGCTGATAAAGGCGCTGGGGATATGTCTAATATCCCAGCTTGCGTGCGACGCCTGCATGGACGCGGGAGAAACGTCGCTTGCGTCAAAGGCAGAGCTGGCAGGGAAAATAGCCATGGTGCTTGTGGCGCTGCCGCTGTTTGACGACATACTGGACGTTGTTATAAAGCTTTTGGAATAAAACCGGGGAGTAAAAATGAAAAGGATATTTACGTCTGGCATAATTTTAATAGCGCTCATAGCGGCGTTCTGCTGCTTTGCCCTGCCGGCCGCCGCGCAGGAGGACACGGAGGAAATTACGCCGGAGCAGCTTTATGAGGAGCAGATAAAGGCGAGCGGCGCAGGTGAGCTCGACGAGGCGCTGCCGGAGGAATACAGTGAGATAATCTGGGACATGGGTATTGAGGCGGACGACCCGACCTCCATAACGGATGTGAGTATCGGCTCGGTGTTTTCATCGCTTTTAAACGCGGTGCTGGACAAGGCCGCCGCGCCGATAAAATCGGCCGCGGCCATAATCGCCGCAGTTATATTGTGCGCGCTGTGCAGCGGCGCGGCGACCGAAAGCGCCAATAAGCAGATAAGTGTTATCTTTACATATGTGTCGGCTCTTGTCGTCGGAGTAATTGTGATAAAGCCGATAACCGAGCTTGCGCTGTCGTCGATAGACGCCATAAAGACATGCTCGGCCTTTATGGCGGCGTTTATACCTGTCTTTGCCGGTATACTCATAGCCTCCGGCAGAGCGGCCTCCGCCGCCTCCGCGCAGACAGTGCTATTTACCGCGACACAGCTTGCGGGGCAGGCGGCGTCTGTGGTGATAGGGCCGTTTATCTCGCTGTATTTCGGCATGGCGGTCACCTCCTCGCTCGCAGAGGAGGCAAGGCTAAACGGGATATGCGAGACCGTAAAAAAGGCGGCCATGTGGATTTTAGGGCTTATAATGACGGTTTTTACCGCATTTCTTACAATACAAAACGTCATAAACGGCGCTGCCGACTCCGTGACCTCGCGCGCCGCAAAATTTGCCGCCGGCACCTTTGTGCCAGTGGTAGGGACATATATATCCGAATCGCTCAGCACCGTGCAGTCCTGCCTTTCGCTCGTTAAATCGGGAGTGGGCATGTACGCCGTGCTGGCCATGCTGATAATAATAGTGCCGCACATAATAGCGCTGCTTTTCTGGAAGCTGTCGGTCGAATGCGGCGCAGCGGCTGCGGATATGTTCTCGCTTACAAAAATAACGGGCCTGCTTAAGGCGGTAAGCTCGGGAATATCACTGCTGATAGCGCTTATTGTCTGCTGCGGCGTATTGTTTATAGTATGCACCGGAATAACGGTGCTGACGGCGGGAGGCGTATAAAATGGAAGCGCTTAGGGAATGGGTGCTCGGCATATGCATAGCCGCGGTGGCGGCGTCTATTGTAAAGATAATATCGCCGTCCGGCGGCATGCAGCGCACGATGAAGGTGATATCCGCCGTGTTTATGCTGTGCATAATAATTTCGCCGCTCATAGGAGAGGTATCGTTCGATTTTGACGCCGAGTCCTACGCCGTAGAAATACCGGACAGCAGCGAGCTTTCCGAAAGAATTGAGGAGCAGACGGACATCTACACAAAAGCGCAGCTTAAAGCCCTTATTGAAACCTATCTAAAAAGAGAAGGAATTGAACGGGCGCATATCAGCATAATTATGGAACGGGACGAAAACAGCCAGATATCCGTCATAAGGGCGGATGTGTATGTTGAAGACGAATTTATGCACCTTACGCAGCAGGCAAAGCAAAATATTGAAAAAGAACTTGGCGCTCAGATAATGTTTTATTCATATAACGACGCCTAACTGCTTATAATTAAACAAGCATATATTTTTACGCAGCTTAAACGGAATATAAGCAGGGAGCGCGCATGTGTGCAGCAAAAGGAGCGGCTGCGCGCGGGCTGCCTGATAAAGCCTTACTTATGCAGGCAAAACGGATCTGCTGAGCAAAGCAGCGGGAAAGCGGGAATATCGTTTAAAGGAGAATGAAAATGGAAGATACTGATAAGCGCATGACATCGCCGCTGGGCAGGCTGTCTAAGATTTTCAAAAACAACAAAAAGGCGGGCAATATAATTTTCATTGCCGGAATTATCGGCATAGTGCTTATACTCATATCGTACTTCGCCTTTGACGGAGGCGGCACCGCGGGCGAGAGCGGAACGGCTGCGCAGAGCGGGCTTATGACCACTGAGCAGTATACAAGCATGCTCGAGGAAAAGCTTAAGCAGATAGTATCGAGCATAACAGGCTCTGAAAATGTTACGGTAATGGTCACTCTGAAAACGGGAGCCGAGTATGTATACGCAAACGACGTCCGCAGCAGCGCGGACATAAGCGAGGAAAACGCCTCCGGCAGCTCGGCCGCGGCGAGGAGCGATGAGCTTGAGGAAAGCTATATATTAGTGGAGACATCGGACGGGGGTCAGGTGGCGCTTCTGCTGACGGAGATAGCCCCAACGGTAAAGGGAGTGGTAGTGGTATGCGACGGCGGCAGCAATGAGCAGATACAAAAAAAGGTATCAGACGCGGTCACGACTGCGTTGGATATAACGTCAAAGCGGGTATGCGTAACCGGCCGCTGAAACAATCGGTTTGTAAATTATATTATTGGAGGCTAATATGATGAAAAAAAGCGTGATAATCGGAAAAAGGCAAATCGTTCTGGCGGTTTTGGTGGTGGCGCTGGGCGCGGCGGTTTATCTCAACTGGAGATTTGCCGGCGCCGACGGCGGACTTGATATAACGGCTGCAATAAGCTCGTCCGAGGGCAACCTCGGTGACGCCACCTATGTAAACAACCCCGACGTGTCCCAGGACGACGTACAGGACGGCTCTGAGGCGACTACCATAGAAAAGTCCCGCGAGAGCAGGGACAATGCGAGAAACGAGTCTCTTGAGATGCTCAGAGAAATAATAGATGACACGAAGTCGGACGAGGAAAGCAGGAAGGCGGCCGTCGAAAGCCAGACGCAGATAGCCTCTGACGTTGAAAAGGAGGGGCTTATCGAAAGCCTTGTCAAGGCCAAGGGCTTTACTGACTGCGTGGCTATACTGAGCAATGGCCAGGCTAACATAATGGTGCAGGGAGAGGGCCTTATAGAATCACAGATACTCCAGATTCAGGACATAGTGGTATCCCAGACGAGCCTGCCGCTCGAAAACATAAAAATTCATGAAGTAAAATAGTTGTTTAGTTTCCACTTTGTGTTATAATAATACAAAGGAGGTATCAGGCTATGGATATTAAGAATCATGTTGGCGGTCTTGTTATTTCCGAGGATGTGATATCTAAAATAGCAACCACTGCCGCGCTGGAGATAGACGGGGTGGTCGATATGGTGTCAAAGCCGGCTGCTGCCATAAAGGATATTTTCAGAAAGCAGCGCGTACTAAAGCCGGTAAGGGTAAGGGTTAACGACAACCAGCTTATCGTGGATTTATACATATCTGTCAAGTCGGGATACAGGATAACCGACGTCTGCGAGGCCGTGCAGAACAACGTCAAGCAGGAAATACAGAACATGACGCACAACGCCGTGGCAAAGGTAAATGTGTTTGTGGAGGATATAGACCTGTCCGGTATTGCGCAATAGCGTATAATATTTGCCTCAGCTCAACTGCCCTGCGGGCGGTTGAGCTTTTGGGGCTTTTAGTTTATAATATCCTGCACACCGCGGCTTGCAGCCTTAAGCGAAGCCGAATAATATGACTGCAGCGCGATGTAAATATGGGGGAACATATGGGAGAAAGCAAAAGAGAACAGGCTTTTTTAGCACTGTTTGAGGTCTCGTTTCACGATGGCGACATAGGCTATATCGCGGAAAACGAAAAAGACGAAAAAACGATATCCGCCGCCGCACTCAGAGAGGCGGGCGAGGTGTGCGAAAGATTGGAGGAAATAGACTCGCTTTTGCAGGCCAGCTTAAAGGCATGGGATATCAAGAGGATATCGAGGGTAGCGCTGGCGGCGATGAGGCTGGCGGCCTTTGAAATGGTCTACGACGACAGCATACCCGCCGGCGCAGCCGTAAACGAGGCAGTGGAGCTCTGCAAAAAATACTCCTCTGACGAGGAGGCGGACTTTGTCAACGGCGTGCTGCGTGCGGTCTCGGCCGGCCGCGGCACGGATAACTAATATCCTGTTTTTGCTGAGCCTTGCTGCTTCGCCGTATTTGGCGCAGCAGATACAGTATGGACGGACGGTTTGGCTTTTTAATTTATAAAAACAATATGTAAAGGCTTGGGCGGCGTTAAAGCCGCCAAGAATAAGATAAGGCTTTATGTGAGGTGCAGCATATGGCGACGGCCGTCACGGTGTCACAGCTTAATACATATGTAAAATCGCTGCTCGAATCGGACGGCAATTTAAACCCAATCTTTGTGTGCGGTGAGATATCCAATTTCACAAATCATTATAAGAGCGGGCATATGTACATGACGATAAAGGATGAAAAGGCCCAGATAAGGGCCGTCATGTTCCGTTCGAGCGCGGCGAGGCTCCAGTTTATGCCGCAGGACGGCATGAGCGTGATAATACTCGGCCGTGTATCGCTCTATGACAGGGACGGGCAGTATCAGCTTTATATTGACCAGATGCGTCCGGACGGCGCCGGTGCGCTGAGCGTAGCTTATGAGCAGCTCAAAAGGCGGCTTGGTGAGGAAGGACTTTTTGACGATGACAGAAAGAGCGAAATAACTCAATTTCCGCAGCGCGTGGCCGTCATTACATCAAAGACTGGCGCGGCGGTAAGGGACATAATGAATATACTCGGCCGGCGGTATCCGCTGGCGGAGGTGGTGCTGTGCGGAGTTCAGGTTCAGGGCGACGCCGCACCGGCGCAGCTTGTCTCAGCCCTCAGAGCGGTGAACAAGGCCGATGCCGCCGATGTTATCATAATCGGCAGGGGCGGCGGCTCGATGGAGGACCTGTGGGCCTTTAACGACGAAAATGTCGTGAGGGCGGTCGCAGCGTCAAAAATACCGGTTATATCGGCGGTGGGACATGAGACCGACTTTACGCTGTGCGACTTTGCCGCCGATTTGCGTGCGCCTACCCCGTCTGCCGCGGCAGAGCTGGCGGTGCCTGATGTGTCGGAGCTTGCCGACACGGTTTCCTACCTGCGCAGCATTATTGAAAAATCGGCCGTCAGCCTGCTCGATTCGCATGAGATGAGGTTTGACAGGGTGCTTGCGTCTCCCTGCTTTTCGGGACCTGAGTATTATGCCGGCCGGCTTCAGGAGCGGCTGGACATTGCCTCAAAACGCATTGTGTCGGCGGCGGAGGCAGGCCTTATCCGCAGGGAGTCGGAGCTTAAGGCGCGGCTTTCGGTGCTCGACGCGCTGAGCCCTGTGAAGATAATGGCGCGGGGCTTTGCGGCGGTGGCACGCGGCCGGCGGCGCATTCATACCGCGGGCGAGCTTAAGGCAGGGGACGAGATAAGTCTGACATTTGGCGACGGCAGCGTGGACTGTACGGTAAAAACGGAGGGATAATCAATCATGCCTGAAAATATAACTTTTGAGCAGGCCATAGCGCGCCTTGAGGAGATAGCGGACAGGCTTGAGTCGGAGGAAATAACGCTTGACGAATCGATAAGGCTGTATGAGGAGGGCATGAAAATGGCTAAGCTGTGCAGCGACAGGCTTAAGACGGCCAGGCAGAAGATAACGGAATTTTCGGATGATGAGGGCGCGGAGAGTGAGTACGGCGATGATTAAAGACAGGCTTAATGAATACGCGGCGCTGGTAAAAAAAGCGCTTGAGGAATATGTTTCGGAGCAGAGCCCTGCACCAAAGCTGGCTCAGGCTATGCGCTACAGCCTGCTGGCCGGCGGAAAGTGCATACGTCCTGCACTTGTGCTGGAGTTTTACCGCCAGCTTGACGAAAATTATGAAAAGGCGCTGCCGCTGGCCTGCGCCTTTGAGATGATTCACGCATATTCTCTCATACACGATGATATGCCGATAATGGATGACGACGACATGCGCCGCGGAAAGCCATCCTGCCACATTGCCTTCGGCGAACAGACGGCGCTGCTTGCGGGCGATGCGCTTCAGGCGCTCGCATTTGAGACAGCGCTTAAATGCGACAGTCTGTATCACAGTCCGAAAAATATCATAGCGGCAGTGTCGGTGCTGGCAGAGGCGGCGGGTATGCGCGGTATGGCCGGCGGGCAGATGCTCGATCTTGAAAACGCCGGACGCAGTACGGATATTGAGCATTTAAAGCTTATACATTCACTTAAAACCGGCGCCATGATAACCGGCGCCGCCAAGGCGGGCTGCCTGCTTGCCGGCGCAACGCCGGAGGAGGCGGGCGCTGCCGAGGAATATGCCGAGGCGATAGGACTTGCATATCAAATTGTGGACGATATACTTGATGTAACGGCGGATGAGACCGAGCTCGGCAAGCCCTTGGGCAGTGATTTGGAGAACGGCAAGCAGACGTATGTTACGCTGCTCGGCATAGATGGGTCGCGTGAGCTGGTGCGAAAGCTGTCTGAGCGTGCCAAGGCAGCGGCAAGCGGCTTCAAATACGGTCAAAGCCTGTGCGAGCTTGCCGATTATCTTGCCGCAAGAGGATATTGATAAGAAGCGGCTGTTGGAGGAATTTATGCAGACGTTAAAGGAGTTATTCGGCAATTATGTGCTTATGGTGCCTGTGCTGTCGTGGATGGCAGCGCAGATTATCAAGTTTCTGATTGCCTTTATAACGACAAGGGAATTTATTCCGGAAAGGCTTTTTGGGGCCGGCGGTATGCCGAGCTCTCATTCGGCAATGGTTACCTCGCTCGTTATCGCCACAGGCAAGGCGGCGGGTCCGGGCTCTGTTGCATTTGCCGTTGCGGTGGTGCTCGCCTGCGTTGTGATATATGACGCAATGGGCGTCAGACGCGCTGCGGGTGAACAGGCCAAGGCAATAAACAGGGTTATGAATCATCTTGATATTGATGAGGACGAGCAGGGCAAGGAGCTTAAAGAGGTGCTGGGCCACACACCGTTTGAGGTGCTCGGCGGCGTGCTGCTCGGAATAATAATGCCTATGGCTATTATGTGATAAATTTCAACATTTTGGATATTTACATATTTTATATATTTTTTGTTCATATATTAATGCTAAAATGAGAAATATGCAAAGAGGTTTGCGCTTTATTTCAGTGTGTAAAAGGCCCATTAATATGCAGAAAGCATATGTCCGCATGCAATGCTGCCGTCGCCGGCAGGTCTGCGCGATGTATTTTCGGGCCTATTTTTATTATTTGGAGTATTTGTATTATGAAGGGCTCAGGGGCAAAGGCCATCAACACTGGTCTGGCTGACGCTAAGAAGAATATACTCGACGGTATAAACTCGCCGGAGGACTTGAAAAAGCTTTCCGTCGGCGAGCTTAACGAGCTTTGCTCCGAGATAAGAACAATGCTTATCGACACCGTCTCAAAAACAGGAGGGCACCTTGCCTCAAATTTAGGCGTGGTGGAGCTTACCGTCGCTCTGCACAAGTCATTCGATTCGCCAAAGGACACCATAATATTTGACGTGGGCCATCAGTGCTATACGCATAAGATACTGACCGGGCGCAGGGACGTTTTTTACAAGCTGCGGCAGGAGGGCGGCATATCCGGCTTCCCGCGGCCGCAGGAAAGCGAGCATGACGCATTTATAACTGGGCATGCCAGTACATCAATATCCGCGGCGTACGGCTTTGCCCGCGGCAACGCCATAAATCTGTCAGACGGCTACGTGGTGGCGGTTATAGGCGACGGTGCCATGACAGGCGGACTGGCGTTTGAGGGACTCAACAACGCCGGCCGAAGCAAGGATAAGCTGATAGTCATACTCAACGACAACAAGATGTCAATCTCCCGCAATGTCGGCGGCATCGCCAGATATCTTGCGACAATACGCTCAAAGCCGGGCTATTACAAAATGAAAAGAAGGGTTGAGAAGTTCGTACAGCGCATACCCCTTATCGGCATGCCGCTTAGAAATTGGCTCCTTAAATCCAAAACCCGCATCAAAAACTCACTGTATCACAGCACGCTGTTTGAGGACATGGGCTTTTCATACCTCGGCCCCGTTGACGGCCACGATATGGGCAGGCTGCTGTCAGTGCTGGAAACGGCGAAGAGCATGAAGCGCCCCACACTCATACACATAAACACGATAAAGGGCAAGGGCTACACGCATGCGGAAAAGAATCCCAAGAATTATCACGGTATACCGGGCTTTGATATAGAGACGGGCGACTATCAGAGCGGAAGCGACAATTTTTCATATGTGTTCGGCGCAGCACTCTGCAAAATAGCTACTGACGACGACCGCATCTGCGCAATAACCGCCGCCATGACGGAGGGCACGGGGCTTTCTATGTTCCGCTCGCTGTTTAAGGACAGGTTTTACGATGTCGGAATAGCAGAGGAGCATGCAGTGACCTTTTCCTGCGGATTGGCACGAAAGGGACTGGTGCCGGTGTTCGCCGTTTACTCCTCGTTTTTGCAGCGCAGCTATGACCAGATACTGCACGACGCCGCCACCCAGGGGCTCAAGCTGGTACTTGGCGTCGACAGGGCAGGTATTGTCGGTGAGGACGGCGAAACGCATCAGGGACTGTTTGACGTGGCCTTTCTGCGCACGGTGCCGGGAATATATATATATTCACCGAGCACATATGCCGAAACAGAGCTTTTTCTGAAGCTCGCCATATATGACGCGCCTTCGGTCGCTGCAGTCAGATATCCGCGGGGCGCACAGCCGGCCATAAGCATGCCGTATATCCCCAAGGATCTGCCGTTCGACGTGATAGAGAGCGGCTCCGACACCGCGCTGGTTACCTACGGCCGCATTTTCGGCAGTGCCTGTGATGCTTATTTACAGCTTGCCGACGACGGGATTAAAGTTGACATAATAAAGCTAAATCGCATATGGCCCCTGCCTGATGATTTATATGAACGCCTCGGCTCTTACAAAAATATTTTTGTTTTTGAAGAGACTATGGAAAACGGCGGCATAGGTGAGCATATGGCCTATACTCTGCTTGAGCGCGGCTATAAGGGCAGCTTTAAGGTTACGGCGGTAGATGAGGGCTTTGTTCCTCAGTCAACGGTGGCGAGCGCACTGAGAAAGCATCATCTTGACACAGATTCTATGGTTGACATAATAAAATCAACCTTTGAGCGCGAGACTGTCAAGAGACAGTAAAAGTGATGCCTTCACATCTTTGAAAGGTGGACTTAAACCCGCAAAAGGTTGGCAGCGACAGCGACCCGTCGCGAGGACGCTTTAGGCCGAGCAGGTGCCGAGTGTGACCTTTTGCGGAAAGGGGCAATACCTGCGAGCGCCGGCGGCGGGTACAGCGAGCAGAGGCCCAAGCCGCGGCCGGCGACTGGCAAGGCAGTCCCAACGCCGCAGACAGAGCCGGGTACCCGCAAGAGGGCAGGCAAGGGAGCGGGCGGATGGCTTATTTTGAAGCCGCAGGCAAAAAAATAAGCCGGAGCAAAGCGGACTGTGCTCCGACGTGAGTCCGCTGCTATGTGACGAATGTGCAAGGCCATAGGAATGCACATTTTGGCTGAAGGATTTGGCGGATAAGGCAATGATTATACCCAAGACAGGCAGGAAGCTCGCGGTAAGGGTTATGCTGGAAGTGCTTGTCAGCATTAAAAGGCAGCGCGGCACCGTCGGTGATTTATATTAATCGGCTGCGGGCGGTATCTATATGCGGTGACAGTTATGCACCCGCTTGAGGCTGGCATGGCAAAGACCATTAAAAGGCCGTGCAAACTGCCGGTGTGCCGGAGCTGCCGACTGAGCTGAAAGCAGCTTGTGACAGGACTGAGATGATAAAATCTTACGGGAATTGAGTAAAGGAGTGCGGTATGCGGGATAAAAACCGTCTGGATACGGAGCTGGTGAGCAGAGGGCTGTGCGAGAGCCGTGAAAAGGCCCGCAGGAGCATAATCACAGGAGCGGTTGAGGTAAACGGCCGCATTGCGTCAAAGCCGGCGCAGTCGGTATCGGCAGACGATGATATATTACTGCTTAAATCTGAGGAGTATGTCGGGCGCGGCGGCTATAAGCTCGAAAGGGCGCTGGACTTTTTTGATATATCCGTTGCGGGGCTTACCGCCTGCGACGTCGGCGCCTCCACCGGAGGATTTACCGACTGCCTCTTGCAGCGCGGCGCTGCAAGGGTCTACGCGGTGGATGTGGGTGCCGGTCAGCTCCACAAATCACTGCATGAGGATAAAAGGGTGATAAATCTTGAAAACATCAATTTCAGAGATATAGATTTGTCTTTATTTGATAGCCGCGTGGACTTTGCCTGCGCGGATGTTTCTTTTATCTCGCTGCGGCTGATTCTCCCAAGGCTGCGCTCGGTGCTGAAAGATAACTGTCAGGCTGTTTTACTTGTCAAACCCCAGTTTGAGACCGGCGGGCGCGGAGTCGGGAAAAATGGCATAGTCCGTGATATCAAAACGCATATAGAGGTTTTAAACGGCTTTTTAGAATATGCGGAGGATAGCGGTTTTTCTGTAAAGGGAATGACATTTTCACCAATAACCGGCGGCGACGGCAATATAGAATATCTTGCTTATGTCGGAGATGGAGATTCTATGCCGGTAGATGTACGCTCAGTGGCAAGACAGGCGTTTGACGAGCTGAGGTAGACGGGAAAGGCAGTGCCGCGTGCGAAAAGTCCGGCATAGATATGCCTGTGTCAGCGATACCGCGTTTTAGATGCCGCGTTTTAATGTATAAAAAAGGAACGGCAAAGCTGCTGCAAGCGTACGGCGGCTGCTTTGAGGCTTTAGACACTTTCTCGGCCGCAGGCAAATTCACACTTGATGAGTGTGGACGGCTGTTGTACAATATAAGTCAAAAGTGGGCTTAAATTTGATTTGGGGAGCGCAGTATGAAAGCAGCGGTAATACCAAACTATGAAAAGCAGAATATTAATTCGTATGTAGACGAGGTCTGCTCGGTGCTCGGAAAGAATGGGATAGGTGTAAGAGTTGCCGGCGAGGGCGAGAATATAATAGACGACAGCTGTGATTTTGTCATAATCATCGGCGGGGACGGCACCATAATACACAACGCGAAAAAGGCCGCGCTGTACAATAAGCCTGTGCTCGGCATAAATACCGGACGGCTGGGCTTTATGGCCGGGCTCGAGGTAAACGAGCTTTCGCGTCTTGCCGCTCTTAAGACCGGTGAGTATGAGACAGAGCGCCGTATGATGCTGGACGTTACGGTTGAGAACGGCCGCGGCAGCAGGGAGTATCTCTGCTTCAATGACGCTGTCATCGCCAAAAGCGTTACGTCGAGGATAGTTGACATAGCCGTAAAATGCGACGGCGCGGACATGAGCAAATACCGCGCGGACGGGCTTATCGTGTCGACGCCGACAGGCTCTACGGCATACGCCATTTCGGCGGGCGGTCCGGTTATCGACCCGCTGCTTGACAGCATACTCATAACGCCGATATGCCCGCACTCGCTGTTTTCGCGCTCGATACTCGTAAAGAACAATTCGCTTCTTGAGATTGCCTGCGACATACGTCCGTGCAGCGAGGTCATGCTCACCATAGACGGCGAGGAGTATATAAAGCTTGACGGCAGCGAGATAATAAGGGTGAAAAAATCGCCGGACAAATCGGCTCAGCTTATAAAAATAAAGAGCGACAGCTTTTATCATATATTCAAGAGCAAGATGAGAGACAGGATGGAGATATGAAAGGGAGACGCAAATGAAAAACGAGCGGCAGAGGGCTGTACTTGATATAATCTCATCAAATTATGTCGACACGCAGGAGGAGCTTATGCGCCTGCTCAAAAGGGCCGGCTACAACGTCACACAGGCGACGGTTTCGCGTGATATAAAGGAGCTTCATCTGATAAAGGCGCAGGGTCACGACGGCCGTTCGAGGTACGTTCACCGTCGGCCCAATTCGCCCATGAACAATTACAGGACCATATTTAAAAGCTCGGTCATAAGCGTTAATTACGCTATGAACGACGTCGTCGTAAAATGTTACTCCGGCACGGCGTCCGCGGCCGCCGCGGCTATTGACGCCATGGACATTTCGGAGATAATAGGCACGGTGTCGGGTGACGATACGATACTCGTAATAGCGGCAAGCGAGAAGGACGCCGCCAAGCTGACGGAGCTTTTCCGCAGCTTTCTTGACAAGTAATTATACTTTAATATAGCAGATTTTTATTTTGATTACAATATTATGATGTAAAGGTAATATACATTACGCTGTTTTTGCGGTGATAGTATGCTGAAAAGTCTGACAATAAACAATATAGCGGTGATAGAGCATGCGGAGATAGAATTTTCCGCCGGCTTTAACGTGCTCACGGGCGAAACCGGCGCGGGCAAGTCTATACTTATCGATTCTATAAACGCAGTGCTTGGCGAGCGCACGTCAAGGAGCATAATAAGGACGGGATGTGACAGGGCGTCGGTCAGCGCGGTGTTTGAAAACGTCGACGCCGCCATAATATCGACGCTGAGAGAGCTGGGATATGAGCCGGAGGAGGACGGGAGCCTGCTGATACAGCGCGTAATATCGGCGGACGGCAAAAGCAGCTGCCGCATATGCGGCATTCCGGCGGCGGCGGCAACTGTAAAGGAGATAGCCGGCAGGCTGATAAGCATACACGGCCAGCACGATTCTCAGCTTCTGCTTAATCCGCAGAACCATATAAAATATTTGGATGCCGTTGCGGGGGACGACGAGATTAAGAGGGAGTACTACAAAAGCTACCGCAGGGCGGTTGACATAAAAAAAGAGCTAAGCTCTTTAACGCAGTCGGAGAGCGATAAAGCGGCGCGGCTTGATTATTTGAGGTTTGTGATAAACGAGCTTGAAAGCGCCGATATAAGGCCCGGCGAGATAGAGGAGCTCAAAAAGAAGCAGGCGGTGTGCCGCAATTACGAGAAGCTTATGGAGCTGCTCTCGTCGTGTTCGGCCATGCTTGACGGCGGCGAAATGTCGCAGGGCGCCGTGCAGCTTGCCGAGTCCGCTGCGGAGAATTTGGCACAGGCCGAAAAATATGAAGTCTCTCTGTCGGGGCTGTCGGAGCGCCTGCGCTCTGCGGCGTATGATATGGAGGAAGCACTCTCGGCCGTAAGGCGCACGGCAGACAATATTGATTTTGACGCGGGCAGCCAGCAGGAGACAGAAGAGCGGCTGGATTTGCTCTACAGGCTTACGCACAAATACTCGGCGGATGAGGGCGGACTTATAGAGCTGCTTGAAGAATCCAAGCGTGAGGCTGCCGGAATTATCGGTGCGGATAAGCGGATAGCCGAGCTTGAGGGTGAGCTTGATAAGGCGTCCGAAGAGCTCGAAGCTGTCGCTTTAAGGCTGACGTCAGCACGTAAATCTGCCGGCGAGGAGCTGAGCCGAAAGCTTGCAGGAGAGCTGCAGTTCCTCAACATGCCGAGTGTCAGCTTTTACGTGTCGGTAGAGCCGGCGAGGTACACCTCAAACGGCGCCGACGCGGTGGAATTCCTTATCTCGGCAAATCCCGGGGAGGAGCCGCGCCCGCTTTCAAGGATAGCGTCGGGCGGCGAGCTTTCGCGCATAATGCTGGCCATGAAAAGCGCACTGAGCGGCAAGTACGACGTCGGCACCATTATTTATGACGAGATAGACGCCGGTATAAGCGGACTTGCAGCGGAGAAGGTGGGCATAAAGCTCAAGCAGACGTCAAAGGGCAGTCAGGTCATATGCGTAACGCATCTTGCGCAGATAGCGGCGGCGGGCGACAATCACCTGCTTATTGAAAAAACGGTGGAGGGCGGAAGGACATTTACTCTTGTAAGGCCGCTTGATTTTGACGGACGCGTGCGCGAGATAGCGCGCATAATGGGCGGCGCGAGCATGAGCGAGTCGGTGCTCAGAAGCGCGGCTGAGATGATAACGGAGAAATCGGGCTTGACAAAAAGTTAGGCTTTTAATATAATACGGTTAATATGTAAAATGCATAGATGCGGACAAGTAAGATGTATCCAAGCGGCGAAGAGAGCATCCGGAAGGTGTAAGGATGTGCGCAGATACATACCGAATACAACCGCTGAGCAGGTTATCCCGTGTGCGCACGTTACAGCGCAGAGTGCACCGCACCCGCAAAGGCCGCGCAGCGCGAGCTGACGGCAAAATGAGGTGGTACCGCGTTGAATACGCCCTCTGTCAGGATGACAGGGGGCTTTTTGTTCGGCAGAATACTAAGATGGCCGCAATTGAGAAATAAGAGATGATATATATTACGCCGTATGGCGGCAAATACGGATAGCATTTTTATAATAATACAAATTTTGAGGAGGAAATCATGGGAGTATACGACGAGCTCAGGGCAAGAGGCATGATTGCCCAAACGACGCATGAAGAGGAGGTAAAGGATCTTCTCAACAATAAAAAGTGCACCTTCTATATAGGCTTTGACCCCACGGCGGATAGCCTGCATGTCGGACATTTTGTAACGGTAATGACGATGTCGCACCTTCAGCGCGCCGGCCACACGCCGATAGCGCTGTTCGGCGGCGGCACCGGCAAGATAGGCGATCCGTCCGGCAAGACGGACATGCGCAAAATGATGACGGAGGAAACGATAGACTACAATGTTTCCTGCTTTGTAAAGCAGATGTCTCGTTTTATCGACTTTAGCGAGGGCAAGGCCATTATGGCGAACAACAAGGATTGGCTCGACAATCTGAATTATATCGACTTTTTGCGTGAGATAGGCGTGCATTTCTCGGTCAATAAGATGCTCGCGGCCGAATGCTATAAGCAGCGGCTGGAGCGCGGCCTTTCCTTTTTCGAGCTCAACTATATGATAATGCAGAGCTACGACTTCCTCATGCTCAGCCGCAAGTACGGCTGTACGCTGCAGCTTGGCGGCAATGACCAGTGGAGCAATATAATATCGGGCGTTGAGCTTTGCCGCAGGATAGATAAAAAGGACGTATACGGCCTGACGCTGTCGCTGCTGCTCACTCCGGACGGGCGCAAGATGGGCAAGACGGAAAAGGGCGCAGTGTGGCTTGACCCCGACAAGACGTCGCCGTATGATTTTTATCAGTATTGGCGCAATGTTGACGACGCGTCGGTAATAAACAGCATGAACATGCTGACCTTTGTTCCGCTTGAGGAAATAGCGGAATATTCAAAGCTTGAGGGGAGCGACATAAACAGAGCCAAGGAGCGGCTGGCGTACGAGGTCACAAAGCAGGTCCACGGCGAGGAGGAGGCCAAAAAGGCCGAAAGCGCCGCAAAATCAGCCTTTTTCGGAAGTCAGGACTCAGATGATATCCCAGGCACTGTGCTTGACTCCGGCGAGCTTACAGATGGCGGCATAAACATTCTCGACTTGCTTGTAAAGACAGGGCTTGCCCCGTCAAAGTCCGAGGCACGCCGCCTTGTGACACAGGGCGGCATATCCGCCGACGGCGAGAAAATATCCGACATAGGCTTTGTTTTCAATGAGGACAGCCTGAAAAAAAGCATTATGCTCAAAAAGGGCAAGAAGGTTTATCACAAGGTCGGCATGTAACAGGCATCAGTGTTAAAAGGGAAGGGGCGCATAAGCTGTGCCCCTTTTGTGCTATTCTCAAAGGCTCGGTGTCCCGGATGTGCCATGGGAAGAAAGCCTTGCCGCTGCCGTGTTGTAAAGCCTTGACTGCTTTGTCTTAGTTTGGATTTCGCTGTGGTACACCGTGAAGAGCATAATGGCTTTGCCGCAGTTCTCGACGCCGCTCGTATCCAAGCTTTGCCTGCTCCTGCGGTGCCGGCTCTGTCTGTGGACAGTCAAGTCGTTTTGCCAATCGCCGACCGCTGCGACAACCCCTGCTCGCTGCTTCGCTCACCGGGTATGCTCACAGGCGGGCTTTGCCTGCTCCTGCGGTGCCAGGCTCTGTCCGCGGCGTTGGGGCCGCCTTGCCAATCGCCGACCGTTACGCCAACTCCTGCTCGCTGCTTTGTCACCGGCAGCGCTCGCAGGCGTTGCTTATTACGGAAGGTGAGCATGGTAGCAGGCGTATGATGTCTTCTTTTATAAAAAATAATCCGGGGAAAGGCGGGCTATATCTCCGGCGTGCCGCGGCTGCATTTTTAACGTGTGTGCATATATAATATATCAAAATATAAACGCTGACCATTTACATAAGCTGTATGTTTGGAGCTGTTGAGCTATGGAAAAAAGGACGCATATCACAGGACTTAGCGGCAATATGCTGAAAATTATCGCCATTGCCGCTATGGTAGTGGATCACTGCGCGGCCGTGCTGCTGTCGGGCGTTCTGCCTAACGTATGGATTCTCCGCATGATTGGAAGAATCACGGCTCCTATCATGTGCTTTTTCATTGCAGAGGGGTATTATCACACCTCAAACCTAAAAAAATACATGGGCAGGCTGCTGCTCGCGGCTGTAATATCTCATATTCCCTATAATCTCTGCTTTGGCCATGATATTTTCAGCCTTAATACCGATGTCATGTTTTCGCTGCTGTTAGGGCTTGCCGCGCTGGCCATATGCAAAAGCGACAGGCTTGCCGTGTGGCAGAAAGTGCTTGGCGCGGCCGCATGCTGTGTGCTGTCATATCACGCCGACTGGGGCTACATTGCCGTGCTGTGGATACTCGGATTCGGACTGTTTTACGGCAGCAGGCTTAAGCAGACGGCGGCTTTCGCCGCAGTGTCTATGCTTTACATACTTCAGCCGTTTATGCAGGGAATGGTGCCGGCAAACATCAGCCGCTTGGGAGTGTTTTTAGCAATACCGCTGCTTATGCTGTACAGCGGCGAACGCGGCAAAAAGAGTAAATTTATAAAGTGGGCCTTTTACTGGTTTTATCCTATACACCTTATGATAATCTATTTCATTTCGAAATTTATCTGATAATATTTTGAATCAAATGATAAAATGCTGTGCCTTGTGCGACCTTTTATCATCAATTACGCCGGCGTCACAGGCGGCTGGCTCTCTATTTACGCCTACGGCTTATAAAGGCAGCGGAATCTGGCTGGTGTAAATGCTGCGCCTGTATTATTTGCAAGCGTCATGACAGCGATGAGTATGTCGAAAACCCGCCTGTACGGCCGAAATCCGTCTTAAGCAAATCATATACCTGTTTACACATGCGCTATAATGATTTTGCAGCGCATAAGCTGTCCGGGAACACACCCGCAGCGTTTGGCGGTGTGAGATAATGCAAAGTCGGAATATACTGTGATTATTGCACGGTTAAGCTGCCGGTAAGCAAACCCGGTGTGCCGAAAAAGCGACGGAGCGGCGCATTTTCACATTTTTACCATTGCCGGGCGGCAGCCCGCCTGCGGTATCAAAAGCAAAAAGCCCTCCGCGCCGCCATCATTTTCGGTGCGTGCAGCTTTAAGCGTGCTGATTTTTGTGCAGGCAAGGCATAAAACGCAGTTAATCCTTTCGGATTAACGGGGCTTTTAACGCAGTATGCGCGTAAATCAGCCGCTTAAAACCATATTGTGTTCGGTTCCCGGCAGCTTAATACTCTCGCTTAACCGTTATGCGGTTTTGGCGGGTATTGTGCTGTTCATGAAAGCGAGCGCAGAATAATCCGGCTTTTCCGCCGCTTGCAAAGCAGAGCGCTGTGATGGCCGTATGAAGCGGCGCTGAACAGTCAAGAGAATCCGCGGCTGTTTTTTTAAGATGTGGCCGCCTTATGCTCCACTATAAAAGAAATAAGCTTCTCACTGCTGTTTATTCGGTGAAACAGGCATAGTCTGTGCGGAGGAAGCATTGAATAATACCGCCCTCAGGCGGTTTTCTTATTAAAGCATGCTTAAAACGCATGAAACATGATAAAAAACAGGTATTAGACATAAGCGGATTAATAAAATATAATAAAGTCAGGCTTTTATACAGAAATCCGGGCGGCAATGATGTGGAGAGCCGCCTAAAAGCTTTGGCAAAGCGGCTTTTGCAGTAAGCACTGGCAACATGGCCTTTGTTTAATTCACCGTTTTATCAGATGAAATATCTGAATTTTAAGAAGTATGACTTTCGTAACGGCATTATTCCTGATGTAAGTAAAGCAGCTTTAAGAGCTGTGCGTATATGCACGGCAAGGCATATAGATATTGAAATTTAAGAAAGGGTGTTTTTTATGAGAATTAAAGACAAGGCAGCGTTTGACAATGAGAATGTATTCGGCTTGGGTCAGCCCAATACCGCCTATGCACAGTATTTTATCGGCAATTCATACTTAAATCCGCTGACAGAGGCAGGCAAGTGCCCGGTGTTTCTGGCAAATGTCACCTTTGAGCCGGGCTGCCGCAACAACTGGCACATACATCATGCAAGCAGCGGCGGCGGCCAGCGGCGCATATGCACGGCCGGCGAGGGCTGGTATCAGGAGGAGGGCAAGGCGGCCGTAAGCCTTACGCCCGGAACGGTAATCACCATTCCGGCAAATGTGAAGCACTGGCACGGCGCTAAGGCCGACAGCTGGTTTTCGCATATCGCTGTGGAGGTGCCCGGCGAGGAAACCTCCAACGAGTGGCTGGAAGCGGTGGACGACGAAGCCTATGCAGGTCTTGAATAATCCGGATGGGCTATGGGCTTTGATATATCATATGCGCTTTGTAAAGCTTTGCGGCGGATAGTACATGAAGCCGCATAAGCGGGTGCGAAGCGTTACATCTGCTATACGGCGGGTTTTGCGCGTGGCACAGAAAATCAGCGAGTACGGCCGGCCTTGCTGCTTTAAGGCGGTGATTACTGGAGGTTTAAACGGCAGCCGGCCGTACGATGAAGTATATAAAATTTCATTACAGAATATTATGCAGATATATTTTTTATAACGCAGGGCCAGCTCCTTTAAAGCAGGCTGCGGTGCTTCTGCCGCGGTGATGGCAGTCAGTCTTGCCGGCTGTGTTTATTTGCATAAATATAAAGGGAGAAAAACGCTATGGAATATACTATACTTGGCAATTCATGCCTTAGTGTTTCGCGTATATGCATGGGCTGCATGGGCTTCGGTGACGCGAAAAACGGGCAGCACAGCTGGACGCTTGACGAAGAGCACTCGCGCGAGATAATAAAGCGCGGCATAGAGCTTGGAGTTAACTTCTTTGACACCGCTATCGCATATCAGAGCGGCACCAGCGAGCAGTATCTCGGCCGCGCGCTTAAGGCTTTTGCAAAGCGGGACGATGTGGTTGTCGCTACTAAATTCCTGCCGCGCACTGCGGAGGAGCTTGAAGCAGGAGTGTCCGGGCAGCAGCATATAGAAAATATGATAAACAAAAGCCTGTTAAATCTCGGAATGGACTATGTGGATCTGTATATTTATCACATGTGGGATTTTAATACTCCGCTATATGACATAATGGACGGGCTAAACAGGGTGGTAAAGGCCGGGAAGGCCCGGTATATAGGCATCTCCAATTGCTTTGCATGGCAGCTTGCCAAGGCGAATGCTTTAGCTGAAAGGGAGGGCTTTGCAAAGTTTGTGTCGGTACAGGGTCACTATAACCTCATATTCCGGGAGGAGGAGCGCGAAATGGCACCGCTTTGTGCAGAGGACAACATCGCGATGACGCCTTACAGCGCGCTTGCCGGCGGACGCTTGGCAAGGCTGCCGGGAGAAAGCACCAAGCGGCTTGAGGAGGACAGCTACGCAAAATTCAAATACGACGCCACTGCAAAGCAGGACAGAATAATAATCGGCAGGGTTGCAGAGCTTGCTCAAAAGCACGGAGTATCGATGACGGAGATTTCTCTTGCCTGGCTTTTGGCTAAAGTAACTGCGCCGGTGGTCGGCGTCACCAAGCTCAGTCATATTGAGGGCGCAGCGAGAGCGGTTGAGCTGACGCTGTCAGACGCGGAAATGAAATATCTTGAAGAGGAGTACGTGCCGCACAGGCTTGTCGGCGCCATGGCGCAGAATACGAGTGCCGACGCGGATAAAAAGCATGTGTGGTCTGTTGGGAATCAGAAAATCTAAATAAAAAGCAAAGGAGATTTTTGATATGGATTATCGCAGAACAGACCCGGAATTTGCCGAACGCTTTGAACACTTTGCGTTTGACGAGGTCGTAAACGAGGAGGGCCAGCAGTTAGACGACGTCACGCGCAATATTGCCATTCTCGCAGCACTGCTCGGCTGTCAGGGGATAGACGAGTTTAAGCTCGCACTTGTGCGCGCGCTTGACCTTGGGCTTTCGCCGGTGGCCGCAAAGGAGATAATATATCAGGCGGTGGACTACCTCGGCATTGGCAGGGTGCTGCCGTTCCTTGACGCCGCTAACGACATATTAATAAAGAGAGGTGTTAAGCTGCCGCTTGAGGGCCAGGCCACTACGACGATGGAGGACCGCCTTCAAAGGGGAGCCGAGACTCAGGCAGAAATATTCGGCGAAGGTATGAAGGACGCATGGAAAAACGGCCACATTAATCGTTGGCTGGCCGCGAACTGCTTTGGCGACTATTATACACGCACCGGTCTCACGCTCGCCGAAAGGGAAATGATTACCTTCTGCTTCCTCGCGGCGCAGGGCGGCTGCGAGCCTCAGCTTACCGCGCATGCCGGCGGCAATATGAATCTCGGAAACGACAAGGATTTCCTTATCAGGGTAGTTTCACAGTGCCTGCCGTATATAGGATATCCGCGCAGCCTTAACGCCATCGCCTGCATAAATAAGGCAGCGGAGTCGAGACAGCAGAACGATTAATAACGATCTTGCTTCGGCTCTTGACATACTGCCTAACACTTGCATGCGCGCTGAATTTTAGGCGGCTGGCTGAAGCACATGACGGATAAATCGCGGAGCCTATGTCACACTGAAGGGCAACCATGCGCTAAGCGTGCTTGGCGGATTACTGCTTTGACCGGCATCCAAGCCCGTGCTCCGGAGAAGGCTTTGGCAAAAGGCTCATATAAAGGAAGAGCTTTTCAATGCGTTTTAAAAACCGCCGGCGGCCGCCGGCGGTTGTGTTATAGCTTGCTACAGGTGCGATAATTAGATTATGCCGCTTATGCCGCTTTGAGGGAAGCAGGCGGTTTATGGCATTTGCAGGCAAGTAAGCCGCTGCTTTGATTTTGGAGGGAATTATTATGACAAGGAGAAAAAGAATAGAATATTCGGCGTCGACGCTTGCGGTGCTTGTCGGCGGGTTTCTGATATACTCTCTGCTCGGAAGCGTACAGCCGCTTATCAACGACAGCCGGGTGCAGTCCTTTTTCTTTTTCGGGCTTTTAGGCGGGCTAGGCTTCAGCATGCTGCTGAGCACCGTGATACTTTCGGTCAGGTTTATTGCTAAAAGGTCGCTCGTGTTTAAAATCGCAGCGTCTGTGCTTTGGCCGATAACTGTCGCCTGCTGCTTCTATGCCGGCGTCTTTTGTTATATTCCGTATGAAATTTACAATATTGTAAAAATAATAAGTGATAAGCCGGCGGCAGTATAGCAAAAAGCCATAGGGGGCTCCGGCTGCCTTGAGGCGCAGTGCGCAGCCGGAAGTTTATACCGCAGACATCGTAAAGACGGCTAAGGGCTTTGCCGTAGAGGATAAAAGCCTTAGGATATAATGTATTGATAAGACGGCTCTGCGAAAAGCTAAAAATGATTAAAGCTGTCCGCACTGAGTGACAAGCGTAAGATTTGAGAATCTTCCGGAATGTACGGTGACCGGCAGAGCAAAACGGCAGACAGCCGCCGCCGGCATAAATTCCGACAGCAATTCATTTTTTATACTGCCTTAGGTCCTGCCGGAGATAGTGACTTTTCCGTGAATATTTGAATTTTTCCGCATTTTCCCGCATCCCATAAATATAAATAGTATAAAGGCATTGCCTGTCTGCTTACCGTATAAGGGATGTGTTGCATTGAAAAAATTCACTTTTATAAAGAACGCGGCCATAATAACTGTTACGACCCTGCTTCTGCGCGGCATAGGCATGGCCTTCCGTGTGTATATTTCCAACAGCATAGGCACAGAGGGCATGGGCCTTTACCAGCTCATAACGTCGGTATATTTTCTGCTTATAACTATTGCCACTTCAGGCTTCACGGTTGCGGTGACCCGCATGGTGGTAGAGGAGATGAACTCCGGAAGCGAGAAAACCGTAAAGGCGCTGATTCGGAAAATAGTGGCCGTAAGCATAGCGGTAGGAGTAGCGGCCGCGGTGCTGCTGTATCTGTTTTCAGATGTAATAAGCCTTTACTGGATACAGGACGAGCGGGCCTCGCTTTCGCTTAAGATACTGGCGCCGAGCCTGCCGTTCATGTCCGCGGCCGCCTGCTTTAAGGGATATTTTTCAGCGCGCAGGCGCATGGCCGTTTCCTCCGGCTCGCAGATTTTTGAGCAGCTTATAAGAGTAGGCATAGTGCTCGTGCTGCTTATGCGCTTTTCCGGGTACGGCATTACGGCCGCCTGCGCCGCCATAATGATAGGCGATACAGTGTCCGAATGCCTGTCATGCCTTTATCTGTGGATAGGCTACATGGCCGATAAGCGCAAAATGGCGTCAGAGTGCGCCGGCGGCGGAGGCGGCGGCAAAATAATGTCAAGGTTTTTGAATATAGCATTGCCGATATCCGGCGGCGCAGTGCTGAATTCATCGCTGCGCACGGTGGAGAATATAATCGTGCCAAGCGCCCTGACCAAATACAATTCCTCGCGTGAGCAGTCGCTTTCGGAGTTCGGAGCGATAAAGGGAATGGCGCTGCCGCTCATATTCTTTCCGTCCTCACTGCTCAGCGCGTTTTCCACGCTGCTTATGCCTGAAATCACCGAATCCAAGTCGCTGAAGCAGCACAGGAGATTAGAGCGCATTATAAATCAGTCGATGCATCTGTGCCTTACTATATCGATACTCATAAGCGGGCTGTTTACCGTTTTCGCCGACGAGCTGGGGCAGATAATATATAACAGCAGCGAGGTCGGCTTTTATATAAAGGTGCTTGCTCCGCTTATTCCGTTTATGTATATCGAAAGCATAGTCGACGGAATACTCAAGGGACTCGGCCAGCAGGTCAGCACGCTGAAGTACAGCGTGATAGATTCCTGCATAAGAATAGCGCTGATACTTGTGCTGCTGCCGTTTACCGGCATAAAGGGCTTTTTGTTCGTGATGATAGTGAGCAACTGCTTTACTCCGATACTCAATATGGCGAGGATGATAAAGGTAACGGGAGTAAAGCTTAAGTGGAGCAGGATATTTATAAAGCCGTGCATAGGGATAGTGATATCCTGCCTTATAGCTAAGTTTGGTGTAAACGCTATAGAGAGCCTTGGTGAGCTGCCTGTGATAATAATCATATGTATAGGCTCGGCCGCTGCCGCACTCGGCTACATAGGATTTCTTTACGCTTTTCGCTGTCTGCCGAGCATAAAAAAGCTGCGCGAGCTCAAGAACGCGCGGGCGTGATCATACAAACGCCTGTAAAGCTGCATATGCATTTTGCATAAAGGCGGCATGTTTTAATCATCTGAATAAATTAAAACAGCCGTTTGGTATTTTTCCAAACGGCTGTAAATTTAACTACAAAAACAAATTTAAGAAACAAATTTTCCTTTTTTGACATTAATTTAGAAAATATTAGAATATATTCTGCCTTAATTCTGTTAATTTAGCGCTGATAAGCCGCTATAATAGAAAAACGTGAGCTTGGGAAGAGAAAGTATGTATTTCATCGGCATAACGTAAAGCCTTAAAGCGGAAAAGGCAGTTAAGAAATACTGTTTTGCGAAAGACTGGTGAGCAAGATTCCAAAAATAATTGCGGCATCGGTCAAAGTGTTTTCAGAGCGGCATGCGCCGGAAATAGGCTATGACACCGTCCAAACAAAAACTGCGCGGCCTGCGGCGGCTTATCACATCCACTGCGTTAACGGCGTACCGGCCATTCTTTAGCCCTTGCTTGAGCTGTCTGAAAAATCGTATTTTATAATAACGTCTGAGAGCACGCTTAAAATTATGCCGCCCCAGGCGATTATAAACGACGCGCTGCCTGTCTTAAGGGCGATAGCCGAAATAATATCCGGAGAGGTAAATGTGTATGCAAACAGATTCATAAATATTGAAGCTATGTAGCCTATTACTGACAGCTCAAGTGCCAGGGCCAGCAGTCCGACGGAAAAACCGCTCATTCCATAGTAAAATTTTTTCGCCTTTGCAGAGATTTTCATAGTTGTCCCTCATAATATGTATTATAATAAAGCAGAAGTGCCTGTATATATATTATCATCGCGGGCAAATTCGGGCAACGGCAAAAAAATTCCTATGGAGGTACATAATGGAAATCGGAATTTCCACTGCAAGCTTTTATCCAATGGACACCTGCAAAGCACTGGAAGCAATAGCACGCTTCGGTGTAAAAAGAGCGGAGGTTTTTTTCAATACCTTTTCAGAGCTTGAGACACCGTATATAACTCGCCTTAAAAGCATAGCCGACGAAAACGGCATAAGAATTGTGTCAGTGCATCCGTTTACGTCGGGAATGGAGTCGTTCATGCTGTTTTCACAGTATAAGCAGAGATTTTACGACATGCTCGAATACTATAAAAAATATAATGAGGCGGCAAATTCCCTCGGAGCCAAAATAGTTGTCATTCACGGCGACAGGGTAGGCGCCATAAGCGACGACGAGTATTTGGAGAGGTTTGCTCTGCTTATGGAAAACAGCGCACGCATGGGAATTACAACCGCGCAGGAAAACGTAAATAAATTCAAAAGCGCTTCGCCGAATTTTATTTTAAAAATGAAAAATGACATAAATGCCAAATTCGTTTTTGATATAAAGCAGGCGATAAGAAGCGGGAATGACCCTTATAGCATTATAGATGCAATGAGCGACAGCCTGGTGCATGTCCATTTAAGCGACAGCCTCAGCTATGCCGAGGATAAAATTGAAGCTGTGGTCTCCGATGCCACCTGTCTTCTGCCGGGAAACGGAAATTTTGATTTTAAACAGCTTTTTGATAAGCTTAACGCCATTGGATATAGCGGAAATATAATCATTGAAGTATACAAAAATTCCTACAATGAATTGTGCGAAATAAAGACTGCCTATAATTTTTGTCGTAATTTGTTAAAAAGTGACAACAATATATAGACATTACAAAGAAACAAGCCACAAATCTCTGAAAAAAGAAAGATAATACTATTGACTGCGCTGAAAATATAATATAAAATTATAAGACGAAATCGTTGGTGATTATGATACACACAAGGAGGAAAAATGATGATAAATCAGGAGGAATCATTACCGTTAAGGTGTTCTTTGGTGTATGAAATAGAAGAGAGCGTAGTCGATATTGAAGATGAAGCAATAAAGGTATACGGACTAAAAGTCACGCAAAGCCACAGAGGTGTAATATATACATCAATGATAAAAGATATAACCTCCAAACGGGAAAGAATAGAAGCCTTCAGGAAAATGCTGATGGAGAAATCTGTAGGATATGACGGTCTTTTGTCAGAAGTAGAGAGATTTATTGCCAACGATTTATGTATAGACAGTTAATAATGTAGAAATATAAGATAAAACAAATAATATATGTATAAAAGGCAGAAAATACAACGGATATTACAGATTACTGCATTAATCCGGCATGCAGCCATATCTGCAGGACTTTTGATAAAATTGTTGTATAATGTGCATGATTGTGGTATAGTAAGGCTTAGGATACCATGCTGCTTATTTGCCGCAAAACATTGACGGGAGTGCAAACATATGAAATGTCCGTTCTGCTCTTATGAAGAGAGTAAGGTTATAGATTCGCGTCCGACCGACGAGGGTGAAAAGATACGCCGGCGCAGGGAATGCCTGAGATGCGGGAAAAGGTTTACCACATATGAGATGGTGGAAACTCTGCCTATAATAGTTGTAAAAAGGGATAAAAACCGCCAAACCTTTGATAGGAGCAAGATACTTGCGGGAATTGACAGGGCATGCTATAAGCGGCCGATACCGGCTGAGGACCGTGAACGTATAGTAAGCGATATAGAGTCTGTGCTGCAGAGCTCACTTGACAGGGAGGTTTCATCTGCAAGAATAGGCGAGATGGTTATGGACAGACTCAGGATGCTGGACGAGGTCGCATATGTCCGTTTTGCATCGGTTTACCGCCAGTTCAGAGATATAAATACATTTATGGACGAGCTGAACCGGCTTATAAGAGATAAAAATCAAAATAAATGATTGTTTTGGGGCGGTTTAACACCGCCTTTAAATTTATTCAGTATAGAACGTACCGCTGCAGTTAATATACAGCAGCCACGGTATCCTATGATATGAAAGGAGAATGAAATATGAATGAGATAATCAGATGCATGGAAACGAGAAGGAGCATAAGAAGCTATAAGCCGGAGCAGATTTCTGAATCTGAGCTGGCGCAGATACTTGAGGCGGGGACATATGCGGCAAGCGGCCGCGGCAGGCAGTCGCCGAAAATGGTGGTGGTTCAGGACAAAGAGACTATAGCCCTGCTGTCAAAGCTGAATGCCGAGGTTATGGGCACTGACTCGGATCCGTTTTACGGTGCGCCGACGATAGTGATTGTTCTGGCGGACAAGACGGTATCAACGGCTGTTGAGGACGGAAGCCTTGTCATTGGCAATCTGATGCTGGCCGCACACTCTCTCGGAATAGGCTCATGCTGGATACACAGAGCAAAAGAGGTAATGGCCTCTGCGGAGGGGCAGGGACTGCTTCAAAAATGGGGAATAGACGGAGACAGGTATATAGGAGTCGGCAACTGCATTTTGGGATATGCCGCCTGCGAGCCTCCGAAGGCAAGGCCGAGGAAAAAGGATTATATAGTGAGAGCGTAGCACAGTTATAGGATAAACAGTATTACAAAGCCGGGTGCATCTTTAAGACGCGCCCGGTTTTCTGCTTTGCCTGATTGACGCAGAAAATGAACTCAGGAGCTGCCGGCATGTAAGCCACCATTGTAAAGCATGAGCGGCAAAAATCAAAAGTAGGGACATATCGATAGGGATGCTGCCTTGAAATACGACACTCTTTTACTGGCGCGCAGCAGATTATGCGGCAAAGTAAAATTATTTTTGCCAGATTAAATCCGGCTGGAATTATGCTGTCGGCGGCCGAGCCTTCAGTCTTGCTAGATTTTGAGATTATGTAAACCGAACGTGAAATATTGAGATAAGGATTCGGCGTATTATGCATTGTGGGTCATGGCGTAATTTGATAGGCCGTAATTGTCACAACCTGCGAAAAGGTCCGCCATACTGCGTGATGATTATTTTGGCCAGTGCAGGATTTGGATTTTTGATTTTTACGGGATACTGAAGCCTTTTTTCGTAGTTAAACATTTATCAGTTGCCCTCCTTTTCCCACGGCCACGGATTCTGGGTCCATTCCCATGCCCTGTCGCGGCCGGCGGCATTTATTGTGAGCGGGCCGTACTTTGACTCAAACTCGGATTTAAGCTGCATGTATATGTCCTGATACTTTCTCATCTTCTCGAGGGCGTCGGCGTCGCCGGGATGAGTATTGAGGAACAGCGACAGCTCATGAGCTGCGAACTGTACGCTGTCGATTCTTCTTAATAGGGTTTCCCTTTCGTTCATCTTAATCGTTCCACCTTCCATAAAACGGTTTGTCAAGGTCGGGGAATATAGTTCCCGCATTAAGGCCTTTTTCAGGCTCATACATTTCGCCCTGCGGCTGCATGGGAACATACGCCATTGCAAGCGCCGGATTCTTGGGCATGAAGTCAGGTGCATTGGACTGCATCATGCCTGCGTTCGGCCTTTCGGGCTTTGCTGTGTATATATCAAAGCCATATTTTCTAAGAATATCATCTGTATTCATAATGTTGAAATCTGACATTTCTGCTCCTTTCACTTGTAGTTGCTCAACGCCGTTTCGGCGTGTCCAATACAGAATATGTACAAATTTCGATTTGGTGATTGCTGTGCATCGACGCGGGCGGAGGAAACTGTACTGATAAATAAAAAACGCCACCGTTTATAAACGATGGCGCGGGAAAATATTAATAAAAGCCAGGATTACTTTATTTGCCAGAGCTGAGAGCATATGTCTCTTCGAAGCAGATAGATGCGTACCCGGTGGTGAGGAATGGCAAACAGAACGTGACAAAATCAGCGGCTGGAGCTGTCAGAGCATAGGTTAGGCCGGCTTGGAGCTTTGAGGAGCAGTGAGGTGCGGCCCCAATCCAATATCCCTTGCTTTTTTGGATTGTGGAAGCCACGGCTTAGCCGGTGGTTATGACTATTGTCCAATTAACCGAAAAGGGTCCAATTTTTACGGTGAGGCAGAAAAAGCTTTAGCTTCAGGTCATAGAGAAGCGAGCCGATAACAATAATCTGTCTCCCATAAATGCTTTAGCTTCAATCACGAGCGAAATGTGCCGCTGACAATAATATTTGAATGATAGAAGGCAGCAGTTAGAACGGTTATAGCCCGTTTGCAGGCTGTGGGGAAAGTGATGCCGGCAGAATAAAGCTCAAGGCATCTCATTCAAGACATCTCGAGACGTTTGCCGGTAACAGCCACTTACAGGGCCAGCTCAAGCCACCGGTTTAGTCGGTGGTTATGACTGTTATTGGAGTCTTTGCCGGGAGGGGTATTGGAAAAAAGCTTTAGCTTCAAGCACGAGCGAAGCAAGCTATTATAAAAGACACTTACTAAATTGAATTTTTGTACACCCTTTTATTAAGGGACAGCAGATGAGAGAAAATTTCAATCCGTATTTTCAGATATTTGCCGGTACCATGACATTTTAGTGCCGATCATATCGCTCGCTTTACGGGTGGCATTGATACAAGAGCCACACAGGGCCTATGCCTCGGCAATGGCCGCCTTTGCGCCGATTTATTCTGATAAAGCTTGGCCGCAGCGAAAGGCCGGCCGCCGCACTCCGGGGATCCTTGCGGTGCCGTCTCTGCCTGCGACGATAGGCCGTCTTGTGCTACTCACCTATGCCTCGTCAAAATGAACCTTGTATCGCCCGCGGCGACTTTTCCATAAAAATCATCGGCTTACTTATATCGACCATCTTCCTCTTCACAAAAGGTTGCCTCGCATTGACTAACGTCTTGTAACCGCGCCTTTTGAGAGCGATGTACTTGATATTAGCTTTTTGCATGCTGGAATTTGCCTGCTGCAGCCGCTGCCGGCGGCGCGGCTCAAAGCTGTCAATCTTGCCATGCCCGCCGCATATATATTAAATTTACCTGCTGTCTGCTGACATCTCTGACGTGCCTTTTCGCCAGCTGTCTTACCCTGCCGGCTGCATTATTTACGCTTTCCGGCGGCATGATGCAGTCACATTATCAAGCAGGACCGGCAGAAGGACATAAAAATGCTTTTGCAGCCTGCCGGGAAAACGGGTAACCAATTAGCAATCCTGCAAAACAACGCCGTGCGTCATGTTTGTGCCGCTTTTCCCGATATCCGGCAGGCTCAGCGCGAAAATGTCGTCGGCACGGCTTTCGGCGTCGAACAGGCGGCGGGCTTCTTCACCAAGGCGAGCGGTATTAGCCGCCTTCATTATTATGGGCACTTTGGCGCTTCCGCGCACAAGGCGCAGAATTTCCGTGCCGCGTTCATTCATCCCGAGAACGCGTATATACGGCGGCTCGCAATTGAAAAGGGATGTGTCCGCCCGCAAAAAGGCGGTAAGGACGATGCGGCGCAGCCGCGCGTGGGTATAGCGCTTTGTCTTTATTTTATCTATCAGCTCGTTATAGCCGGATGAAGCCTTTGCAGCGCCGCATATCCTGTGCTCAAGCCCCTCGCTTACGTCAGGAAGCGAGGCAAAGTCCGCCGGTGCGCACTGACGCATGAAGGCGAGTACCGCGCGCTCCAGCCGCGAGATATCCGCCGGTGCGGCTTTTGCCGAGATTTCCCTTTTTATAGTGTCAAATGCATAGCTCGGGACATATTTTTCAAAGTCTTTGCCGGCCCTTATAAGCTCTCTTATATATGCAGCGCTCACGATATCGGTATCCTCCGGCGGGATAGGATGCGTTTCGTCGTGCGACGAGATGTGCCGCTTTATCGCTGCCGGCTCTATTTTGCTGCTAAGCCGGTGCAGCGCCGATATATACTCCTGAGCCAAAATACAGTTTGGCAGCCGGAATATATCGGGATTTATGTCTTCCCCGGCCGCTGCAAGGGCACCGGAAATGGCTGCGGCATAGCTTTTGCCGGAGCGTATCTCGTCATAGAATGCCGATTTGAAGTTATCACTGCGCTTTATGCGGGCAGCACGCTCAAGCTCTGTGATATCATCGTTTTCGCAGCCAAAGGCAACGGTGCCGACACAGCCAAGCGAGCTTAGCAGAGATACGCCGCCCAGCGCAAAGTTTTCCGCCGCAGACATCGCCCACGTAAGAGGAAGCTCTATAACAAGATCCACACCGCAGCCAAGCGCGCACTGAGTCCGCGCCCACTTGGACATGACGGCCGGCTCGCCGCGCTGAACAAAGCTTCCGCTCATGACGGCGACTATGTGAGAGTACCCCTCCTCCCTCAGCCGGTTTATAAGGTACATGTGGCCGTTGTGGAAGGGATTATATTCGGCTATAATACCGCATATCTTCAAAAATAACACCTCAAAACAGCTAAAAACAGTTGAAATTGGAGTTTTTGTATTATATTATATAATATGTGACGTTATAAGAAGATTCTAACATAAAGGTCGGCTTATAACAACAGCACAAAAAGATAAAAATGTGGAGTGGAGAAAATATATGAAAATCCTTGTTATCAACGCGGGAAGCTCTTCGCTTAAGTATCAGCTTATCAATATCGACGACGAGTCGGTAATTGCCAAGGGCATGTGCGAGCGCATAGGCATAGACGGCAGGATAAAGCATACGGCTTTTGACGGAAGAGAATATGTTGAAGAAGCAGAGATGAAGAATCACACCGAGGCGTTTAAGTATGTTGAGTATGCATTGGTAAAAAGCGACGCCGCTGTTTTAAAATCCATGTCGGAGATAGGCGCAGTCGGGCACAGGATAGTGCAGGGCGGCGCTATATTTGACAAGCCGGAGCTTGTAAACGAGGACGTAATAGAAAAAATACTCGAACTAAGCGAGCTTGCGCCGTTGCACAACATAGGCAGTGTTCAGGGCATACGTGCGTGCATAGAGTGCCTTGGCAGCGAGCTGCCGCAGGTGGTTGTGTTCGATAACTCATTTCATAATACTATGCCGCCGCATGCGTATATGTACGCAATACCATATGAATACTATGAGAAATACGCTGTGCGCCGCTATGGTTTCCACGGCACCTCGCATAAATACGTAAGTGCGAAGTGCGCCGAGGTCATGGGCAGGGATATATCCGAGCTTAAGCTTATCACCTGCCATTTGGGCAACGGCTCGTCGATAACAGCTGTTGACGGCGGCAAGTGCATAGATACCTCCATGGGCTTTACTCCGCTCGACGGACTTATAATGGGCACAAGAAGCGGTTCGCTGGACCCGTCGGTTGTAACCTTCCTCGGCGAGAAGGAGGGCATAAGCTATAAGGAGATGTCGGAGCTGCTCAATAAAAAGTCCGGCTATCTCGGCGTGTCCGGCATTTCCAACGACGACCGTGATTTGCAGGAGAAGGCGGCCGAGGGCAATGAGCGCGCCAAGCTTGCAATTAAGATGCTTGATTATCAGATAATCAAGCTCATAGGCTCATACGCCGCAGCGATGAACGGAGTGGACGCCATAGTATTTACCGGCGGCATAGGCGAGAACGTCGACGTACACAGGGCTGCGGTATGTAAGGGACTTACCTATCTCGGCGTTGATTTTGACTTTGAGAAGAACGCCGGCCTGCGCGGCAGGATTGCCGAGCTCAGCAAGCCGGGCTCGAAGGTCAAGATTTATGTAATACCGACAAATGAGGAGCTCAGCATAGCGAGAGACACCTACGCGCTGGTCTCCGGCAAATAGTAAAGCAGAGCAATAGAACAGAATATTCCCGCCGTTTTGATTGGCTTAAAGCCCTTGCTGGGCATTTGCAGCTGTATGCGGTTTTCCTGTTTAGGAAAATTTGCCGCGAGGTGCTGTAAATGAGAAATCTGCCGCAAGTGCCGCGTTATGACGTGTTGCAGCAGCATCCGCTTTAGCCCTCCGTCAGACGGCGGCTTTTTTATTGCTTGCCATAGGCACAACGGCACCTCGGCGTATATCCGGAGAGGCGGAAGAGCTTTAAGTCAAAGCATCAAGCAATCCTGCTGCCGGCAGGCGGCGTTCAAAGACCGCGGCCTTTAGTGAGAGTGCTGCCGCATGTTCAATGGCATTGCACAGGTATACGGTCGGCATAATCTTCAGCGCCTGCTGAGGGTGATTCAAATAAAAGCGCAGTTCGTGATTTGACATAGCCCCGGCTTTGCAGGAAATAATGACCTGTAAAATTTTGCCGAAAAGAGAATATACTTGTATTTATGCTTGTTAAAATGCGGATTCGAGTATATTATATAATTGTGGTTTGCTGAAGGGCGATATATGTAATTAAAAAACGGAAGGTGCGATATGCTGCATTTTATTATCGGACGGGCCGGCAGCGGCAAGACTTATACGGCACGGCGCATAGCCGCCGAAATGGCGAATACAGGAGACAGCAGAATAATGCTGATAGTGCCGGAGCAGTACTCCTTTGAGAGCGAGCGCGCGCTTATAGAGCGGCTTGACATTGCTGCCGCAGAGCGTGTAGAGGTGCTGAGCTTTACACGCCTCGTCAATATCGTGCACCGGCGCGTCGGCGGGATAAGCGGACATGTACTGGACGAAAGCGGCAAGGCGGCGCTTATGAGCTTGGCGCTGGAGGATGTAAAGGACAGCCTGAGCCTTTTTAAAAAGCAGGCGGATTTGCCGGAGCTTGTGCCGGCGCTGCTGCGGCTGCTGTCGGAGCTTAAGCAGGCGTCGGTGTCCGAGACGGATTTACATAATATTTTAAATGCCGCTGACAATAATATGCTGAAAAGCAAGCTGCATGAGCTTGAGATTATTTTTGGTGCATACAGCGCATATCTGTCCCGCTCTTATCTTGACAGTGAGGACTGCCTCGAAAAGCTTTACAACAGGGTGATTGACACACAGTATTTTAAAGGCTGTGATATAATTATAGACTCCTTTCAGCACTTTACCGGACAGCAGTATAAGATAATAGAGGAAATGGTCAGGCAGGCGAATGATGTTTACATAACATTTTGTTCTGACTCACTCAATCCTGAGGAGGGCAGCCTTTTCCATTGCATAAAAAAGCCGATAAGCCGGCTTATGCGCTTTGCGCGGGAAAACGGCATAAAAATAGCCGCGCCGGTACGGCTTTCAGAGCAGCGCCGATTTGTTTCGGAGGATATGAGGAAACTTGAGCGCGGCCTGTTTTTTCAGCCGGGCGCATTTGCCGCGGCTGACACATATGTTGACGAAGCGGCTGATATTTTTGGTGAAAAAAGCTCAAACGCAGTGAATTGCTTGGCCGAAGCGGCAGAAGCCGGCACAGGGAGCTATGACGCCGGAGATGAGCATTATCTTTCGGATTCCGCCGGTGTGCAGGCTCTTTCTTTTGCGGACGTTATGCGGGCGGATATTGCCGATGGCGGCATGAATGAAACTGCCTGCGGCGCAAACCAGACAGAAGCCGGAGAGAGCGGAGACTTAAATTCGCATCAGGACGGAGAGAGGAACGGTGCGCCGGAGTCAGGCGAAAAATGCAGCGTTAGGATAATAGCCGCGGACAACATTTATCACGAGGCGGACTATATAGCTCAGGAGATAAGACGGCTGGCGCGAGAGGAGGGCTTAAGATACGGCGAAATAGCCGTCATGGTGCGCAGCCTCGACGATTATTCGGGCATTTTGTCTTCCGCCCTCGGCCGCTGCGAAATACCATTTTTCTGTGACAGGAATGTAAAGGCATCCTCGCTTCCGCTTTTTATGGCGGTGAGGTCGCTTTTGAGCATTGCTGCGAATAAATACTCAAGCGACGACATGTTTGCATATCTTAAATCCGGCCTTTCAGGGTACAGTGTAAGCGACATAAGTATGCTTGAGCAGTACACGCTCGTCTGGGGCATAAGCGGGCTTAAGTGGCTGGAGGAGTGGACGGCCAGCCCGCGCGGCTTTGATGCGTCCGGGGATTTTAGCTCCGAGACAGAGCGCATTAACAGCCTGCGGAGGGATATTGTAGGCAGCATTGAGAAATTTATACGCTCATATGAAGGCGGCAGCGCAGAGAAAATATGCGCCGCTCTTTACAGCTTCCTTATAAGCACCGGCGCCGACAAGCGCCTGCGTGAGCTTTGCGACGACGCTACTGCCGATGTTCATTCGCGCAGCTGGGATGCGCTTATGGATGTTTTAAACCGCATAGCCGAGCTGTTTCGCGACAGGAATATGACGCCGTCTCTCATGCTGAAAATATATGAGGTAATGACTCAGAACACCGAGCTTGGAGAGATACCGCAGCACATAGACGAGGTGATGATTTCGGAATCGGAGCGCGTGAGGATTGACAACGTACGCGTACTTTTCATGGCCGGCGTGAACGACGGCGAATATCCGAGGGCGTCCTCCGGCGGCATACTCACCGATGACGACCGTCTGAGCATTTCCGCAATGGGCATAGACATACCTGCGCCGCAAAGCGACGACTCACAGGAGAAGCTTCTGTTTTACAGCGCGCTTTGCCAGGCGAGCGAGCGGCTATATATCACCTATCGCTTGACATCGCTGTCATCTGAGGCGGAAAATGCCTCGGAATATTTGGAGTATGTGAGGGATATTTTTCCGGAGCCTTACAGTTCTGAGAGCGGACTCCCACAGTCGGCGGACGGCGCCCTGCGCATGGCGGCGGAAAAGTACCGCGAGCACAGTGCTGTCTCGCAGTCCCTCAAGGAGTATCTGCGCAGATATGACTCCGAGCGCTACATGAAGCTTGTTATGGCCGCTTCTCCACAGTCTGATAAAATAAGCCGTACGGCGGCCGGCAGGCTTTTCGGAAAGAATATGACGCTTTCCTCCTCAAAGGTAGAGACATATGCCAAGTGCAGATTTTCATATTTTTGCAGGTACGGTCTTAATGCAAGACCGCTGCAAAGAGCAAAGATAGACGCCATGCAGCGCGGCACGATAGTGCACTTCGCGCTTGAAAAAATGCTTGAGGAGCACGGCACAGGACTTGCGGACATGACGCTTGCGGATATAAAAGCGCAGTCGCTTGAGCTTATAGAGGGATATATACGGCGGGCCGCCGGCACCCAAAAGCTGCCTGCGTCGATGGATTTCATGCTTGAGAATATCGGCACGCTGCTTGCGCATGCGCTTGCGAGGATAGGGGAGGAGCTGAAGCAGAGTGAATTTACTCCGGCCGCCTGCGAGCTTAAAATAGGCTATGACGAGGGAGACGTGCCGCCGCTTGAAATAACTCTCGACGGCGGCGGAAGGGCTTCGGTCGTCGGAGTAGTCGACCGCGCTGACGTTTTTAAAAGGGAGGACAGGACATATCTTAGGATAGTTGATTATAAGACGGGTAAAAAGACCTTTGACATCAGCGACGTGCTGTACGGGCTTAACATGCAGATGCTCATATATCTGTTTACGCTCTGCGAAAACGGCGGTGCGCTTGGTGAAAATATTGTCCCGGCCGGCATACTCTATATGCCGGTAAATAGGAAAACGGTGAGCGGCAGCAAAAGCGACAGCATTGAAAAAGCGGAAATGGAATACGAAAAGCAGCTTAAAATGAACGGGCTGCTGACTGACGATGCCGACGTGCTGAAGGCCATGGAAAGCAATCTGGCAGGACGCTTCATTCCTGCGAGCATTATTAAAAGCGGGGATTTTTCAAAAAGGTCATCCATAGCAGGAGCAGAGGAGTTCGAGCTGCTTGAGAGGTACGTGCTCGGCAGAATTAAGGATATGGGTGAGAGACTGCACAGCGGCGATATGAGCATAGCGCCGCGCGACGACGGCTCGCGAAAGCAGAATGGTGACAATGCCGCGTCTGTCTGCGCTCACTGCGATTACAGGAGCGTATGCCGCATAGGCGAGGACACGGAGATAAGAACGGCCAAAGACATGTCCGGCGAGGATGTGCAAAAAGCTATGGAGGAGGCGATTGAAAGTGGCGATTACCCTTACTGACAACCAGCGCGATGCGGTGTATGCGGACGCGCCGGTACTGGTGTCCGCTGCGGCGGGCAGCGGCAAAACTGCGGTGCTGACCCAAAGGGTGCTGCGCCTTTTGACCGACGCCAAAAAGCCTATTTCTGCCGACCGGCTGCTTATAGTCACATTTACGCAGGCGGCTGCGGCGGAGATGAAGGAAAGGATATCCGCCGCCCTTCGCGACGCCATAAAAAAGGAGCCGGATAATCGTCTGCTGCGCCGCCAGCGCATGCTGCTGCCGAAGGCAAAAATATGCACGATAGACGCCTTCTGCCAGGACCTTGTCAAGAGGTATTTTCACATACTCGGCATATCGCCTGACATAAAAATCATAGACAAGGACAGATGCGAGGTGCTCCGCCGCCGTGCGGTAAACGACTGCATAGAGGAATATTTTGCTGCAGGTGACAAGGATTTCATAAAGCTTCTCAGCTTTCTCTCGGCTGACAGCCCGGACATGATATTCGGCTATGTGCTGTCACTCAGCAGCTTTTTGTCGTCGCTGGCCTTTGCCGACGAGTGGGAGGAAAAGGTAAAGGCGATGTATTCGGGCGGTGTATACAAGGCACCGTGGGCGTATACCGTGCTGCGCGCCGCAGAAGAGGAGATGGCGGCCCTTTCCGCCGCGCTGCACCGCGCCATAATGCAGATGGACGGCGACGAAAAAGTGCAGAGCGCATATTTCGGCTGCTTCTCCGCCGCTGAGCGCGAGCTCGGACAGATGGCCGACATTGCCCAGCGCGGCGTTAAGGAATGGGATAATCTTTACAGCCGTCTTTCGGCCTTTAAGCTTTTGCCCACCAAAACAATCAGAAAGCATGACGACATGAATTTGGTCAAAAGCATGGGTGCGGTAAAGACAAATGTATCAGAACGAATAAAAAAACTACAGGCGATGATATCCTCCGACCTTAAATCTGCCGAGGAGGATGTGCAATCACTCGCGCCGGCGATAAGCAAGCTTTTTGAGGTGACGAAAAGATATAATGAGATATTCAGCGAATATAAGCGTTTACGCGGCGGCCTGGATTTTTCCGACATGGAGCACCTTGCGCTGTCGCTGCTCGTTAAGAGAGAAAACGGCGCACTTAGCTTTACAGAGATAGCCGCCGAGGAGGCCGGCAGGTACGACGAGGTGCTTATAGACGAGTATCAGGATATAAACGACCTTCAGGATACGCTTTTTTACGCCATATCCGGCGGCGGGAGGCGTCTGTTCGTGGTCGGTGACGTAAAGCAGAGCATATATGGCTTCAGGCAGTCCGACCCGGATATTTTTCTGAAGAAGCGCGACGAATACAAGCGCGATAATTTTGCAGGGCGCAGATACATAGTACTGGATGAAAATTTCCGCAGCCGCCGCGGCGTATGCGGCGCCGTCAATTTCTTTTTCAGCCGTCTTATGAGCAGGGAAGCGGGAGGAATGGATTATACCGAGGACGACAGGCTTACTCCGTCCGCAAAATTTGCCGAGAACGGCGAAAATGCCGCCGAGATACATATCATAGAAAAAAACGGACTCAGTGAAAGGACGGAGGTCATTGAGGCGCGGTATATAGCGCAGTATATAAAGAAAAAGCTGGCGGCTCCTGCCTTTTTAAAGGGAGCGGACGGAATACTGCGGCCTGCCGGCTACGGTGATTTTACGATACTTATGCGCTCACCGTCGTCAAGGGCCGGGATATACTACAACGAGCTTAAGGCTGCCGGCATCCCAGTGTGGTGCGATTTGAGCGGCGGCTTTTTCAAATCGGCGGAGATTATGACTGTGCTGTCGCTGCTTAAGGTAATAGACAATCCGCTTATGGATATTCCGCTGCTTTCGGTGCTTATGTCACCGATATACGGCTTTACGGCAGAGAGAGCGGCGGCAATGCGCGCGGGGAGCAAAGGCGGCAGCCTTTACAATGCGTTGCTGCATGCGTCGGCTGAGGACGCCGCAGCTGCCGCAGCCGTGAATGATATAGACGAGTTAAGGCGCGCATCTCTTATAATGCCGGCAGACGAATTCTTAATATACCTCTTTGACAAGACAAGCTATATGTCACTTGTAAAGGCGATGGAAAACGGCGCTCAGCGCGAGGCCAATCTCCTAAAGCTCGTCGGCATGGCAAGGCAGTATGAAAGGAGCGGGCGTCACGGGCTTGGCGGCTTTGTAAGGTATATGACCAATATGGAGGAGGCAAATCCCAACCTTGGCTGTGCACAGCCCGCATCTGAGGTCTCCGGCATGGTCAAAATAATGAGCATACATAAATCGAAGGGCCTGCAGTTCCCGATATGCATAATAGCCGGCTGTGCGGCCAAATTCAACAAAAAGAGCCTGCAGGCAGGGCTTGTTATGCACAAAAGCTCCGGCATAGGGATGATGTGCCGCAGCGGCGTGACGGATATACGCTACAACACGCTGCCGCGTCAGGCGATAGCCATTGATATGAACAGGGAGCTTATTGCAGAAGAAATGCGTATACTGTATGTCGCCATGACGCGCGCAGAGGAAAAGCTGGTTTTCGTCATGACGAAGGACAAGGTAACGGAAGACATTTCCGAACACGCGGCAGTGCTCGAGTCAGAATGGTCGTCGCCCGACGACCCGATAGACGCGCGCACGGTGGTGTCGGCCTCAGGATTTGGCGCATGGGTGCTGATGTGCGCGCTGCTGCATCCGTCCGGAAAGGATTTGCGTGAAATGTGCAGCAGCAGTCTTGCTCCAGCCGCCGCCGAGGAGAAGATAGATATTAAAATAGCCTGTGCCGGTGACATAGCTGTACAAGAGCCAACTGCGGCGGCTGAGGAAAACGAGGCGAGCGGCGAGATAATAGAAAGAATAAAAGAGAGCGTACAGTATGTTTACGACGGCCCCGGAAGCAGGCGGCTGCCGGTCAAACTCACTGCATCGGAGCTTACTCACAGCGCGGACAGAAAGGATATGTTCAAATCGCGCCCGGCCTTTATGCACTCACAGGGCATGACGCCTGCCGAGCGAGGCACTGCACTTCATGAGTTTATGCAGTACGCGGATTTTGAAAAGGCCGCAAATAACATAGAAGCAGAGATAAAACGCGTTGCCGAGCTTGAATATATTACACGTGAGCAGGCAGCCTCAATAGATATAGAAAAGGCGAAGGAGTTTTTTGAAAGCGGTCTTTATGAGCGCATGCAGCGCGCCGAAAATCTGATGAGGGAATGGCGCTTTATGCTTGACGTTCCGGCCAAGGAAATATACGGTGCCGATGCCGGTGAGGAAGACATAGTTGTGCAGGGAATAATAGACTGCTTTTTTGAGGAGCAGGACGGCATTGTAGTGGTAGATTACAAGACCGATAGAGTAAAGCATCCGGAGGAGCTTGTACAAAGATACAGTGAGCAGCTCAGACTTTATGCCTACGCCCTAAAGCGTCTGTGCGGCATAGAGGTAAAAGAAGCACTCATATATTCATTTGCTCTCGGAAAAAGTATAGGAATTGATTTATAATTCTGTTGACTTTGAATCGAAAATCATATATAATATCTATTGCTCATCCTGCCAAAGCAACCGAAGGCAGAGCCGGGCACCGCAAGAGTAACGCGGAGCGCGGCTGCGGGGTAGACACTGCAGCGAGTTAGGCAGACATCATGTAAAACTTAATATATATGCGGGTATGGCGGAATTGGCAGACGCGCTGGACTTAGGATCCAGTGCTGCAAAGCGTGCAGGTTCAAGTCCTGTTACCCGCACCAAACGGTATAAATCCGAACCTTGTCCTTGTTGGAGACGGGTTCGGATTTACTGTTTTATTTGAATATCCCAATTTCAATAGCAAGAAATAGTGCCGCAAGGCAGGGAGTTTTCTCCCCGCCTTGCTTTGTTCTCTCAAGCTGTCTTATCGGCTCTCTGTGCCTTTATTTTGATTTGTTCTGCCTTCCATTCCTCATATTCTTTCCTGCCTTCCTCGCTTTCGAAAAAGGCTTGAATATCGGAAAGAAAACATCTTGCCAATGATTCCAATTCGTGTTTCGGTATCTTGCATTTGCTCGTTGCCATACGGCAACACGGCATTTGTTATTGTTGTCGGGCAGGCCTCCTTTACATTTTTATCTCAAAGTCAATGTCCTGACTTTGGTCTTCTTTTTTCTTCTGTCCGTGTTTGCGCTCACGGACAGGTTTCTTTTTCTGCGGTTTTTTGTCATCTGTACCTCCGAACATCATCTGAAGATCAGCTGCCAGATAAGCAGTATTGACGGCAATATCGCTCCAATCAATATCCATTTCAGTTTGAGCTTCCACGGCGTCAAATCTTTTGCTTTCATCTCCGTCATCATATACGAAAGCTTCTTGTCGAGCGTTTTCTCCAAGACTTCCGTCTGCTTCGATAATTTTTCCTCTACGGAATACTTCATCGAGTCCGTCCTGCGGTCTACAATTTCCCGTATCTCTGAAGCATTTGGGCGAAGCGTCCGTACGATCAGGTCGTTTAAATCCTGATGTGTCGGCAGCTCGGATATCAAATCCGTACTTTGCACAATGGCTTGTCCAGTCGCTGATATTGTCTGGGCTATTAAATTGTACTGTTCCGGCTTGAGCAGAAGATAGGTCGGCTGTATCGGTTCTGTCAAGGCAGCTGCTGTCTGCTCGGTAATCTGTTCTATTTTGTTGATCTGTTTTAACTGTTCCATATTCATAAGCAAATAATTCCTCCATGTTCGTTTTTAAATATTTGTCATCCAGTAATCGGTTGTCCCGAAACCGCTGACCGTCCGGCGTGGTGTAGGTGATATATTTGTAATGTTCGATCCACTTTACACCGTATCCAAGTTTATTCATCTGCTCGACAAACTGCTTTTGGCTTCGGCTTATAGCTACGGCATAATCAATAGCGTTAGTCAATTTCAACTTTTTGCTGCTGCCACGTAATGCCGCTCGGTATTCCCGTTGGTTCAGTGATTTCTGTTTCGGCTTTTGGTAAGGTTTCAGTACCTCTAAGCCAAACCGCTGGCAAATTTCATCTGACTTGCGCCGTAACTGTTCCAAACCTTTTTCATTGATTTGGATTTTCAGTCCGGTTTCATAACTGACAGAATTGACAACAAAATGATTATGCCAGTGATCGCGGTCAATGTGTGTTGCCACAACAACCTCGAATCCGTCAAATGCTTTTGCCAGTTCCAAGCCGATTTGGTGTATCTGCTCAGGCGTCGTACCACAACCCGGCTTAAACGATTGCACATACTGTTTGAAGAACACGCCGTTTGCTTTGCCGTATTGATGCTTGGTAGCCATAAACTCTTGATACGCTGATTCGGGAACACAGTTCTGACCGCTGACAAGCCTGATACCGTTATACAAGGTTTTCTTGTCCTGCATGACATAGTCAATGACACGCTTCATAGCGGTGGCGGATTGTGTTTTTTCGGGGATTGCCGTAAATGTTGCCATCAGCCACACCTCCCCGAAAGCCCGCTTATTTTGCCGTAAACCTCGCCGTATTGTCGGATTAGCTCTGTAAGATCGGGACAAACAATCTTTCCCATATTGCAGAGTGTTGTCAGTTGATTCAGATTTCGTCCGATAGCTTTCTGCTCTTTCAGGACATCCCTCAGACCGTTTATGACGGTGACGGGTTTATTCAATGCCGCCGCTGTTACAAACTCGGTGAAGTTCATATTTGCTTTTTCTGCTTTTCTTTTGATTGCTGCATAATCGCTCTCACGAAAACGCATAGCAACCATTTTTGTCTTGTTGGTTTTAGTTATCCTCTCTTTCTGCGGCAGCTGTACTACCGCTGGTTATTCCCCGTTGTTGCATTGTTTGGGGTTCGGGGTTCGCCCCGACAAGCTGTTTGTAGGACGGCGGCTTTGCCGGCGTCTATACAAACAATATGCTTGCCTATCCCTGCGGGATAGCATTTTAAGATTAGCGCCGCATCCATATTTATCGTCAGCTCCTTTCTGTTGATTAAGTAAAAAAATCCCTGTGTGAACACTGTATGGGTATGCTTTGACAGTATCCGCGCAGGGATTTATTTTCCTTTATTTGTTTGTCAAGGAACATACCGGCAGAGGAAAAAATAAGTCTTATGGCACACTCCCGCGTCATTCGGGCTATGTATCTCACAAGACTTTCATATGTTTTATTCGGTTGGACTGTCATTATACCGGAGAACAAACGTTTTGTCAAGGCCTTAAAATTTATACTTTATCTTAAAATAAAACCGTACAATATCAGACAATAACTTTACTAATGAGTCGATTTGTGTTATACTGTTAAAAACGAAATTGAGGTGCAATTTATGGCTGAAATAGAAGACCGCTATTACTCTATGCCGGAGATTATGAAATATCTCGGTATCAGCAGAGATACGGCTCTGCGCTGGATCGCAACAAAAGAAATGCCTGCACATAAGGTTGGGAAGAAATGGAAGTTCAAGGTCTCCGAGATCGACGAATGGGTCAACAGCGGCAAGGCGGAGGAATGAAATGAGATATAAAATCGCAATTTGTGACGACATGGAAGAAGATGTAAAATATATTTCCTCTGCGGTCAATAAGTGGGCAGAAAAGGAGAATATAACAGTTGATATTGAAATGTTTCCCTCTGCAGAAAGTTTTTTGTTCCGGTATGCAGAGCAGAAAGCCTTTGATATTTTACTGCTGGACGTTGAGATGCCCTCTATGAACGGTGTGGAGCTTGCCAAAAGGATCCGCAAAGAGAATGATGCGGTGCAGATTATCTTTATTACAGGATACACGGATTATATTTCGGAAGGCTATGAGGTGTCTGCTCTACATTATCTCGTAAAACCTTTATCAGAGACAAAATTGTTTGAGGTTCTTAACCGTGCTGTTTTAAAAATAAGGAAAAATGAAAAATCTCTCTATCTTTCCTTGTCAGGAGAAATGGTACGTATTCCGATTTATGAGATCAAATACCTTGAGGTTCAACAGAACTATGTAACGGTACACTCTAAAAAAGATTATACCGTTAAAAAGACACTCGGAGAATTTGAGCGCGAACTGGACGAACGTTTTTACAGAATGGGTCGTTCCTTCATCGTTAACCTTTCCTGCATTGATAAAATCACTAAAACTGATGTTTTCCTATCTGACGGATCGGTCATTCCCCTGTCCAGAGGGCAATATGAACCTTTAAACAAAGCGTTTATCGCACATACATAACGGAGGCTGACATGAACCTTTTTTCCAAACAGATTGACAAGCGAATTGCCGCTTATCAACGGGAACTAATCGAAACCCATTATGCAGAAGTGGAAAATATGTATAAACAGATCCGCGGCTGGCGCCATGATTATCGTAACCATATCCAGGTGATGAAAGCATATGCCGCCATCGGAGATATGGCGGCTGTTAAAAAATATCTAGATGAATTGGAAACGGACCTGGCTACGGTGGATACTGTCATTAAAACCGGAAATCCGATGGCGGACGCTATTTTAAACAGCAAAATCTCTCTTGCAAAATCAAAAAATGTTCCCGTGAAAGCAGATGTTTTTATTCCTCTTGCTTTAAAAACCTCAGAACTTGATTTATGCGTCATTATCGGCAATCTGTTCGATAACGCCATTGAGGCCAGTTTGGCGCTTCCCGAAGACAAGCGGCTGATACGGATTTATATGGATATGAAGAATACCCAGCTTTATATCTCCTTTACCAACTTCACCGCATCAAGAAAGCAAAAGAAGCAAAACGGAAGATTTCAAACCACCAAAGGCGAAGGCCATGGCTTTGGCTTGATTCGAATGGATACCATTATTGAACGCTTGGACGGGTATATCAACCGAAACAGCGAGGATGGTGCTTTTACCACAGAAATACTAATTCCGCAAAAATAATGCAGTTCGTCCCCCAAAATCAACAATTCATCCCCCGAACATAACATTCAGAGGCTTGTTATGATAGACTGAGGAGCGGAAAGGGGTGGCAACCTTGAAAAAAGAAAAAGAGAAAAGCAAAAAGCCAAAATATAGTATGTGGCAGTGCTCCGCTTATATGATTGCGCTGGCATGGCGCGAAAAAGAGAAAAAGGTTTTGCTGTTATGCTTGTTACAGGTTTTTCTTGCCGTGATGAGCAATTTGGTGAACCTTTATGTATCACCGTCTATTTTGTCGGTTGTAGAACAGCGGGCTTCGATGACAGAATTGCTGACAACGGTTTTGATGTTTGTCACACTGATCATGTTTTGTTCTGCAGCCACTTCCTATGTTAATTCCAACACCTTATACGGAAGGATAACAGTTCGTTTGGCGCTAATTTCCGCTATCAATAAAAAGGCTTGTACTACATCTTATTCCAACTTGTCAGATGAAAAGTTTATTAAATTGGGTGCCAAATGTGCAGAAGTTACAAGTTCCAATCATGAAGCAACCGAAGCTGTTTGGGGAACGCTCACGTCACTGGTGCAAAACTGCATCGGATTTGTTATTTATTTGTTTTTGCTGGTGTCAGTGGATATATGGCTGATGTTTGTGATCTTACTGACCTCCCTGATTGGCTATTTTGTAAATAAGAAGCTGACCGGTTACGGGTATCGGCATCGGGAAGAAGAGGGCGAGATTTCCAGAAAGCTCTGGTACCAAATCCGGCAAGCCCAAAATTATACCGCCGCAAAAGATATTCGGATTTTTGGGATGAAGCCGTGGATGCAGGAAATCACCGATAAGGCAATGACAGCGTATACCGCCTTTCACCGTCGCGCACATAATGTCTACATATGGGGAAGCATATTGGATTTGGTACTTACCTTTCTGCGAAACGGGCTTGCCTATTTTGTTTTAATTTCTCTGGTACTGTCAGGGAATTTAAGCGTTTCCGCATTTCTCCTTTACTTTTCCGCCGTTGGTGGCTTTACGGCATGGGTAACCGGAATTTTAGGAAGCATGACAACCTTGTACCGGCAAAGTCTTGATATTTCCATGGTAAGAGAATTTTTGGAATATCCGGAGCCTTTCAGGTTTCAAGACGGTGAAAAGCTCTGGGATGCTACCGGTGCTCAGCACGAAATCAAGCTTGAAAATGTGTTTTTCAAATACCCGGGTGCAGATGATTATACACTGGAGGATATTAACCTAACCATCCACCCAGGAGAGAAAGTCGCGGTTGTCGGACTTAACGGTGCAGGAAAAACAACGCTTGTAAAGCTAATATGTGGATTTTTTGACCCGACACACGGGAAGGTTTTGCTTGACGGCAAAGATATCCGGGAGTTTAACCGGCAGGATTATTACGCAATGTTTTCGGCGGTATTTCAAAATTTTTCACTGCTTGCAGGAACGGTAGCCGCCAATGTGGCGCAGACAGAGGAAAATTACGATATGGAGCGGATAAAAGATTGTGCGAAAAAAGCGGGACTGACCTCTAAAATTAATTCCTTGAAAGACGGTTATCAGACCAATTTAAACCGATCTGTTTACAAAGACGGAGCGGAATTGTCCGGCGGAGAGACACAGAAGCTGATGCTTGCCCGTGCCCTTTATAAAAAAGCGCCGTTTATTATTCTGGACGAGCCGACCGCAGCCCTTGACCCGATTGCAGAAGCGGATATGTACAGCAAATACAATGAAATGACCAAAGGCTGCACTTCTGTCTATATTTCCCACCGTCTTGCTTCTACTCGCTTTTGTGACAGAATTCTCTTGATCGATAATCACAAAATCGCTGAGAAAGGCACCCACGAGGAATTGCTGAAGTTATCCGGTGAATACGCTCGGCTGTTTGAAATTCAGAGCAAATATTACAGAGAGGAGGATGTCTGTGAAAAAGGACAAGAAACTGCTGAAATGGCGTGAAGCATGGAAGCTGAACCGACGGGCTTTCGCGCTTATTTATAAACGATGTCCTCATATGATTATATCCAGGCTTGTTTGTGTCGCATGGGACGCACTGACTCCTTATATAGGAATTTATCTTTCCGCTTTGCTGATTACTGAACTAACCCAAGACAGAAATCCATCTGTAATTACAAGGCTTGTTCTGATTATACTGTTGTCGGCGGCGTTTATCTCTCTTGCCGCGGCTTTTCTACACAAGTGGCGTGATGTTGCATGCGCCGGGCTGTATTATAAGATACAGCAGATATTTTCCGAAAAAATGATGAGCATGGACTATCCGGGTGTGGATAATCCCAAGACACATGAGCTGTATAACACGATTGAGCAAAACCGCAACGGCGGCGGATGGGGACTTAATCAGGTGTATGGTCACATTGAGGCAATATTGTCAGCAATCCTTACCTTACTTGGCGGCATTGCTTTGACAGTATCGCTTTTTACCAGCCGTGTGCCGGACTCCTCCGGCGGATTTACCGTGCTTAACAATCCGCTGTTTATCCTGTTGATTATTGCGGTGATGCTGATAATTACCTATATAGCGCCTCTGTTTTCCAATAAAGCAGGAAGCTATTATGCGTTGAATTCTGATTCTCATAATTTTGCAAATCGCCTGTTTGGATTTTTTGGCTTTTTAGGGTTTAGAAAAGAGTTTTCAGAAGATATACGGATTTACCGGCAGGACTTACTTTGTGACAAATTTAGTAAAGATAAAACAGGAACATTTTGTTCCGAAGGAATGTTTGCAAGATTGGCAAAAGGTCCGGTGGGGTGTTATAATGCGGCATCGTCAGCGGTATCGGTTTTGTTTACCGGAGTTGTATATATTTTTGTCTGTCTGAAAGCACTGGGTGGCGCATTCGGAATCGGCGCGGTTACGCAATATGTATCTGCTGTTACGCGGGTTGCGGGAAGCATCGGCTCTTCAATTGGTATTATGGGAGGAATGCGGAATAACGCTTCCTTCCTGAAGCTGATCTTTGAGTTTCTGGATATTCCCAATCGAATGTATCAGGGCAGCCTGACGGTAGAAAAACGGATAGACCGGGATTATGAAATTGAATTTTGCAATGTATCGTTTAAATATCCCGGAAGCGAAACATATGCCTTGAGAAATGTTTCGATGAAATTTCGTGTAGGTGAACGGCTTGCCGTTGTCGGTATGAACGGAAGCGGGAAAACCACCTTTATCAAGCTGCTGTGCCGTCTGTATGACCCCACTGAAGGAGAAATATTGCTCAACGGGATTGATATTAAGAAATATGATTACAAGGAATATATGTCTGTCTTTTCGGTGGTGTTTCAGGATTTCGTGTTGTTTTCTTATCCGCTTGGTGAAAATGTGGCGGCAAAAACCAACTACGACCAATCGTTGGTCAAAAGGTGTTTGACTGATTCCGGATTTGGCGAGCGTTTACAGGAAATGCAGGAAGGACTTAACACCTGCCTTTATAAAGACTTTTCAGAAAACGGTGCGGAGATTTCAGGCGGGGAGGCACAGAAGATTGCTCTTGCCAGAGCATTATATAAAGACGCTCCCTTTATTGTGCTCGACGAACCGACTGCCGCCCTTGATCCTGTTGCGGAAGCAGAAGTTTACTCAAATTTTAATAAGATTGTCGGAGATAAAACGGTCATTTATATTAGTCACCGGCTTTCCTCCTGTCGATTCTGCAATGAGATCGCTGTGTTTGATAACGGACAGATCGTGCAGCAAGGCAGTCATGATCAGCTTGTTACTGATGAAAACGGGAAATACCATGAGCTCTGGTATGCTCAAGCGCAATATTATAACACAGAGGTGATACAATGACCGGAGTAATCTATGCCCGGTATTCTTCCGATAATCAACGGGAAGAATCAATCGAAGGACAACTGCGAGAGTGCAAAGCCTTTGCGGAAAAGAACGACATCCAAATCGTAAATACCTATATTGACCGCGCTTTGTCAGCGAAAACAGACAACCGTCCTGATTTTCAGCGAATGATTAAGGACAGCGAAAAAGGACTATTTGACACCGTTATTGTATGGAAGCTTGACCGATTCGCCCGTAACCGATATGACTCCGCGCATTATAAATCCATTCTTCGCAAAAACGGAGCAAAAGTAATATCTGCTACCGAAATGATTTCGGATACCGCCGAGGGAGTTTTGCTAGAATCTATGCTGGAAGGCATGGCGGAATACTACTCGGCGGAGCTCTCTGAAAAGGTTATACGCGGACTGACAGAAAATGCACTGAAATGCAAATATAACGGCGGTACGCTTCCTATTGGTTATACGATTGATGAAAACCAATATTTTCAGATCGATCCTTTGACGGCTCCGGCAGTACTGGACGCTTTTAAACAATACGCTGAAGGAGCAACTATGCAAGAGGTCACCGATAATATGAACATTAAAGGAATCCGTACCAAACGCGGCGGAAAAATAAGCATAAACAGCGTTACACGAATGCTGCACAACCGCAGATATATCGGTGAATACAAATACAACGACATTACAAAACCGGGCGGTATACCGGCAATTATTCCGGAAGATTTATTTAATCGTGTGCAGGAACGTATGGCGGCAAATAAAAAAGCTCCGGCTAAACACAAAGCAGAAGACGAATATCTGCTGACGACGAAACTGTTTTGCGGAAAGTGCGGATGCCTTATGATAGGAGAAAGCGGAACGAGTCACCAGAAGAATAAAGTGCATCGCTATTATAAATGCGTGAGCGTAAAAAATCATAAAGGCTGCGATAAGAAAACTGTCAGAAAAGAATGGCTTGAGAATCTCGTGATTGCGCAAATTCGCAGTATTATTTTTGATGATGAGTTGATTGACATTTTGGCGGATTCGATTATGAGGCTGCAAAGTGCCGAAAATACAGCTTTGCCGTTGCTCAAAATGCAATACGCCGAAACGCAGAAAGCCATAGACAATCTGCTCAACGCTATTCAACAGGGAATTTTGACTCCCTCTACCAAGCAGAGGATGGAAGAACTGGAACAGCAAAAGAGCGAACTTTCTGTGCAGATTATGAAAGAGGAAATGACAAAACCGAGTTTAACGAAAGACCAGATTGTTTTTTGGCTTTATCGTTTCCGCAAGCTTAACACTGACAAGCTGGAGCATCGCCGCCGATTGATAGATAGCTTTGTCAATGCGATATTCCTTTATGACGACAGGATTACATTCACTTTCAATTACAAAGACGGTTCGAAAACAATAACTTTCACCGAGCTTGAAAAATCAGGTTTGGGTTCGGATATAAATGCACTCGCTGCACCATGTGAACAGAGGTCGAAATTTGGAACTCAAAAATGAGACATCCAAAATTCGACTTCTTTTTATGCGATAAGCCCTATATTTAGGCCATGTATCAAGGTTTATTTTTTTATAAAAACGGGATCTTTGCTGAAAAATCTTGAAAAAGGAGATTGCGGCTGCCCTCGGTATAGTCTCCGTCTCCAAAGGCATATATGCCGGATCATGAAAGATTACTGCTTATATCATATATGCCGGATCATGAAAGATTACTGCTTATATAAGGAGAAAGTAATATGGATATCAATGATGTTACTTTAAATATTAACGCAGCAAAGGGAGCAGGCTTTATTCGGCTTGGCTTTTGGCTGAACAAAAAGCCGAAAAAAACACCAGAAGAAAAAGCGGCAGCAAAAGCGTTCCTTAAAGTGTTCTGGGGAACATTGGGAATCGCTCTGATGTTTGTTGCCGTCCTTTTTGTATTAACAGGATATGTGATGTCCGGCACAAAATCGGGATATGATGGAGATTATGAAGAATCCCGTACCGGAAGGATGGAAAACGGTCAAGTTCGTTATGTCAAAAACGAGCTTTACTATATCGATCCGGAAACGATAGGGTTACCGGCGGGACTTCCTGACGGCACACACATTAACTTGTATTTTGATGAAAACGATGCCGTTATTGCTGGCGAGAATGCAGATGAGCTTGATGCCATTGTGGAAAGCAGAGTCATTCTGACAGTAGCAGTTATGGTGACAATGGTTCTTATACTGATCATATTTGCTATTGTTGCGAGGAAAAGATTTGGAAAACCATGGTTTCAATGGCTGCAATTAATAAAAAGTTGAATAGAGATCGAAATTTGAAACTCAAAAATGAGACAATCCAAATTTGACTTCTTTTTCTGTACTGTAAGCTTAGTATTTAAACCGTTTTTCCAGGTTTACTTCTTTATGAAAAAGAGACATCAAGAAGTAAGAATGAAAAAATCATACCGCAAAAATGAAAACAAATCTGTTTTGAACCCATAATTCTCATTTTTACTTTTACAGACGGGTATCTTTTTTGTCAACGCTTCCCACGTCGGAACGAGTTACGCTCGTTCCGATTTTTTATTTCATAAAAAATCAGTCACCCGCTCCACTGTTCCTCCTTTTCCGCAAAAGGTCACGTTCACATCGGCTAACGGCTTGTAAACGCGCCGTTTTTACGCCGATTTGTTCACTGCCAACCTTTTGCGGGTTCGAGTCTATTTCAAAGCTTTTCGCAGGCATCTCTTTTGTTGCCTCCTTACAGACTGAGTCTGGACGCGTGTTCGCGTTTAGACACAGCTTTTTATTTTGCTTTCGTAGCATCGATAAGCATAAAATATGCTGCTTTCTATGCTTGCGAATTTACGCAGCAATAATGTACCTCCTCTTTAGCAAGCCGGCTGCAGAATATATTTACAGAACAATACAGGCCGCCGGCTTAGCCGACGGCCTCAGGTTATCACGAATATACGGGCACCGATATGGCGCCTATCTACGCATTTTTCAAATACAGCACCCGCTCATTTCGGTGCATGTACACGCTCAGCACAAGCCCGACGCCGAGGTAAAGCGCAACCATGGACGTACCGCCGGCGCTGAAAAACGGCAGAGTTATGCCTATTACCGGCAGCAGCGAAAGGCACATGCCTATATTTATAACTGATTGCACGGCTATCATAGCGAATACTCCGACACATATCATGCTTCCCATTTTATCACGCGCCATGTACGATACTCTCAGTGCCCTTATGCATATTGCGCTTATCAACACTATTATAGCAAGACAGCCCAAAAACCCGAGTTCCTCACCGGCTACTGTAAATATGAAGTCATTATACGCCTTAGGCACTGTTCCGTTCTGCACGCCGGGGCCGTTAAACAGGCCGTAGCCGGTAAGTCCGCCGGAGCCTATTGATATCCTCCCGTAATACTGCTGATAGCCTATGCCCTGTATATCCGCCGCCGGGTTGAATACCGAAATAATTCTGTTGCGCTGATAATCGTTTAAGACTACAAACCACACCAGCGGCGACGCCGCAATTGCGGCTCCGCCGGTTATGAGAAAATATCTCAGCTTTATGCCAGCAGCAAACATCATAAAAAGGAATATGCCGGCAAACATCAGCGCCGTTCCGTCGTCGCCCTGAAGGAAATGTACGAGCAGTATCGGCACCGCACCATGCACGCAAAGCAGCAGCACGTTGGTCAGCTTGCTCACATTGTCGCCCAAGCGGTAAATGTGGTAGGAAAAGGTGACTATAAAGCATACCTTTATTATCTCCGACGGCTGCAGCGACATGCCACCCGGAAGCTCAAGCCATGCCTTGTTGTCCGTTCCGGATGGTGCATAGCCAAAGAAATACGTCACTACAAAGAAAACCGCACACAGTGCCGCTATCAGATACCACCGCCTGCCTATGGTCTTATAGTCGAAATTTGATATTATTATAGCGGCTATAACTCCTATCCCTATTCCCAGAAGCTGTACAAAAAACTGCCTTGTCTCCCCTATCGCGCGCGAAGCGGAGAGCACAAGCAGGCTGCCGTAAAGCGACGCCGCGATACACAGGATAAAAAACTGCTTATCCGTCTCTCTTATATAGTCTGCTATTTTCCCGAAAATTTTTGACATTTATTTAATGCTCCGTTCCAGACAATAAAGCCCTATGTTTTTACAAAAAAATTATAATGCCGCATAAATATTATATGCCACTTTAAACAATACATCAAGTTAACAGTTTGTAACACTTTATTATAGCGCTTTGATATGCTATAATATATTCAAAATCGCCCGCGTCCCGGCAATTTGGCGAGACGTGTAAAGGGACACTGTTTAAGACGGTAATAATATTTTAGATAATTTGAAAGGCGGAAACAAATGTTAAGCGACATAGAGATTGCGCAGCGCGCCAATATCAGAAAAATTACGGAGATTGCTTCGCAGCTTGGTATAGGCGAGGATGAGCTTGAGCTTTACGGAAAATACAAGGCAAAGCTGTCAGACAGTCTGGAAAAACGGCTGGAGGGGAAAAAGGACGGCAAGCTCATACTTGTCACTGCGGTAAACCCCACTCCTCTCGGTGAGGGCAAGACCACTACAACTGTCGGGCTTGGACAGGCCATGGCCAAGATAGGCAAAAACGCCGTCATCGCGCTGAGAGAGCCGTCACTGGGTCCCGTATTCGGGCTGAAGGGCGGCGCCGCCGGCGGCGGGTACTCTCAGGTCGTGCCGATGGAGGATATAAACCTGCACCTAACCGGCGACTTTCATGCCATAACCTCGGCAAACAATCTCCTCTGCGCAATGGTAGACAACCACATCCAGCAGGGCAACGCTCTTAACATCGACCCGCGCCGCATATCCGTAAAAAGATGCATGGACATGAACGACCGCGCGCTCAGGAATATCGTGATAGGGCTTGGCGGCAAGGCCAACGGCGTCCCGCGCGAGGACAGCTTCACGATAACCGTCGCCACTGAGGTCATGGCTGTTTTCTGCCTGTGCAGCGATATAGATGACCTAAAGGAAAGGCTTGCGAGCATACTCGTGGGCTACACATATGACGGACGTCCGGTATATGCCCGCGACCTTAAGGCGCAGGGCGCCATGACGGCACTGCTCAAGGACGCGATAAAGCCGAATCTCGTGCAGACGCTGGAGGGCACCCCTGCCATTATGCACGGCGGGCCGTTTGCGAACATAGCTCACGGCTGCAACTCTCTGCGCGCTACCCGGCTCGGCCTGAAGCTTGCCGATTACTGCATAACTGAAGCAGGCTTCGGCTCTGACCTCGGTGCCGAGAAGTTCTTTGACATCAAATGCCGCGTCGGTGCTCTTAATCCGTCGGCGGTGGTGGTAGTCGCCACCGTGCGCGCGCTCAAATACAACGGAGGCATGTCCAAGGACGAAGCCAAGGCGGGTACAGAAAGCATAGCTGCGCTGAAAAGCGGCATAGTCAACCTCGGCGCACATGTCGAGAACATGAAAAAATACGGACTGCCTGTCATTGTGGCTATTAACCGCTTCGGCACCGACACGGAGGCAGAGCTTGATTTTATAAAGAATTACTGCCGCAGCCTGGGCGTTGACTTTGCTATGTCCGATGTCTTTGCAGCGGGAGGCGACGGCGGAATCGAGCTTGCCGAGCTTGTTGTCAGGGCGTGCGAGAAGCCGTCGGATTTTGCGCCTATCTACGGCACGGATATGTCTATTGAGGATAAGATAAGCACTGTCGCAAGGGAAATATACGGCGCCGCCGGCGTGGAATTCACCGCCAAGGCCAGACGCGACATTGAGGAAATAAACCGTCTCGGCGGGAGTATACTGCCGGTATGCATATCAAAAACGCAGTACTCTCTTTCCGACAACCCTGCGCTGCTGGGTCGTCCCACCGGCTTTAAAATTACCGTGAGCGATGTATATCTGCGCTCTGGCGCGGGATTTGTCGTCGCCATGACGGGCAGTATTCTCGACATGCCGGGACTTCCCAAGGTTCCCGCCGCTGAAAGCATCGATGTAATAGACGGAAGGATAGTCGGGCTGTTTTGAGCCTTTGCGCCCACAGCATATTTTCGGCAGCCGCTGTTACGCTTGCCGCATACCGGAAGGCGGGAGAGCTTTGACGGCCACGCCGAATGGCAGTAAAACTGGCTACATAATCCGCTGCTATATGATTTGTCCTGCCTCGGCCTGCTCCTGTTACCAAATGTCAGGACTGTACGAAAACATTCGGGGTCCACAGCGGTATGGCTGTAAGGCTCTCCGTAATTTTTCCATACTATCGGCCGTACGGCGGCCATGCAGGCTTACTTTAACCGATATCGGCAATCACTGTAGGGCTTTTATTCTAATTTTAGCTTTCCGGCTTTGGGACGCTGTATTATAAGGCGTTTGTAAACGCATAAATGGGATGATTATATGGAATTTATATCTCACTCGGCCGCTGAGACGGAAAATTTCGCGGCAGAGCTTGCAAAAAAGCTTATCGACGGCCCGCGCTGTGTGAGAGCCGACGGGCAAAGCTGCGCCATTGCGCTGTTCGGAGGCATGGGCGCAGGCAAGACCGCCTTTGTAAAGGGCTTTGCGAGGGGCGTCGGATTCAAAGGAGAAGTCACCTCCCCCACCTTCGCCCTGGTGCACGAATACATCGGCGGCGCAGTTCCGATATACCACTTCGACATGTACCGCATAAATACCGAGGAGGCGCTCTATTCCACCGGCTATTACGACTATCTCGACAACAGCGGCTTTATAATAACGGAGTGGAGCGAAAATATTGCGGATTATCTTGAAAATGACGCTATAATTATAACTCTGGAATACTGCGGTGAAGACTGCTGCCGCAAAATCACAGTTGAGGGGGAGGTTTAATGCTTATACTTGCCGTTGAGGCTTCTGCCGCGCCGTCAAGCTGCGCGCTGCTTAAGGACGGCCTTATAATTGCGGACATGCGTACAAATGTAAAGCTTACCCACAGCCAGACGCTTATGCCGATGGTCGAAAGCATGCTTAATACGACCGGCGCCTTGGTAAGCGACGTTGACCTTTTCGCCGTGACTCACGGTCCCGGCTCGTTTACAGGTATACGCATAGGCATAGCCGCAATAAAGGGCATGGCCGCTGCTTTTGACAGACCGTGCATTGGCCTTTCGACCTTAGAGGTGACGGCGCATAACATTTTCTGCTTTGACGGCATCGTATGCCCTGTGATGGATGCGCGGCGCGGGCAGGTGTACAATGCTCTCTTTGACTGCAGCGGCGGACGTATGACCCGCATGACGGACGACAGAGCAATAGCTATAGAGAAGCTTGGCGGGGAGCTTGCAGAGAGGGGGCGTCCCTGTGTTTTTGTCGGCGACGGTGCGGCGCTGTGCTTTGATGCGCTGCACGAAAGGATAAGCGGCTCTGTTATTGCCCCGGCCAATCTGCTCTATCAGAACGCAGCTGCGGCGGCACTGCTCGCGCTTGAATATTACGGACGCGGGCAGACGGTTACCGCAGAGGAGCTAAACCCAGTATACCTCCGCCTGCCGCAGGCACAGCGGGAGCTTCTCGAGAAGAAATCCGCCGGCGGTGACCGTAGATAATTGTGGACAGCGTACGCCGGCAGCATACCGGCGAGTCTCTATCTTATTCAATATTATTCAATCTTATTCAATGCGACACGGCTTGCAGACAAATAAGCCTAAGAGCCGATATATAATAAAAAAGAAAGGCGATGTAAACAGTGATAGCTATTGGATGTGACAAGGCGGGCCTCGGTCTTATGAAGGCCATAATCGAACACCTTGAGTCGGAGGGGTATGACGTGACCTGCTTCGGCATAACGGAGGAAAAGAGTGTGGATTATCCTGAAATTGCGCTCAAAGTGGCAAACGCCGTTGCCTCCGGCGAATACAAATACGGCATACTCATATGCGGCACCGGCATAGGCATGTCAATGGCGGCCAACAAGGTGAAGGGCATACGCGCCGCCGTCTGCTCGGAGCATTACAGTGCGAAATATACGCGCCTGCACAACGATGCCAACATACTCTGCCTCGGCGGACGCGTGATAGGCGAAGAGCTGGCCAAGGAATTAGTCGACGTCTTTTTAAACACGGAGTTTGAGGGCGGCAGGCATTCAAGACGCGTAAACTACATTTCCGATATTGAAAACGGCCGCGTAAAATAGCCGTATGGCAAGGAGAAAAAATGACAGACAATGCTTTTATATTCAACCATCCGCTGATACGGCACAAGCTGACACATTTGAGGGACAAAAGCACCTCGTCAAAGGAGTTTCGCGCGCTGGTGACGGAAATATCTGCGCTTATGTGCTATGAGGTAACGCGTGACCTGCCGCTTGAAGAGACTGAAATCGAGACGCCCGTGGCGGCGGCGAAGGGCAGTATTATCGCCGGACGAGGTTTTGCGCTTGTACCGATACTGCGGGCGGGGCTCGGCATGCTTAACGGCGTGCTCAGCATAATTCCGTCGGCCAAAACCGGCCTTATAGGACTGCAGCGCAGCGAGGAGACCTTCGAGCCGGAAAGCTACTACTGCAAGCTTCCGCCCGATATCTCCGAAAGGGATGTTTTGGTACTGGACCCCATGCTGGCAACCGGCGGCTCGGCGGTCTGCGCTGTCGAGACCATAAAAAGGCATCGTCCCAAAAGCATAAAATTCATGTGTATTATCGCCGCGCCGGAGGGTATAAAGTGTCTGTCCGACGCTCACGGCGATGTGAAAATATACTGCGCCGCCCTTGATGACCATCTTAACGAAAAAGCTTATATCGTACCCGGGCTGGGCGATGCAGGCGACAGGATATTCGGCACCGACTGAGGCTTGGCCGCTGCTTTGACAAAAATTTTCAGAGCCTGCTGCAATTCGGAATGGATGCTGCAGAAACGTCTCTGCGGCTCAGTGCGGTCATGCTCGCCGGCCGTGCCCGGCAGAGCAAAGCCTGCCGCCGTGGCAAGCTTGGCTGACGAACAAAATTGTATGCATTGTCTGGATAGCCGCTGGGTGTTTTTGCTACAAATCTCCTTTTCCGAATAAAGTATGCGTACAAAGCCTATTTCATTTCCCTGCTTCGATGTCCTATTGAGTCATACTCATTGCTTAAGCGGTCAGGACAGGCCGCCGCAAGCTGCCGGTTTGCACGTAACTAAAATGGCCTGCTGTCGGCTTGACTGCTCAATGGCAGCAGCTTGTCATCACATCACTCTCAACATCACCTATAAACAGGTAACCCCAATCAACTCCGTCACTCGATATTTTTACGTTTGAACATGCTTTCCTTCGGAAAGCGCTTATAAGGCTTTTGTTATTTTCAGTATAAAGATTTTATTAATTTAGCGGACAACAAAAAATGGGTTTTGCAATGCAAAACCCATTTTTTCTTTGTGCTGTTGTTCGGGAGCCGCTGATAATTATTCGTTTGCTTCTTCCTTCATCTTGGCAAAGCACTCGCTGCAGTAGACCGGACGGTCCTCGCGTGGCTTAAAAGGCACCTTAGCTTCTCCGCCGCATGAAGCACAAGTAGCAACGTACATTTCACGCTCGCCTCTCATCTGATTTTTACGCGCATCACGGCATGATTTGCAGCGCTGCGGCTCATTCACAAAGCCCTTGGATGCATAAAATTCCTGTTCACCAGCGGTGAATACAAATTCGTTACCGCAGTCTTTGCAAATGAGAGTCTTGTCTTCGTACATAATTTTTTACCTCGCTAAAAATATATTTTTGCCCTGGACGGAATCGCACCGACACCTTTGATTAAACCAACGCTCTGACTTAAGCTACGCGGGCATTATTTATTTATATAAAGACCTTCGCATTTTATTTGAGCTTGCGTCTGACACGCCGCATGGCATTATCAACCGTCTTGACCGACATGTTCATTTTGCCGGCTATCTCCTTGTAGCTCAAGCCTGCAAGGTACTCATTCATAATATTATATTCCAGCGGCGATAAAACCTTGCCGGCGTTTTCATAGAATATATCCAAATCCTCTTTTGCAATTATCTCCGCTGCAGGGTCACAGTCCGCATCCGGCAGCAGCTCTCCGCTCAAAGGGCGAAGCAGTGCGGACGGGACACGTCTCTTAGCAAGTGCGGCCTTTACCGCGCTTATCATGCCGCGGTCAATGCACAGACGCGCATATGTCTTAAATGAGGTACCGCATGTCTCGTCATATGTCCTTACCGCCGACATTAGACCTATAAGCCCCTCCTGCGACAAATCATCAGTTTCAAGGCCGAGATTCTTATATCTCATCGCGCACTGCTTGACTGTCTTGAGGTACCTCGAAGCAATGACTCCGAAAGCTGAAACATCGCCTTTAGCGGCAATTTTTACAAGCGTTTCGTCACACATGCGCTCAAGGCCAATATTATCACTACATGATGAACACAGCATTATATGTACCTGCAAAAAATATATACATTTATATGACCTAATCATACCCTTTTTATGCGGTTTTGTCAATACTTTTCATTCTCACAAGGTTTTGTACTTAATTTTAGTACATTTTACTATGAAATTATTTTCGAACAAATGTTTACAAACGTTTGTTCGGGTGATATAATAAATTTGTGCTCTGAGCTTTATATAATTCGCAGTAAATCCGAGCATGAATACGATAAGCTGCAGCACTTAATCTGCACAGTTCCGGCCGCCGAAAAACAAGCAAATTGTTTTCCCGGCAAGCCGCCGGAGGCAAATCGGCAAAGCTCGTGTTTCTTTCCGCATATGCTTCATATAAGCTATTACCGGATATGCGTCTTTTGCCATTTTGCATCCTCTGCCGTGCGGCTTTATTCGGAGAAAAATAAACTTCTGAGCGTTTCGCTGTGAGCTTATACAACCTTATCTGTGCCTCACGGCGTCAATATCAAACGGAGGTATGTGATATAAATGGAAATGTCTGTATCGGAAAAACTGAAAATACTCGGCGCAGGCGCCAAGTACGACGTCTCCTGTGCTTCCAGCGGAGTCAGCAGAAAATCCGGCTCAGGGCAGACAGGCAGCACCGTTTTCTCCGGGCTGTGCCACACCTTTACCGAGGACGGGCGGTGCATATCCCTGCTCAAGGTGCTCATGTCTAATAAATGCCGCTTCAACTGCGCCTACTGTGTAAACCGTGCCGAAAACGATATTCCGCGCGCCTCCTTTACGCCGCGCGAGCTTGCCGACCTGACCATGGAGTTTTACCGCAGGAACTATATTGAGGGGCTGTTTTTGAGTTCCGGAGTCGTCGGCAGCCCTGATAATACCATGGAGCTCATGATAAAGACCGTAAAAATACTCCGCGAGGAGTATCGCTTTGGCGGCTACATTCACGCAAAGATAATTCCCGGTGCCGACGAGCGCCTTGCGGAGCGCATGGGCCGGCTCTGCGACCGCATCAGCATCAATCTGGAGTTTGCCTCACGCCGCGCACTTAAGCTGCTCGCCTCAGATAAATCCCAAACGGACATAATAGGCTCGATGGGCAGTGTCACCAACCGCCTGCTCGAAAATGCGGAGGAACGGCGGAAATTCAAATCAGCGCCGCCTTTTGCCCCCGCAGGTCAGAGCACACAGCTTATAATCGGTGCCACTGCCGAACGTGACTATACAATAGTGCGGCTCGCTCAGGCGCTTTACAAAAGGCTCGGCATGAAACGGGTGTATTACTCCGCCTACGTGCCGGTAGTAAAGCATCCGGACCTGCCGGGCAGAGATACCTCTCCTCCGCTCGTAAGGGAGCACAGGCTGTATCAGGCCGACTGGCTCATACGCTTTTACGGCTTTACACCGGAGGATATCTTCAGCGACAGAGACGAATCTCTCGATTTGGAGGTTGACCCGAAAATATCGTGGGCGCTAAAGCACGCCGATTTTTTCCCGGTAGAGGTAAACACTGCAGATTATTATACACTGCTGAGGGTGCCGGGCATAGGTCAGCGCACGGCGCAGAGAATAGTACAGGCACGGCGCTTTTCGCGGCTTGAGGATATAAATCTTATAAAAATGGGCATGGTGCGCCGCGCCTTTTATTTTATTACGGTAAACGGCAGATTCCTCGGACGCTGTGCTCCTGACAATCCGGCGCTGAAATTTATGCTCAGGGACAATAATATAAACTGTCAGATAACCTTTGACAGCCTCATGTCCGCTAAACGGCTGGAGGATGAAGGGTCAGCTGCAGGACTGATAAGCGCCGTGAGCGCGTCAAGCCCGGCATAGCCGCTTTGAAGTTTATGTTTTGTGCCTGCCGCTTTGGAATTTCCGTTTTGAGGCTAATGCTTTGGGACTGTCGTTTTAGGGCTGCGCTGAAGGAAAGACGCTTCCCCAAGAGTCTTCTTGGCACTATCCGCCGCAGCGGCACAATTTTCTGCGTGCAGCCGGTGCATGGCTTCCGCCCGAATCGGCGCAGTACGTTTTTTGGCCGTGCCGAAAGGCTGCTTTGCCGAAAACTCCTCTTGATAATATCCGCCAATGGCTCAAAAATATTGTCTTTACAAATCTACAGAAGTTCATGCTTTGCCTCAATTATGGCCGTACTGGATGTTTTTACTTCTCAGCAAGGGTGATGTTATGCTTTATCTTTATTACGAAAACAGCTTTGACGGCTTTCTTACTGCCGTCTTCGACGCCTTTTGCCTGCGCCGCACCGACATACATCTGCTGTCTGATAATGCCGAACCGCCGCTTTTGTTCGAGTGCCGCAATGTACCGTTTGACTCCGAAAAATCACAGCGCGTGCAAAACGGCATAAGTCAAAAGCTCGGCGACGGCACTCTGCGGCTTATATGGACCGCATGGCTCTCGCACAAAAGCGGAATAGAAGACACACTGCTCAAATACCTCCGGCTGGCCTTTAGGCTCGGCACTGACATCAGCAAAATGCCGCAGAACGACACAGTGCTTAAGACGACAGCGGCGGCAAAACGCGTAACGACCGAGGCTACCAGATTTAAGGAAATAGTCAGATTTAAAAAGTACAAAGGCATATATTTCGCCGACATATACCCCGATTGTGAGATACTGCCGCTTATCGCCGGGCATTTTGCCGACCGCTTCAGCCACCAGAATTTTATTATAAGGGACCGGCGTTACGGCAAGGCGCTCATTTACTATAACGGGCAAACGGCGATAACAGACATGACAGAGTTTGACGACCCTGACGACATGATGGAGGACGACTTTGAGGACATGTGGAAAAAATACTACCATGCCATGTGCATAGAAAGCCGGAAAAGCCGCCGCAGATTGCTCTCCGTGATGCCGCTCAAATATCACAGGTATATGACGGAAATGCAGCAGCCGGTCATCAAAAGCCGTGAGGCGGAAAAAACCAATTCGACTGACGTGCATTTAAGGTGATTCAATAAAGCTTTTTTCTTCGCTTTCCGCTTAAATCGCAGATTTTTGATTGACTCATGCGGGCAATCAGAAACAGCACATTAAAATACACTCTTTAGCCGCGCAGTATATCCTGATAGTAAAAATAATTTTGTTTGCATCCGCACGCGAAAGCATATTTGCAGAAATAAGCTATATACTACGGCGGTTTAGCCGCATTATGCCGTCGTTATTTGCTGCGGCGTTTTTATTATGGCATACACAGGAAATCACCTTTTACAGAACTCTATAAATATTCCCAAATCCGCATACTCAAAAATATGTATGCGGATTTTTTCTGTGCAATATTATAAACTCCTTAAAAAGTGTATAAAATTTAGTCAAAAAAGAGCTTCATATTCTCACTTAGACAGCCCTCTTTCCGCCTTGACATCGCACTCGCCCGTTTTATAATTGATATGTCAATAATTGATATATCAATAAAGGTGCTGAAAATGGAAAAGAAATTTTATTTGATGATGTACCGGGCATATCACGCACAGAGGAATTATCTCAGGCCGCATATATCCAAAATCGGGCTGGGCACCGGACAGCCGAAAATTCTCTCCTACCTCGCTCAAAGGGGGCCGTGCGGCCAGCGCGAGATAGCCGATTATTTTGAGATAGATCCGGCCACCGTATGCCGCATGATAGACCTGATGCAGAAAAACGGCATGATATCGATACAGCCGGGCGAAAGCGACCGCCGCTCTGACGTGGTAACGCTTACCGAGAAGGGGCAAAGCGCCGAAAAGGAGTGGCAGCGCTGCTGCAGCGAGGAGGAAAAGACAATGCTTGCCGGCTTTTCTCCGGAGGAAAAAAAGCAGTTTGCGGATTTTCTCGTCCGCTCCTACCGCAACCTGCGCAGTGCAGGCAGCAAGGAAGACGGTTCATGACAGCAGGAATATGTATAAAACCGATATATATGTATAAACCGGTATAACCGCGGCTTTTCCGATGCGGCGCATACTGCATGCCGCATTTTTACCGATAATTCCCGCTGATATTTGGATTTATCGGCAATTGATTGCTTATAAGGCTTATTTTAAAGCTTTGGGAGGCTAATTTAATGAAGGACCTTAAACATATCTTCGGCTATCTCGGCCGCTACCGCAGGGACATAATTATAGCTGCGCTGCTGCTTGTTGCCGAAACCGGCTTTGAGATAGTGATACCAGTGCTCATGGCAAACATTATAGATGTCGGCGTTGCAAACCGCGACACGGCTTATATATTTCACATTGGTATACTGATGGGGCTTTGCGCGCTTGGCTCGCTTATAACCGGCCTGCTTTATGCGAGATTTACCGCGCGTGCCGCATACGGGCTTGGGTCTAACCTGCGTGAAGCGCAGTACAGGCATGTGCAGGATTTCTCATTCTCCAATCTTGACCGCTTTGAAACGTCTTCGCTCATAACGCGTATGACCACCGATGTCACCGTCATACAAAACGCGATAAACGGCGGGCTGCGTCCCATGATACGCGGGCCGATGATGCTTATTATGGGTATTGGACTGTCTATATATATGAACGCCAGGCTCGCCGTGGTGTTTTTGGTAAGCACACCGGTGCTGGCGCTCATACTCGTTTTTATCGTGCGCAAGGTTGCGCCGATGTACATACGGCTCCAGCGGTCGATGGACCGGCTCAACAACGTCGTACAGGAGGGGCTTGCTGCCATACGCGCCGTCAAAGCCTTTGTCAGAGGAGAATACGAGGAGGAAAAATTCCAGAGCGTCAACGGCGAGCTTATGCAGACGGGGCAGAAAACCTTTCACTACGCTGTTCTCAACGTGCCGGCGTTTCAGCTTATGATGTACACCGCGGCGGTGCTTATAATGTGGTTTGGCGGAAACATGATAATAAACAGCACGCTCCAGGTGGGCGAGCTTACGGGCTTTATGAGCTATGTGCTTCAGGTGATGAACTCGCTTATGATGATTTCAAACGTGTTTTTGCTGCTCACCCGCTCGCTTGCCAGCGCGCAACGCATAAACGAGGTGCTGAGCGAGCCTATAGGGCTTACCTCTCCGCCCGAGGCATGCCGCGAAATTAAGGACGGCAGCGTTGATTTTATCAATGTTTCATTTAAATATCACAAGGACGCCAAGGAATATGCTCTCTCGGACGTGAATCTGCACATAGATGCCGGCCAGACGATAGGGATACTTGGCGGCACCGGTTCGGCAAAGACCACGCTTGTGCAGCTTATCCCCCGCCTGTACGACGTCAGCAGCGGCGAGGTGCGCGTCGGCGGCAGGGATGTCAGAGAATACGACCTTGCCGCTCTCAGGGACGCTGTCGGCATTGTGCTTCAGAAAAACGTGCTCTTCTCCGGCACGGTGCGCGAAAATCTTCTGTGGGGCAATGATGATGCAGACGATGAAACGCTTTGGCAGGCATGCCGCGCCGCCTGCGCCGACGAATTTCTCGAACGTATGCCAAAGGGGCTTGACACCGACCTCGGTCAGGGCGGCGTTAACGTGTCGGGCGGACAGAAGCAGCGACTGTGCATAGCGCGCACGCTGCTTAAACGGCCGAAAATACTTATTTTCGACGACTCCACCAGCGCGGTTGACACCGCAACGGAGGCAAAAATAAGGGCGTCGCTCTCAAAGCTGCCGGATATGACGAAAATCATCATCGCGCAGAGGGTAACGTCGGTTATCGACACGGATAAAATAATTATCCTCGAGGACGGGCAGATACACGCCGTCGGAACGCATGAGGAGCTTATAAAGAGCAGTCCGATATACCAGGAGATATACTGCTCGCAGATGAAGGGGGAAAAAGAACATGCCTGACACCTCAAGCCGCAGCCGTCCGAAAAATTTGCTGCAAACGCTGCGCTCGCTGCTTTCGTATATGGGCAGGCACAAGCTCCTGCTGCTTGTTGTCGCCGTGCTCGTGACAATAAGTGCTATGGCCAATCTGCTCGGTACATATATGCTGCGCCCGGTGGTAAACAGCCTTGCCTCCGGCGATATACGCACATTAATATTCGGAGTTTTGATAACTGCCGCCATATATTTAGTCGGAGCAGCGTCGGCGTACGGATACAGCCAGACCATGGTAAAGGCGGCACAGAAGGTACTATTTGACATAAGGCGCGACCTTTTTGCTCATCTGCAAAAGCTGCCGCTGCGCTTTTTCGACCGCAGCCGCCACGGCGATATAATGAGCTATTTTACAAACGATGTCGATACCATATCGGACGCGCTCAACAACAGCTTTGCAATGGTAATACAAAGCTTTATACAGATAGTCGGCACGCTGGCCATTCTCTTTATACTCAACTGGCAGCTGTCTATATTGGTCGTTGTGGGCTATGCCTGCATGTTCATTTATATAATATACAGCGGCAGGCGCAGCAAGGCTTATTTCTCGCGTCATCAGTCGGTGCTCGGTGATTTGGACGCGTATATTGAGGAGATGGTAAGCGGGCAGAAGGTCGTAAAGGTGTTCAACCACGAGCAGGAAAACCTCAAAATATTCAGAAGCAAAAACGACAAGCTGCGCAAGGCCGGCACCGGCGCACAGAGCTATGCGGCGACCATGGTGCCCGCAGTAGTCAGCATATCATACGCAAACTATGCGATAGTGGCGGTGCTCGGCGGCATTATGGCGATGCGCGGCTTGACGGATATCGGCAGCCTTGCAAGCTATCTGGTCTTTGTGCGTCAGGCGGCAATGCCGATAAACCAGTTCACGCAGCAGAGCAATTTCCTGCTGGCTGCGCTGGCCGGCGCCGAACGCGTATTCAATGCGATGGCACTTCCTCCGGAGGCCGACGAAGGCAGCATCCGCCTGACGAACGTAACGACTGAAAACGGGCGTATGGTGCCCTGCAGCGAGAAAACCGGGCAGTGGGCGTGGCAAAAGCCGGACGGAGAGCTTATCCCGCTTAAGGGCGACGTCAGGTTCAATCACGTCACCTTCGGCTATGATGACGGGCATCCCATACTCAAGAACATCAGCCTTTATGCAAAGCCGGGGCAGAAAATAGCCTTCGTCGGCTCCACCGGCGCAGGCAAAACGACTATCACCAATCTTATCAACCGCTTTTATGACGTCTGGGACGGGCAGGTGCTCTACGACGGGATAGATGTAAAGGACATACGCAAGGACGACCTGCGCCGGTCGCTCGGCATAGTGCTTCAGGATACACATCTGTTCACCGGCACCATTGCCGACAACATACGCTTCGGCAGGCTTGACGCAAGTCTTGACGACGTAAAGCGCGCGGCGAAAATAGCGAATGCAGATTCCTTCATACGCCGTCTGCCTCAGGGCTATGACACAATGGTGACCTCCGACGGAGCCAATCTTTCGCAGGGACAGCGGCAGCTTCTGGCCATTGCCCGCGCCGCCATTGCCGACCCGCCTGTGCTAATACTCGATGAGGCAACGTCGTCAATAGATACCCGCACCGAGGCAATCATTGAAAAGGGCATGGATCAGCTGATGGAGGGACGGACGGTCTTTGTAATAGCACACAGGCTGTCCACTGTGCGCAACTCAAACGCTATAATGGTACTCGAGCACGGTGAAATAGTTGAGCGCGGCGACCATGACGACCTGCTCGCGCAAAAGGGCGAATATTACCAGCTGTACAGCGGTATGTTTGAGCTTTCGTAAAGGCCTTCAGAATGAGAAAATTCCGGGATGCGTCATATACATGTATTTTATCTCATGCTCAAAACGGCAAGCAATTAAATAATAAAATGCTAAAGAGGACCGTGAAAAAATTCCGCGGTCCTCTTTTTTGAAAAATCCCAATAATAAATTTTTTATGCTTTATGCTATATCCGGCCTTTTGTGTCCGATATTACACTGTTCAAAATCTTATTTATAGCAAAATCATTACGCGCTGCAGACTTATTATAGGCTAATGAGAAAAAGCGTATACAATCCCCTATTTTCATGCTGACAGTCTTCGCATGAATAACTGCAGCCTTTATTGAGCTTATTTTACTCAAAAGCCTGCCATTTTTTGAAATGTCTTGGATTTTACAGCGATAACAGGCCATTAGCGCTGTTATAAATTTTATGTAAACCCGCTCCTGCGAAAAGCTTATCGAAAACAAATTCTAAGTCAGCACAGGCTTCTCAGGCATCCATAACTACGTTGGCCTTTACCGAATAATCCGTAAACTCGGCGCTTACACGCTGCTCGGCGTCTTTTTCAAGGCCGTATCTGTCAAGCTCCATGCCCACAGGCACAAATATGTCAAACAGCATTTTATGCTCGTCCTTATGGATACGGAAATCCACTATATTAAGAGCTGGGTTTATGTCCCTTATTATTTCCTGCACCCTTGCTTTTACATCGAGCGTCTCAACATCCTTTGTGCCGGTGGGGTCGACGTGTATAAGCATATGTATGCCCAGACGTGCCTCTATCTCCCGCTCACACTGGTCTATCATCTCATGGCACTCAGTGAGACCCATGTCCTCCGGCACAACGGCGTGAAGGCTTGCAAATGACCGCCCGACGCCGTAGCTGTGCACCGTAAGGCCGTGTATATCGAGTATGCCGCTGTACGACAGCGCTATCGCCTTTATTCTGTCGGTTGTCTCTCTCGACGGAGGCTGGCCGAGCAGTGGGTCCAGCGTTTCCTTTGCGGACCTTATTCCCGTTATTATTATCATCAGGGCCACCGCAAGACCTATGTAAGCGTCAATGTTGATGCCGGAAAGGTCAAACAGCACCGACGATATCAGTACCGCACCGGTCGCAATGCAATCGGTAAAGCTGTCGGCCTTTGCAGCCTTAAGCGCAAGCGAGCCAGTCTTTTTTTCAGTATATGCGTATACACAGCCCATCGTAACCTTTAATGCAATAGACAATACGAGCACGGCATATATCAGAACGCCTGTGTCCATGCTGCCGGGGTTGAATATTTTTGAGACCGAGGACTTTATAAGCTCTACGCCGACCAGCACGATAAGCATCGACACCGCAAGTGCCGACATATACTCCAATCTTCCGTGGCCGAACGGGTGCTCCTTGTCGGCCGGGCGTGCGGCGAGCTTAAACCCGAACAGCGTGATAATTGAACTGCCGAAGTCCGAAAGGTTGTTGAAGGCGTCTGCCATAACGGCTATGCCGCCGGACAGCAGCCCCGCCGCAAGCTTTAATGCAAACAGCAGGACATTGATTATCATTCCAAAAACGCCCGCCTTAACGCCGTATGCCGTGCGGCCGCTGTTCACGTCTGATGCTGAATTGTTTTTATCAGGCATATTTCCACCTTAATTTCACAGCTTGTGCTTCTTGCCGGCGTCAGCGCCTGAATAAGTCAGAAATGCCGCCGGCAGGCAAGCAGACTCGAGGTTACAGCTTCCCCTTTTTTCCGCCAAGCTTTATATCACCCGACAGTATATTCGTGTCAAAGGTAAATGAGAGGTTCGACTTTGCACGCGCCCTCGCAAACGCCAGCTCCACAAGCTCGTCAAGCAGCTGAGTGTATGTAAGGCCGCTTTTCTCCCACAGATAAAACGAGAGCGAGCCGGGTATCGTATTTATTTCATTGAGATATATTTTGTCGCCGTCTGCCGTATCCATCAAAAAGTCAATGCGGACGACACCGCACCCGCCTATCGCCTTGAAAGCGGAAATAGCCGTGTCGGCTATTTCCCTGCTCTTTTCCTCAGCCAGATTTGCCGGAATAATGCGCGACATTGATTCCATGCCCTTGCTGCCGACCGTTTTGCCGGACTTTCCGGAGGACATATACTTATCCTCATATGAAAGAATCCTGTCGCTCATTATGGGCTCCTCGCACACCGAGGCCCTGCACGACTGCGCGTCGCCCAGCACCGAACAGTTTATCTCCCTCAAATGCTCTATCGCCGGCTCGACAAGTATGCGGGACGCAAAATTCATGGCAAGCTTCACCGCCTCGTCAAGCTCCTCCCTGCCCGCCGCCTTGCTTATGCCGACGCTTGAGCCCAAATTGACCGGCTTTACTATTACCGGATATCCAAGCTCATTTTCTATGCGGGCCGTTATCTCTTCTTCAGATTCTATCCATTCTCTGGCGAAAAACGCGATATCGCCGAGCACCGGAACGCCGCTCTGCCTCATAAGCTTTTTGCACAGCTCCTTATCCATGCCTATCGCCGACGCCGTGACCGAGCAGCCGGCGTACGGAACCTCGAGCATTTCCAGCCAGCCCTGAAGCGTGCCGTCCTCGCAGTTGGTGCCGTGCACCACAGGCAGCACCGCGTCTATTCGGGCATATGGCTTTTTGCCGACCTTGCCGCCCTTTTTCTCATATATATATACCCCATCGCCCTCGCGAATTATTATCACCCTTTTGCACAGCCTCAGCAGCGAGGGCATATCCTTGTAATTTGATATGTCGCAAAGCGCGGCTCCTGTATAAAAGCTGCCGTCCTTGGCCATGTAAACCGGCACCGTCTCATATTTTCCTTTGTCAAGCGACTGCATCGCCTGCACCGCGCTTATTATGGAAATCTCATGCTCGACGGAGCGGCCGCCGAAAAGTACTGCCAGATTTATCATTTTGTCCATTCCCCCAAAAGTCAGTTATGATAAATATAAATCTTATAAATACTGCCCGCACCGGCGGACGTGACAAGCCTTGCAGAATAAAACCGGACGCTTTGAGCGCGCTCGCTTGGGCCGAAGCTTGCCATTCATGTGAATCTCTGCAGCCTGCCATAAGCCTGACCGAAACCGCCGCTGACGGCCGCGTGGTCTCCAAAACAGCCGCGTCCGGCTTTATCTGAAGCGACGGCAGACAATACATACCGCCGAATAGTGTCAGACTTAAGCAACAAGCCGGCATCAGAAAGCGTATATAAAGGCCGTCATGCTGATTTTACGGCATTACCCGCCTAATTAATGGCAGCCTGCCCGTCCGGCATTGCTTTTTTGCTGTGCCCTCTGATTTTGCTTTACAAAAGACGTGTTGCCTCATAACACCTTACGCTTGGGCTTTTTTCGCGGCCGGCAAAAATGTCAAAGAATATGACATTGCGCCGCGACGCCGCAGGCATAGTGCTTCAGAAAAACATGCTCTTCTCCGGCACGGTGCGTAAAAATCTTTCCTGGGCAATGAACATGCCGGACTAAGGCTAAAATCCGCGATGTGCAGGCTTGGCGTCTGCTCAGCGTATAAAAGGCCGGTTATATCTGCTTTGCGACATTGCCCGCCCAATTTATAGATTCCGCATTGCCTTGTAAAAGCACTGCATTCCCTCAGATGCACCGTGGTATGACAGTATACATGCCAATGCATGTCAATGGTGAATGCTACTGCTTTTCGTAATTGTCGGGCAAATCATTTTCAAACAGCACCACCGTGTCGCTTGAGCACATGGAGGCAAGCTTTGCCGCCGCCTCTTTAAATGTGTTTACAACATACAGCCGCTCAGTGTCAAAGTCCGATTTTTCTATGGCATCCTTCATCGGCACGGCGCGCTTTTCGCCCACGAGTATTATATCATCGGCGGAGTCTGCCATGACCTCGCCGAAATGATAATTTACGTCATATTCCCTCTCCCCGAGCTCTATAACGCCGGGGGTGACAATTATCCTGCGCTTGCCTTCAAACGACGCAAGCACGTTCGCCGCCTCGACACACCCTTCGGGGTTGGAATTGTATGAATCGTCTATAAGCAGCGAGCCGTTCAAATACCTGCGGAGCTGCAGGCGGTGCTCCACACTCTCAAGCATAAAGGCGGCGCACTTTATATCGGCTGCCGACATTCCCAGCTCCATGCATACCGCAGCCGCGCCGGCGATGTTGCATACATTGTGAGCGCCGAGCAGCTTTGTCTGTATCTGCACTTTTTCGCCCTTCAGGACAAGGTCAAACACGCTTCCGCGTGAGGAGGCCCGGATATTTTCCGCGTACACGTCGGCAGCGCCGCCTTTGGCGGCGTAAGACACGACCCTTGCGCCCCTGTCCGCGTTTTCTCTTATCAGCTTATTGTCAAAGTTGAGGAACATGACTCCGCCGGCTGCCTTTACGGCATCGTAAAGCTCAAACTTGGTTTTTAGCACATTGTCTATGCTGCCGAAGGTGCTGAGATGCTGCTCGCCCACAGAGGTTATGACACCCATCTGCGGCTTTACAAGGTCGCATATCTCCTTAATGTCGCCGACGCGCTTCGCGCCCATTTCGACGACAAAGACCTGCGTCGCCGGAGTAAGCTGCTCCCTTATGGTACGCACGACGCCAAGCAGAGTGTTAAAGCTGCCGGGCGTTATCGTCACATTGTACTTTTCGCTCAGCATCCGTCCCAAAATATATTTTGTGCTCGTCTTTCCGTAGCTGCCCGTAACGCCGATTATCTTCAGACTCCCGTGCTTTTTGAGTATTTTTTTTGCGTCGTTTATATAATAGCGGTTGATAAGCTTTTCTACGGGCGTGTTTACAATATTAAGCAGTATGACATAAAACGGCGAAAGCAAAAGCAGTGCCGACAGCGTATAAACATATATAGACAGATCAGCCTTAAGCAGCATAAGCAGCAGCAGATAAAACGCCAGTATCACGGCCGATGAGGCATACATCCGCTTTACTCGTGATGTGAATACAAGCCTTTTCTTGGCGTTTTTCTGCCCGCACACAGCGGCAATGCACCTGAACAGCCCGGTTACCGCCGCGACCGACAGCAGCGGGATATACAGCCATAGCGACGATGCAGCAAGTGCCACGATTGCTGCCGAAACAAGCGCCGATACGGCCGTTTTGTAAGAGGCCGCGCCCTTAAGGTAATTTATGAATCTCGAATTAAAATAGGAGTTTTGCTGCAGCATGTGTATCTGGCCGGTTATCGTGAACATAAGCGTGACGGCCAGCACGACCGCGGATATTTCAAGAATGATATTTATGCCGCTCACCCTTTCCATGTAATTTCAGTATGACAGTAAGTCCGCCGTGCTTCGTTTTCACTGATATACAAGCGGCGGCTTTGGCAAAGGCCATAAACGCCGCAGCGCACATGCCGTTCATCTGCCGGTATCAATAGCGATATATGGCTTGTAACCTGCGGCGAGGCGTGCTCCGACACATATGCCGTTTGTTTACAGCCTTCAACCGCGATATATGCTCTCGGCCGGAATTTTCCGGCAAAGCGTATTCCGTAAAATCTATAAAGTTACCCGGTATGCTCAGCCGTTTAAAAAGCTGTCGATTATTTTTGCCACCTCAAACGGTCTGTCCAAAAACGCGAAATGCCCCGCGCCCTTTATAACACACACGCCGGCGTCGTCTATGTACGACGCTATTATATTCGCGTCCTCCACCGTCGCCGCAGTGTCGTTTTCACCGTATATGAGCAGTGTCGACGCCTTGATGTTAGACAGAACGCCGCGCATATCCCTGTTTATGAGCCTTACCATCGTCTGACGCAGGACCTCCGGCGCCGATTTGTAATCGGCCGAGCCGAAATGGCTGCGCGCTCTCTCCAGCAAATTTTTAGAATATTTCCTTATCCCCGGCAGCAGCAGTATCCGCTTAATGAGCTTGAACGCCGACTGACGCACCTTCTGCTTAAAGGTCTTTTTATGCTTTATACCGGCGGCGCCGAGCAGAATAACCTTGTCCGGTGACAGCATTCCCGTTCCGCAGAGCTGCATAATGACGCGTCCGCCGTTTGAATGGCCTATGAGTATAGGGTTTTTAAGCCCGACCTTTTCAATAAAGCTTACGGTAAGGTCGGCATAGTCCTGCACATCCCACGGCCGCTCCATTATCTGACTGCCGCCGCACCCCGGGAAATCCAGTGCCGTAACCTTAAAGCGGTCTGACAAATGCTTTATTATAAATTCGTACAAATCCAGCGTGGCGCCCCAGCCCGGAAGGAGAAGCACGTCCCTGCCTCCGTCCTTGCCGACGGATTCATAGCGTATATCAAGTCCGTCAATGTTTATCTGCAAGCTCAACACCCTTTTCATCGGTTTGCGCCGTTATTACTATTCTGCACACTTTTTCGCCGATGTATTAATATTTTGCTTTATTTTCCTTTAAAATGCCTATATCCGCAGCGCTTTGCCGGCCAACTGCGTCACTGCATAAAAGCGGCACTTTTCACGTAAGCGTGCAACGGCGCTTATAAAACTATCGGCTTACCGCCGAACACCGGCGCCACATACAGCATATAATCTATGTTTTCCGTCATCCCGCTGCCGGCAAGGTTTGATTTCGACGTCTCATACGCCAGCGCAGGATAGTTGTTTTCACGGCTGAGATGTGCCAAAATTATGCGCGTCGTGCCGCTTTTTACGAGGCTGCACAGCTCGTCTGCACACACCGCGTTGGACAAATGCCCGACATCCGACATTACACGCCTCTTGAGCTCGTACGGATACGGCCCGTTTTGGAGCATCATTATATCGTGATTCGACTCCAGCACGACGGTATCGCAGCCGGTAAGCGAGGCGCGCACCTCCTCGCTTACATGGCCGAGATCGGTGGCTATCGCTATTTTCTGCCCGTCGGACAGCTCTATGCTGTATCCGCAGCTCTGCCGCGCGTCATGCGGGGTGGCAAAGCATGTTACCAGCATATCGCCGACCTCGACGCCGCCGGACGGAATCTCAAATGCCTTTACCCTGTCCGACAGGCCGCCGTACTGCGCCATGCCCTCAAGCGTGCCGCGCGTGGCATAAACAGGTATGCCGTGGCGTGAAGCGAGCACGCGTACACCGGCTATATGGTCGCTGTGCTCGTGCGTTACAAAAATCGCCCTTATTTTAGATATGTCTGAATCTATTTCACGCAGCGCCTGCTCTATCCTGCGCGCACTGACGCCGGCGTCTATCAGTATGCCGTCACCGCGGTGGCCGATAAGTATGCTGTTGCCGGTGCTGCCGCTGAACAAATTGCAAATACGGGACATATGTATTATTTCACCTGCTAAAATGATAAATCAAGCAGCGAAGCCATGCCAAAACGAACGCGCAAAAAACGTGCCATTTCAATATGACTTAAATTTTTTCTGCCTTAAATTATATGTAGCTAAAGTCTGACATATATGCTTTTTTCATTAAATTATATCATACCTTTTTCCCTTTGTGTAGAGAGATTTGCGCTTTCCCTTGCAAGCGGCTCCCTCAGATCCGCCGGCACGATGCTTTTCGTGCATTCCCGTATTCAGAGGGTACTCTATATCAGAAAAACCGCCACAAATGCGGCGGCATTTTTGCTTTCGGTTATATTGGTCTTTACAGAGAATCACTGTGCCTTGGGAATAAATATTCCCTGACTTTTCTTCATCTCTATTGTAGCGCCGAGGCCGATAAATTTTTCAACAAGATTATCATAGCCGCGCTCAATGTGGTGTATGTCCTCAATTTCAGTACAGCCGTGAGTAATAAGCCCTGCTATAATCATGGCGGCGCCGGCTCTCAGGTCGGTAGCGGAAACAGGCGCCGGCTTAAGCTCCTTCACACCCTCAACAACGGCAATCTTGCCGTCCACCTGGATTTTTGCGCCCATGGAGGTGAGCTGCTCTACATATCTGAACCTATTATCGAAAATGGACTCCGTTACAATGCTCGTCCCATGTGCTATCGACAGCATGACCACCGTCTGCGGCTGCATGTCCGTCGGAAAGCCGGGATGCGGCATGGTTTTAAGGTTTATCTTTCTCAGCTCGCCCGTGCGTCTAACTCTTATGGCCTCATCGTACTCTGTTATGTCGGCGCCTGCCTCAACAAGCTTTGTGCTTATCGATTCAAGGTGCTTTGGTATCACATTTTTTATGAGTACGTCGCCGCCGGTTGCCGCCGCTGCAACCATATATGTTCCCGCCTCTATCTGGTCGGGTATTATTGAATACGACGCGCCGTGAAGCGAGCTTACGCCGCGTATCTTTATAACATCGGTGCCGGCGCCCATTATGTCAGCGCCCATTGAATTGAGGAAGTTTGCAAGATCGACTATGTGCGGCTCCTTGGCAGCGTTTTCGATAACAGTGAGTCCTCTCGCCTTGCACGCCGCAAGCATGATGTTCATCGTAGCACCAACCGACACCACGTCAAGGTATACCTGCGCGCCGAGCAGCCCCTTTGTTTCAACGTTGATAAGTCCGTGCTCAAGCGTTACGTCACAGCCGAGCGCCTCGAAGCCCTTGATGTGCTGGTCAATGGGACGCACGCCGAAATTGCAGCCGCCGGGCAGCGCTACCTTGGCTCTTCCGAATCTGCCGAGCATTGCGCCTATAAAGTAGTATGAGCCGCGCATGACCTTTGTTTTCTCGTGCGGGATTATGTCAAAGCGAATACCTCTCGGGTCTATCTCATAGGTCGTCCTGTTTATCATCCTTATGTCCGCGCCAAGGTCGTAGAGTATGGAAAGCTCGGTCGCCGTGTCGGATATGTCCGGCACGTTTTCAAGCCGGCATACACCGTCCGAAAGCATTACCGCCGGTATTATTGCAACAGATGCGTTTTTAGACCCGCTGACGTCTACCTCGCCCTTAAGCGGTGCACCGCCGTTTACTATATATTTGCTCAACAAAGGCCATCTCCCTTGCGAAATATCTTTATAATAAATTTACATGCTAAACATAAAACCAATTTATAATACCATATAATGTGCCGCTTGTCCAGTATTTATACTACCGTTTGCTTTTTTTGCTGAATTTGGACGCGGCAAGCCCAGCCGCAGCGCCCTGACCCACAGCCTGCGACACCTGATATATACCGCCCGTACAGTCGCCTGCGGCAAAGAGTCCCGGCACGTTTGTCTGCCCGTCTGAGTCGGTCTTGATTATCCCGTTCTCCGTTATCACGCCGAGCTTTAAGGCAAAATCCCCGGCCGACGCCATGCCAAGGGCTATGAACAAACCGTCTATCTCTTTGACCTCACCGTCATCAAGCAGCAGTCCCTTAAGCCTGCCGCCCGTCTCATCGTCCGACTTAAGCACATCTCTGACCGGACGCACCTCCACCGAAAACTCAGGCGGGATCTCGACCTCCGCGTCCTGACCGTTTGTGAATATCGTCACGCTGTCGGCAAAGGCCGCAAGATGCTTCGCCTCAGACAGTGCGTATGCGCCGCTGCCCAGCACACCGACCTTTTTGCCTCTATAAAAGAATCCGTCGCACACGGCGCAGAAGCTGACGCCGCGGCCCTCAAGCGCATCTATTCCCTTGATGCCGGACTTCTGCCTGCGCCGGCCAAGAGCCAGTATAAGCGCGTCGCATTCTATACTTACGTCACCGGCCGAGACCGCAAAGCCGCCGTCATAATCAATAGACGTTGCCTCCGCCTCAAAAATATCGACGCCAAGCTTCTTGGCCTGATTTATCCCGCGCTCGTTAAGCTCTCTGCCGGATATTCTTTCAAAGCCATAGTAGTTTTCAATCACCTCAGCCGAGTCGAGCACACCGGTGCCGGCCGATATCACCGCCGTCTTGACGCCCGCGCGTACCGAATAAATCGCGGCTGATATCCCCGCCGGACCGCTGCCTATTATGCATACACCGTATTTCACAGCTAACACCACTCAAAATTTTGTCGCCTTTATTAGTATATCGATTTTTGGCGCTGTTTAAACTTGCAAATTTTTTATATTTATATATTTTTATCCATGCTATTTTTTATTTTGACACAGTTAATCAAAAAACATGGAATAAATATCCATAGCTATTATATCACAGTTTTTCTGTTTGAAACATTACAAAAGCTTAACCTTTATTACAATATGGTCAATATCACAAAGCTACGCGCACCGACGCCAATTAAAATTGCAGTAATCCGGTGGTTTCACGGACTATAAAAATATCCGCAGACGACCGGCCCTACTTAGGATATTCATTTTATCATTGCATTTCTGCCCACGCCGCCTGTATAAACTGGCAAAATCATAGCCGGCAGTGATATAGTTTTTCACAATTATCATGTGCTTTCCTTAGGCATGCCGCTGCAAAGCTTTGATCACCCGCCCCAATACAACCGATGAACTTTTCATGCTTATAACAAGCAATAAAGCACCGCTCAGCATCCGGCACAGCAAAGCGCGGTGAGCTTCCTGCAGTGGACCAGCGCACAATTTGCCGACAGAGTCCATGCCGTTATAAAAACAGATTTTTCGCCGCCTGTATAGCCGGCTTTAGCAATATCCGACGTTACGCTTTCAGACGGCACGGAAGGCCGAAATATCTTAAAGTAAAGCAAAAAGAGGACGTCGGCAGGTTTTAAACAAAAAGTGTTGGCAAATTTGACCTGTCCGGCTCTTTAGCACGCAGATATACCTCTGTATTTGCCGCATAAAAGCCGGCATCCCTATGCGACAGAATAGCTTTATCTGAAAAGCTCATTTTCAAGCGCCTGTATTTTTTTGCGGCGCGCATCAGCGGCAGCTTCATCAATGGTGTACACACCGTTTTCAAGGTTTACGACGCTGCCCTCCTTTACGCCCTGCGGCAAAAGGCTCAGCTTTATGTCCGTCATGTTCCGGTTTTCGTCCTCGCAAACCGCCGTGCCGCCCTCTATGCGGTCGATTATATATCTCATGTCAGGCTCTCCAATCTGTATTAAATTTTGCCGATATTCGCTGCACTCTGAATTTGTCCGGGATGCAGCTTTTAAATACAGCCAAATATGTGACCATTCTCAATTTATTTATTAAGCCACTGAATAAACGCTGTCTTGTCCTTTCTGTTATAGCCGGCACGCTCATAAAAGCGGAGCGTACCCTCGGATTTTGAGCCCGTCATAAGCATAAGCTTATAGCAGCCTGCCGCTTCTGCAATATCCCTTGCAAAATCCAGACAGGCGGATGCATAGCCGCGTCGTCTGAAGGCCGCATCCGTAATTACATTTTCTATGAGCGCATACGGGCGCTGGTTATTCGTGAGATTGGGTATGACGACCATAACGCATGATGCTATGAGCATGCCGTTCTCTTCAGCAACGATAATATGGTGATTATCGTCTGCAAATATCTGCTCCCATACCCTCTGCGCAGCCGTATAATCGTCCGGCATTGGATTTTTATGGAGCTGGGTATACAGCTTCAAAAGTCCGTATAAATCATTCCTTCGGGCCTCTCTTATCATATATTTCCACCTCACAGCGCCGCAGCCAAGTCCTTATCAATTATTATAGTCCGTTTTGCCGTGTTCAAACAAAAGCGTCAATGCTCCGTCTCCAGGCTGTAATAGACTCCGTCCGTAATAAAGGTTATATTGCCGTTATAGTCGGTTCTCAGTATTCTGCTCCCAAAAGCGTTCACACGGCTGAGCACCTCCTCGGCAGGATGCCCGAAGGTGTTGCCTCTGCCGGCTGAGAACACGACATACTCGGGCGACACCGCTGACAAAAATTCCTCGGTTGTGGAGGTCTTGCTGCCGTGGTGTCCCGCCTTGAGCACGTCGGCCTTAAGCCCTTCACCGTACTCGCTCAGCATATCCTTCTCGCAGTCTTCCTCCGCGTCTCCCGTTATAAGAAAGCTCAGCGCTTCGGTTTCTATCCTCAATATAAGCGACAGGTTGTTTTCGTTCCCGGCGTACCCTGCCACAGGCCCTATAACAGTGACGGAGACGGCGCCGACGCTTATCTGCATGTCAATATACGGCTCAGCAGTTGCTACGCCGTTTTCTTTGGCTGCCGTTTTAAGCCTATAGAGGGCCGCGGCGTCTGTTTCTCCCGACGGCTCTGCCTCCTGCATTATTATCCTCTTTGCGCCTACATCCTCAATTATGCCGGCAAATGAGCCTATATGGTCCTCGTGCGGGTGCGTAGCCACAAGATAATCTATATCACTTATCCCCAGCGTCAGCAGATATCTCACCAGCTCGTCCGATGCGCTGTACGGGCCGCTGTCTATGACCGCCGTTTCGCCCTCACTCATTATAATAGTGCAGTCGCCCTGCCCAACGTCGGCAAATATTACCCGGGTATCGTTCTTGTACGCATCCTTGCCGAGATGGGCGCTGGTATAAACAAAATTCCATATATGCGTGCCGCCAAAGGCGTCGGCAGATGTGAGGATAAGCGATATAACGGCAAAGACGGCTATTATTGTCGTAAAGGGTGAGAGTCTCAGCTTTTTGATGCTTTTTCCCATACGCCTTCCTCCAAATAACGCCGTCTTTCAATTGGTTACTTTTTATAAGATTTTACTATTCAACGCCGGAAATATATAATGGACAGTTGTACTCCAAGAAGATAAGAAAGCAATTAGCCCGATAAACGATGCCTGAAGAAAACCGCGGAAAATACTCCGCAAAATCGATGAGCTTTGCGCTTTCCGATAATTACTGGGGTAATGGGCCGCTGAGCCGCCTGCCAAATAACAAACCAAAAAGCACCGGGCTCAATTCTGCTCGCAAGACGGATACAGTCCTTCTGCCTCAAGGTTTAGCGGATGCCGAAAGCCTTGTGCGGCATACCGGACATAGTGCAAAATATCTGAACTATCATTTCCTCGCAATTTTTCTTTTCCCGCAAGGCAGGCGCGCCTGTCAAGAGCTCTACATATCCTCCGAGCTGTCAGAGGAGCGCGCCTTCATCTCCAGCCACTGCTGCTTGCTTATCAGCACCTTTCTCGGCTTTGAGCCCTCGCTCGGCCCGACAATGCCGCGCTGCTCCATCTCATCCACTATCCTTGCCGCACGGGCATAGCCAAGCTTTAGCTTGCGCTGAAGAAGTGAGGTCGCAGCCTGACCCGCATCCACCACAACGTCGACGGCCGCCTCGAACATGCTGTCGGTGTCGCCGTCCTGCGCCGTGCCGCCCTTTGATTTTTCGGCTACTGTCTGGCGCTCTATCTCCTGCATTACGTCTTCGTCATACTCCGATTCTCCTGAGGTCTTTACGAAGTCCACAACGCTCTCTATCTCCTTATCTGTGACAAAGCAGCCCTGCACGCGCTTGGGCTTTGACATGCCGACGGGATAAAACAGCATGTCGCCGCGGCCGAGCAGCTTCTCGGCACCGCCCATGTCGAGTATGGTGCGGGAGTCAACCTGCTGCGCCACCGTAAGCGCTATACGGCTGGGTATATTAGCCTTTATCGTGCCCGTTATAACGTCCACCGACGGGCGCTGTGTTGCTATCACGAGATGCATTCCCGCCGCTCTCGCCATCTGCGCGAGGCGGCATATCGAGTCCTCCACCTCATTCGGCGCCGCCATCATGAGGTCGGCCAGCTCATCTATTATTATCACAATGTGCGGAAGTCTTTCCATGTCCTCGCTTATATCCGCCATCTCGTTATAGCCGTCCATATTCCTCACGCCGTTGTCGGAGAACAGCTTGTACCGGCGCAGCATCTCCGTCACCGCCCAGCCGAGCGCGCCCGCAGCCCTGCGCGGGTCGGTCACGACCGGCACTATCATGTGCGGTATGCCGTTGTATACGCCGAGCTCGACCTGCTTGGGGTCTATCATAAGCAGCTTTACCTCGTCCGGCGTGGCCTTGTAAAGCAGGCTTATTATCATTGAGTTTACACAAACTGACTTACCGGAGCCGGTGGCACCCGCTATCAGCAGGTGCGGCATTTTCGCAAGGTCAGCCATAACAATAGAGCCGGTTATGTCCTTGCCGAGCACCACCGTGAGCTTTGACTTTGCATCCACAAAGGCCGCGCTGTCAATAAGCTCCCTTATGCCCACGACATCGCGCTGCTTGTTCGGCACCTCTATGCCGACCGCCGGCTTGTTGGGTATCGGAGCCTCTATCCTGACTCCGGCCGCCGCAAGATTTAGCGCTATATCGTCCGCAAGCCCCGTTATCTTGCTTATTTTTACTCCCGCCGACGGCTGAAGCTCGTACCTCGTGACCGTCGGGCCGCGGCTTATGTCTATTATCCTCGTCTCGACTCCGAAGCTGCGCAGTACGTCCACAAGCTTGTCGGCGTTATTCTTGAGCTCTGCCGTGGTGTCGGCCCGCGCCGACCTTTTCGCCGGGCTGAGCAGCGAAACGGGCGGCATCCTGTAACTGCTGCCCTCCTTTTCCATCACAACACCGGCGCCCTCAGGCACCTCAAGCGGAGGCTTATCGTCGGATTTGGACTTGTCGGAATTTTCGATTATCTCCTCCAGCGTCTTCGGCGGCGGCGTCATGCCGCCGTCATGCTTCTCTCCCGCCGACTGCCCGTGTGATTTTATTATCTCCGTCTGGCGCTCTAATGCCTCGTTCTCCTTCTCCTCGATATCGGCCACTTTATCGCCTATCTTAAATTTGGATGCAGATTTTTTGGTACCGCCTTTACGGAGTCCCTCCTCGCCTCCGAGCGGGACATCCACATTAAACCGCGCCTTTGGAGTGACGTCCTCCTCCGTCTCTTCCTCCTCATGCTCCTGCACATGCCGCATGTACGCCTCCTCCGCCGATTTCGCCGTGCTGGTCACAGGGCGCGTTATGTATTTGAAAAACATCATGAGCGTCATGCCGGTAACAAGCATGAAGAAAATAAATATCAGCAATATTATGGTTATTATCGCGCCCATGCGGCCGAACAGATGATATATAGGCCAGCCCACAAGCGCGCCGAAAAATCCGCCGCCGGCGTTGCTCATGCCGGCATTATATGCACTGACGATATACTCGCTGAATGCCGCCTCTATCCCCGAAGCCCTGACAATGTCCACCGCAGCACAGATAAGCACAATAAGCACCGCCGACTGCCATACCTTTGTGCCGGTTTTGCCTATCGGCTTGTCCAGCGCAGTCATGATAGCGACATAGCCAAGCAAAAACGGCCAGATGTACGTGCATACCCCAAACAGCCCGAATAGGAAGTTGTGCATTATGCTCCATACGTTCTGTCCGCGTATAAAAACCAAAAACAGAAGAAATATCGCCGCAGCAAAAAGAAGCACCGCCGCTATCTGACGTCTGGCGCTTTTTCTGTTCTTTTCATATGTACCGCTGCCCTTCGCCGGAGCACGCTTTGTCTGTTTAGCTGTTGCCATATACTCTCCTTAACAATAATATTTGTATTTAGCGCAGCCGCTTTGTCCGATTGCCTCTTACCCGCACGGCCTTGCCGCAGGCCGTATATTGATGGTGACCCATATGCACTGATACGTCCCGCGCCGCATAATTATCCATTTAACATAATACCATTATAGCATACAATATTATATTTTACAATCTTGCAAAACGTCCTTTTTTCAAACACATGTTTTGTCGGATTTATCAGAGATACAGCATTCAAAGCTTATATGAGATATACCTTCAACATAAAGAAGCATGTATGACGCATACCCAGTCTTTGTCGAAAAAGTAAAAAACTGAATAACCATTTTAAGCCGTGCAAATCAATTTCAGCATATTTTATGCAAAATTTTCTTTATTTAAAAGCGAAATTTTCCATATATGAACTATATTAGTTAATATATTTTATCGTTAATTGCCTATAGCTCCCGATTTTCAACATTGACTTTTGTGATTATACATCAATTTTTATATAAAACTATTGACAACTTTTGACGGCGAATCTATAATGTGTATAGGGGGTATTGGAAGCTTTTGGATATAATCGGATAAGAACCACACAAAATTGCTTATCTGGCGCTTGCGGCTGTGCTGGTATGCTCATTTATTTTAGTGAAGCGAACTTTTTTGACAATGCTGCGCCGCTATATCAATATATTGGGACAAGCCTACATATCGTATGGTAAAATGCAGGACGTTAAACTTTTGGCGGAAATTGCTTCGGGTATACCAAATAAATTTTATAAATATACGGAGGTAATTATATGTTAAAAAAGGCGGTAATATCGATTTTGCTTCTGGGACTTTCGGCATTTATGCTTGCCTCATCAGCCTCTGAAGCGGATTATATTATACTTAAGGACGAATTTAAAAATGTAAAAGTTTATGAAGATGTAAATGTAGAGGTTAAATCTTATTATTATGATGATTACGACGTGTTACATCTAAATTTGTATATGGAGAACAACTCAGACGTTGACTACGGTTTCGGCGAAGAAGCATATATCGGTTATAAGGATGACGATGGAGATTATTATTTTAAATTTTATAACAAACCTTACTATACAAACGAAATGTTGATTACGCTAGATCAAAACACAAGCAAGGAATATGATTTACCAGTGAGAATGTTATGCCACAACACATTGGAAAAGGGTGAATATAGACTATTGTTAGCTGTGAATATAATGGAAAACGGCACTTTTGTAAACCGTTATGATGAATCATATCTTTTAGAACGTGTTAGTGGTTTAGCATATTTCGCCGCTGAGTTCGAGGTAAAATAGATAGTCCCTCTTGCGGCGCTGCCCTTATGCGGCAGCGCCGCACCACCCCATATATTGGGACAAGCCTACATATCGTATGGTAAAATGCAGGACGTTAAACTTTTGGCAGAAATTGCTTCAGATATATAAAATCAAACAGCCCTTAGGAGGTAATGTTATGCTGAAAAGGATATTAGCTATCGTTCTGCTTGCTGGCGCTGCATTGTTTATCCTATCGTCATCTTCAATATCTTCGGAGCCTATACCACTAAAATCAAACCACAAAACAACAATAGATTATTATTACACAACAGTTGAGAGTGAGATTGATGATGAGCAGATTATTACAGGTATAAATATTGAAGTAAACTCATATCATTATGAAGATGAAAAAGGAGCGTTTTATTTTAATTTGACTATAGACAATAATACAAATAGAACATTTGGATTGGCTCCAAATGCCAATCGCGAGATAGAATTTAAGGGTGATGATGGTCAGTGGTATATCTATAAACCCTCTTTTCCATTCGCCTCAAACATGATTTTGGCATTTGATTATTATTCATATCCGAACACAACTTCTGATTATGAAGAATGTTCAATATACTGGCCATATAATAACACACTTCCAAAAGGTGAATACAGGCTTTTAATAGAAGTTGATGAATTTGACGAAGAATATGCTATCATAAATCATGAACAACCCCAATATTTCGCCGCTGAGTTCGAGGTAAAATAGATAGTCTCTCTTGCGGCGCTGCCCCTTGCAGCACCGTATTTACCATCTCCTCCCAATAAAAAAGAGCCTTTTAGGCTCTTTTTTATTTTTTATAGAAAATTTGACAAAACTGCCCGGTTAATCACTATGACAGCTAATATGGCAGGCAGCGAAACACGGATAAAGTGCAAAATACTCTGACATAGCGATAAGCTATCTGCCGAAAAATTAAAGCAGCATAATCAGGTGTACTTCATTACTTGCTGTAAATATTTCGTAATTATGTCCTTTTAATTTTACATCTCGCGAGTCAAAAAATCTTTAGCAAATTTTAATATTAAGCAGTATATGTGTGATTTAAAGGCAATACAGGGCCGTTCTCTGCGCAAATGATTATTCCGAATTGTATATAACAATATCCGGCAGAGATTTCTGCCGGATATTGTTTGCTCTGTATTTTTACATAAAAACATGCTTATGCAAAATTTATTGTGTGTCCGATAACCGCCTCGGCCGTGGAAACGGCAGCGCACAGAACACCTACTACTATGCAGTATATTCCGAATATGTTGAATTTATCCTTTTTAACAAGCAGCTGCAAAAGCTTTATGGCAAACAGCCCCACAACCGCAGATACGACAATACCTATTATTATCGGCACTGCTATTCCCGGCTCTGCCTGTTCTCCCGACAGCAGGAATTTCAGTATTTTATAGGCGTTTGCTGCAAGGATTGCAGGTATTCCTATGATAAACGAGAAGTCCACCGCCGTAGACTTGCTGTAGCCAAGCAGCAGTGCTATTGCTATCGTCGAGCCGGAGCGCGACACGCCAGGCAGTGCGGCCAATCCCTGAAAAAAGCCTATTGCCAGCGCAGCCGGAACGGTTATTGCCTTTCGCTTAAGTCCGCCGCTTTTTGCCGCCTTCGCCGCAAGCAGCATCATTATTCCGGAGAAAATAAATGACACCGATTCGACCCACAGGTTATCGTCAGACGCGGCCGCCTCCATATAATCCGAGAAGAAATAAAGTACAGCAAGCGGTATCAGCGACACAACCACCATTATGAGAAAGCGGCGGTTGTTTGACATGCCCCGCCATGAAAATCTGCCGGTAAAAATATCCCTTATAGTCCTGCCCGCCTCAAGTATGAGTGACCATATGCGCTTGCGGAACATGATGAATACCGCCAAAAGCGTTCCGAGGTGCAAAAGCACCACAAAAAGCAGCGGGTCCTCCGTCCCGCTTCCGAAAAAGTGATTAAACAGCGACAAGTGCCCGTCGCTCGATATCGGCAAAAATTCCGTTATGCCCTGAAGTACTCCCTGAAAGAAAGCATATATCCAGCTCAATAGTATCCCCCGCTTAATCGTATTTTCTACGGCTTTGTCATCCAATAATATATATGCTGTCCGCCCGCGCAATACTACAAAGCGCTTCCGGCCAATTACGAGCACGTCATTTTTGACGGCGTTTTTCGCCGCGTAACCAAGCCGCTGCACAAAAGTCGGTTGACATAAGCACTGATATTATAGCACAGTACATACGTATATTGCTATTTATTTTATAATTTTTTTCTTAAAATTTTCCAAAGGAAATTTATTGTGTGATATTTACCGCTTCAGTTTTATTCAAAGGCACAAAAAACTTCACTTTAATTTTTCCTCCGGCACTTAGTATGTTTTTTATTAATGACCGGTCATTTTTCACGCACTTAAAATATCGGTATAAAAAAGATCTAATCTTTTCTATTAGGCAAATATATTTGATTTTATATTGTCAATAAAGCGATGGAAAATTCTTTGTTTTCCAGCATATTTCCAAAGCATGCGGAGAATAAAGTCATATTGGCCGCAAAAAATAAAGGCATAAAAGAACAAGGAGGCGGCAAAATGAAATACAGCAATTTAAACGAGCTTATAACCGGCAGCAAAAGCAGCCGTGACTTTTTCCTTTCTCTCCCGGTAAATATGCAGATGAAGCTGCACGAGCACAGCCCGTATATACATTCTGCGGCAGAGCTGCACGATACCGTTTATACGATACAAAATGCCCGGCGGATTTCGGAGCTTTCCGGCTGGGACGGCGGGAGCAAAATGTAATATGGTCGCTTTAAATCAGGCATTAGATTAATATATTATCCTTTGATAAGGCCCTTATGCAAATCACGGGCTTTTATCAAAAAAATTTGCTGCGTCACTGCTTTCAAACGTTCTTAGGCCCACTTTAGATATACGTTCTATCAGATGCAGCGGGTAAAACCCGTTATGCTGCGGCTTTTTAACACTTAAAATGCTTCTGGCTTTGAAATGTCTTTCAATAAAGCTTTTTCTGCCGAAAATTTAAACAGCAAATCCAAATCACCAGTAAACTAATGGTTTGCTCAGACCTCAGAGGGATCAGAACTTGCTGACTCCTGTAAGGGAGCACTGAAAAGCTATCATTGCATCGCTTGCTCTGCTGCTGGTAAACCAGTTTTCTTTGATTTTCCGGCTTATCTCTTTAAGCAGAACACCTCACGCAGAAATTTCCGTGTCCTTATGAGGCGAGCAGCTCCTTTTTTCTCTTTTTATAACTATGCAATTTTTGACCTTGTCTTTGCCAGGACCCTTCCACTCCCCGGTTCAACCGGGGCCCTTGCCTTCTCGGCGCCAACAATAAATGAGGAGCCGTTTATTCCGGCTCCTCATTTTCCCGTTTTTGGATAATGCAGCGGCAGAAGTCTATTTGCAGCCGATGTTTGCCTTTGTCATTATACCTTCCCTTTTCTTCCCTTTATGACGACCAGCAGCATGCTGACGAAAGAAAGAGCCAGCAGGACTGCAAATACGGCTGCGCCTGAGCCTTCGCCAGTCGGCACATTATCTACGGGAGCGCTATAATTCGAGCCTGCGTCCGACGGTGTGGGATCCGACGAAGCCGGCTGCGAAGAAGCGGGCTGTGAATTATTCTGCGATGAATCAGACGTGTCGGTATGTGAGGACGTCGACGATGAAGCTGATGAGGGCGGTGCGTCCTTGTGATTTTCAAACGACACCTTGGCTATGTCGCCGGCCGGTATCGTTCCGCTCTCGCCGTCCGATTCGGTTGCATATCCGTCAAGGCCGGCCTTGAGCTCTGTTACGGTATAGGCCGTATCCGCCCTAATTCCCTCGGCCGTGACTGTCTCCCCGTCTTTCAGGGCAAATTCGGCAACGCCGTCGATAAATTCCATATCGCCGTATACGCCGTTTACGGAGGTATCACTAAGCTCAACTACAAAGTTAAAGTACATATCCTTATCGCCGGCAGTACCTGTAACTTTCTTGGTTACGCTGAGCCCTCCGAATTTTACATTAACAATTTCAAGGCCGTCGTAGCGCACCTCGTAGTCTTCGGGGACTTCCCTTTCCTCCACTGTATATACTATCTCCACGCCCTCTTGGTCGTATTTAGGCAGGTCAGTAAAGGTATATTCCCATTCATTGTCGGCGGAGCCGGTGATTTTATCCCATATTCCCTCTATCAGGCCGGTATCCCTGCCTATTACGGCGCTGCTAACCTCTGTGCCGTTGGCATACAGCACGACCTCTATCGTCTGTGGGCGCTCGCCCGACGCATTGTCGTTGTCGCGCCACACCTTTGTAACGGGAATACCGACCGTGCCGGTGAGAGTGTTGGTTATGTCGCTGCCGTCCTGCGAAGAGACATAACCCTCCGGAACCGTCTCCTCTACTCTGTAGGTGTAGGAGTTGCCGTCATTATCCGTTTTCGGCAGACCTGTGTACTTGTATGTCCATACGTTTCCGGCCTTTTCCCATTCGGGAGAGGCGTCCACTCTCTCCTCTTCACCGCCGGCAATGCTGCGGTAAAGCGTGAGCGCTATTTCCTCCGGTCTTGTGCTGTACGCATTTGAGTTGTCCTTCCATATCTTGCTGCCGGTGACGTCTATTGGCATAATATTCGATATCGCCGCGCTGTTTCCGGCATAGCCTATATGGATAATATAGCCGGACTCCTCGGCCGGTGTGCCGCCTATGCTGAGCTCCTTTACAGAGTAAATATACCGATTCCCGCTTTCGTCAAACCGAGGCAGTGCCGAAAAGCTGTTTTTCCAGCCGTTGTCTTCGCTAAGCGACGCTTTCATCTGCCCGCCGCTTTCGTTTTGCACCTCTGCGGGCTCTTCACCCTCATCGGCCGTGCGGTACAGCCCGACTACGACCTCCTGTCTGTCCGCCTCGTCAACGCCGCCCCATATCTTTTCAACCGAAAGCTCCGTAAGCAGCGTATTTGTTATTGTAAAGCCGTCCGTCTCCGACTCATACTCCGCAGGAACGTCGAGCTCCTGTACCGTATATTCTATCAGACAGCCCTCGGAATCGTATTTCGGCAGGTCTTCAAACGTATAGCTCCAAATGTTTTGTCCTCCCGTTATGCTGCGCCACAGCCTGCTCAGTATATTCCCTGCGCTTATTTTTTTGCGCCTTACCTCTGTGCCGTTTGCGTACAGCGCCACCGTCACCGTGTCGGGGCGGAGCCCGTCGGCGTCACTGCCGTCTATCCACACCTTTGTAACGGGAATATCGACCGTGCCGGTGAGAGTGTTGGTTATGTCGCTGCCGTCCTGCGAAGACGTATAGCCCTCCGGCAGTGTCTCCTTTACTCTGTAGGTGTAGGCGTTGCCGTCATCGTCCGTTTTCGGCAGGCCGGTGTACTTATACGTCCATACGTCTCCGGCCTTTTCCCATTCGGGTGAAGCGTCCACTCTCTCCTCGTCCCCGCCGGAAATGCTGCGGTAAAGCGTGAGCGTTATTTCCCCCGGCCTTGTGTCGTACGCGTCCGAGTTATCCTTCCATATCTTGCTGCCGCTAAGCTCCATAAGCCCTATATTGGCTATAGCAGTTTGGCCGGACGTGTCGGTATTGACTATCCTGAAGCCCGACTCCTCGGCCGGCACGCCGCCTATGCTGAGCTCGCGTGCGTAATATTTGTACTCATTTCCCTCACTGTCATATTTCGGGAGCGATGCAAACGTGCCCTTAAAGCCGTTTGATGAGCTTAGTGTTATCGTGCGCTGGCTGCCGGAGCCATCAAGCACCTGCTCGGCCTGATGACCGTCTATATCTCCCGTCGTACGCCACAGTCCGACGAGCACATCTCTCTGTCCGCTGCTGTCGACGCCGTACCACTTCTTTTCGACCGACAGCGACGTTGCCTCGACGTTTGTAAACGAATATTCGTCATAGCCCTCGGCATTGATTGTCACGGCGGAGCTTTCAAGAATATATCCGCTCGGCACCGTTTCGACCACGCGGTACTGTGTTTTGCCGTCCTGTGTCAAATCACTGCCCGGCAGCGATTCAGGCACACCGTTCCAAACGGCCTTCCACGCTTCATACTCATAATAGGCGCTCATGCCGTCGGCCGTGCCGTCCAGCGTCACTTTTGCCGGAGTGCCGAAGGACTGCCAGCTTCCGCCCTCGCCCTTATACTGAAGCTCAAGAGTAACGGACGTTTTTGCAGACGACGGATTCCAGTTCTTCACCGCATAAACCGATATCTGATTAAGGCCGTTTGACGCATCGGCAAGCGAGGTATATTCAACCGTGTAGGCCGTATTGTAGATATCTCCGCCGTCGAGTATATCGTCTTCACCGACACTGCCGCCCGAGAGCGAAAAGCCCACACGCAGCTCTCTTGCACGGTAGATGTATGTGTTACCCGACATATCCGCAGCCGGCAGCCCGCTTATTACGGTGCTCGCCGACGCTTCCTCATCGGTGCCGTAGATGGTTACAACCAAATCCTCTATAGCTGCTCCTGAGCCGTAAAGCTTGACGTTTTCCCAGCTCTCGCCGTCGGCTGAGCGCTGGATGACAAAGCTTACCTCCCAGTCGTACCCCGTCCGGCCGGTATCGGGACGCGTGCCGTAGATATCGCCGTTGTCGCCGTTCCATGTCTTTTTGGCGGTCAGCTCGGAGGTTGGAAGGCGGTTGTAAAGTGCGCGTGTGGAGTAATTATTGTACTCCGTCTCAGCCGCCGTTTTCCCGTTTGCAAAGTAGGCCGGTGAAAACAGCCCGTCGTCAAAATCGTAGGTATAGGTCTTATTGTCGGCGCTGTTTATGACTCTTACTGCCTGTGTCATGCCGGCATATGCTATTTCCTTTTCTACCACCCGGTATACGAGATTGGTAGCATCTGTCTCGCCGGTCTTTTTGATGATTTTTGGCAGGCCTGCAAAGGAGCGGCTTACTCCCCATACTGACGTATCGTTTATACGCCCGGTCAGGCTCCGCGTAAAGCTGTAGCCGTCAAACAGCCGGGTATATATTTCATCCGGAAGATTATTGCTGAAATAGTCCGCCGCACTGTACCATTCTCCAACGTCGCTGCCGCTGAGCTCCGCCACCTGAAGCTCGAAGGATACGGTTATGTCAAGGCCGAGATAATCCTCGGTTATTATGTCACCGTCGGTATCCACAAAGCTCTTGCTGTAAGAGACAGAGGTGAGTATTGAATTGGTAAGGTCATTCATGGCGACCGTGCTGTCTGAGGTGCTTTTTTCGCTGACCCTGCCGTTTGCTGGCGTTGACACGTATACACTGCCGTCGGGCAGCCCTTCGGTCACTACATACTCCCACGGCATGCCGTTGGGAGCATATTTATCAAGCTCATTTGCCACAGTGCCCTTAATAGTGTAGGTCCATGTCCCGCTGTCCGTCTTATCCCAAATCACCTCATAGGACGTATCGGGCATTTCCTCTTCGCTTATCTGATTGCCCTGCCCCGGCTGGGTATTTGCGTAGCGTGACAGGGTAATGGTGATATCCTCCGGACGTGTCTCAAAGGCATTGTCAAAATCCTGCCATATCTTTGCGCCGGTCAGCTCGACCGTCTCTCTGTCTTCCGCCTGCGGTGAATTTATAAAGGTCGCGGCGACGGCCACCTCTTCTGCCGTATCTCCTGTGCCGTTATCGCTATTGAGCGTTACAGCAAGGTCGGACACAGCGCTTGCTGCATTTTCCTCAGTCATGGCTTCGGCTGCATCCTGCGCGGTCAGCGACCCGCTTACTGCCCATGTGTCGTAGCCGCCGAGGTAATCTTTAATCTCTGTAACGGTATAATTATATTCAGACCCGTTGGGCGCATATATTTCAAGATTTTCAAAGGTAAATACCTTTTCAAGCAGCCCGCCGGCAGATACGCCCTCTGCGTCGGCCTCATACGCCGCCCGCACCTCTGCGGACGACCACTCGGCATATTCCACCACCTCGCTGTTGGAGGTGCTGCCGTCAGACTTGGTATAGGTGCGCGACAGCTCAAGCCTTACGGCCGGATAGGCTTCGGGCTGGCCGCTGTCATCCAGCGGAAGCTGCAAAAGCTTCTTTACGGACAGCGCTCCCTTTATGCTGTAATAAATATTGCTGACAAGGTAGGTATTTATTACCGGGTCTCTGTACACAACACTGCTGTCGGGGCTGCTGCCGTTTGGCCACGATATGGAGCTCTCCTCCAAAACATATGTGTACATCCTGCCGCGCGAGTCGTACTTTGGCAGCTTTGAGGCTCCGTCCTCGCCGCTTATTATAACGTTCCCGTCGGGGTCTACAGTCATTGTATTTTTGCCTATATATTCCATGCGGAATACATAGGAGCCGTTTCGGTAAATATCTGCCCAGTCAGACACGGTCAGCGTCGCAATGCTCTGCTTATCGGTGCTGCCGTAAGCCTGCTGATAAAGCGTAAACGTCACCACGGGCAGGTCTACAATGGGATATCCGCCGGGCAGTGACTGCCACAGCTTTTGTCCCCGTATCGTTACCGTTTGATAGATGTTGTTTGTGAAGGTGCCGCCCTCAATAAGTGCATAGTACGGTGTATCGGAGCCCTCAAACGACTGAACATCACGCACATAGCCGAGAGCCTCCGGCGACGTTATCTCGTACTCTGTGCCTATTGAAACGATATCTCCCTCATTGCCTGCCGTCGGCACCGAATACTCCACCGGAGTATAATCGAAGTCCGCAGCATTGACCTGGGTATGCTCCACAGCAAAGTAGCGTATTTCATAGCCCAAGCTGTCGTACTTCGGCAGTCCGTCCAGCACGGCGTGCCAGTGCAGCTGCTTGTCGTACAGGCCGTCTGGGTCGTCGGCCGGATCCTCCTCTAAATACTCCCATTTATAGTTGGCGATATAAAGGGACACCTCTGTATCCGAAGCGGACGTGTGTATCTCCCTGTATATGTTAAGATATATGTCAGGGCGCTGCCCGGAGGAGTAAACATATTCGTCATTCCACTGCTTGTGCCAAATTATGCTCTTGGTGCTGCTCAGCTGGTTTGTTACGCTTATGTCCTGTTCGTCGGAGGCATGAAGGTTTCCGACAATATATCCTGTTTCGGCATAGGAAACGATATATTCCTCTATAAGCTCATAAAGGGCCGGATAATTCTGCCTGATGGCTGCCATGTCAACAACATTTCCGTCTCCATCAAGCCAAACCTCCTCAACACTGTAGCTCACGACAGCACCGCTGCGGTCATATTTCGGCAGGCCATAGAAGCAGTACTCGGACACAGCCTCACTCAGAATTATTGCTCTGTCAGATGAAGAATGCTCTCCGTTTTCGTTCAGTATCGGTACCCGGTTGTCATGATTGCCTACGGCAATATAATCGGCGTTATCCACGCCGTTGCGGCTTATCTCGTAGTAGGAGGGATTATTTTCATCGGCAAACTGCAGGCGCAGCGCGGGATAAAGAGTTACTCCCTCGCCCTCAAGCCTTTCAAGCTCAGCCTGGATTTCCTGACGCTTTTCACCGTCGCCGTCGACCCAGGTTTTGGTTGCCGTAAGGTTTATATTGCCGAGTCTGCGGTTGGTAACGGTGTAGAATGTGATATTTGAAATGTCTTCGTGCCTGTAGGTCGCTTCGTAATAGTGATATTCTGTGCTGTACTGTATAGCGGTGTAGCTGTCATCCTCTTCACCGTCATATTCCTCCGGCGCCTGCGGTGAGGTGTAGTTTGGCTCATCCCCGGAGTTTATGTCATAGGAGGTGAGCGGCACTGCAGTTTCGCCCACAGTCGTTTCGAGGATGTATACCTCCTCCGGCTCAAGGCTGCCTATGCCGACCCAGTCGTGCCAAACACCGTCACCAAGCGTTATCTGGTTGACGGCCTCATTGCTTGTGCGGTTATATACGGTAATCGTGACCGGCTGGCGGTGCATGATGTCGCTGTCGTCTATCCAGTCCTTACGCACCATGATGCGGTTGCCCTCACCCGGTGCATTATAAACAGTGGTCTTATAGCCGTCTTCATTGCGCTCGGTCTCATATGTTGGAATAAACTCGCTGTCCCCGCTCACCTCAAGCAGAATGTACTCATATTGCCTGCCGTCTGCGTCGTATTCGTCAAGCGGAGTAACAAGGGCCGTCCATTCCTCCGTCTCGCGTACGTATATGCCGAGCTCCTCGTTTACGCATACGGCTTCTTCATCCACACCGCCGTCCATGGTAAAGGCGGCGACGGGCTCGCCTAAGGCGTCACCGCTTATAGTGCGGTAAATATTGAAGGTGGCGGTTGCTCCGTCGGGAGCCTGTGTCTCTTCTCCGTCTGCGTTGAGCCACACCTTTATAACCTCATAGTCGATGGTATTGGCTATGGAGTTGGTAATAACGGTGCTGCCGTCCCCCTGTATCTCTGAAACAGAGCTGTATACTATTTCCCTGCCGCTCTGCTCCAATGTAAAGGATGCGGCGTCTCCGTTCCAGGTAAGGAGATTATCGCTGCTGTCCTCGCCCTGATAAACGGCTGATTCCACCCAGCGGTATTCCATTACCCTGCCTAGCATGTCGTATTCCGGCATTCTCCGGCTGACCTCGGCCGACAGGTTTTCTGCGAAAAAGCCGTCTATGAGCTCCTTTTCATCCGTGTTCTGCCACTGATCACCGCTTCCGCGGACACGCTGCTGCAGCGTAAGCTCGATTCTTACGTCCTCAAATTCTGACTGAAATGCTGCTGCTTTCCATATTTTTGTTGCCGATGCGGCAACCGTGTCCGTAATACGGTTAGAGATGGTGCCTCCGTCATACAGGAACGTGTTGCCGTCTGAGCGCGGCTCGGTAGTGTATATGAGTTCACCATCTACATCGACTCTGTCCGTGATAGTTCCGTCCTGTGATACACTTCCGAAGACCTGCTCATAAGTATTGGCGTCTTCACCGTTAACCGTCGTAGAATCTAAATATTCCCTTACAACATAAATATATTCATACCCCTCGGGGTCGTACTTTGGCAAATCGCTATGCACTATGTCCTGGCTGTCCAGAGATGTGTCCAAGAGAGCCGTGACAATCGTGCCGTCGGCATTTCTAACCGGCGCCGCGGTGGTATAGCTGCTTCCGCTGCGGTAGCGCCACAGCTGCAGCTCACCGGTCGGACGCTGGCTTTTCATCTCCTCCGAGCCGCCGTCGAGCCATACCTTATCCGCGCTGTAATTCTGCAGGCCCGTAAGCGTGAGATACATGGTGCCGCCCTTGTGAACCTTATCCGTAACCGAACCGAAATTAGGCGCTGCGGAATTGTCATAGGAAATTGCAAAATAATCGCCTGACTCAAGCGAGGGGATTGTTATTCTTCCGCCTCCGCCGGAAATTTCCTCCACGCTGTACGATATCTGCGAGCCGTCTATGTTGTATTTCCAGGCACCGCCTATGGTTACCGTTCCAGAGGTGGGATTATCCGGGTCGGCACCGGCGTCAATCGTAATATCGACACTGTCGCTTATTTCGCTCAGCCTGTATCTGCTGTCATTTCCGCTAAATGCCGCGACAAAATCAAAATGCTCAAGAATTGCGTTTGTTATGCCCGGCGCTGACCCGAGCGTCCCCAGCGCAGGTTTAGATAAAAGGAAAAGTCCGTGTTTAAGATGTAATACCAGCCGGTCGATGAAATCGACGGATAATCCGATATGTTTTCTTCCGTCACCTCTACGGCGCTGTAGCCGTTTATCTGAGACGGCGCAAAGCGCCATTCTATCTCATGAGCTGTTTCGTCGCCGTAGCTGTCTATATACGTCACGCGCGACGGCAGGCTGTTTGCACCTATTGAAACCGTGTAACTTCCCACTCCGCGCGTGCTGACGCTCACCGCCGGCATCGACGAAAGGCCAAGAGAGGCCATATTTTCTGATGTAAGCTCCCTAAACTCTCCGTTATCAATTGAAAAATAGAGCCTTGGAGCATAATTTGCCCCTGACGGACGTATTGCTGCCTCGTTGTTGTTATCAACCCAAAATACTGTCTGACTGTAGCTTTCGCGATAGCTGTCAATGCGTATTGTCTCTGCTGCATTTGCCGCAAGTACGCTTAATGCGCCGACGCTCTGAAGCGACAGTGCATTTTGTTCCGGTATGGCAGCGTTTCGCGCAGATACCGCCATAGCGGATACCGCTTCACTCGTCTCAGGCGCCGCGCTGCTTTCTTTATAGAAGTATACAGGGATTTCAGCCTCGGTGCTCTCTTTGCTGACAAAGCCTTCGCCGGCAAGCGAAACGGCATTCATTTCTGCCGAAAGCGTTATGACGGCGTTGTCTTTATCAAGCTCGTTCCCGCTCAGCGTAAAGGCGCTTCCCGAAAACAGTATTTCGCAGCTTAGGTCCGAAAGCTCCTCTATTTTTGTAAATGCCTCCGGCGTGCGCACTATCTGAAATTCAAGCGTTGACGCATCGCTGCGTACGATGCCGCGGATTTTGTCCGTCTCCGTCAGGCCCGTGACGGAAGCTACTGTCACTCCGTCCGCCGTTATCTGTGAGGCTGACTGCGAATAAGAATAATCTCCCTCCGGCAGGTAAATGCCATACGGCAGCTTAAGGGTAATGTCAAATGTCTGAATCTGAGTGTAAATAACGCCTGTTTCACCCTTATTCTGCAAATCTGCCATCACCGCAAATGCAAAATCCGGCGCAGCGTCTCCGTAAATTTCCGCGGCTTCCGATGCCGCCAAGACAGCCGCTGTCCAGCCGAAGGAGGCTTCCATAAGCAGACTGCCGCCCACCTTTTGTACCTTGGCGGCACTGTCTGCTCCCTCTATTTGCGGCACAGCGACAGAAATATCCTCCTCGCTGACGTCTATGCTTAGAGGCGCCGACGTTTTGCTGTAAACCTTAAAGGTAAGCTCAAAGGTCAAAGCGGGGCTTTCCTGACTCAGCGAAAAGCAGATATCTACACCGCCGTCCTCCCTAAGCTCAATATTTATCGGCACGCCCTCGTCCGATAATTCCTCTGTTGTGTAATCGAGCTGGCCGTCGCTGCCTCTGAACTGCTGCAGAGCCGACGCTTCCGCTTTTGTGAGTGATATTTTCACTTCGGCACCGGCAGCGGCGTTTTCGCCGCCCGCATTAAGCGCGGCCTCCAGCCTTACGGTTCCGGCCTCACCCGTCTTAATCTCTTCCTCAAGCGGTCTCCACCCGACATAAACGTCAGGTGTCTGTCCGCCGCCGTCGGCTGTGCTCTGAACCGCATACGTTATGATTGATGCGGGAAGCATTGTAATTACCATAAGAACGGCCAGCAGAGCGCTCAGCGCCCTGTACCTGAATCTTGTCTTTAGCTTCACATACTTCACTCCTTTTTAATATAATCTGGACCTCATATATTTTTATTGCCCGCTCCCTGCTTATATGACCATATATTTGAAAGCCTGCCCTGCGCATATCATACCCGCCTATTTTGGGCCCGGCAGCATTGTTTTTATGCGTCCTTGTCAATCACCGGAAATCCCGTGCATTCGCTCTTTTTATGCTGTGCAAGCGCAGCTCTTTATAGTAGATGTGTATATTTATAGTAACCCCCCCCCCGAATTTTTTGTGAAAATCAGGGGAGGGGGAACGTCTTGCCGTATGAAAGCATTAACTATAAAAATGAATGGAAAAAAGAATAAAGCAATAGCCGCAATATGTAAAAATACGGATATTTCCCCGCGGCTGGTGCCAAACATATATGCGGCAAAAAAATAAAACGGCGAGCCAAAGCACATGATAATATCCGCAGAAATAATATTTAAGCAGCATTCTGTTTTGCTTTGGGCCCAAATATTTCAAGCTGATTTTTTATTGCCTTTTTTGCCTCACCGTGGTACTATGAAACTGTAAATTCTTCTGTTGCAGCAGTAGAATATACACTTTTATTCTTGTCTTTTAATAGGTTTAAATCTTATTCTTTTTCAGAAAATTTTTCTGCCGTTCTTGCCTTAAACTTACAAGTTTTAAGGCAGTTTTTCTATGTGCCTATTTTTATACTTTACTCTTTTTCCTATTCTTCACCAGCCTTACACGAATTTTAATCTCGTGTTTTGGATATATTATATACGAAATTAAATCTTGTGTCAAGTGCTTTGAAAAATATTTTTGAGGTGCTTTGCTTATGACTATATTTGGCGAAAGGCTAAAAGAGCTTAGAAAAGCAAAAAAGCTTAAGCAATCCGACATTGCAGGGTTTCTTGGTATTACCACACGCAACTACCAGGACTATGAATACGGAAAGGTTGACCCTCCGACATCAAAAACAATAATGCTGGCCGACTATTTTGATGTATCCATAGATTATCTTGTGGGCAAATCCGATGTTCCGAAAGGGCGCTGAGCGCGCAAAGCGCCATGTAACTGTTTGGAATTACCAATTTGGCTGTTTAAGAACTGCAAAAAAAAAAGGCCCCTCAGCATTTTAAAATGCTGAGGGGCCTTTTTTATTATAATATAGTATACTGCAGTTTGACAGTCATATTATACAGTATTTCTATGTATATCTTCTTTTTCAACTCCAACACGGTCAACTTATTTTCTATAATCAATAAAATTCAGCGGCTCAGGTTAATATTCCCAAGCCGCTGAATATTTTTTATTTAATTAGCAGGCCGTTTGCTAATCAGCAGCCGTCCCGGCCAAAAAGTCCTTAAGCTGGTTAAACACTCTGTCGCTCATGACGCTATTCCTCTCGCCGTAGTAGAAAGCAAGAGAATATTCTCCCAGCAGCTCCTGATAAGCGTTTACATAGTCCTGATACCTTTGCAGATTTTCTTCTCCGCTGCTTCCGCCGAACATGTTCGACTGAGATTCCATCTCAGCGCCTATCATGGTGCTGGACTTTTTCTCACCGCCCCATACAACATAATTTTTGTTAAGCAGGGCATTCTGCAGCGTAGATTCCTTTATTAAATCAATATTGTATTCAAGTCCGTCTGAAAATAAATGATTGGGCTGAAGTATAACATAATCAAAAATATCAGTCTGATTAGCTATAAAACCTATGTGCTGGCCTGTCTGATCGGTTGAACGGTAATAGGGGCACCAGAAGGTAAGCTTGCCGTCATCGTGCACTACATCGTTGCAAGCCTTCATTGCCTTAACCTCAGGATTGTCAAAGTCGACTAAATTATCCGTGTTAAAATTACAATAGATAGTAGACGGAACATCCTCTTTAAGCCAGTAGAAGCCCTTGATATTGTTTTCCCATATTTCCGCAGGAGTCTCGGCCTTGAGCTTATTGTAATACTCTAAAAACGGATCAATATAAAGCTCTGCAAGCGTCACGACATACATATCCGGGAAAGAATACCATATTTCTATATCCGGGTTGACCGCGACAAGCCGCTCGGCAAACTCAATAGCCATATCAGCGTAATCGTTGAGGAGCAAATCTTCATCTAAAGAATTTATTGTTTGACGATACTGTGTCTTCAATGAATCCAGCTCTGCCTCCGTAGTAGCGCCGACCATATCCATAGGAATAGCATTTATATCATCCTTAGTTATTATCAGCTGACGTTCGGTCTCTCCCTCCGGAATATAGGTAACAGGAGCGGTGCCATAAGCTATGCAAACCTCTTTTACGCCTATATCGGTCAGCTGACGGATATCCTCATCGGTGTACGTCGCATAACTGACAGTGGTATTGACACGCCAGCCGAGGTGCAGGAAAAGCGGCTGGATTGGGTCTAAAGCTTCATGCGGGCGAAGAGAATTTGCCTGACATGATGTAAGTACCCCCGTCAGCAAAGCCGCCGACATCAGCAGTGATATTACCCTTGATAAAATTTTCATTTTTCCACCTTGCCTTTAAAACATTTATTTTAAGCATCAGTCTCTTTAGCCAAAAATGCCTCAAGAAGGCTGAGTACCTGCTCATCCATAAGGCTCGGACGTGAGCCGCAGTAAAAGGCCATGGGATATTCGTCAAGCATATCACCGTATGCATCCACATAGTCCTGATATCTCGCCAGCACCTCTTCGCCGCTGCTGCCGTTAAAGTCCTCGGCCTGCATTTCTATCTCTGGTCCCACTCCTGTTTGGGAACTCTTTTCTCCGCCGTATGGCATTCCGCTTTGGTCCAAAACGGCGCCTTTAAGCGTCGACTGCTTTATAACCTCAATATTGCCCTCAAGGTCATTCTGAAACACATGATTGGGCTGGAGTATGACATAGTCGAATATATCCGTCTGGTTTGCTATATAGCCTATCGGCGTGGCGACGTTTTCGCTCTCGCGGAAATACGGGCACCAGAAGGTAAGCTTTCCGTCCTTATGCGCGGCATCTGTACACGCTTTCATCGCCTTGACCGTTTCATTGTCAAAATTCTCAAGATTTTCTGTATTAAACTGATCATATATTGCCGCCGGTACATCCTCCCTCACCCAGTAAAAGCCCTTTATATTATTATCCCATATTTCCTGTGAGGTTTCAGCCTTTAGCCTGTCATAATATATCAAAAACGGCTCAACATAAAGCTCTGCCAGAGCAGCTATGTATATGTCAGGGAAAGAATACCATATTTCTATATCCGGGTTGACCGCGACAAGCCGCTCGGCAAACTCAACCGCAAAGTCAGCGTAGTCATTTATCATAAGCCTCGTATCAAGCCCGCTGAGCTTGGTTTTATACTCTTCCTTTATCCGTGACAAAGCCTCCTCTGATTCTGCACCGGTCGATTCCATTGTTATAACATTTTCTATGTCATACTCAGTTACTATCTGCTTAGGCTCCGTTTCCCCTACGGGAATATAGGCCGCTGGAGCGTTTCCGAAATTTATGCAAATTTCCGTAACACCTATGTCCTTCAGTTTTTGGAGATCGGCATCGGTGTATTCATCATACTTGGAATTTGTGCTGTTGTATCTGTACCCCACATATAAAAATAACGGTTTGATAATATCCTCCCCTTTTTCGGCTTTGCAAGAAGTGATAATCCCGGCCGTCATAGCAGCCGCCATAAAAAGCGCAGTCAACTTCAATAAAATTTTCATATATGCACCCTGCTTGTATTTAATATTTTACTCTGCACTGCCGCTGAGCAAGTCCTCTAAAAATCCCAGCACCCTGTCATCCATAAGGCTCGGACGTGAGCCGCAGTAAAAGGCCATGGGATATTCGCCGACCATATCTGAGTATGCGTCGACATAGTCCTGATATCTCGAAAGTATCTCCTCACCGTTGGTGCCGTTGAAGTCCTCCGCCTGCATCTCTATTTCAGGCCCCACCATGGTACTTGATTTCTTTTCTCCTCCATATGCAACCATGCTCTGATTTAAGACAGAGTTTTGCAGCGTTGACTCCTTTATAATTTCGATATTGTTCTCAAGGCCATCGTTAAATACATGATTAGGCTGAAGTATTACATAGTCAAATATGTCAGTCAGATTAGCTATAAAACCTATCGGCATGCCGACAGATGCCGTCGGGCGGTAATACGGGCACCAGAAGGTGAGCTTTCCGTCATCATGCACGGCATCCGCACATGCCTTCATGGCCTTCACCATCTCATTGTCAAAATCAACTAAATTTTCCGTGTCAAAGTTATCGTAGGAACCGGTCGGAATATCCTCGCGGCACCAATAAAAGCCCTGTATATTATTGTTCCATATTTCTTCGCCTGTCCCGCTTTTCATCATTTCATAGTATTGGAGAAAAGGCTCTATATACATCTGAGAAAGAATTGGAATAGAAATATCGGGAAAGCTGTACCATATTTTGATTTCCGGGTCTAAGGCTATAAGACGCTCCATAAGCTCAAGGGCAAAGTCTGCATAGCTCTCAATCGTCAGACCCGAATCAAGGCCTCTTGCTCTTTCCGCATATATTGTCTTTAAGTTTGATATATCACTTTCCGTCTTATCAGGTCCGAGCAATTCCGGAGACATGTTGTTTACATCTTCCTCCGTAACAATCATCTGAGGCTCAGTTGCTCCCTCCGGAGTATATGATACAACGGGCGTGCCATAAGCTATGCAGACTTCAGTAACACCGATATCCTTAAGCTTCTGAAGATCCTCATCGCTGTATTCAACATATTTTGCATCAGTAGTCTCATATCTGTACCCCGCATATATAAATAGTGTCTTCATGGCCGGCAGCGGGTCATGTGGCCGCAAAGAATCGTTGCTGCAGGATGAAAGCACCCCTGCAGACAAGGCTGCCGCAGCAGCAAGCGCTATAGCTTTAATAAATTTCATAATATATGCCCCCTCTTGTATTTTTATATCTTACTCTGCATTTTTGCTGAGAAAATCCGCTAAAAGCCCGATGATTTTTTCATCCATAAGACTCGGACGTGCGCCGCAGTAAAACGCCATCGGATATTCCCCGAGCATATCTCCATATGCGTCGACATAGTCCTGATATCTCGAAAGTATATCTTCGCTGTTGCTGCCATTGAAGTCACTTGCCTCCATTTCCATCTCAGGGCCTATCATGGTGCTTGACTTTTTCTCTCCTCCGTATGCAATCATGTTCTGATTTAAAACGGCGTTTTTCAGTGTCGACTGCTTTATTATCTCAATATTGTCCTCAAGCCCGGTAGCAAACACATGATTTGGCTGCAGTATCACATAGTCGAATATGTCTGTCTGATTAGCTATAAAGCCTATCGGCATACTTATCGACATATTTGGACGGTAATACGGACACCAGAAGGTAAACTTGCCGTCATCATGCACGACATCCGCACATGCCTTCATGGCCTTCACCATCTCATTGTCAAAATCAACTAAATTTTCCGTGTCGAAATTATCGTAAGGCTCTGTCGTGATTCCCTCGCACAGCCAATAAAAGCCCTGTATATTATTGTTCCATATCTCTTCGCCTGTCCTGCTTTTCATCATCTCATAGTACTGCAGAAACGGGTCTATATACATCTGCGAAAGCGGGTGAATGGCGATGTCCGGAAAGCTGTACCATATTTTGATTTCCGGGTTTATTGCTATGAGCCGCTCCATAAGCTCAAGAGCAAAATCAGCATATGCCTCAAGCGTAAGTCCGTCGTCAAGCTGCTTTACCCTCTCTGAATATACCGATTTAATTTCTGTTATGTCGTTTTCCGTTTTATCAGGACCTACCAGCTCCGGAGACATATTGTTGACATCCTCCGCCGTAACAATCATCTGAGACTCGGCCGCACCCTCCGGAGTATATGATACAACAGGTGTGCCATAGGCTATGCAGACCTCTGTTACACCTATATCCGTAAGCTTTTGGATATCCTCATCACTGTAGCTGACATACTTTGCGTTAGTAGTGCCGTACATGTATCCCACATGTAAAAACAGCGCTTGTATCGGCGGCAGCGGATCATGAGGACGCAGAGAATTCTTGCCGCAGGAGGCTAATGCTCCAGCTGTCAGAATTGCTGCCATCAGCATAGATGCAAGCCTAATGAGCATTTTCATATTATTAACACCTTTCAATTTGAAGTCAATTAAAACTAAAATACTTTAATAAAAATAACATATTTAACTTTATATATCAACCAAAATGGTTGTATAAAATTTTGAATTTTTTATATTAAAAATAAATATAAATATTCATTTTGCAGCATTAAAAATTTGCCGAAAAATATTAAGTACATATTATAGATATTTTATATATTAAATGATATAATCATTTTTCAAATAGGGTCTGTATAATTGACGGTTTTGCATATTTTATATGTATAGATTATTAACTAAATCGTTGTATTATATCGGAATATAATTTTAATTGTCCGGCAGACTATACCCCGCTTAATGATATGTCATGCAGCACTTAAAAATGCTTGCGGAAAAGGATTGGTTATTCTGCCGGCAGCCTGGGCAGGTTAAAAATACAGGAGGAGTATAATGAAAAAACTATCTGCAATAGCCGTATGCCTGGTATTTATGTTAGCTCTTACGCTTGTTTCATGCGGCAGAAACGGGGAGCCTGCCGCACAGTCCGGCCTCAACAGCTCTGTATCCGAATTTCTGAGCAGCATAACAATGGAAATAAGCAGCAATATCAGCTCAATATCCTCAGCATCCTCATCTGAGACCTCTGAAATCTCTTCAGTGCAGTCTTCACGTACAAGCTCTTCAGGTACTTCTTCGATGGCATCGGTCAAAACGTCGACATCGCGGCCGGGAAGCACCTCCAGCCGCCAGCAGTCGCCGCCGGCCTCAAGCAGTCCGCTTATAAGCATCCCTGCACAGCCGGCATTGCCGGAAAGCATTCCGGAGCCCGACCCGCAGCCTCAGCCGGCTTCCTCATCACAGCCAGTACCATCATCACAGCCGTCTATACAGTCAGAGCCGGCGCCGTCCTCACAGCCGGAGCCGTCTGAAGCGTCACCTCCTTTTGTATCCGACACTTCTGTTGAGGATTACATAAATAAAAAAAGTGATATGGTTAACCAGATTATACTCACTATGGGGTATGAAGGCTTTTTGTGCGGCATATATGCAAGAGACAACTCATTTGTAATAAGTCTCGGACTTATAATAGATATAGGTGATAACAATGATATTATGAAAGAATATTTAGAGCAGCTGTTCGACCAGCTTTCACCATTCTTTGAAAATATTCTTTATCAAATGCGTGTTGAGGTGCCAAGCGCAAAATCTGTTATTGTAGAAGCCTTTGATATATACGGCAACATAATCACGTCAAGAGAGTATAAATAGCTGGGCTCGCATAAATTTGTATTGACGCGATTATTTATATAAGTTATTATTATATCCAGTTTAGCCAAATTAATAAAAATGGGAAATTATTATGAAAAAGCTTTTATCAATTATTGCATGTATCATGGTTGTATCGGCCTTTGCTCTCACTGCCTGTGACAGCAGCAACGACGATACATCATCTGTCGCTTCATCTTCGGCTGCCAGCACATCTGAAGCCTCCTCAGGCTCTGCATCCAGCGAAGCCGACGATTCCTCCGAAGCATCATCTTCTTCCTCCGATGGTATGACTATTCAGGAGTATGTCGAGCAAAATGCTGAACAGCTGGATTCCATCTCATCAAGCTTTGAGGGCACAGGTATAAATATGGATATTCTTGCCAGAGGCAATTCACTTGTTTACAGCTGTCAGTATACGATGGATATCGGCGATACAGATCTTATAAAATCAACGCTTGATTCAAGTCTGGATGCATCATCATCTACCTATGAAAGCGTATTATCTCTGCTGAAGCTTCAGGTGCCTTCTGCCGAATCAGTTATAGTGGAATACCTTGATATGGACGGCAATGTAATCACGTCAAAAGAATATAAATAATACCTTAAAAAAAGGAAAAAAGCCGTGATGAAAATCATCACGGCTTTTTCTGCTTTTTATCCACGGCGCATAACCAATTTATATGCAGATATAGTATATTCAATATTTTGACTATATTGTCAAAGCACCTATGCCTTGCTCAGAAAACACGCTGCGCCGAGCTTAAGACAGCAGATTATCCGCATTCGAGGCCGGCAGCGTTTGCGCTCCGGACGCAGCCTTTTGCCCCGTCTTCAATATCCGCGTCCGCTATGTAAGCCTAATATCCGCCATAAATCTCGGCAGAGCATTTTTATTTTGCATTCCGGCTACAGCTGCACAACGCTATAAACCGCAATGGCGATAACTGCGGCGGCTATTACAATGCGCGATATTATAAACGGCGCAATAGCCTTTGTCAGCCGCATGCTCTGATTTTTATATTTGCACAGCGCCGCAAACACCAAATAACCCGCTATTCCTATAATGCTCAGCACGCTCCAGTAATAAATACGGGTAGCATACGCCGCAACGGCAGAAGCGACGGTAGCGGCAAGGCATATTACCGCAGCCCAGTAAAACCTGCGCGAATTTTTTTTGTCAATAAGCACTTTGTTTTTTATATCCTCGTCGGATATCAGCTCGTCAATGCTCATATGAAAAAGATTGGCAAGATATCTCAGGCTCTCTATACTCGGAAAGCCGCGGTCGGTCTCCCACTTAGAAACCGCCGTCCTGCTGACAAATATTTTTTCCGCCAGCTCGTCCTGCGTCAAATTGTTGCTTATTCTCAGATTTTTAAGTTTTTCTCCAAAGCTCATTTGTCTTCAGCCTCCAGTTTGTTTTGCAGTGCTATTATAAGCCCGCAGGCTGAATCATGTCACGATACTTTCCGTCACATTGAATTTTGGGCGGATTTTATCTGTATTTTCAGCGATTCAGGGCCATGATACCCGGCCGTGTTTTGACAAACCGAATTTTCTGCCGCAGGGCCGATTCGTACATGCTAATTTTTCACAGTTTATAAAAGCTCGCCAAGCCTCCGGTAAAAAGTCCGGGCGCAGGCCTTAGGCCAAAGCCCTGACTGCACAATCTCCAAGGCCTAAATCTGCGGCGGTATCGAAAACAAACGCCGGTTTAGTCAAGGGCCGCCCTTATATCCGGGAATATTTCAAGGCTGCGTTTTAAAATGCCCTGCATATACGCTATCGCGACGCCGTAGTTTGTGAACGGAACACCGGCGCCGACGGCCGTCTTCATCCTGTACTGCACCTCGCGTTCATTGAGCATGCAGCCGCCGCAGTGGATAACAAGGTCTATGCCGGTAAGGTCAGTCGGGAATTCCCTGCCGGAGGTAAACTTAAGTTCAAGCTGCTTTTGAGTATAATTTTTCAGCCAGCGCGGTATTTTGACTGTGCCGATATCGTCACACTGCCGGTGATGCGTACATCCCTCGCATATCAGCACCGTGTCGCCGTCCTTAAGCCTCCCAACGGCGGCTATGCCCTTCACTGCCGTGTCCAAATATCCCTTATACCGCGCCATGAGTATCGAAAATGAAGTCAGCGGGATACCTGCGGGGGTCTCGGCGTCGGCAGCGGCAAAAACCTGACTGTCGGTCACCACCATTGCCGGCGGTGTCCTGAGGTTATCAATAGTCTGCCGGATGTTGTCCTCCTTCACCGCAACCGCACCGGCGCCGGCGTCGAGTATGTCCCTTATGACCTGCTGCTGTGGCAGAATGAGCCTTCCCTTCGGTGCGGCGGAGTCTATCGGTATCACTAAAAGCACAGTGTCGCCCTTGCTCAGCAGGTCACCGATTATTCTTTTGTCCTTCCTTTCGCCGTTGAGTATCGCAGCGGCTTTTTCCTTGAGCTCCGCAATCCCCTCGCCGGTGACGGCGCTTACATTTATTCCGTCGGCGTATTTTCTGCCGGAAATATCGGATTTATTGTAGACTACTATATATGGTATATCACGCTGCTTAAACATCTCCTCAAGCTCCGCGTCAACGGGAGACCTGCCCTCAGTGCCGTCAATGACCAGCACCGCAAGGTCGCATCTGTTTAAAGCCTGCATGGTTTTCCCTACGCGCTTTTGGCCGAGATATCCGCTGTCGTCATAGCCGGGTGTGTCGGTTATCACCACCGGGCCGGCCGGCAGCAGTTCCATAGCCTTATATACCGCGTCGGTGGTGGTGCCCTTTACGTCGGACACAACCGACAGCTCCTGCCCCGTAACGGCATTGACGACGCTGGATTTTCCCGCGTTTCGGCGCCCGAAAAAGCCTATATGCGCGCGCTCGGACGACGGCGTATCGTTAAGTCCCATAATCATTTTCTCCTGTATTTTTGATATTGCTTTGATATTTATGCGCTCCGACCTTTTTTCCAGTCAGGCAACGCTTGACACGTACTGCCGTGCCCTGCGTCCCCTACTGACCGGGTAATGCTAAGTGCTGGCATTCGGAATTCACAAATTTTCGCTGAACCTGTATCCATAAATGCGTCTCAAACGCCTCGGAGCGCCCGTAATATATTGGATAAAAATGCCGCTGAAAGCTGCAAAAGCAAATTGACATTATTCTGATGGCATCACGGCCTGTGCGCGTCAGGCCCGGCAGCTGGATCGGCCGCCACACCGCGGCGAGGCAGCCTTACAGTCTGTCACAAGCATGAAAGCAGCGGCCGAATATTTACTTTCCGGCGTGACATTGCATGTTACCAGGCGGGTCCCACGTACTCCGGCAAAAATACGGCCAGCTATTTCTGTGCACCTTTACAAGCTCCGCAGTGAGACCTATACCACGCCGCTCCCGCAAGCAATTATATCCGCGTCAGTCCGGACGGAATACAGAGAAGCTCTTAAAATCTGAAATCACGGGCGCCGTGCTCTATTTTGCCGATATAATCACCGCACACAGCCCTTGCCTTTTCGTTCGGTATATTCTTCAGCTCGTCGGCAATAAGCCTTTCTCCGACCTCTCTCGTTTTATCCGAGGCATAGTCCACCAGATATTCCTTAAGCGTGATAAGCGCGTTGGGATGGCAGCAGTTCTGTATCTGTCCCGACTTGCACAGGCTCATAAACCGGTCGCCGGTGCGCCCCTCGCGGTAGCAGGCGGTGCAGAAGGAGGGGATATACCCCATATTCATCAGCCACAGCACGACCTCGTCGAGTGTGCGGTTGTCGCTTACGTCAAACTGGGCGGAGTTGTCCTCCTCCGGCTCCGGCTCATAGTAGCCGCCGACGCTCGTCTTTGACGCGCCGCTTATCTGCGACACGCCGAGGCGTATCACCTTTTCCCTGACAGCCTTGCTCTCGCGCGTGGATATTATCATGCCGGTGTACGGCACCGATACCCTTATGCATGCGCATATTTTCGCAAATATGTCGTCGGATATGCCGTTGTCAAATTCATCCGGGTCGATATCGTCCGCCCGCTTTACGCGCGGCACGCTTATGGTGTGCGGCCCGACGCCGTGCACCGCCTCCAGATGCTCGGCATGCATGAGCAGCCCGGCAAACTCGTACCTGTAAAGCTCCAGCCCGAACAGAACGCCCAGACCCACATCGTCTATTCCGCCCTCCATGGCCCTGTCCATAGCCTCGGTATGATATGCGTAATTGTGCTTCGGCCCGGTCGGGTGCAGCCGCTCGTAGCTCTGCTTGTGATACGTCTCCTGGAAAAGTATGTAGGTGCCGATACCTGCCTCCTTGAGCCTGCGGTAATTCTCCACCGTGGTAGCGGCTATATTGACGTTGACACGGCGTATGGCGCCGTTTTTGTGCTTTATGCTGTAAATGGTGTTTATGCACTCGAGTATATACTCTATCGGATTGTTCACCGGGTCCTCGCCCGCCTCAATGGCCAAGCGCTTGTGTCCCATGTCCTGGAGCGCGGTGACCTCCTTTACTATCTCCTCCTGCGTGAGCTTTTTGCGGGCAATGTGCTTGTTCTTAAGATGATACGGGCAGTAAAGACATCCGTTTACGCAGTAGTTGGAGAGATAAAGCGGAGCGAACATGACTATCCTGTTGCCGTAAAAATCCTTCTTTATCTGCTCGGCAAGCTTGTACACCTCGTTTATCCTGTCTTCATCCTCGCACGCCAGCAGCACCGATGCCTCCCTGTGAGTAAGGCCCTTGCGCAGCCTTGCCTTTTCTATAATGGAATCAACATACTCCAAATCGTCCTTTTTCTCGTCGGCAAACTTAAGCGTGTCCATTATCTCGTCATGAGATATAAATTCCTCTGCCTTCATTGATTTTGGGTTATACAAATTACATCTTCCTCTCTTTCGGGTAAGCGCTTCTTTCCCGTCAGCAAATTTATTCTATATTAATGCCGCTTAGGGCGTTATATACAATAGTGTGCTCTTGGCGTTTTGGCGTCGGAGTAGAGCCTGTTGCCGCACAGCGTGTAAAGCGCGCACACTCTTTGCGGCAAAAGGCTTAGCATTACGACATTGGCTCCGTGCAGTATACCGTTTATGCGCCCGTCCCTGCGCCGTGCCGAGCGGCGGTGTCGCAGGCAGAAGTACCTGCGGCAGCGGCCGTCTTATTATCGACAGCAAAAATACCGTCTTGCCGCCGATTTGGAGGCGGCTTTTCGGTACGGCAGCTCTTGTCAGCACTGCCGCGGCAGGCTGTGGTCCGCGGTATATTTATCCGCCGGCGGCAAGGGTGCAGCCGGTGCGTCCGGCAGCAAACGGCTTCGCTGCGCTGCATGCCGCGATAACAACAGTCTCGTCAGCCGGATGACAGAGGGTGCGTCATTGGGCTGTCGCCGCGCGCTGCTACGGTATAAAAGCCATACGGTCTCAGGCTGTCGTCAAGCTGTGCGCGGCATTCGGCAGCCTCGGCTCCGGAGTACAGCTTGTTGTCGTACAGCGTGTAAAGCGCGCGGACGTTTTGCGGCGAAAGATTGGGCATTACGACATTGGCTCCGTGCAGTATGCCGTTTATGCGCCCGTCCCTGTCCGCCGTGCCGAGCGCCGTTGTCGCAGGCAGAAGTACCATCGGCAGCAGCAGCCTTATTATGGACAGCAAAAACACCGTCTTTTCGGCGCTCCCCTGCTCCATATGTGCGAACGGAGTCTCGCTGTGCGGTATAAACGGGCCTATGCCGACCATTTCCGGCTGAAAGCTTTTTATAAAGCGCAGATCCTTTACAATGTCCTCGTCGGTTTGATAGGGAGAGCCGACCATAAATCCGCAGCCCGTCTGATAGCCTATCCTTTTAAGCTCCTGCAGACAGTCCATGCGGTTTTCAAACGACATATCCTGCGGGTGCAGCCGGCGGTAATGACCTGTGTCTGCCGTTTCGTGCCGCAGAAGATACCTGTCGGCGCCGGCGTCAAACAGCCTTTTATAGCTTTCATAGCTTCTCTCGCCCACCGACAGCGTGACGGCGCAGTCGGGATAGTTTTCCTTAATGCCCGACACTATGCCGCACAGCACGTCATCCGTATAATATGGGTCCTCGCCGCCTTGAAGCACGAACGTGCGAAAGCCGGCTTCATAGCCGGAGCGGCAGCATTCAAGAATAGAAGACTTATCAAGGCGGTAGCGCCCGACATTGCCGTTTTCCCTGCGTATGCCGCAGTAATAGCAGTTGTTCTTGCATATGTTGGTAAACTCTATCAGCCCGCGTATATACACTGCGCGGCCGAATATTTTGTCCGTTTCGGCACGCGCTGCCGAGCACAGCGCCGCGTCCGTCTCGTCGCTGCGGGTTTTAAGCAGATAAAGCAGCTCGCTGTCCTCAAGGTCATGCGCCGAGGCCAGCCGGGATATAAGCTCATTCGCGTAAGTCATATTCTGCTGTCGGCATATACGGTTTTTGTAAACACGCCGTCAAGCCTGCCAATCTTGCCGGAAAGCGCGGAGGTGGTCTCCTGCGGCGCGTCGACGGCGACGCTTATTATGTTCACTCCGCGCTTGTGGTACGGTATGCCCATACGCCCTATTATAAAATCGCGGTAATCGTGCAGCAGGGCATTCAGGCTGTCCACCGATTCGGGGTCGGTCACTATGATGCTTATCAGCGCTATCCTTGTATCCATATATGCTTCCCTCCAAAATATTCAGGCTCTTAAAACAGACGAATTCGTTTTTGCCGCGGCCGCTGAAAAAGAAAAATCCGCGCCAAGAGGTGCGGACGTAAAAACACATAAATATATTCCGCAGCTTTCACCTCAAAAAAATTTCGGCGTCAGGAGCCTTTATATTACTTTTATATCGCCTTAGAATTTTACCACAATATCAGGCGCATTTCAATATGTAATATTTTTACTGTTATCTAAATAGCAGATACACGCCCTCCTAAACCGCCGTGCAAAGAACCGACACGCGGCGACATCAAGTATAATACCGGCTTCATACAGTACCGACGACGGCCTTCAATATCCGACAAATTTTCTCTGCCAAAACACCTGGACATTTGCGAAAAAGCAAGAGCATATCTCCGAACGCAAGTACACGTATGGAGATATGCCCGTTTAGTTTTTTGTAAAAACAAGATGCTCTCTATCTAAGCCGTATTTTTATAGGTATTAAGCAAAGCTGCTTTTGTTTTCCATAACAAAGCTTCTTATTGCAATAAAATAGTATATTGAACCAATAACGCCTATAACACCGCCGATGATCAAATTATAAACTAACGTTATTATAGGTCCTGTCAGCGGTTCAAATCTTTTGATAATTCCCGTTGGGTCTTCTAATAATGTTTTGCTGTAATTTATATCATTGACAGAAGAAATGATGTTTAGAACACCCGGTATAAGCAAAATCCAATTTATAAAAATACCGCCGGCTATTTGCAATATGCCTATTACAAGCCAAATAATCCCGTTTATTTTAATCCTTTGCGATAGAGTATCCAGCAATGCTGAATTATTGTCCGCAAAAAGATATGCCGACTGCGCTTTTTGAGCGCCGGCAGCGCATCCGCATTTCATGCAGATTACCGCTTCGTCAAGCAATTCATTCCCGCAATGCGTACAGTACTTCATGGTATCACCTAAATAAACAATGCTAAAAAGTAGGGACAAGCCAAAAGAAGAATGAGAAGTATCAGCGCTGCAACCGCCAATATCATTGAAAATTTATATGCCGGATTTTTGGCTTTTAAATCTTTAATGATAGCTTTCTTTTCTTTTTTGTCGGCGCTTTTTAATCCGTTCTTCTTAAGGGCCTTCTGTACCTTTGTGTTTGGTATAAGAGCGATAAGCTCTGCTGCCAAAATCAGCACCGCGCCAAGCAATATACTCACAAAAAATCCAAGAATGACGCCCAATACTATAACAACAGCGCTGATTATGTTTGTTGTGAAAGCTCCCTTTACCGCTTGATCGTAAGACACCTCCGGCGCCTTATCCTTTCCGATTTCAACGGCACAACCGCAGTTCGGGCAGACAACGGCCTCGTCCATAAGCTCTTTCCCGCATTTTGAACAAAATTTCATTTTGCACCCTCCGTATCCTAAAATATTTTAATCCTACTTTATCATACTTTATCCTACTTGTCAATACTAAATATGACAATCTTGTATAATTGGTTTTACGGGGTGAGAAAATGAAGCCTTTAAAAGAAAAGATAAGCATAACCATTGACAGCGATATTCTTGAAAAAGCCAGACTTGAAGCGGAAAAGGACGACCGCTCCCTATCGCAGTATATTAACATCATTTTAAAAGAGCATATAAAAAATATTGAAAATAAAAAATGAGCCGATATCGGCTCATTTTTCTTTGTTGTTCTCATAAAAACGGGCATCCCGGAATTTTTAATAGCAAAAGAGTCCGGACACACATTTTGCGCGTCGCAGCTCTCGCGGCGGTGCAGGGACTGCCGGAATAAAAATATCTCAGCTACTGCTTGCACCTGCAAAAAGTTAGCAGCGGCAGAGAGCCGCAAACGGATTTGCCTGCAAATAAACAAGTGAGCCGAACCAGACGTCCTGCGGAAAAAGCGGCAACATGTCCGGGCACCGTCACGGCGGGCACAGCGTGAATCTGACGGTGCGGCCGCTATTGGCAAGGCGTATTAAATTAATGCTGCTGGCAGAGCCGGGCATCGCAAGGAAACAGATAAGATAGCTTAACGAGTGATTTTTCGTTAAAAATCAAAACCGCCAGCAAACCAGCGGTTTGTAAAGACGTCGGCAGGATCCGTACTCGCTGACCGCCGGACGGGGTACTTAGGGTTTACCATCGCATCGCTTGCTCTGCTGCTGGTAAACCAGTTTTCTTTGATTTTCCAGTTTATCTCTTTAAGCAGAACACCTCACGCAGAAAATTCCGTGTACCTATGAGGTGACCGGCTCCTTTCTCTTTTGATAGCTGTGCGATTCTTTGACATTGTCTTTGGCCAAGACCCTTTTATCTGCCCCTGATAAAACAAGCAGTTTTCTCTTGCTTAAACGAAAAAATCCGGAACGAGCTCAGCCCGTTCCGGATTGGAGGCGCCACCCAGATTTGAACTGGGGCGTAAAGGTTTTGCAGACCTCTGCCTTACCACTTGGCTATGGCGCCTTATCTATTAAGGACGCTTAAGATTAAGCACTAAGCTTATTTTAAGCGTCCTTAAAATTCTGGAGCGGATTACGAGGCTCGAACTCGCTACCTCCACCTTGGCAAGGTGGCGCTCTACCAGATGAGCTAAATCCGCACTCTTTGGTGCCTCCGGCCGGAATCGAACCAGCGACACGTGGATTTTCAGTCCACTGCTCTACCGACTGAGCTACAGAGGCAAGTATGGCGACCTGGATGGGGCTCGAACCCACGACCTCTAGCGTGACAGGCTAGCGTTCTAACCAACTGAACTACCAGGCCATCGGTGGTGGGAACAACAGGGCTCGAACCTGTGACCCCCTGCTTGTAAGGCAGATGCTCTCCCAGCTGAGCTATGCTCCCTAAAAACACGACTGCGCTTCAATCAATAGCCAAGCGACGAATAGTATTTTACTATATGAAGCCCGTCTTGTCAATAAGAAATTACATTTTTCTCGAAATAATTTTTCTTATTTCAGCCGGAGAAAAGTCATATTCCTTATCACAGAAATGGCATTTAACATTGACATTTTCATCATTTGCCAATTCTTCAAGGTCTTCCCTTCCCATACTCATCAGCGCGTTTAAAACGCGCTGGCGGCTGCAGTTGCATTTATACTGCGGCCGTGTCTCCTCCAAAACCTCTGTTTCAAAATTTTTCAGTACCCTCTTTATTATATCCTCGAGGGTCAGTCCCTGTGACAGCATATCGGTCATAGGCTCAATGCTTTTTATGCCGTCCTCTACCTTTGATATACACTCGTCGGCGGCGCCCGGCAGCAGCTGAAGTATATATCCGCCCGCCGCCTTTACCGTCAGGTCCGGATTGACCAGCACGCCGAGCGCACATACCGTAGGTATCTGCTCGCTTTTGGCAAAATAGGCGGCAATGTCTTCCGCAATCTCCCCGGACTCAAGGTTTATAAGCCCATTGTAAGGCTGACCGCTGCCGAAGTCCTTTATTACATACAGCACACCGCCTCTGCCTATTGCGCCCGAAACATCAAGCTTGCCGGCAGAGTTGAGCGGAATCTCCACCACCGGGTTTTCAACATAAATCCTCGAATTGCCGTCGCTGTCTGATACCGCAATAAGCGTGCCGGACGGGCCGTCGTTCATCGCTATGCGCAGCGTAAGGCTGGCATCAGCGTCTTTAAGGTCGCTGCCCATGAGCGACGCCGCCGTTATAAGGCGGCCGCCCGCCGCAGTCATCACCGCCGACGTTTTGTGTATCTGCTCCATTTTGGACACGATGTCGGTGCTGTCTATCGCATGCGCCATCACCATGCTGTCTGAGGTTATGCATCTTATGAGCCTTCCCATTTATATGTCCTTTCTCTTTTAAATATGCTTTTTGATATTTCCGTGCCGCACGCATATGCATTCGTATATGCCAAGTGCTGTGCAAGCTGCGTTATATCTTCACTGAAGCTGAGCAATGAGCCTGAGCTTCAGCGGCCTTTTCGTCAGAAACTCGGCGTTCTCATCCATTGTGCTGTTCGGATGCCGGTATATGTCATTATTAATATCAATATGCTCATCTATAATATACAGATACCCCTCTTTGACGCCGTTATGCTCGATTTTTCCGTCATCGTCAAAGATCAGCTGCGTAGGCTTATGCGAAAAAGCCTCCGCCAGCTCACGCCAGACGGTAATTGTGCTGCCGGCCCTCAGGATATCGAGCCTTTTGTCCGACCCGTGATACCATACTGAATTTTCATTTACAGTTATTGTCATGTGTTGTCACCCTGCCGTCCTGACCGTTCGGACGGCAAACTCTTTCTTTTATTATACGCCAGACTAAGCCGTTGATAAAGCGATGATTTGCTCTCAAGATAAATCATTTAATATTTGATTAATGTATAAGCTAATATCAGACGGAAAATTTTCTGCCATTGCTGTGTTGGTAAGCTTACGCACAATATATTCTTCAAAAGCGTTTAATTTTCCATATTCATCATTGGCAAGATAATATGAGCTGTCGATATCAGATAACGGCATACGGTGTTTCAGAATTGTCTCTTTATATTCAGAGACAAACGGATGAACAATATGGTGAAGGAACTCATGCACGACGGATGCCGGGCTGAATATCCCGGAGCAGTAAAACCATCGACTGCCGTCAATGTGATAATCCGCAGAATAAGCGCATTTTATTGGATTCAGAACAACGCACACCTCCTGTATAGGTGAAAGACGGCTTCTTACGCAAATATCCAAAAGCTCTTTAATACGGTCTAAATCATTTTTCCAAACGAGATTTTGCTGCTCAATCCATTCGTTTTCCCACCTGAGATAAGCCTGAAATTCCTTGCTGTCAAAAACGGCTTTTAACGCGGCGGGAAATCCTTCAAGCCATTGCCAAAACGACTGATTTCGCTCAGCCTCAGATATATTTCCGGCAGACATAATGTAGTTCCGATAAGCCTCAAAATTTCTAAACTGCATATTATTGCAATCAATGTAAAATGCTGCAGATTCCAGCATGGCAGCCCGCGGCCAATACGGGTATACCTCGCAGGTGTTTTGTTTAGCCTCTGAAAAAAACAGATTGGGAAAGTCAGTCAGCTCTACACGAAACGTCTCAACCTTTTTCACAAGGCCGGCGTCCTTTTCAAATGCATAAAAGTCATATCCGCATTGCAGCAAGGCATAGTAAATGGCGGATATTTTCGGCAGATTAACAGCTTGAATATGTTTATCCATGAGCTTCCTCATTTCTCAGCGTAACAATCTCGCTTTATTTTTAAGCAGCTCGGTTTCAGGATATCAAACATCTTTGTATTATAATTTTGTCCGTTCCGTCAGCCAGGGCCTTGACAATAAAACGAAGCTCCCCACCGCCTCAAATGGGCAGTCCGACGTAAGTAAAGCATAATGCAGCGCTGAGCCGTCAAGACGGCAGGCCGTTGTCATCTTCGCAACACGAAAATAGAGGTAAAGGCGGCAGACAAGAGACTTGATTTTCTTCCAAGCATACACCGAAAATAATATACAGCCAACAGCGCCGTATTCCCAAATGGCTTGGAAAATCACACGTTCTGCTGCTTTTGAGCCACAAAATATACACGCTCGTCCGTGTCGGCCGCCGCGTCAAACGACATGTCGCCGTATATCCCCCGCACACAAAAGCCGCTGTCCCTGAGCATAGCCTCTATCATGTCAAGTCCGTAGGCGCGCTCACTGAAATTCTCAACGCTGCGGCGGTAAAGCCCTTCTTTCTCTTCCTCAAAAATATCGAGATTTATACTTACAGTTCCGTCTCCGCCGCATTCACCGTTGCTCCAAACGCACACCGCGCCGCTGCATTCATACACAAAGCAGCTGCCTGACAGCACATATTTGTGCTTATATTCGGTATTGACGTCAAATATGAAAAGCCCTCCCGGCTCCAAAAAAAGCGATATGCGCTCAAGCGCCGTTTTCAGTCCGTCCGCGTCGGTTATGTGATTTAAGCTGTCAAGCATACATATAGCGGTGTCGACGGTGCCGTATAAATCCAGCTTGCGGATATCCTGCCGTATAAACATGGCGCTGACGCCGCGGCTGTACATCTCAGACTGTGCAGCCGCCAGCATTTCCTCGGATATATCGACGCCTATCACGTCTATCCCGCGCCCGGCAAGCTCCAATGAAAAGCCGCCGGCTCCGCAGCATGCGTCGAGCAGCAGCTTTGGTTTTCTGCCGCCGTGCCGCCGCATGAGCTCCAATATATAATCCGTGCGCTCCTTATATCCGACATTCCCGGTGAAGCTGGCGTAATAATGTGCCAGCGCACTGTAAGGCTTCACTTGTCCGACAGCCTTTCAAATACAAGCTTATATCCGTCGGCGCCGTAGTTGAGTGTACGGTTTACACGGCTTATCGTCGCGGTAGAGGCTCCGGTCTTTGCGACTATGTCGGTATACACGCGCTTCTCGTTCAGCATTTTTGCAACGGCAAAGCGCTGCGATATCGACTTAAGCTCGTTTACTGTGCATATATCCTCAAAGAATTTGTAGCAGTCGTCGAGCGTCTTCATGGTCAGCACCGCTTTAAAAAAGTTGTCCATGTTTTCGTCTTTAAGCTTTGATATCTCCATATATGCCACCTGTTTTTACAAAATAATATTTCTCTGCTTTTTTATTTTAACACATTAAAATAAAAAAGTAAATTATTTATTCTTGCACAAGGCTTTATGGTATTGCCTATATTAATATGATGTAAATATCATACCGCAGTACTGCACAATTTGTGCCAGTATACAAAAAGAGACACGCCTCTTGACAAAAGACGCGCTTTGGAATATCATAATATCAATTATGTTACTATATTTAAAGGCTGTGACAGGAACAGTAACCGGTCTCAAACGCTTGCAGAGAGCTGCCGTATGGTGCAAGGCAGCCGTTTGCTCCGGCGAAGCTCACCCTTGAGCCTCCGGCTAAGGCTTTTTCGCTGAGGCTTGGACGTGCGTCCTGCGTTATAGGGGCAAACGCTTTATACGGCGTTTTGAGCGGCCTTTTAAAGGCAACAGGAGTGGTACCGCGGTGGTTTTTGCCCTCGTCTCCGTTTGGAGATGAAGGCTTTTTTTATCGATGTGATTTTTTGCGTTTTTGATTTATGTAAACCAGCCGGCAAAGTCTTTCGTATTTACGCATCGACGCCAATTATCGTTGTATTATGCCTGTTTATTGCATCATTTGCGGCCGTATCACAATAAATTTAAGTCGTATATTGGTTTGATATTATGTAAATCGCTGTTGCCGCTTTGCGGCAGCGTGCGTATTTTAGATTATGCACGCTGGCGGCGGCTTAGGCAAATCTTAAAATACAGGAGAATAAGCTATGAAACTGAACGGCTCGGAAATAATAATGGAATGCCTTTTGGAGCAGGGCGTTGACACGGTATTCGGATATCCCGGCGGCGCGGTGCTCAACATATATGACGCTTTGTATAAATATTCTGATAAAATACGCCACATACTTACTGCGCATGAGCAGGGCGCGGCGCATGCTGCCGACGGCTATGCCCGCGTAACTGGCAGGGTGGGCGTTGTCATTGCGACCTCCGGTCCCGGCGCGACCAATCTCGTTACGGGGCTCGCCACGGCGTACATGGACTCGTCTCCCGTGGTGGCCATTACCGGCAATGTTTCCACCGACCTTCTCGGCCGCGATTCATTTCAGGAGATTGACATCACCGGCATAACCATGCCGATAACCAAGCACAACTACATAGTAAAGGACATAAACAACCTTGCCGACACTGTGAGGAGCGCCTTTAAAATAGCCACTACCGGCCGTAAGGGGCCTGTGCTTATCGATATTCCCAAGGATATAACGGCGCAGCTTTGCGAATACATATATAAGAAGCCGGATAAAACGGCTTATGACGAAAGCAAAATTGATGAAAGCGCCGTAAACGAGCTTGCACAGATGATACTCAGCGCCAAACGTCCGATGATATATGCCGGCGGCGGCGTTATTGCCTCAGGTGCGTGCGATGAGCTTAAGGAGCTTGCCGAGACAAACAGCATACCGGTATCGCAGTCGATAATGGGTCTCTCCTGCTTCCCCGCCTCCAGCCCTCTGAACATGGGCATGATAGGCATGCACGGCTCAATAGCCTCGAACAGGGCATCGGTGGAGTGCGATTTGATGATAGCCGCGGGTGCGCGCTTTTCCGACCGCGTCGCAGGCGACAGGTCGCGCTTTGCCCCAAACGCAAAGCTTGTACACATCGACATTGATGAGGCGGAGTTCAACAAAAACGTCACCTGCGCGATGTATCTCAGCGGAGACATGAAGATTGTATTACGTAAACTTAATGCTGCTATTAAATCCGCCAAGGCCGAATCGGTGTCACGCGAAAAATGGCTTAAACAAATAGCCGAATGGAAGGAGCTTGACAAGCTCACTCCCATAAAAATGCTTCAAGATAAAGATTATGTAAATCCATATCTCGTGATAAAGGCGCTTCACGACGCCTGCCCGGACGCATATGTTGCGACCGACGTCGGTCAGCATCAGATGTGGACTACGCAGTATTTCGGGTTTGAAAAGCCGCGGCATCTTATAACCTCCGGCGGACTCGGCACGATGGGATTTGGGCTGGGCGCCGCTATAGGCACTCAGGCCGGCGAGCCGGACGGGCGCGTGATACTCGTTACCTCCGACGGCAGCTTCCATATGAACATGAACGAGCTGACCACCGTTTCGTCATATCGTCTGCCCATTGTTGTCGTACTGATGAACAATCAGGTGCTCGGAATGGTGCGCCAGTGGCAGAAGGCGTTTTACGGCAGCCGCTTCTCACAGACCTCGCCCGACCGCCGCACCGATTTTGAAAGCCTTGCCAAGGCGTTCGGAATAGGCTACATTAAAATCGACACAAACGAAAAAATAGAATCTGCCGTAAAATCGGCGTTCGCCATGAACTCTCCCGTGCTTCTCGACTGCCGCATTTCGCCCGACGTCAACGTGCTGCCGATGATACCTCCGGGAAAATCGGCGGAGGATATCATGCTTGAGATGTAGTCACAGCGGCGGCACGGCACGGGCCTCGTATTTCGAAAGGCTCACCGTCCGCGGCCGAAAGGGTCTATCGCTGCAGGCCGCACGCTGCTGCTCCGGCTCAATCCGAGCCGCGGATTTATGCAGGGCTTGGCCGCGGCTGCTGTTCTGTGCAGATACTGCCGGCGTTCAGCATGCCTTTTGCCTTTGAATATTTAAGGTGTTATAATATAAGTATCATTTAACTTATCTGTATTAAACAAAACATGCTTGATTGAGAAATGTGCGAATGAGAGCGGCTTGTCCGTTTGCGCACGTCACAAATAAAGAAAGGAAGAAATCATATGGCTATGACAATGACGCAAAAAATACTGGCGGCGCACGCCGGTCTCAAAGAGGTCAAGGCCGGCCAGCTTATAGAAGCCGAGCTGGATATGGTTCTGGGCAATGACATAACCTCGCCCATAGCCATAGGCGAATTTGAAAAATGCGGCGCCGGCTGCGTCTTCAACGAGGAACGCGTAGCGTTGGTAATGGACCACTTTACTCCCAACAAGGACATAAAAGCGGCGCAGCAGTGCAAGAGGGTAAGAGAGTTTGCCGAGAATCAGAACATAAAGCACTTTTACGACGTTGGCCGCATGGGCATTGAGCATGCGCTGCTGCCCGAGCAGGGCATCGTAGGCCCCGGCGACTGCATAATCGGCGCCGACTCGCACACCTGCACCTACGGCGCTCTGGGCGCCTTCTCCACCGGCGTCGGCTCGACCGACATGGCGGTTGGAATGGCCACCGGCAAGGCGTGGTTTAAGGTCCCGGCAGCGATAAAGGTCGAGCTTACCGGCAAGCCTCAGGGCTGGGTAAGCGGCAAGGATGTCATACTCCACCTCATAGGCATGATAGGCGTGAACGGCGCGCTGTATAAGTCGCTGGAATTCTGCGGCGAGGGCGTGAAAAGCCTCTCGATGGACGACAGGCTCTGCATAGCAAACATGGCGATAGAGGCGGGCGCCAAGAACGGCATATTCCCCGTCGACGACATAACACTCGAATATGTAAAGGGCCGCTTTACCCGCGAGGTAAAGGTCTACTCCGCCGACAGCGATGCGGAATATGAGCGCACCATCACGATAGACCTCTCGTCGCTTCGTCCCACTGTCGCTTTTCCGCATCTGCCGGAGAACGCACACACGATAGACGAATGCGGCAACATAAAGATAGACCAGGCCGTGATAGGCTCCTGCACTAACGGCAGACTTGAGGATCTGCGTGTAGCGGCCAAAATATTAAATGGCAGAAAGGTCGCCAAAAACGTGCGCTGCATAGTTATTCCCTCCACACAGCAGATATATCTTGACGCCCTTAAAGAGGGACTGCTTCAGATATTCATAGAGAGCGGCGCCATAGTCAGCACGCCGACCTGCGGGCCGTGCCTCGGCGGGCACATGGGCATACTGGCTGAGAATGAGCGCGCCGTGTCCACCACCAACCGCAACTTTGTCGGCCGCATGGGACACATCACGTCTGAGATTTATCTTGCAAGCCCGGCGGTCGCCGCCGCCAGCGCCGTTGCGGGATACATCGCCGACCCGGACAAAATATGATTTGGAGGTTATAGCATGAAGGTACAGGGCTTAGTTCATAAATACGGCTCGCACGTGGACACCGACGTAATAATCCCGGCGAGATACCTCAACACGTCGGACGAAAAGGAGCTGGCCTCCCACTGCATGGAGGATATAGACAAGAATTTTGTAAAGACGGTAAAAAGCGGCGACATAATAGTGGCCGATGAAAACTTCGGCTGCGGCTCCTCGCGCGAGCATGCGCCCATTGCAATAAAGGCGTCGGGCATATCCTGCGTTATTGCGGCGAGCTTTGCGAGAATATTCTACCGCAATTCCATAAACATCGGCCTGCCTATACTGGAGTGCCCGGCTGCCAGCGCCGACATAAAGGCGGGAGACGAGGTCAGTGTGGATTTTGACACAGGCGTGATAACCAATCTCACAAGCGGGCATGAATACAAGGCTGAGCCGTTCCCCGAGTTTATCCAGAATATAATAAAAAAGGGCGGTCTGCTCAAGGCGGCCGTTAAGCCGCAGCTCATATTAAAGCTCGACAATGAGTTTATCAGCATGACCGACACCTCCGGAAAAGAGGTTGCGCGCATAGATTTTCCCGCTCTTCCCGGCGGCGTAGTCGACATACGGCGCACATTCGTCGATGAATCGCTGCGCGGCAAGGGCATAGCTTCCCGGCTCATGAAGACGGTGGCAGACAAGGTGCGCAGCGAGGGCAAGAGAGTGCGCTCCTCCTGCTCATACGCCGTAAAATGGTTTGATGAGCACAAGGATTACAGAGATATTCTTGAATAAATTTTAAATTAAATGAATATTATTATAATAAGCCATGTAAAAGCATGGCTTATTTCTTTTAAGCATACTTTTGCACGCAATGATTTCATATGGCTTTATTATAAACCGTCAATTTTTGCGCAAATTAAAATCATAGCGGTTTTTTATATAATTTTTGGCGTCTGCTAACATATAATTTTTTGTAACAGCGCCGCTTTTCAATATAATGTTTATAATAATTATTTACTTCCACTTGACATTAGTATATCCTACTATTTACAATGATAATGTAAAATAAAGCAGAGAAAAAATATAAAAAAGGATTTATCGGCATTTTGAGAGGAATTTAAAATGAAATATGCAGTTGTAGATATGGGGTCAAACAGCATGCGCCTCTCAGTATATGACGCGCATGAAAACGGTGAATTTGAGCTTATCTTTTCCGAGAAAAAAATGGCAGGTCTTGCCAACTATATTGAATTTGGCTCCTTAAGCCGAAAAGGCATTGAGGTTGCCTGCGAAATTCTCCAGAGCTTTCAGTGGATTCTGCGCCATTTCAGCATAAACGACATGCACGTATTCGCTACGGCTTCTTTAAGAAATATAAAAAACACTGACGAGGCTGTGGAGGACATATTTGCCAGAACAGATATAAGGGTAGACGTACTCTCCGGCGAGGAGGAGGCTGAGCTTGGCTACTACGGTGCTCTGACAAGCTGCAGCGAGGAAATAGGCGCCATGTTTGACATTGGCGGCGGCTCCACAGAGGTCACGTCAATAAAGGATAAAGAGATACAGCTCGCCGAAAGCGTCGGAATAGGCTCTCTGAATCTGTTTAATAAGTTTGTATCAAAGCTGTGGCCGGATAAGGCGGAGATGAAGCAGATAAGGGAGTACACGGCGTCAGCTCTCGACACGATAAACCTCCCGCAGGAAAAATCCGCATGCGTTGGAGGCATAGGCGGCACGGCCAGGGCGGCGCTTAAGATATCTAATTTTTACTTTGACCGCCCTGAAGCAAATCGTTTCATTTATCTCGACGAGCTTAAGGAAATAAGCGGCGTGCTTACCGCCAGAAAGGGCAGCGCGCGAAAGCTCATTCTCAAAAACTGCCCCGACCGCGTCCACACAATACTGCCGGGCATTATAATAATGACCACGCTGTGCAGACGCATATGCAGCGAAAAAATATTTGTAAGCAAATATGGTGTAAGAGAGGGATATCTGTGCCGCAGGCTTTTGAATCATTCGACCTGAGCTATACTCAGAACAGAGAGTTAAGCTGGCTTAAGTTCAATTCGCGTGTGCTGGAGGAGGCTGCCGATCCATCGGTGCCGCTTATGGAAAGGCTGCGCTTTATATCAATATTCACCAGCAATCTCGACGAATTCTTCATGGTAAGGGTAGGCAGCCTTTTTGACCTGAATGTCATGGTACCGAATAATATTGACAATAAGAGCGGAGATACCCCCATAGAGCAGCTGAAGAAAATTTTCAGTGCTGTACGCCCGCTTATAAAATACCGCGACACAATTTACCGTGATGTGTGCTATGAGCTGGAAAAGCACGGTATAAAAAACGTGTCCGTAAGCGAGCTTGCCGGCAAGGATAAGGAATATGTCCACACCTACTATAAAGACAGGATACGCCCGCTTATATCACCGCAGATAATAGACCCTAATCATCCCTTCCCTCATCTGAAGAACAAGGAGCTTTATGCCGCCGCAGTTTTAGAGGACGGCGAAAAGAAAATGCTTGGCATTGTCGGCGTACCGGAGCAGGTCCCGCCTATTTTGACACTGCCCGGTCAAAGCGGAAGATATGTGCGCACAGAGGACATAATTTTTAACGATATAAAAAAGATTTTCAAAATATACAGCATTGCGGAAAAATGTGTGATATCCGTTACGCGCAATGCAGACATCAGCTATGACGACGACAAATTTGACGAGGACTATGTAGACTTTCGCACCCATATGGCAAAGCTGCTGCGCCAGCGCGAGCGATTGTCGCCGGTAAGGCTCGAGATGCAGGGCGATGCGCCGCAGCTGCGCAAAACGCTTGAGAAAAAGCTCAAGCTCTCGCCGGAACAGACCTATATATGCTCCTGCCCTCTTAATCTCAAATATGTTTACAGCCTTAAAAACATTGATAATTCCCTGTATTATCAGCCTCACACCCCCGTCTTTCCCGAATATCTTGCCGAGTCGGTGCCAATGTGGGAGCAGATAACTCAAAGGGATATACTGCTGTTTTATCCATACCATTCCATGCAGCCGTTTTTAAAGCTGCTTAAGGAATCCGCGGCCGACCCCAATGTTGTGTCGATACAGATAACCATATACCGGCTCGCTCGGAATTCCGCTGTGGTCAAGCACCTGTGCGCCGCGGCAGAGAACGGTAAGGCTGTCACCGTAATAGTGGAGCTGAGAGCGCGCTTTGACGAAAAGAATAACATCGAATGGGCGCAGGAATTGGAGCAGTCGGGCTGCAACGTTATATACGGCGTTGAGGACTACAAGTGCCACTCTAAAATATGCCTTATAACCAAGCAGGAAAAAAACGGGCATATATCATATATAACGCAGATAGGCACCGGCAACTATAACGAGAACACCGCTGCCCTTTATACCGACTTCTCCCTCTTTACTGCTGACAGAGCTATTGCCGGCGACGCTGTTGACTTTTTCCATAATATGCTTATAGGCGACCTTAATGGAAAATATAAAAAGCTGCTCGTAGCCCCTTCTTCAATGAAAAGCTCACTTATTGAGCTTATCGACGATGAAATTGACAAGGGCGGCGACGGCCATATTATACTAAAGGTAAATTCGATAACTGAGCGCGACCTCATTGATAAGCTGGCCGAAGCGTCACAGCACGGCGTAAAGGTTGAGCTTATAGTCAGGGGAATATGCTGCATTGTGCCGGGCATCCCCGAAAAGACGGAAAATATCAGCGTAATAAGCATAGTCGGCAGATTTTTGGAGCATTCGCGGGTATACTGCTTCGGCGACGGTGAAAGCAGAAAAATATATATATCCTCGGCGGATATTATGACGCGCAATCAGACGCGCCGTGTGGAGATTGCCTGTCCTGTCGAAAGCCGCGAGATACACGGCTGGCTTTCGGAATATCTCGATATACTCCTTAAGGACAATGTCAAAGCACGCTTCCTGCTTCCGAGCGGTGACTACATAAATATTGAGCCGGCCGATTCTGCACCTCTGTCGGCGCAGCAGTATTTTATGGAGCATATGCCGGAGTTTAAGCCTACGATAATCCACCGCAGCCATATTGTGCGGCTGTTCAGCAAAATCTTCGGGCGCAGAAAATAAAAAAAGTCCGGACGTTGACGCAAATGCTTTGAAAAGCCGCATGTGGTGTAATTTCCGAAAACCTATGAAATTATAATGCGGCCCCATATGCTCAACTGCTTCACCGCACTTAAACGGCAGATGCCGCCTAAAGCAGCGGCGGTCACAGTTTTTTCATCAGCTATTGCTTTTACCTGTGAGCAAGCTTTTCTGCCGATTTTGTGAGCTATGGAACGTCTTTTCCGTTGGACAGTAAATACAAAAGCCGCCCATATCTGTCTTTGAACGGTACTTTTATTGAGAATGGTCACAGTAATGACAAGATTTCACCATCTCAAAGCTGCGCAGAATACGGCGGCCGCTCTCTGACGGTTTTATCTTTTGACAGCTATATATTCTCTCGGTCCACGCCTCTATAATAAGCCGGAATTATTTAAACGGCCATTTTTGTGCTCAGCTTTTATTTTTATGTTACATGCAGTACAGAAAAACATAAATTTTTCTTTCTGTTTCTTATTGACAACACCTAAAAAGCCGTTATAATAACGTTATAATGTTTAAAAAACGAATAGAAAAAGGTGATTATTATGGCAATGTTGGCATTAAAGCCGCCTATGGGGTGGAACGCGTGGAACTATTTCGGGCCGGGAGATATCTGCGAGCAGGTAATAAAGGAAACTGCTGACGCAATGGTGGATCAGGGCTTCCTTGAGGCCGGCTACAACATTCTCTCGATAGACGATATGTGGATGTCGAAGGAGCGCGATGCGGACGGAAATCTTCAGGCCAATCCCGAGCGTTTTCCCAGCGGCATGAAGGCCATAGGCGATTATATCCACTCAAAGGGACTGAAGTACGGTCTTTATGAGGGTGCGGGAGTGCTGACATATGCCGGTCAGGCCGGAAGCTTCGGCTATGAAAGGCAGGATGCCAAGAAATTTGCCGAGTGGGGCGTTGACCTTTTAAAATATGACTTTGGCTATACTACCCCCGGCGCGAATGAGATAAATCTCTTTCGCCGTATGGGCCAGGCGCTGCGTGAAAGCGGCAGGGATATAATATTCTCCGCCTGTCTCGGCCGCCGCGAGGTCGCCGAGTGGATGAAGAGCTGCGGTGCAAACATGTGGAGGCTCTCCGGCGACATTGCCGATAACTGGGAATCAATAATGAATGTAATAAACAATGCCATAGGGCTTGAGCCTTATGCCGCAAAGGGCGCATGGAACGACCCGGATATGATGGTCGTTGGCCTCAACGGTCAGGGCTATGTTGGTGCAATCGGCGGCGGAAAGGGCTGCACTGTCAATGAGTATGAAGCACATTTTGCGGTCTGGTGCATGCTCTGTGCTCCACTGCTCATGGGCCATGATGTCAGAAACACTACGCCGGAGATAAAGAAAATACTGCTTAACAAAGAGCTAATAGCAATAAATCAGGATGACCTTGGTGTTGTGGCTTATAAAATGCCGCATGTTTCATATCTGAGCGATAAAGACTTCATTCTTGCAAAGCCGCTCGCCAACGGTGATATCGCCTTCTGTCTGCTCAATCACAGGGATACGCCAAAGAACATGATTCTTGCATGGGATTTCTGCGGCTGGGAGGTTACCGATACCGTCAGTATGAGAGATGTTATGCTGCATGAGGATTTAGGTGAATTTAAAAACGGCATGTCTTACAGGGTTGAGCCGCATTCTGCCAAAGTTTTCAGAGCTACAAGGGTGTAGGCGCACAATCATGAGCTATGACTGCGGCGTTTTAAATCCATCTTATGCAGAGTTCTTAATTGCTCAAGCTATATTCAAAATACATTTTGTACATCTATAAAAAATTATATTATATATTGCCGCTGCAGTGTCCGTAAGCGCCGAAAGCTTCGGACACTGCTTTTTTAATCATAACAAGCACGCCTGCATAATCAAAAGCTATTGAAAAAAGATTTAGCTTTTAAAATAAGCGCACTTATCAACAAGTGGTGCAGGCAAATAGCTTGCTTATTCTACATAGCTGTGACATATTTTACATTTATACGGTCAGATATCATCTGCCATCATCCCTATTATACTTTTTAGCCACAGCATAGAATACTGCTTTACTCGATATTTTTAACTGATGCTTATATATCCTTCACTAACGCCAAAATTTAGGACTTTACACAAAAATGTATATTTAGAGCCTGTAAATATGCATATCAATACAAAAAATAAAACAATACAAAATTTCATATTTTAATTTACAAAGAATTATAATATAATAAATATTCAGCAATAAATTGCGAGGCGATATCATGCCATATATAACATCAGCCATATTGGGCATAGGGCTTGCGATGGACGCCTTTGCCGCGTCAGTATCCGGCGGAATGTCCAATGCGGGCGGAAAAATCAAGCATGCGCTTATAACGGCCTTTTCATATGGCCTGTTCCAGATGGTCATGACCTTTATAGGCTACTGCACGGGCTCGTATTTCAGCAAGTATATCTCAGCCTTTGACCATTGGATAGCCTTTATACTGCTCACATATATAGGACTGCGCACAATAATAAGCTCGGTCAGGGATAAGGATAAATCAAATATATATATATTCAGCTTCAAAATGCTGTTTATAACCTCCATAGCGACGAGCATAGACGCCCTTGCTGCCGGCGTAAGTCTCGCACTCGGCGAGTCAAACGAGGGCGAAAATTTCATAATAAGCTGTGTTATAATCGGAGTCATAACCTTTGCTCTGTCCTTTGTAGGCTTCATGCTTGGCAAATATGCAGGTAAATTTCTCAAAAAAAAGGTCGAAATTGCCGGCGGCGTCATACTTGTGCTGCTTGGAGTAAAAATACTTATTGAGCACCTGTTCTTTTAATATACAAACGGATATAAAAGAGTATATACTAAAAGCCCCGCACCTTAAACAGTGTGGGGCTTTTTAACTATATTTTAAATCTAAAAGTCGCAGGCAAAGCAACATGGCACCCTATGTGCCTGCGGCCTATTATATCTTTACCATATAAATACGCTGAGTGCTTTGCAGCGGTCAGTCGGCATTGCCTAACTTATATACGGAGGATACCGCCATTATCCTCTCTGTTATGCTTTTTCTAAGCTCACGCGGAGAGAGCACCTCAATGCTTGCGCCGTACTGCATAATCCACGATATAAGTCCTTCGCTTATAAGTGCATCAACGTAGAGCACAAAATGCTCGCTGCCGCTTTTTCTCAGCGGCACTCCGTCGCCAAAGCGGTCAATTATCTGCTCCAGCATGGAATTTGCACAGCGAAGCTCTACTGTCTGCTTGGTGCCGCCGAACATGTTGAAGGTGCGTCCTGCATAGTCAGCAGCATCAAATTTATCGGTATAATCCGATACCTCGCTGAAGGGCCTGATACCGCTTATCATTATTTTTACGTTTTTCATGCGGTCAATACGCAGATGTATAAGGTTATCGTACTTGTCATTATTACCGACAAGATAATAGTGGTCGTTTGACCAAATCATGGCATACGGGCTTATTATCATGTCTTTGACACTGCTTTCAATTCTGTTGTCGGCTATGCTCCGCTTAATATATTTGAACCTTATCTTTTTCCCTTTTGATATCGCCTTGCTTATTATATCAATATTGTAGTAAATTTCCTCGTTGGAATTTTTTACGCGCTTATCTATGTATACCTGTGATGAAATATCCTCAAACTGGTATTTGCTGACCAAGCCGCCAAGCTTTTCAATAAGCTCAGCCGTTTTTGATGGGGTTATGGAACCGGCCGCCTGCACCGCATCGGCGAGCATTTTTATCTCTGCAAGCTCAAAGCTCCGTGACGCCATAAAATATCCCGGATGAGGAGAGTGTGTATATACTATGTCGTATCCATACTCTGTAAGCGTAGCAATGTCCCTGTAAATGGATTTGCGTTCAGCAGATATCCCGCGCCGCTCAAGCTCCATGCATATTCCGGACGCGGACATTGGGTGCTCCTCGTCGGTCAGCGTCTCAAGTATATCTATAAGACAAAGCATCTTCAGCTTGTTAGAGGATTTCATCTTCATTCTCCTTCAGGCTCACCGCCGCGGCAAGATATATATTTTATTATAGCGTCGATATGCGTTTGAGGCAATCATTTTTAAAACTCTTTCTAAGAAATGTGTCCTCAAAACAATAGAACGGCATCCGGCGGAAGCGAAAACAAAAGCAACGCGCACTTCACTTAGTGAAGTGCGCGTATTTACTCGGCAATTTGCCGATGGTGGAGATAAGCGGGATCGAACCGCTGACCTCTTGAATGCCATTCAAGCGCTCTCCCAGCTGAGCTATACCCCCATATACTGCAAAGCCGCTGTAATTTACAGCTCCTCGCTGTTATTGTCAGTCCGGCGGACATATATGCCCGGGTTTTCAAACCCAGTGTCATATATATTATCATAAAACTTCATACATTTCAAGTACTTATTTCTCCTTTTATAAAATTTAAGCCGGCCGGCTCTGACAAAGTTTTATGTGCCTGAGCCGGCCGACAGAAACCACAGCTGTTATATGTTAATAGAGCAAAACACCGCCTAATCCCGTCATGCGCCAAGTAACGCCCATGTTATCAGAAGCTGTTTTTCCAATTAACATAGTCGGCATAAAGCTGCTCGCTTTCCTTCACACCGGCAAAGGCCGTGGTGCCGGGCTTGTTCATCGCCGACTGATAGTCAAAGGTGAGTATCTCGTCTACAAACGGAGATATCGCCTCTATCTGCTGCTTTATGCGCTCAAATTTTGCCGGAAGCAGAGCGCTTTTGTAAGGTATTCCCTCAAACTCGAACAGCTCCATATCCGCCCACATTTTTGACCTGCCGACCTTGTCATGTACCTTACGGACACGCTCGAATATTTCCGGCAGCTCCTCTACCTTAGTCTTCTGCACGCCGACCTCGTCCTGATACGCCACAATGTCAACATTGAGCTCGTCGAGCTGCTTTGCATATATGTCGTCGCATTTTACAACGCGTGTGCCGTAAGGCGCAATAAGCGTTTTCTTTGTTTTGTCAAAGGATTTTGCATAGCTGTCATAGTCATTGAGATATTCAATAAAGCCCTCTCTGAAATAATTGCCGAGATACGCCTCATCGGGGAAGTACCAGCCGTAAAAGCTCTTGTATTTCCCAAACTGCTCATAAAGCTGACCCATTGCGGTCTTTTCCTTGCGCATTATCTCCTTGTCCGTCGTGTTTATGTCTGGACGCGTCCAGTCGCCGTAAAAGCCGGTGCTCATAAAGACCTTCATGCCAAGCTTTTCGGCCTCTGACATAAGTACGTCTATGGGATTTTTGCACTCCAAGTCGGCCTGCGGCAGAACGTCAGTAGGAAAATACGCGGTATAATCCAGCGCGCTGGCCAGCAGCACGAGATACTCCATTCCCGCGTCGTGTATCTCACCTATCTTTGTACGCCACTGCTCGTCGGTAAATGCCTTGCTCTGAGCATTGTAATACTTGCCCTCCGGCTTGTTATGGTGCTGAAACTCAAACCATGTGCCGTTTATAAATTTCATAGATATCTCCCCCGCCTATTTCAGACATATTTAAAAATAAGTATACCATTTATTTGAGTGATTAAATATGCCAAATTTTAAGCTCTTGCTTGTCATTAACCGCTATTTGCATATAACTGTGCAAGTCAGGCGCGAGGATGTGTATCAGTTTGTCGGATGGGGTCCGCCGGCACGGCACAGGCCATGGATAAGCTTGGCAAAAAAGCATTAGGCACTGCCGGCGGCATGGCGTTTTATGACTACTGCTGATTTTCATAATAAATATTGCCGCCGCAGCTGACGTCACCGGATATGCTATTGCAGTGTATATCACCGTCACAAGAGATGATATCCCCCTCTATATTACCGCATGTAATTTTTGTACCCGTAACATCTCCGTCGATTCCGGTACAGGATATATCTGTACAAGCTTTGACATCGCCGGATATATTACCCATTGCCTCTATGCTGCCGTTTGATTTTACATCGCCTCCTACTCCGGCACACGTGACCTTTGCGCCGGTCACATCTCCGTCAATCTCCGTGCAGGATATGTCCGTACATGTTTTGACGCTGCCGCTTATATCGCCCGTCACCCCTACATTACCGATTGAGTTTACATTTCCTCCTACAGCGGCACACGTGACTTTTGTACCCGTCACATCTCCGTCAATCTCCGTGCAGGATATACCAGTACATGTTTTGACATTGCCGCATATATCGCCCGCCACCACTACATCGCCGCTTGAGTTTACATTTCCCCCTACAGCGGCACACGTGATCTTTGTACCCGTCACATCTCCGTCGATCTCCGTGCAGGATATGTCCGTGCATGCATTTACGTTGCCGCCTATATCGCCCGTCACCTCTACACTGCCGCTTGAGTTTACATTTCCCCCTACAGCGGCACACGTGACCTTTGTACCCGTCACATCTCCGTCAATCTCCGTGCAGGATATGTCCGTGCATGCATTTACGTTGCCTCCGATATTGCCGTCGCAGTTGACAGCTCCATTTGCATACAAGTCTCCGCTTATGCTGCCGCATGTGACACTGTCTCCGGCATTTACCGCTCCGCTGATATCTCCGCAGTTGACACCGTCTCCGGTATTTACTGCTCCGTCTATATTCCCACATATGACACCGTCTCCGGCACTTACTGCTCCGCCTATATTCCCACATATGACACCGTCTCCGGCATTTACTGCTCCGTCTATATTCCCGCAGTTGACATCGCCTCCGGCATTTACATTCCCATAAACATCCCCTTCGATTTCGGCGCTGCCCCATATCTCTATGTTAGGCATGCCGCGCTCCATATTGACATTCTTAAGGTCGATGACAATCGGTATTTTGGTATCAGGATTGTAGGTGTCACTGCTAAGCGGCGTCGTGCCGACAAACTGAACGACCCTTAGCACGCCGTCGTCGGGAAGTTCGTAATATTTTAAGGATCGGCCATTTTCTTCTCCGACAATATCATTGCTTTCTCCGCACAGCAGTGCGTCAACCGACACGCCGAATGTCTGCGCAAGGTCCGGCAGTGATTCCACATCCGGGTAGGACAGCGCGCACTCCCATTTGCTGACCGCCTGTACCGATACTCCCATTATCTGCGCAAGCTGCTCCTGACTTAACTGCCTGTCCTTTCTCAGACGTCTGAGGTTCTCGCTGAATAATTTTTTCATACCGCTCATCTCCCCTTATTTTTATCTTATCTTACCATAGCAAAAGCATTTCTGCCTATAAACCCGTCGTTGTATTTCATCAACCAAAGGTTGATTTTGGTTTCTGCTACAACAAAAACATTATAGTGTTATTATTCCCCGCAGTACATGAGCGATAATAAAAAATGGCAGCCGAATCACTGCCATTTTTATACGTATATAGGCTTTACAGCAGCTCTTTTGCCTTGTCAAGCGCCGCCCTCACGGTGTCATCCATATCGTAATATTTATATTCACCGAGCCTGCCGCAGAAATACACATTTCCCTTAGACGCCAGCTTTCTGTACTGCTCATATCTATGCTTGTTCTTTTCATCGTTTATGGGATAATACGGTTCTACGTTAACGTCCCACTCAAGAGAATATTCCCTCGACACCACTGTTTTCGGCTGTGTCCCGAATTCAAAATGCTTGTGCTCTATAACCCTCGTATACGGCGTTTGTGCATCAGTATAGTTCATTACCGCCACGCCCTGAAAGTTAGCGGTATCCATTATCTCGGTTTCAAAGCGCAGGCTTCTGTATTCAAGGGGACCAAAGCAATAATCAAAATATTCGTCAATGGCACCGGTAAAAATAATGCTTTTCGCCATTGCCGCATACTTTTCTCTTTCCTCGAGAAAATCAACATTAAGCCGAATTTCAGTGCTGCCCAACATCCGTCTGATAATATCAGTATAGCCGCCAAATGGTATGCCCTGCCAGCGGTCGTCAAAATAATTATTGTCATACGTAAAGCGCACAGGCAGTCTGCGTATTATTGACGGCGGAAGCTCGCTGCATTTTCTTCCCCACTGCTTTTGGGTGTAGCCCTTTACCAGCCTCTCGTAAATATCTCTTCCGACAAGACTTATGGCCTGTTCCTCCAAGTTTTTCGGCTCACCCTTTATCTCACTGCGCCCCTCATCAATTTTAGCGGCAGCCTGCGCCGGAGTAATTACACCCCACATTTTATTGAATGTGTTCATATTAAAAGGCATGTTGTATATCTCACCGTTAAAGTTGGCAACAGGTGAGTTGATATAATTGTTGAACTCAGCAAATCTGTTTATATATTCCCACACCTCGGTATCACTCGTATGAAATATATGCGCACCATATCTGTGTACATTTATTCCTTCAATCTCCTCGGTGTAAATATTTCCGCCTATGTGTCCGCGTCTCTCCAAAACAAGACAGCTTTTTCCCGCTGCGGCAGCTCTCTCGGCAAACACAGCGCCAAACAGGCCGCTGCCGACGATAATAAAATCATACATACAAACTCTACCCCTCACATCTAATATATTGGCCCGCTTGCCTTATATTTCCCGGCATATACCCGCATAAAGGCATAAAATTGCCGGGAGCATAAAAGCCGGCTTTGCAAATGAGCAGGCATAGCCGCCTTAATATACGTTATCATGCAAACAAAGGCAAAATATATTTTTAAAAATTTTAATATAAAAGCGCCGGGCGCAATAACGCCCGACGAAAATCGGACAATATTAAAAGCCTCCGCAAAAATACCCGAAAAGATAAAAAATAATACGCCCGACAACTATTTTAGTGTTTTCTTGATATATCTGAAGTCTTTTACCGCCTGACGGCCTATACCTATAATTTTTTTAAAGTTTATCGAGTTGACGCCGCCCTGCCTCGGCCGAAAGGTTATTGGAACAAATTTTATGTTTTCCTTGTACTTTACAAGGCATACGGTTAACATAACATTTGACAGGTTGAAATCCTTTGGTATTTTCGTGATATAGCGCTGCAAGGTTTCCCTGTTTATAAGTCTGAAAGGAGTGTTTGCATCGGTTATCTTGAGTCCGAAGATACACCACAGCACAAATTTCAGTGTCTTTGTTACAATGACGCGTGAAAAGCCGTCCTTGCGATGATTTCTGTGGCCAATAACCGCGGCATATTCATTGCGCATTTCCCAAAACGGATAAAACTCCTCCGGCAGCGTTTGCCCGTCAGAGTCGGTTTGGAATATATAATCCGCGCCATTTTCAAGCGCATAGTTATAGCCGTAAAGCACGGTGGCGCCATGCCCGGAATTCGGCTTGGTTACAACGTCCAGGCGTTTAAGCTCAGGCTTAAGTCCCTCGAGCACCTTTAAGGTGGAATCTTTGCTTCCATCGTCTATTATAACAAGCCGGGACTCGCCGCCTATTCTCTCTGCTACCTCGTTCCATTGCCTCGCAACCTCGGCGATATTTGCCTCCTCATTATATGCCGGAATAACAATATAAAGCTTATCCATTTTTCTTTTCACCTCTGAAAGTTATCAGCTTATTAAGCACGAACTGAAACAAAGCCACTATAAAAATGGATATCAGTTTCACAATTATTTCGTTGATTTTCATCATGTCCGTACCCACAAACATTATCAGCATAGAAAGGGCCAATCCGCAGTAGCCTACCAGAAAAAACTTTATACCCCTTATAAGCTTTTTATCTGTCATTTTAAAGGTAATCAAAGAATTAAAGATAAAGCTGCAGGCAATTCCCATATTAACGCTTATAAAATTGGCGATGTATTGATTCAAGCCGAGATGCATGAGAAGCGCACAGATTAGGAAGTCCAGTCCGGAGGATATACCGCCTATAATTCCATAGCTGATAAGCTGTTTTATAATTTTTTGGTATTTGACCAGCAATCCTTTCACTTAAAGCTCCACCCCTTCCAGATTATCCATCTCAAAATCAAACCTGTCAGGCCGGCTGCTCTACCCTTCTGTAAAGATAATAAATTCTGCCTTCAGCATAATAATGCCCTTCAGCTACATGTATCAATTCATAATGCTTTGAAATGGCGTTTTGTATTTTTTGCCCGTAATTATCCTTATTAATCTCCTGCTCTTCAAATTCCGGTTTAAATTCAACTAAATAGTGTGTGATAAGATACTTGTTTACGCCGGCCTCAATATCCTCGTATTGTCCCATAAAGACGTCAGGATACAGCTCATATGTTACATTTGGAAGGTAGAAGTACCTAGAAGACGGGACTATTCCGGTTGCAGTATAAAATCCGCTGTCGAGAGACAAAACCTCCAGCAGAGTCTGATTCTCTTTTGTATCCGACAATATCACTTTTGCCATTTCCTGCTGACATGGATCCGGATTTATATTAGTTGCCCTGTTAAGAATCTGAGCTATCAAGCCGTTATATCCGACGGTAAAGCTGAATATAAGCGCTACCGTAAAAACAGGAATAATTATTCTGCCGTTTTTATTTTTTATTCTCTTAGCGGAATTGTCACCAATATTAAATTTGCCTTTAATCCTTTTAAAGGCATCATAAAATGCAAGATAGCCAAACATGCAGAAAACCGTGAGCGGTATAAATTGATATGACCAAAACTTAACGGTTATGGATATAAGCATGAGTGCGAAGCTTAAAAATATAGAAATATTTAAAACTGCATTCTGACGGTTGCTGTAAATGAAATATAGCAGCCCAAAGGCGATAATGATAAAGTACACAAGATAGTCGTTTATTATTATTGATATACCGTTTTTAATTCCAAGGCACAGTGAATACAGCAGGTTTGTATCCTCTGTTGAGGCATAGGTCATATTAAACTTAATGTAAACATCTATGAAATCCTTAAAGCTATCAGTAAATGCCGCATATAATAAATAAGGTATAAACGGTATAATAAAGCCCAATGCAATAAAGCCTACAAATTTCAGAAAAACTTTAAACTGTTTAAAGGCTAAATAAATAAATATCGGAGCCATAAGCCCGACAGTAAAAGCAAAAAGATTAAACTTAAGCAGGACAATAAGCCCGCCTAATACTCCGACAGCAAACATTTCCAAGCTGCCGCCGCTGATATCTTTCTTATCCTTAAACAGCCTTATTACAAAATACAGGGACATAACAATAAGCGGAGCGGCAGATTCATCGGGACTGCCTCCGCCATAATCGGTGCCATTTGTATATATCCTTTCCGCCAGCATCATGACTGGAACTAAGATAGCTATCAGCGCCGCACTTTTACTGTTCTTTGTGTATAATTCCGCTGTCTTAAAGGAAAAAATAACGACCAGAGACATTGAAATAATCTGAATAATAAAAATGCCGAAAAACCCGGTATTGTCAATAATATAGCCTATTGCGTAAAGGAAATACAGCAGCGGCCCCTTATGGTCAAACAAATCCTTATACGGCACTGCGCCGTTTACCAAGCCCTTGCCCATTGTAAAGTAAGCGTTTGCGTCAGGCCAGTCATTCATTATATACAACGGCGATGACTTTGTACAGAAAAACATGAGCAGAAAGACAAACAAAGTCAAGGATAAATATACAATTATTCTCTGCTGCCGGCCTTTTATCATCTATTTTTCCTACTTTATTTTAATATTTTGAAGCTTAGCCTGAATCTGCATATTAACAGTCATAGTTTCTCTTAAAATACCGCGTTTATTATAAGGCTATTAATTTGACTTAAAAAAGGCATTAAAAATCCTTTTTATTATCAATACAAAAAGGCTTCGTTTCGTTGATTTTACAAAATTCTACACCATTATAAACCAATTCAATATGTAGGTCAATACTGCATTTATAAACCAATTCGGTATATAAGGCAATACTGCATATCTGTTTGCACTAAAATGTTCCTGCCTTAGCTTAAAGGGAGGAATGCTCTTATGTATGAACGTATACGGAATCTCCGCGAGGACAGAGATCTTCTGCAGAGGGATATTGCTAAAATTCTCAACTGCACTCAGGTAGCATATTCAAGATATGAACTTGGTGTGCGTGGAATTCCCGCCGAAGCATTGATTGTCCTCGCAAAGTTTCACAATACAAGCATAGACTATATGCTTGAGCTCACCGATGTAATGAAGCCTTATCCAAGAAAGCTGCAATAAACCATCATAAAAATATGCATGTAAGCTGCAGCTATGTTCAGCGTGATTGCCATATTTCTAAGCTTCTTATTGCAGGGCCATATATTATTTCAGACCTGATACGTTTAATGCCTTAAATCAGACAAATCCATTAATCAAAATACATATCGTCAGTGAGTGAGCACACAGGCATATTCAAAGAGTGATCGTCCGCTTTAAAAAGTATTATACAACACCTCTGCAGGATAGATGGCTTTAGTCTTTTATACCAGAAAATCTGCCGGCACGCCACAAGGCATGCCGGCGATTTTATTCTATATTACTACTCGACCAATGACAGCCATTCATGATAAATGCTGTCTTTTGTTTCATCATATGGTAATATATGCGTTCCAAGGTCGGCTCCCGGACGATAGTTGGTGAGTATCTTTGCCATTCCCTCTCGCGTCGCACCGAGGAGATCCATTGTTACGTGGTTAAAGCCTATGGACGATTTCACAGACGTTGAGTATATATCGCCGACTGTGCCGTCATCAGATATGCCTTCCTCCGCAAGCCAGTCGAGCAGGTATTTTATGTTGTCGTCATTTTCTCCCTTACGGGTCACCGCATAGGTATACAATGTATACGGATATTCCCCGTTCTTGACAGAATCATACGTCGGCTTTATCCCGTCTATATAAACAGGCTTATAGCTCCAGCCATCAAAATCAAAGGTTATGGTCATCGAACCGAATACGCTGTACGGATTTACCGCTACCAGCGTGTAGTTGCTTCTTTCATTGTAATCGTAAGTCATGCTTATGCTCACAGCCTCTTCGGGGCAGTCCGGGTAAAGGTCATATCCGTCCTCAAGAGTTATATGCATATCCTGTTCCGGAAACAGAACCCGTTTAACAGTATCATAGGAATTATGTCCTTTTGTACTGCGAATGAAATGTATTTTCCCGTAATTCCCGCCAAGCTTTGACCAGTTATCTATCTCTCTGTTTATAAATAAATCCTCCAGCTTATCGCCTGGTATACTGCTTACAGGATTCTCGGCAGCTGTTATAAACATTATCGGATATAACCCTATCAGCGTATAATCAAGGCCTTCGTCAAATGTCTGCTCGTTCTTTGTCATCTCAATATACGCAATATCTATACTGCCGTCCTTGAGCGAAGCCTCAAGCTCGTCTTTGGTATTTGCATCTCTCGGATAGTCTATATGATTATAAATATAGTATCCGTCCTCTGAATAAAATAAAGTTTCAAACAGATCCCTTGCAAATTCCCTTGTATATTCCGTAAATCCGACATCAGGGAGATATTTCATATCAAAGCCTTCATCAAGGCCGACTCTTTCGTTAAGGGTCAAGTTAAAATCAAAGGGCTCTACAGCTTTTGTTTCCTTCGATTCCTGTAGCTGGCCTTCGCCACATGACGTCACGGCCAGCATAAGTGCTGTCAGCAGTACGAATGATATTATTCGTTTCATAATACTATCTCCTTTCAAAACATTAAATTAACATAATATAAATTGCAGCATTATTAAATACAAAAACTGAAATATATATTTCTTATTATGCATTTAGATTCGAATGTCTTTTTGCGGCTTTAATATGCAAGCAGTCTTACGCCAGCCGCTGCGTGGCAAGAGAAATATACTGCATCTGTATTTAAGCTGCAGGCATTAGCACAGTATAACAACAAAAATCTTCATATTTTTTGATATTATTCTTTAAATTTGCAATTTATTAGTATTTATTATACATGTAAATTGCTTAATTGTAAATATATTTTATCAAAAAAGCATTTGATAAAATCGAAAAATTCAATTTTATATATTAAATATACAAATGCTTTGTTTTGCTCGTACACAGCCTCTAATGTGTTTCACATAGCAAACATTGCTCTATGTACACTGTATGGCAAGAACGATGTCGGTATTTTGGCATATGCATTCTTCGCCGGCGGCACTAAAATATATTGTTTTTAGAAAAGCAAGCAAGTTGACATAATCAAAAATTGCATGTATGGAGTCAAAAAGTATCTATTCAGTTATTTATGGCGGGTAGTTCTTTACGGATAAAAAAGACTCGGCACAAATTTGCATATTAAGGCTTTCGACCGGCAATATTCAGCAAAAAGATATTTTGGCGGTTTTTATGTATGGATGTGAACCGTGTGAATCCTTTAGGTTATTAAAGAAATATTCAGCTCCGCGGGTGATGGAGTAAAATAAAAAGCTGAGTCCAAACGCGAACATGCGTCCAGACTCAGCCTGGTGTCTAAGTCACATGAAAAAGATTTTTTTGGCTTTTCGGAGGTGGGAGTTGAACTCTTGTGGATCAGCACAGAATGTTTACGATTTCTTGGAATTCATCCGTATTGCGAAGTTGATCAAACTCCGGAGATGACAGCCATTTATCGCGCATAATCTCGCAAAGTGTTCTTGTGTCTGATGTTTCAAAATCAATTTTCTTTTCAGTCATATTGCCGAGTAATATACTGGAAAAGAATTGCTCTTCAGGGCGTTTGTCAAACGCTTTGGCTGCTGTTGCTCCGATTTTTAGATGTTCAACAGCCTCTGAAATATTACCGAGTCTTACATATAGTTTCGCAATATCCAATTGCAGCTTTGCCGCACCCCAATCATCCGGCGTGATGGTGTTGTCATACGCAATTTTTTCAAGCTCAAATACCTTTTTTATTGCAATAATGGACTGCTCATCCGAAATACAACCGGAATTTGCCAACAACCAGAT
>CALYBL010000034.1 GCA_944412495.1 uncultured Clostridia bacterium | reverse complement strand
AAGTTGCCCTTGTTTCGGCTCGTAAGGGCAAAAACAAGGGCAAACAGATAAGGTTTGAATGAAAAACAGGCGTGAAGCCTTGAAAAATCAATGGTTTTTGAGGATTAGATAGTTAAATTCCAATTTGAAAATCGGTCTGTTCTGAATCTGTAATTCTCATTTTTTACTTTTGCAGGCGGGTATCTTTTTTGTCAACGCTTCCCAGGCTCGTTTTTTATTTTACCACTGTACCCGCGGCGTTAATTTTGCCTTTAATAACCCAAAGAATTCACACGAGTTCATATCCATACAGTGAAAAGACAAAATATCTTTTTTGTTGTCGCTTGCCCCACTCGCCGGAACGAGGTTCGCTCGTTCTGATTTTTTATTTTATAAAAAATCAGTCACCCGCTCTATTGTTCCTCCTCTTCCGCAAAAAGTCTCGCTCGGCTCACCTGCTCGGCCCAAAACGCCCTCGCAACGGGTTCCTGTCGCTACCAACTTTTTGCGGGTTCGAGTCTATTTCAAAACTTTTCGCAGGCATTTCTTTTGCTACCTGCTGATATAAAACAACACCGCTACTTGTGAGTGGTGTTGTTTTTTACGGGGAGAGCAGGTGGGTGCGAACCCACTAAATTGCTCTTGGAATATGAAGACCAGTAAAATAATATCATCCGCTGGGAGGGTTACTGAAAGTGACTGCTTAGAGCGACACCCAAGTCCCATCACTCGCACCAAATGTCTTGCGGTGCAAGCCGCAGAAAAAAGCACATAAAGCCTTGATTTACCAAGGCTTTTCGTGCCTTTTTCGCTTGCTGAAAAGAGGTTGTGGGCGATGCGTTTTCCCCTCTTTTATCACCTGATACACCTTATTTATTCCGAAAAAGGCTATCAGAATTTCAGGCGTTCAATCTTCTCAGGAAAAGTCATACTACCTTTGAAATCGAGTGAAAGGAATAGACTTATGCCTGCAACCAATGAAATAAAAAACCGCCGAGATAACGGCGAAGTAGCGCGTCCAAGGCGTAGCAGTTAGAGTTTTTCCAGTCTGAAAATATGCTGGAGATCTTTGATAAAAGGTTTGCCGCTGTCCCGAACAACGCTATAGTGATCGACAAGAAAATCAAACGGCTGGAAAAGGTGCTGAAATCAATCCGACAGGAAATATCCAGAAAGACAAAATCAGGCAGCGGCGTTATCCAGTCTCTGTACAACAATATTTATATTAGCGGCTTACCGCTTTTGGTTACAAAAGCTGGTGCATGTTCTTTTTCCTCCACAGGCTGACATGATTAGCATTTTCCCGCTTCATATTTCTATAAAGCTGAACAAAAAACGCAGGTTTCGGAATTTGCCAAACTGAATACTTTTATGATATAATTATTATTATATTGTAATACTCTAAAATAAAAATGGTTTTGTGACTCACTTGATAAACAATGGTTGACATTTTGTCCAAGATATACAGGAAGGAAAGAGTGATATGCTGTTCGGGGGAAATTTGGAGAAGTTTTTGTGGGAAGGCATCATTTTTCTTACCTATCTATTGATTTGCGGCTGTTTGCTGAAACCTCGCTTTTCCAAGAAAGCCAGTCTTTTGATCGGTGGGGGTGCGATTCTGGGCATTGTTCTGCTGCAGGCCGGTTTGCTTATGTCCGGGCAAGATACCATGCTGGTGTTAACGATGCTGCCGCTCACCGCCTACCTTCCGTCGATTATTTGCTTACATATTCTTTCGCGTTCGGGATTTTTTCAGACCATTGCCGGCTGGACGGTCGGCATCATCGTATGTTTCCTGATGAAGACGGCGGGGAAACTCCTCGTGCAGTCTCTCGGGAGACTCACCGGCCTGCCCGGCTGGGGCTGCAATTTGCTCATAACGGCCTGTCTGCTTCTGCTGTCGGGCGGAGTGCTGTTTCTCGTGTTTCGGTTCCTGTGCAGGCCGTTTCAGGTATATGTTTTGAAGAATAAGACCAATTGGATGTTGATGAGTTTCCTGGTCCTGATGATTGTGCTGCTGCTTTCTTATGTCAGCAGTAGCACAACCGACAAAACACTTTTGCTCCTCCTGCTTCTGACCGCCTGTTCGATATTTCTGGTGATTGTCCGGCTGCTGGTCTCCGTCTCGGCCATTTCCCGCCTGGAAGAATCTGAAAAAACGGTTACACAGCAAATGGAAATACAGCGCCGCGAGTATGAAGACGTATGCAAAAAGATGGAAATGGGCCGGATATACCGCCACGATATGCGGCATCATCTTCTGGTGTTGGAGAAACTGGCCGAACAAAGCAGCGTGGAAAGCGTGGTGCAGTATATCAGCAGCCTGAACGGGCGGCTCACCGAAACCGAAAAGGAACAGTATTGTGAAAATCCGACCGTGAATGCGGTGCTGTCCGCCTGCATCGGGCAGGCAAAAGAAGCACATTGCCGTGTGACGGCAAACGTTCAGCTGCCAAGCGAGATTCCGTTCGATGAGATGGATGTTTGCGTGGTGCTGGCCAACGCGGTGGAAAACGCGGTAAACGCCTGTCTGAAAATAGAGAAAGAAGAAAACCGCTATATACGGATCCAGACGGAGTTGGTGGACAACCGCAAGCTGACTGCCGCCGTGTACAATCCTTGTATGGAATCGGTATCGTTTGACACCGACGGTTTCCCCATTGTTCCGGAACGGAAGGGTCATGGCATCGGTCTGAAAAGCATCGACGCCATCACCCGCAAGTATACCGGGGTATTTGCCTGCTCCTGCACAGAAGGCGAATTTCAGTTCAAAGCCGTCTTATTTGCCGGTCACAAGCCGACCACTTCTTCCCCTGTGATTGTTCCCCGGAAGAAGGTGTGGAATATCCCCAAAGTCGTGACTTCTTCAACGCTTCTTTCCCTGCTGGTATTTTTCCTTGCCATCAACAGCATGCCAGTTATGGCGCAAAGTTTGGCAGATATTCCCGTGTTGGGAAGTCTGGTGCAGTTTGTCGATCTGCGCTCTCGTGGCTATTCGTGGGGAGATACTTCCTTTAACGCCGTTTATCCCATAATGGAGATAGATGAGGGAGCTTATGAAAAAACGCCGGAGGCCCCCCTGCCGGACGGGACGGACAGCACGGCAAGCCATTCTACAACCACCTCGTCATCCTGCACGGCTTCTCAGGAAACCGACAGTTTGACTACCCAATCCGCTTCTTCCAGCGCGTCAACAACATCTTCGGAAAATTCGTCCGAGGAATCACAGACGGAATCACAGACAACACGGCCGCTTGAACCGTCGACGGCCTCTTCAACGGAACCATCCAAGCCCGATACCTCTTCACCGCCTGTTTCGTCACAGCCAAACCTGTCAACAGAACCCTCTGAACCCGATACTCCTACGCCGCCTGCGAATATCACAGACGGGATAGAGGATATGAACCAGCAGATCGAAAGCTACATCGAAAAAATGCGGGAAAATTTCCTGTGGTATGTCGCCCGGAAATATAACGGATACGTCGCCATGGATACGGATTATCAGGTTGTCCGCAACGACGACCGGCTGTTTACCGTCTGCTTTGAAACCACCATCAACGTCGGCGGTTCCAGTCAGTATAGCCGTTACATAACACTGGACAAGCAGACGGGCGATATACTGGATCTCGAAAGCCTGTTCCAGCCGGACAGCGACTATATCGGCATCATCAGCCAGGATATCCTGCGGCAGATGACCGAGCAGGTGGAAAACGGCGAGGCGGATTATTTCATCCCCGGGGGCATCTGGTCTGAGGATGAGTGCTTCAAAGAAATCCAGGCCGATCAAAATTTCTATATAGGCGATGATGATCAACTGGTGATTGTGTTTGATGAATACGAGGTGGCTCCGGGCAGCATGGGGCGGCCGGAATTCGTCATCCCAACGGATCTATTGCAGGCGATTTTGCTGCAGTCGTCCTGTATCGGCTGAATCCCCTGTAAAATGGTGAGGTGAAATCCTTGATACGAATCGGAATTTGCGATGACAGGAGTGAAGACATACAGACGCTGCAGGCATATGCCGCATGGTTTGGGGAAAAGCATCCGGAATTTCCGCTGAAAACAGATGTGTTTTCCTCCCCCTTTGACCTTCTGCAGGCGATCCGTGAGGGCGGCGGATATGATGTATACCTTCTGGATATCATCATGCCCCACCTGAACGGTATAGACGTTGCCCAGAAGGTACGGGAACGCGGAGAAACGGCGGAGCTCCTGTTTTTGACCACATCGCGGGAATATGCGGTAGAAGCTTTCGGCGTGAAAGCTTCCGGCTATTTGATAAAGCCCGTGCAGAAAATTGATTTTGAGCAGGAAATGCTGAACTGTATTCAGAATCTTGCTCCGAAAGAAAATCCCGCTATCCTGCTGAAAACCAAGGAAGGGATCCGCAGGATGCATATCCGGGAGATCGTCATGGTGGAAAGCTTCAATCACAGCCGTGTCTGTATCCTTTCCGACGGGACGGCGGTAGAAACTTCCGTCACGTTGTCGTCGCTGTATGAACAGCTGCAGGAATACTCCTGCTTTTTTATCCCGCACAGAGCCTATATTGTCAATCTGGACTATGTAGACGGCCTGACGCCAACAGAACTCGTGATGGCCGGCGGACAGCGCGTTCCCGTTTCGCGCAATATTTACCCAAAGCTCAAAGAAGCGTATATGCGATATGCATTTTGAAGCGTTTGTGCTGTAATATTCCAAGGAAAACTACATTTCACGCAGAAAAAGCGACATCTCACGCAAGAGATGAACTTTTTCTGCGTTTTTCTTTTATCATGGAGAAAGCAGGAAAAGAGGTGGGGATTTGTAATGAAGACGGTTTTTCGTAAAAAGCGGGCGAAGTCACTTGGCTTCGAAGAAGCCGCCAAATTTAATCATATGCTGGACACCAACCAAACCCTGCAGCGCGGCATGGAGCAGCTGGCGCTTGCCTATCCTTACCTGGAAGAAAAGGTCTATATGGAAAAGGCCCTGCAGTTGTTTCGGGAGGCTGGGTTGGATCTGTCAGTTGAAGAATTTCGGATTTTGCTTACATTGCGCCGACAACCGATCAGATACTACTGGAACAGTAGGACAATAATTCGAAGACAACCAGTGAATGGCTATTCCCCGTGAGAGGGGCAAGAGAGGAGGTCAACATATGACGGAACAAGAACTTCGCGGACTGGGCAGAAAAGAATTGCTGGAAATGCTGATCGAGCAGGGAAAAGAGATGGAATTTCTGAAATCCGAGCATGAAAAAGAAGTAGAGAGCCTCAAAAATGAACTGGATGAGGTCAGAAAATCCTTGCACAACCGAGAAATCGCGATTAATGAAGCGGGTTCGATTGCGGTTGCAGCTCTTCAAATCAACGGGATATTTGAAGCTGCCCAGGCCGCCAGCCAGCAGTATATAGATAATATCCGCAGCCTAAACGACCGGCAGGCATCCATCTGCGCCCAGCGGGATGCGGATAGCCGGTCCGAAGCTGACAGGCTGCTCCGGGAGACGATAGCGAAATGCGAGGAAATGGAAACAGCCTGCCGGCAAAAGTGTGTAGCGATGGAGGCGGACGCCAAAAAGCGGTCGGAAGCCTACTGGACCGAGGTTTCCACGCGCCTGCAGGAATTTTACGAAAACCATCAGGAGCTGAAAAAATTACTGAATGCCAGCCTCCCGATTCCTCAGGCTTAAATGGGGGCGGTATGAAACGAAAAACAAACACCTCCCCACCCACTATCCAGCAGCTGGAGGCGGAGCTAAAACGGGAAATATACCGAAGACGGTATAGGCGGATGCTGCGCAGCACCGTATCTGTACTGCTTGTTGTGACGGCAGCCGCCGTGCTGGTGTCCAACCTATTGCTTCCCATCCTACGAATTTACGGTTCTTCCATGACGCCGACCCTAACCGATGGGAACATTGTCGCCGCCGTTCGGAACGGCTCCTATGAACGCGGGGATATCATCGCCTTTTATTACAACAACAAAATTCTGGTAAAGCGCGTGATCGGTCTGCCCGGCGAATGGGTGGACATCGACGGACAGGGCCATGTGAGCATTGACGGCGAACCTCTTGACGAACCGTATCTGGAGGAAAAGGCGCTGGGCGAATGCGATATCGAACTTCCCTACCAGGTGCCGGATGGACGGTACTTCGTTATGGGAGATCGCCGCAGTGTCTCCAGCGATTCAAGAAATAGCGCTGTGGGCTGTGTATCGGAGGAACAGATCGTTGGCAAGCTATTCTTCCGAATCTGGCCGTTGAATGAATTGGGGACGATCACATAAATATCCGGAAAGGAGGCTTTCCGTGAAATCTAATGATGAAAAAAAGAAAATTTCAGAATATATTCGGGAGCGCAAGCAGCGCAAACGCTGGCACAAGATAACGGCTCTGCTGGCAGTCATAGCGGTCATCGTGACGACGGCCGCCATGATACTGCCGGCCATTACCATGGAAAAATCTCCAGATCAGACGAAGGAACCAATCAGCTGGGCTGCCGCATACAAGCCTGGCTATGAGCCGCCACAGGAAAATTTGTTCACCGCCTTCTCCAGCATGGTGTCAAATCTCATGGCTGCACCACAAGCAGAAGAACCGACGGGCAGCATAGACTTTACAGAGCATATTACAACCCTCACGATTGAGGTGCTTCAGGGCGATCAGTGGGTACCCGTCGCTGACGCCACCGTTTCCAGCGGCGACAGCGTCCGTGTGAACCTTACCTACACCATTCCTCCGGGAGTGGTGCATGAGAATTCACGGACTATCCACTACCAGCTTCCTGCGGGAATCGGCTTGAGCGAAGCATCCACCGGAGCCGTAATGAACGGAGAAACCCAGGTGGGTATATACACTATCAGCGAGGATGGCCTTATTACCATTGAGTTCAATACGGACTTTGCTCAGGGCGGCGAGACCTTCACTGGTACGATAGGCTTTCAGGGTACCATCACCGCCATGGGCAGTGAAGAGGGAGAGGAAATCGATTTCGGCTTTGACGGCGGCGTCATCACGGTAGTGCCCAAGGAGGAAGTCACCGACCTGTCAGTGAAAAAGACGGGCTGGTACGAGAGCAGCGTCCAAGCCATCGGCTATACCATCACGGTTTCCACCACGGAGGGGACAGACGGGCCTGTTGATATCCGCGATGTATTCCAGACGGCCAACATCGACTATGACATGGATTTCTCGCGCCCAGGGCCGGGATCTTATCCTTTCACGGTCAAGCGGTATAGCGCCGATGGATCGCAGTCAATGCAGCTTGATGTAACTCCGCAGGTCACACCAGCCCAGGGAAATACCCCTGCCTCTTTTACCTTGCCCGATCTGCCTGCGTTAGGCCCTGGGGAACGCTATGAAATAAACTACGCCGCCGTTCCGGATTTGGGCACCGCCGCGGACAACGGAGAGCTGATCATCCAGAACACCGTGACGGCCAAGGATGAGAGCAAAGAGGCCCAGACCTCGGCCAGCGTGACGGTCTCTCCGGCCAGAGTGGACAAAAAGGGGGAATATGACGAAAACACCCGGAAGATCACCTGGACTGTCACTATGTATAACCACGACGGTCAGCCCATCCAGCTGAATGATGAGCTGGTTTGGTATGATGCGCAGGGCGTCAGGCATCCGGTAAATTTGGATTCTATCACCGCCTATATCGAAGTGCTCCATCTGGATGGCAGCGTGGACAAATACCCGGATGTCCAGTTGAAATTCCCGTATACCATCCGGACGGAGCTTGTGGGACAGGGTGATTACTGTACCATCACCTATGAGACGGAACTGCCGGCGGATGCGCCGGAGGGATCACAGATCCGGGTGGAAAACACGGCGCACAGCAATGACTACGAGGCGGGAGCCATCGTGGATGTGGGTATACCCGGCGAATACAACGTAATCAAAACGTTGGTGGGCGACGCGCCCAACGGCCTGGACCCTCTGACTTGGCACTCCCAGATTCAATATCCCAATACCATCACCAACGCCGACAACCTGACCTACATGGATATTCTGGCGGATGTGGCTCGATATGATGGAAGCGTCACGCTGGGCAGTCACTACATCACAGCAAGCACGCTGGAGCAGTCACTGTCCGTGTCCTGCGGGAATACGCCTTTGAACTATAGCCAGGATTACACCATCTATGTGATCACCCGGAAAGAGTTGAACGACGCCCTGGAGGATGCCTATGGGACGATAAATTATTGGTTCTATGAGAACCTGTACAAAGACACAAATCTTTGGAATCTTATAAACGACACAGCAGATCTGTGGAAACGCGTCAAGGGCAGCGATCCACTGCTTGCGGGACAGTATGCAACCGGCGTAGTCGATTCCAATGAGCCTATTGGTGTATTTCTAATTGTATTTCATAACAGCGCAGAGACGGGTATGAAGTTGCAAGGAGAAGGTTTTGCACCCATTGACATTGCCTACCGGACCCATGTGGACACCGATAAGCTAGGCAGCCTCAGCGGCATGGTACGGGCGGCCAACATCGGCAAGATCCAGGGTGACAGCGCTATGGCCTGGGCGGGCGCCTCCCTCCAGGATGCCCTGTCCAAACAGGTCAGCGCCACCGGACCGGTGGAAAACGGCGATGGCACCGCTGACACCAGCTCCTATACCAGCGAACCGGTTCACATCAACACCGGTCAGACTCATGACCGGATCTACTACCGAATTCTGCTGACCGGCATTTCGGATAACACGGAGACCATTGTGGATACTCTGCCAGCCGGGATGACAATCGTGAAAAATAGCGTGTATCTGGCGGAGCATATCATGGGTGACGACCAGACCAGCCTATGGGTCGGCGAGACCCAGGATCCGATGGTGATCCGCCATACGGAAGAGCCTCTTCCCGACGGGCGCACCCGGGTGACCTTCACCGTCAGCCGGGGCGGCAACGACGATTTGGTAGGCGTCCCCCTGGGTATCTACTATACCGTGTCGGTGGCGGACGATCCGGAGCTGACGGGAGACGTCAGCAAAAACTATGAAAACACCGTAGAGTGGGATGGCTTGGAAGACTCTACCAATACCACCGTCACTCGTACCAAGTCGGTACTGCAAAAGAGCGGTCTGCAGGTGGAGGACGAAAATGGCAATATTACCAACCGTCTGCGCTACGGCATCATTGTCAACCCACAGGGGCTTGACTTGGATCCGAAAAACGGCCAACTCCTGCTGAAGGATGTGTTAACAGTCCCGGAGGGGGTGAGTGCCCAGTTCAGGCCCGAGACTGTGGGGGTGTATTACTATGATCCCGACAACGTGGACGGTTATTTCACGGGCGCCCCTATGGAGATCACTCGTTACGAAGTGAATTATGAACCGGATGCCTGCACCATTACTTTTACCCTGCCGGATCAGGTGGCCTGCGTGGTAGTCTACGAGTACGATGTGAACCGGGATTACGCCGCCGGCAGTATGAATGTCTACAACCATGCCAGCCTAAACGGCCAGACAGGTACCAGTTCCGGTTCCAGCATCACCATTGATGAGGAGCACTCCCAGGCCACCGCCAACAAGGCCACCCTGACCATTTTCAAATACGGCGGCGACAACCAAGCCAACCTGCTGAACGGTGTGCTCTTCGAGCTGGCTCGATTTGAGCAGGCGGATGGAGGATATGCATGGAGGCAGACATCCATTACGGCGGCAGGCAGAGACGACTATTTTGTCACCGGCGGCGACGGCGTGACGGGGGCCATTATCCTGAACTTTCTGGGCGACGAAGAGGGCGAAAGCACCCACTACAACACCCTCTATCGCCTGACGGAGCATGAGACCCTGCCGGGCTATCAGCTGGACATCACCCCGCGGTACTATGTATGGATGGAACAGAACGCCACCAGGGAGAGTACCATTGCCGCTATGAGCGATATCTGGGAACAGTCCAGCGTGGATCCGGACAGTGTGGTGTTCATCGGATTTGGTGAGAACGCCACCGAGTACATCGGTAACAAGCCTACCACCACATCCATCTTCGTCACCAAGCGATGGCAGGAGCAGGACGGCAACGTGCTGACGGAGAACCTCCCAGATGGTGTTACCGTTACTCTGTACCAGCACGTGAACGGCGTGGCGACCCGCTACACAGCGGAAGGGGTCACCAACCCCGTCGCCCTCAGCGCAGACAACAACTGGTATTACGGTTGGGAAGGGCTGCCAAAGGAGATTGACGGCCAGACCGTCACCTATACCGTAGTGGAGGAACCTGTGGAAGGCTGGGAGACTACCTATACTTACCCGGAGGGCGGAAATGAAGCTGCCGGCGTGGCCGGGGGTAATGTTACCGTCACCAACACCAGATACTCCAGCTATGTCCTGCCGGAGACCGGCGGGATCGGACCAACTTTCTTTATAGCTGCGGGACTCTTCTTTATCGTAGCGTCCGGCGTGGTATATATATTTGCGGCACAGACGCCGAAGGGGGGACTGCTTTTGTGATGCTTACTCCTCGATGATTTCTGGAATAAACTGCATACTTTCTGACAAAATAAAAGGAGAGACAAGGAAATGAAAAAAATGAAGAAATTGGCAGCAATTCTGCTGTCACTGGCAATGGCAGCAATACTGTCCGTCCCGGCTCTGGCTGCCGGCGAGTATTCCATCACTATCCAGAACGACAAGGCCGGCCACACCTATGAAGCATATCAGATTTTTGCCGGCGATGTGTCCAGCGATGATCCTACCGACGGAGCAACCGCCGGCCCCATCCTCTCGAATATCACCTGGGGCAATGGCGTGAACGGTGCTGCGCTGTTGGCGGCGCTGAAAGAAGCCGATGCGGAAAAGTACGGCGCGTGCGAAACCGCTGCTGACGTGGCCGGGGTCCTCGGTGTGGAGAACGCTACCGCCACTGACGCAGCAGCCTTTGCGGAAATCGCTGCGGAGTATCTTGCGACTGTTGCAGGAACCGCTACTGAACCCGTGGAGGGAAATTATGTAATTGGGAACCTCGACGCCGGTTATTACCTGGTGAAAGATCAGGACGGCAGCTTGGAGGACGACGCCGATAGCGCTACCGAATATATCGTCCAGGTGCTGGGCAACGTCGCAATGGATCCCAAGGACAGCGATATCCCCACCGTGGAGAAAAAAGTTTCGGAAGAGGACTATCATCTGGATGACGGATACGGCTATACCTACAACGATATAGCCGATTGGGATATCGGCGACTCCGTGCCCTTTAAGCTCATCGGCGCCATCCCCGATATGTCTGCTTATGATACTTATGAATATATCTTTACGGATACTCTGTCCAACGGCCTGACCTTGCAGGCCGATACCATCAAGGTATATATCGCGGTTGATAAAGATGATGAAGTGCGCGATTATATACCGTTGACTCCGGGTGAGGATTATACCCTCAATATCCAAAATGTCGGTGAGAATGGCGGAGGAACCTTCTCAATTGCCTTCGATGATTTGAAAACCGCCCCTTACATAGACGAAGGGAACCGTCATTACGTCATCGTCACTTATGATGCCACACTCAATACCAATGCTGAAATCGGCTTGGACGGTAATTCCAACGCTGTGTACCTGGAATTCTCCAACAACCCCAACGGGGATGGACTGGGACGCACTCCTGAGGACACCGTCATCGTCTTCACCTATCAGCTGGACGGTACCAAGGTGGACGGTGAGGATGTGGGCACCAAGCTGGAGGGCGCTGAGTTCGTGCTGTTCAACGGCGGGCATACCCGGGTCGCCCATATCGAAAACGGCAAACTGGTTGGATGGGTCAATCTGCCAGAGGGGTATACTCACGCGAACTACGACGAAATCCCCTATGAAGCATGGGAAGAATTAGATACTGCTACGAATGTTATCATAACTTCCACTGCGGATGGCATCTTTGGCGTATCCGGTCTGGACGACGGCACGCTTCATCTTTTGGAGATCAAGGCTCCTGTTGGATACAATCTTCTGGAAAACGATGTGAGGATTGATATCGCTGCTACCACCGCCAACGGCCAAAACTGGAACGGCGCTGCCAACACCGCACTTACTGCCCTGACAATCTCTGTTGACCAAGGTGCAGCCGAAGATGGCGATACCACCACTGGTATTGTGAATGTTACTGTCGCTAACAACCAGGGAACCACCCTTCCCGAAACCGGCGGCATTGGCACGACCATCTTCTTTGTGCTGGGCGGCGTGCTGGTTATCGGCGCAGGCGTCCTGCTGATTGTCCGGCTTCGCATGAGAGCGGAAAGTAAAGAGTAATTCGCATTTTACATACTGTTGCGGCCGGGAGGGGACTTACTCCCGGCGCCGCAGCGGTGAGGAGAGCCCTGCATGAAAAAAACTGCTAAGAAGAATAGAATTGTTGTCATTCTCTTAATCGTCGTGCTTCTAGCAGGGCTGTCCTTACTCCTGTATCCGTTTGTCAGCGATTACTGGAACTCCCTGCACCAGTCCCGAGTCATCGCCACCTATATGGAAGCCGTAACAGAACTGGATGATACCGCCTATGAACGCTGGTGGAAGGAAGCGAAGGCTTACAATGCCTCCCTGATAAATAAACAAAACCGTTTCCAGCCCGACGAGGACGAAAAAGCGGCTTATGAAAAGTTGCTGGACATATCCGGGCGCGGCATCATTGGCTATGTCGAAGTTCCAAGCATCAACGTTACCCTGCCGATTTATCACGGGACTGACGACGAAGTTCTGCAGGTCGCCATCGGGCATATTGAAGGTTCTTCCCTGCCGACGGGCGGGTCAAGTACCCATTGCGTGATATCCGGGCATCGTGGGCTGCCTTCCGCCAAGCTGTTCACGGACCTGGACCAGCTGGTCGAGGGAGATATCTTTGTCCTGCGGGTGCTGGATGAAACACTGACCTATGAGGTCGATCAGATCCACATTGTGGAACCGGACGATATATCCCTGCTGGGAATCGAGGAAGGCCAAGATCTTTGCACCCTGATTACCTGTACTCCATACGGAGTCAATTCTCACCGCCTTTTGGTGCGTGGGCATCGCATTGAAAATCAGAAAATTTCAGATACGCTCCGCATCACGGCGGACGCTATGCTGGTCGATCCTAGACTGGCGGTTCCACTTATTACGACTCCGATCCTGTCGGTTCTTCTGCTGTCGGTACTGCTTAAAGCGTGGAGAAGAAAAAAGACAAACAGTAAGCGATAAGAGGTGGTAAACGGATGAAAGCCAAGATGCTTTGGAGACGAACAGCTGTCGTGCTGCTAACTCTTTGGATCGGCGTATTCTGCATGGCCGTGACCGCTTCAGCCCGTGGAAATGTAGATGCTGGAAAAGAGGCCTCTTTGAGCATATATTTTGGAGATGGCGGTTCCGGCTTTTCGAATGTGAAATTTGATATTTACCGCGTAGCCAACATATCCGATACAGGGGACTACACCCTGACGGGGGATTTTCAGAGGTATCCCGTCAGTCTGGATAATCTGGACAGTTCCGGCTGGAGAGCATTGGCTCAAACTCTGGCCGCCTATGCCGTCCGGGATGGATTAAACCCACTCCAGGCAAAGAAAACCGGGGCGGACGGCCAAGTCGGTTTCTCCAAGCTTACCGTGGGCTTGTATTTGATAACGGGAGATTTCTATGAAAAAGAAGGAACGACCTATACGCCTGAACCGATGCTGATATCCTTGCCCAGTTTGGCAGAAAAGGACGAATGGCTCTATGACGTGGAGGTTTCCTGCAAATTTGACAGCGAAACCATACCGGCTTTCGTTGAACGCAAGGTGCAGAAGGTTTGGAAGGACGACGGGAAAGAAGACAAACGCCCGAAGCAGATCTCCGTGCAACTTTTGGAAAATGGAACGGTTGTGGATACCGTGGCCTTGAGCAAGGAAAATAACTGGGAATATACATGGGAGAATCTGGATGGCGGCTCCCGATGGCAGGTCACGGAAGCCGAAGTGCCGGACGGGTATACTGTTGCTATTACACAGGAAGGAACAGCCTTTATAATGACGAACACCTGCCATTCCGAATCGCCGCCGAAGTTGCCCCAAACGGGGATGCTGTGGTGGCCGGTGCCGATGCTTGTCTGCTGTGGACTGCTGCTTATTGTGATCGGACTGATAGTGCGGTATAGACATGGAGGCAACAATGAAAACGAAAGGTAAGGCAGGAACAATTCTCATAATAGTGGGGCTATTGCTGTTCGCGGCAGCCCTTTTTCTAACTGGTTACAACCTATATGATGAACGCAGGGCGGGCGCAGTAGCGAACCGTGTCCTTAATGTACTGCAGCAACAAACGTCAGCAGGTTCGTCAAACGACATGCAACTGCCGGAAAATTCATTGCCAGATCAAACAGAACTTCCTGATTACATTTTGAATCCGGATATGGAGATGCCGACAGAAGAAGTTGAAGGCAACGACTATATTGGTGTTTTGGAAATCCCGTCTTTAGAAATTTCCCTGCCTGTGATGAGTGAATGGAGTTATCCCAAGCTGAAGACCTCCCCCTGCCGTTACAGCGGTTCGGCTTATACGGGCAATTTGGCGATTGCCGCGCACAATTACCGCACCCACTTCGGGTCAATCAAAAATCTTGCGGCAGGGGCACAGTTGACCTTCACTGACGTGAAGGGGCGTTGCTTTTACTACGAAGTCGATGCTGTTGAAGTACTCGAACCTACAGCCATTCAAGATATGATCAGCGAAGAATGGGATTTGACGCTTTTTACCTGCACCCCAGGCGGTCGGGCCCGTGTGGCCGTGCGATGCTTGAAAACAAGTTAAATCTGAATCCCTGCTTTTTAATATCAATGGCGTTTTGTTATAAGCCCAGTATTGAAGCGGCTTTTCAAAGTTGCTTCTCATTTTGCCAATTGGACTCAAAATCAGAAAAGTGCAAATTTACAAATGAAATAAGTCAAAACGAATGTTTACGAACCTGTTCGTCTATTTGCTCGTCCTTGTAAATCAACATATTTTAAAGTACATTCCTATTTTGTTTGTTTTGAAATCTTGTGTTTTGCATGGGTTCACGTCCTTACAGTGAAAAGACAAAATATCTTTTTTGTTGCCTTTTGCCAGGCTGAGTCTGGACGTGTGTTCGCGTTCAGGCTCAGCTTTTTCTTTTGTCTCATCGCACACAGCGAAAGCAGTGTTTGTTTTGTCCATTGGCCGGTTAAATTGAATATCACTCAAATTTTCAGCAAAAAATAATGATAATTTTCTATATTGTGATTCCGGCGGTCAAGCCATTTTTCAACGCAGAATTCAACTCCAGCACACAAAACTGTAAAAATACCCCAGAAAACGAGAAAACAGCTGCCTATGTTAAAAGGAGCTCGAAGGCCAGGAAACGTATCAGTTGCGAAAATAACTCCAAGTAAAGCTCAAAGCTATTGTACCCAAGTGCAAGGGTGTGTGTTAAGGCTCAAATTTTTGCTGTTTTTGCACAAATGCCGAAACGCAAACAAAACTTTAACATCTCTGTGCTATAATTAATAAAACAAGCATGGGGAGGCGAGCTTTATGTTTAAAATATTAGTGGCAGAAGATGACAGAGAGCTTAACAGGACTGTGTGCTCCTATTTAAACCAAAACGGTTATGAGACAGTGGGGTGCCAGAACGCTAATGAAGCCTATGATGCCATGTACGGCGGTACGTTGTTCGACCTCATTGTATCTGATATCATGATGCCGGGCATAGATGGGTTTGAATTTGCCAAAAACGTTCGTGAGATTAATGAGGAAATTCCGATTCTTTTCATGACGGCCAGAGACGATTTCGCTTCCAAGCAGCGCGGATTTAAGGCGGGTATTGACGATTACATGGTCAAGCCCATTGATTTAGATGAGCTGCTTCTGCGCATTGAGGCCCTGCTGCGGCGAGCCAAAATCGCTACCAGCAAAAAGCTGACGGTGGGCAGCTTGACTCTGGATGCCGAGGAGCACACCGCATATTTAAACGGTGAAGAAATTCCGCTGACGGTGCGGGAGTTCAATTTAATTTACAAGCTGCTGTCCTATCCCAAAAAGGCCTTTACACGCTCTCAGCTCATGGATGAGTTCTGGGACAGCGCTTCATCTTCCGGGCCACGCACAGTAGATGTGTATATGACAAAGCTTCGTGACAAGTTTTCAGACTGCGACGATTTTGAGATTGTGACAGTCCACGGGCTGGGCTACAAGGCGGTACTGAAATGAGCGGAAAAGATAAATCGGGAAAACGCATTCGGTGGCTCTTTGCTCTCCGGCGGTATATTATCTTTTTTATGCTTATGGCATTTGTTATCACCTGCTGCATGACTCTTTTTCTCCATATGATGACAAGAGCGGCGGGGCTTGAACTTACACAAGAGCATGTGGAGCAGGCGGCCAAGGTTACGTTTTTGAATGTTGTCCTGCTTAGCCTTCTGTGTACCGTTATTGACGGCATAAGGCGCAGGTTTATGGTGGACCGTCCGGTGCGCAAAATCGTAAAAGCGGCAGAGCAGATTATGAAAGGCGACTTTTCTGTAAGGATTTCCTCTCCTCGCGGTGTGGATAATGCTGATGGCTTTGGGGTGATAGCGGATTACTTCAATAAAATGGCAGAAGAGCTTTCCGGTACCGAGACGCTGCGGACAGACTTTATAGCCAATGTGTCCCACGAGCTGAAAACGCCTCTGGCCGTGATTCAGAACTACGGCACCATGCTTCAGCAGCCGGGGCTGCCGGAAGAGAAGCGGCTGGAATACGCTAAAGCCGTTACGGATGCTTCCCGCCGGCTTGCAAACCTGATTACGAATATACTTAGGCTCAATAAGCTGGAGAACCAACAGATTTATCCGAAGTCAGAAGAATATGACTTAGGCGAGCAGCTCTGCGAATGCCTTCTCACCTTTGAGGGAGCATGGGAGGACAAGGAGCTGGAAATTGAGACCGACGTAGAGGACGGTGTGACCGTGAATGCTGATTCGGAGTTGCTTTCATTAGTCTGGAATAACCTGTTTTCCAATGCCGTTAAATTTACTGAGCCGCACGGCAGGGTGTCGCTTTCGCTTAAATCAGACGGAGAATTTGCCGTTGTACAGATAGCGGACACCGGCTGTGGTATTTCCTCTGAGGTCGGCAAGCACATTTTTGAAAAGTTTTATCAGGGTGATACCTCCCACGCAACACAGGGCAACGGGCTCGGACTTGCATTGGTGAAGCGCGTCATTGACATTATGGGTGGAGACATTTCTGTCAGCAGTGAGATAGGAAAGGGCAGCACGTTTACCGTAAAGCTCAGGAGGAAGCCCGATGAAACGTATTAAAGTGGTTTTGAAAAAAATATTCTTTCTCCCTCCCTTGCCTACAATTTTGATTGCCGTACCCTCCTTTGCTTTTGTCTTTGTCATGCTCGGAATAGGCGACCACTCAATACTGTCTTATATAGCGTATATTCTCTCGGCTTATGCTATGATTATAGTTATAACAGGGATGCCCGGCATAATTGAAGCGATACGAAGCAAAACGACTAAGCTGCCGCTGGTGAAGAAGCTGCGCAGTACTTCATTGGGGAACCGTTTGCTTGGAGATGCCGTCTTTCGCTCGGAGATCACGCTTCACGGCGGACTGATTGTCAATATTTTGTATGCTGCTCTGAACCTGATTTCCGGTATTCGATACCGTTCGACGTGGTTTATTGCACTCGCATTTTACTATGCCCTGCTGTCTGTCATGCGTGCGGTGCTTGTCCGCTATGTTCATCGCAGGGCAGTTGGGCAGGACATACCGGCCGAGCTTATGCGCTACCGTGCCTGCGGAATTATCCTGCTGCTGATGAATCAGGCGCTGGTGGGCATTATCGTATATATGGTAACCCAGGACAGAGGCTTTTCATATCCGGGCCTTATGATATATGCAATGGCAATGTATGCTTTTTATATTACCATCACAGCGACAATCAATGTTGTAAAGTTTCGAAAGCGAGGCAGTCCTCTGCTGTCGGCCGCCAAGGTCATCAGCCTGACGGCGGCGCTGGTCTCAATGCTATCGCTGGAAACCGCTATGCTTGCCAGGTTCGGAAGCGATGATCCGGAGTTCCGCCGCATTATGCTCGCTGCCTCCGGCGGTGTAGTCTGTGCCGTTGTACTTACGATGGCGGTTTATATGATTGCCATATCCACAAAAAAGCTGAAAAAGCTGCGAAATAACAATTTGGAAACATAATTTTAGCGCTTTAAAAATAATCGCTCATTATGATAAAGATGTCCTGTTTATCAGAAAGGAAGATTTTTTGATGGAAGAGAAGAGAGAGATTTTTAACTATACCTATTCTGCTAAGGAGCAGGAGGAAATACAGAGCATACGGAAGAAGTACCTGCCTCAGGAGCCAAAGGAAGATAAGCTGGGGCAGCTGCGGAGTCTCGACCGTAGTGTCGCGAAAAAGGGCACGGCTGTCTCTGTTATCATAGGTATTATAGGCTGTCTGCTTTTGGGAGTAGGCATGTGCTGTACCATGGTTTGGATGGAAGGCTGGTTTATCCCAGGCGTGATTATAGGAGTCATAGGGATTGCAGCTGTGGCCGCAGCATATCCGCTGTATAATCATATTACTAAAAAGGCGAGGGAAAAGATAGCGCCGCAGATTTTAAAGCTGACCGAAGAACTCTCAAAGCCGGAATAAAAAAAGCCAGACAAAAAATTTCAAAAGGCTTAAACGTGCTAAGCAGATGTGAAATTTTACGGCCGACTGTCAGAATACAGAAGTCACAATAAACGAAAAAGTTTATCGGCTTTGCTTTTATTATGCTGGCAGAGCATTGCTGCATGAAGCCGCAGTATCAGCCGCCATGCTTGAATTGCCGTCAACGTATATTTTGGCTAATTTAATTCCGAAAATCTGTACGGCCCTGTATTTGATTAATTAAATGACAGGATTACTATTGTACCGCTTTCTTTATGGCTTAGCTTTTATTATTTGTTCTGCTGAAAAAAGGAGGAACTGCTCTAAAGTGAAAACAATTATTTTACACGGGCTGGGGCAAACGGCAGATGACTGGAAAGAGATAATGGAAAAAGCCTCTTCAAATGTGGAATGCCCGAAACTCTTTTCGTTATCAGAAAGCGATATCACCTATTCTAATATATTAACCGGCCTTGAAAAGCGGTATGCCGATATGGCGGAGCCGCTTCGCATATGCGGCCTTTCTTTAGGGGCACTGCTTGCGCTTGACTATACGATTCGGCATGGAGATAAAGTGGCTTCATTGATTTTAATTGGGGTGCAGTATAAAGTTCCAAGCCTACTTATAGATTTTCAAAATCTCGTATTTCGCTGTATGCCGAACAATGCCTTTGAAAAGATTGGCATTTCAAAAAAAGACACGATTAAATTGGCTCATTCTATGCGGTCTCTGAATTTCAGCGATAAATTAAATGAAATTATGTGTCCGGTAAGTATTGTCTGCGGTGAAAAGGATAGCGCCAATCTAAAGGCGTCAAAAAAATTAAAAGAGCTTCTTCCAAGAGCAGAGCTGTGTATAATTCCCGGCGCGGGGCATGAGATAAATAAGTGCGCACCGGAAGCCGTTGCGGCTATACTCAATGTGTAATCTGCAAAGGTGCAGCGGCAAAGCTCAGTCAATATCCAAACCGGCCGGAAGGCTGCGAAAGTATAATAAGAAGCTTATAAGCGGTCTTTATGATGTGCTGCCGGTATTTGACATCAAAATGTCAGTGCTGGCATAGCACGCATGTTTGACCGGCGGATACAGGAACGGCATATGACGTCAAAAAAACATTCTGCCGAAGAAAGCTTGAGATAACTGTCTGCCGGGGTATGGAATGGGCGAAATGCATGTACTTAGCAGATATATCAGATTGTATGATATACAAATTAATTTCTGCACATAGCTCTTTGGCGGGAAATAATATCCGAGTTCGTTTTTAAATTAAAAGTCATTAATTATCATTTAGCAATTGCAAAATTCTTTTTTTAGTATTATAATAAAAGACAATCAATCCATTTTGATATTACGGAGGCATAGCTCAGCTGGTTAGAGCGCTGCGTTCACATCGCAGAGGCCGCGGGTTCAAGTCCCTCTGTCTCCACCACCAGGCTGAGCCTGGACGCAGTTCGCGTTTGGACTCAGCTTTTTATTTTCACCTATACCCGTGAGGTTGTCATACATTTTATAAGCGCAAGAATTTATATTACTTTACATTCATACCTTGAAACGGCAAATATCTCTTGGCTTTTCTTGCTATGTCGGAGCAGGGTACGATTTGCTCAGATGTGTTTTTGATTTCTTATAAAAAATATGCGGTCTTCATACTTAATTGCTTGTCATCTTGCGGTAAAAGTCGTCTTGCTTTAACGGGCGTACCCAACCTGAATGCCGCAGTCGCTCTGCCCAAAATTTTATTTTAAAATATATTTTTATTCTGAATTATTTAACAACTATCAGTTTATTGGTTATTTTAATATTGTAGGCGGGAAAACTGTCATATATAGTAGTCACAGGCTTTCGTCCTGCCGCTTCTGCGATGGTGAGCTTGTTCAAAGAGGAAGCCATGAAGAGCTTGTATCGGATAAAGACGGCAAATATCACGAGCTTTGGAACGCGCGGGCGTAGTATTATAACACTTAAAGCATCGGTTTCGTTTAACAACCTGCGGTTGTGTGATGCTGTCTCCATGAAACGCCCGGTCGCTTCAATTTCATGTGCCAAATGTGCTATAATATCAGCATCAGAAGCAGAGGAGCGGTTTATAGTGAACAAAATTCGCTTTGGAAAAAGGATATCGGCACTAAGGCGCAGCAAGGGACTTTCACAGGCTGATTTGGCACAAAGTCTTGGCGTTACTCCGCAGGCGGTTTCAAAATGGGAGTGCGGCAATGCCGTCCCGGATCTCGACTTGCTGCTGGAGCTGTCGCATATGTATCGTGTATCAATCAACGAAATGCTTGAAGACAGGGATCTGCTTTTTGAGCTTACGGGGCAGAAAACAGACAGCGACAATATTGCGTATTTTGTGCCAAAGCAGGAGCGCGGCTATAATGTTGCATGGGTCAGAGAGATACGGAGCGGAGGCTGGATTAAACGAAATTGGGAAAGTGCTCAATCGGAAAACCCGGCGATGGACGAGGTCGGAAAAAACATTGCCTCCTGCAATGGCATTATACTTGAAATAGGCGCCGGACCGGGAGGCGGATTTATGCCGTATGTGCTCAAGGCAAATCCCGACGCCACGATAATAATAAGCGACCTTTCGCCGGCGATTGTAAGCGAGTGGAAGAAATTTCTGGATAAGGCTCTCGGCTCGCCGAATCTATACTATGCGGCGTTCGATTTTTGCCGCATGCCCTTTAAAGATAACTGCATCGACATTATATCTGACGGCGGCGGCATAGGCAACTGTGAGGGCGACAAGGCAGAGGCACTTAAAGAAGCGTATCGTGTATTAAAGCCGGGCGGCAGGCTTATAACCTCAACGGGGTTTGTGAGCAGAGAGACATTGGCTTCACTGCCAAAGTCCACGCAAAGGGTTCTGCTGGAAAAGCGCCCCGATGTGTTTGAGGATTTGTACGAGGATACAGTATTGGCAGGCTTTGGCAAGATTGACAGTGTAATAAGCGGAAGCTGGCAGACCGACAGCGATGACAGCGCGATTGCGGACCTGGCGCGCTCTCTCGGCGTTAATTTGAAATTCACAGGGTATATACGATATTGCACTAAGACATAAATATGCTATTAAGCTTCATACTTTAATCTTAGGCGGAGGCGTGTCTTGGAATAAAGCCGCGCCCGTTCTGTTCCCGGCGAGTGCACACATATCTATGCGTCTGAAAGCCGGCGGCCGACGCTGTTCGCAGTGCTTCAAATCCGTACGCATAGATAGTACAAAGCAAATTCCCTCCGTTAAGACTGAGCAAAACGCACGGGTGCAGCGCTAAATTTTGATAAAGCTTTGGCAAGAAAGCTTAAGACGGTTGGAGAGATGTTTATCCAGCCGTGCATATCATCGAAAGGGGACGCTGATGCTTGATTTCACGTTTTGTGCGCGGGATACGGAGTGTGCGCACTTGAATTTTTTGTATATTCGGCACACCTTTATTGACCGTGCCGGCGTTTTATCAGTAGCCATTTGTCAAGCGGTGAACGGCAATATTTTTGCAAAGCTGATTGACACGTGCAAAAAAGGGAAGTATCATAAAAGAGTTACATTTGAGTAAATGGAGGATAAGTAATATGAGCGAATGCAGCCATGACTGCAATTCCTGCGGCGAGGACTGCGCTGAGCGCACCGCGGGAATTAAAAAGGAAAAGCCGCACAGGCTGAGCAATATAAAAAAGGTGATAGGGATAGTGAGCGGCAAGGGCGGTGTAGGCAAATCGCTGGTGACGTCTATGCTGGCGGTGACGGCACGGCGCAGCGGCGCTAAATCCGCCGTTTTGGACGCCGACATTACCGGCCCTTCAATACCAAAGGCTTTTGGCATACACGACAGGGCAGTGGCCGACGACATGGGCCTATATCCCGTGAGCAGCCTCACCGGCATAAAGGTGATGTCGCTCAACCTGCTCACCGCCGACGAAACCGACCCCGTAGTTTGGCGCGGGCCCATAATCGCAACGGCGGTAAAACAGTTCTGGACCGACGTTATATGGGGCGATATCGACTTTATGTTTGTTGACATGCCGCCGGGGACTGGCGACGTGCCGCTCACGGTGTTCCAGTCCATACCGGTAGACGGAATTGTAGTTGTCGCATCTCCGCAGGAGCTGGTGGCAATGGTTGTAGAAAAGGCTGTGAGAATGGCGGATATGATGAACATCCCGATAATTGGGCTTGTGGAAAACATGAGCTACTTTTTATGTCCGGACTGCGGAAGCCGGCATAACATATTCGGCGAGAGCCATGTCACGGAAATAGCGCAGAAGCATGCGATAAAAACCACGGCACAAATCCCGATTGACCCGAAATTCGCGGCGCTCTGCGATTCGGGGAATATAGAGTCGTTTGAGGGCGATTGGCTGAGCGCAATTTTCGACAGAATAAAGGACGGTAAATAGGATGAAAAAAATAGCATGTACCTACGAGGCCGGCGAGATTTTTCAGCATTTTGGGCACACTTCTCAGTTTAAGATATACGAGGTAAGCGACGGCAGAATAACGCAGGCATACGTGGCAGATACTGCCGGCAGAGGCCATGGCGCGCTGGCGGGGCTGCTTAAAGATATGGGCGTTGATGTGCTGATATGCGGCGGTATAGGCCAAGGGGCCAAGCAGGCGCTTGAGGAGGCCGGCATACAGCTTTATTCAGGCGTAACCGGAGACGCGGATTCAGCGGCAGCCTCACTGCTCAGAGGTACGCTGGTTCAAAACGCTGAAGCAAATTGCAGTCATCACGGCAGTCATGACAATAACGGCTCGCACAGCTGCACAGATGGACATAGCCATGCTCACCACTGCCACAGCGATAATGAGGCATCCTGTAAAAATCATGGCTGCGGCGGACATAATTGACTTATTATTGTCTGAGCTGTACCTTTCTAAGCAAAGCAGGGCTGCAGCTGTGCCGGGAATGCTTTTCGACTGTATGAACTGAGCTGTGTTTGTGCAAAGGAGCGCCTTGGCGTCTTACTGCGTGTTGCTGCCTGCGCTTTATTATTAAGCGCCGAATTGTGAACACTGTGCTCTAAAGGTATGCATATTCAGGCGCGTTTTCGGGCCGCTGTCCGCGCTTTTGTCAATAGAGTGGCCGCCCTTCCGTGCTGAAAGCAATTAAGGCTTTTTGAAAGCCGAGGATATACACTTAAATTTATAAGCCGCACAGAAAAACAAACCGTTGTCAGGAGCTTCTAAAGCGGCTGCGCTATGAGGGCAGGCTTTTACCATATTCGGACAAAGGAAGCATAGGAAAATCCCGGCGCGGCAAAACGATTATTCACGCGCCTCTTTACGGTGCGGCCCTTTAAAAATCTATACCCCCGACTATCCGTCGGGGGTATTTTGCATATAGAATCATCATGTCCATGCGCAGCATAGCCGTGCACGACATGTGCAATTCACATTATTATTTCCGAATCAAAATAGCGCTCGCAAAAGTCAACCGCCCTTGCTGTTTCCTCTTTTGAAGGGAACATGCTCTCAGGGCACACCACCCATTTTTCTTCGCCGTCATTGCGGCGGCGTATGACGGATGCTACTTTTCCTGTGAAAGCAGCGACAGGTTCATTTACGCCGAGTATATATGCGTCCTGCCATTCGCCGTCCGGTGCGCATATTCCCTCTATATAGCCGTAGTTTACGCTATAACTGGTATCACTGTATCCCGGATGACATGTCCCGAGCGGAAGATCTACGGTAACCGTGACGGTTTTGCCAAGCATGCTTTATCCCTCCAATGCTTTTGTCAGCAGACACATTTCAGACTCGGCATCATATATCTCTCATGCTCTCTTTTCCGTATACGCTTTCGCAGATGAAATTATACATATCCTCCGCCATTTTCAGTATGGCGCGCAGGCGCTCTGCGGTAAAGGTCTGCTGCCTGTCGGAGGGGTATCGTGTCTCGATATACAGCCTTGCCATTGCCGCTGATTCGTCCAGCCATTCCTCAAACGCCGAATCACAGCGCGCTGCGTTGCGGCAGAGCCAAGGCAGGTTGTGTCCGTCTACAAGACGTCCGGTTTTAAACAGAGTGTATCCCTTAAGCGCCTTTTCAATAGCCTGCTGGCAGTGAAAGGCGGCAAGCGCGCTGCAGCCGGTGTTTTCGCTGAGAACCTTTGCGGCAAGCAGGTCTGCGGCTGCAAACTCAAGCCAGTCGAAGTAATACCTGCTGTCGTCCGAGCTTTTATTCCGGCCGCTCATACAGCACACTCCCTTCTTCTGCAATGCGCCGGGCAAAGCTGCCGCTGCGGCCGCTGAGGCCGTCAAAGTCGGAGCTTGTATAAACAAGCGCGTCGAACGGAACGGCGCAGTCTATGTCCATATATATGTCGTGCTCCGTCATGTCGGGGTCGCCGCCGTCGATAATGACGCACAGCTTAAACGATGACAGTACGTTGCTCGGCGAATTTTTGCGGCTGAAGAGTATGATTCTTTCAGGAGAAAATTTCTCGACTATCTGCCGGCATACGCTTTCAATCGTTTTGTCGGACATTATCTCACCTCTTTGCTTTATGCTTTTCTTTATTATAGCACAGGCGGTACATTTTTGCAGGATTTTCTCGTCAGCGTACGGCATCAGTGCAAAAAACGAATGGCGTGACTGAAATCCATATTAAAGCGGAATTTGCCGCAATGCTGAGTACGTAAATCGGCCAAAGCCAGGCTTTAGGGAGCTGCCTGTGAATATTATGGAGTGTCACGGATGTTTATCAAGCGGTAAGGGCTGCTTTGCATGCATTTTGTACTTGCTTTTTGCCGTGCTGCGGTGCATAATTATTAATGTGTGACTTGAACATAAAAGCCGAATGCTCCGGCCTTGTTAAACGGCCGCTTTTTTGGAGCACCGGCACGTCCTTGCAGCGAGTGCTGACGCCGGCCGTGAATGGTCGGCATTACGATATGACCTCTGCACGTATATCCGGTGCTTTGTGTGTGCGGGCGCTGACGGGCATGAGCCTTTACAAATTATTATTATGCCCCGGCGGCTTTATCGGCTGTTGCGGATTTGCCGCACGAAGCTTTACGGCTCTTTTCTGAGGCTGCGACTGCTGTAAATTTAAAATTTTCATTTTTAGTATATTTGTTATGTTTGGTGGAGGAAAAAATGAAGCTTGGAATCGTAGGACTGCCCAACGTGGGCAAATCGACGCTGTTTAATGCGATAACGAACGCCGGCGCGGCGTCGGCAAATTACCCGTTTTGCACCATAGACCCGAACGTCGGTGTTGTAAGTGTACCGGACGAGCGCCTGCAGCGTCTTGCTGAGATGTACGACACACAAAGAATTGTGCCGGCGTCCATAGAGTTTCTGGATATTGCCGGACTTGTCAAGGGCGCGTCGAAGGGCGAAGGGCTTGGCAACAAGTTCTTATCGCATATAAGGGAGGTCGACGCTATAGTACACGTTGTGCGCTGTTTTGAAAACAGCGATATAGTGCACGTCGACGGCAGCATAGACCCTGCGCGGGACATAGAGACCATAAATATCGAGCTTATACTTTCGGATATAGACATGGCGCAGCGCAGGCTCGACCGCTCCTCAAAGGCAATGAAGGGTGATAAATCACTCGCGCATGAGGTTGATTTTATAAAACGGCTTATAGCCCATCTGGAGAGCGGGAAGCCGGCGCGCAGCGTAGATAGGGATGATGACGAGAGCGAGATACTAAAATCTATGTTTCTGCTCACGTCAAAGCCGGTGATATACGCCTGCAATATGAGCGAGGACGACTTTATAGGCGGGCTTGACAACAATGAGCGGTATAAGGCTGTTCTGTCGATAGCCGAAGCCGAGGGAGCCGGAGTTCTGCCGATATGCGCCGAGCTTGAGGCGGAAATGTCATCCATGCCTGAAGAGGAAAAAAAGGTATTTTTGTCCGATTTGGGACTTGACTCCTCCGGACTTGAGCGGCTTATTAAGGAATGCTACTCGCTGCTTGGGCTTATATCCTTCCTCACGGCCGGAAAGCCGGAGGTCAGGGCGTGGACGATAAAGAAAGGAACCAAGGCGCCGCAGGCGGCCGGAAAGATACATTCGGACATCGAACGCGGCTTTATACGCGCCGAGGTCATTGAATATGACGAGCTTATGGCCTGCGGCTCTATGGCTGCAGCCAAGGAAAAGGGGCTTGTGCGCTCCGAGGGCAAGGAATATGTCGTAAAGGACGGCGACGTCATACTGTTCCGGTTTAATGTATAGGCACCGCTGCCTGAGCCGGCAAGGAGGAAAGCAGTGAGGCCGCTGCCGCAAAAGGCTGTGCGAAGCTTTGCCGTCTGCCGGCCGGTAATATTAAAAAAAGCTCAAAGCCGCCGGATGAGCATGAGCCTCATCGGACGGCTTTATGCTTGGTGCCGAGTAGTTGCGGCCTGTGGTAAAAGTGTAGTTGCCGGACTTTCCATCGCTTCCTTTAGGGAACTGCCACAGGTATTAGAACCTTATAGGGCCTGTTTAAATCACCCGTTCAGCCGATGGTTTTGATTGTGTTAGGAAAACCACGGCTCTGCCGGCAGTTAGGACTGTTTTCCGATTAACCGAAAAGGGTTCGGCTTTACGGGAAGGCAGAAGCTCGCGAGGTGCGAGCAGCTAACAATAATCTGGCACTCCATAAAAGCTTTAGCTTCAGGCAATAGCGAAACGTGCTGCTAACAATGGATGATAGAAGGCCGCTGTCAGAAGGGGTATAGCCCATTTGCGGGCTGTGTAGTAAGTGATGCAAGCGGAATAAAGTTCCAAGCACGTTGTTCGAGACAGCTTGCTCAAGACATCTGAGATGCTTGCCAACAACAGGACCTTACAGGGCCAACTCAAGCCGTCGGCTTAGCCGGTGGCCATAAAAAATACTGAAGAAGAATGCTTTAAGGGCACGGTATGTTTTTGCAGATAAACAAGGTAAATAAGTCACTTGTTTTTCTCCTCAAGCTCAAGCAGATATTTTTTTATCCACACGCCCCCGGCATAGCCGACCAATGCGCCGTTTGCGCCTATTACTCGATGGCAGGGAACAATGATAGCTACCGGATTACGGTTGTTTGCAAGACCAACGGCGCGGCAGGCCTTGGGATTCCCGATGGCTGCAGCAATCTCGCCGTAGCTGCGTGTCTCACCATATGGGATTTTTTGCAGTGCGTGCCAGACCTTTTTCTGAAACTCGGTGCCGTGCAGGCTCAGCGGCAGGTCGAATCTTTTGAGACTGCCGGCAAAGTACGCCGTAAGCTGCTTTGAGCACTCCTTAAGCAGCGGTGAAGAGCTCTTGCTGCCGGCGCTGTCAATACCGGCTCCGCCGCTCAGACGCTCGAGCCGTGTTATGCCGGCACCGTCCTCCTGAGCAATGTATATGCCTATATCCGTATTTATATATATTTGATTTGGCATAAAGATCAAGCTCCTCGCTACGATATTTAATATATAATAATTATTTTTTATTATATAAGTAATATTTGATATGTCAATGTCTGTCTGATATACTGATAGCAGTCGAATATAATTTACAGCAGCGGAGGCTTAAAATGGAAAGAAAAGTCATAAGTGTGCTCGGCGACAGCATATCGCACGGCGCAAACACACCGGATATTCCCAACCAAAGCTATATAGGTATAATCAAGCACAAAATAGCCGAGAAAACAGGAGTTTACAACTACGGCTTTACATCTCTTGAGTATATGATATTTAACGACAACGGCCAGTACTGGGAGGTGCATACTCTGAAAAATCACGGCTTTTGCGCTTTCAAGGACGGCAGGTGCATAAACGCCTACAAGCTCATGGCATATGAAAAGGGCTCATACGTTGATATAACCGTAAAGGACAGCTTCCGTGAGGCATATATATACTATCAGAGCGACAAAAATTACGGCGTTTTTGAGGTGTATGCCGGCGGGCGGCTTGTTATGACGGTCGACAGCGGCGGTGAAAGCTACAAAATGAAAACCGCCGGGCCGATAGACATATCTGGCTTTGACAGCGCCGATATAAAAATAAAGGTGATATCGGAGAATATGCCGGTACTGCTGAGTGGAATGGCATACTACAACGACAGGTCGGCAACCGAGCTTAACAATTACGGGCTGAGCGGGCTGTGCCTGTGCGAGCTTAGCGACAATGTCATAGATACCATATGCAATGCCGACATTGTATTTTTTTCCATTGGCCACAATGACAGCTATTTTGCCGACGGTGAAGCCTTTACGGCAAAGATAAATACGGCGGCGGAAAGCATTAAAAAGCATGGGGCACAGGTTTATGTCAATGATTTCTGCTGGTTTTCCGACCCGGACAAAAATCATTTCAAGCTGGAGCTGAAGCGCCTCGCTGGAGAGACTGGCGGCGTTTATACCGACTATGCGGCCGAGCTGCCGGGATTTTTGGAAAGCGGGCTCAGCGATTGGGCGCATCCGACTCCTCAGGGACATGCAAGGATAGCGGAGCTGCTGCTTTCCAAGTCGAAGCTGCTTGAAAATGTATAGAATAAACCGCTGCCGCACCGCCGTGGGTTTTGACATGCCGCAGCGGCCGGTACATTGAGCTATACGGAATCTAACGGGGATGGGCACATTAAAAAATGAGCAGCAGCCAACCGCAGCAAGAACGCTTTATCATGCGGATATGGAATGATTTATGCATGGCTTTTCTGCTAAAGCCGTCTGGTGCTAATTTGCCGAAAAGCCGACGCCGACTGCCGTACCGTTCCCGACTGTTTTATGCGCCGAGGGCAGTTTTTACATGTAACCTCTTCGCAGGTAAGCGACAGCAGCAAAGCGGACGACTGCTTTTCACAAAATCAACGGCGGCGGTTTAATGCCGGTATTTGCAGGCTCTTAAAAGCATACTGCAAATGTTAGTGACTTATCATACATACATTTTTTGCTGCCGGAAATCAGGCAGGGCAATCATCGAGGGAGCAGGCTGTGTTTCATATTTGATGCACAATTCCATTCATATAACTGCCCGTAAGGCTTTTTTGCCGGCAAAGATAAAAATTGTAAGCTGACGGACAAAAAAATCGGAGCAAGCTTTACTTGCTCCGATAAAATTTTATGCAGCCGCACGCGAACGTAAAGAAAGTGTAAAGCTCTACGCCTGACCGTCGGAAATGGCCGCCTCGCTCTCGCTCTCATCCTTGCCCTGACCGAGCCGCGAGATAAGCCAGATGAACAGATATCCAAGCACCAGTGTTGCGGCGCATATTAAGTATTCCCAGACATCTCCGGGAAGTCCGGGGAAAATTTCATAGATAGAGCCTACGATAAAGCCCAATATTATAAGATATGTAGGCTGAGGGAACTTTGCCATTGCGGTTTCAAGTAGCCTTGTGGTAAGTATAACGCCGAGCACAAGCCCTATGAAGATTGGTATAAGATAGGGAATGTTAAATTCCTTAATCGCGTTGAGCATATCGTCGTAAACGCCGATAAGAAGCAGGAAGAAGGACACACTGATGCCGGGCAGCACCAGAGCGATAGCAGCGAGAAATCCGGCAAGTACAAGCAGCAGATAATCGAGAACGCCGCCGCTCATTGCCGCGTCCGATGAGCTGGTGGGTATAAACGATATCAGAACGACAAACAATATTCCCAGTATCGGAAATACAAAGCATTTCCACGATACCTTTCGCACCTGTGCTTTTTTTATCATCATAGGTACGCTGCCGACCACGCAGCCGATAAAGAAAAATGTTACAGGCTTTTCAAACATTTCCTTAAGGCTTGATATGGGAACTGCCAGAACTACCATTCCGAGAACGGCGCCAACGCCGAAAACAGCAAGAAATATTATATTCGACTTTATGTTCTTGAAAAAGCGGCTTATCGCAGATATCAGCTTATCGTATATTCCGAGTATAATGGCCATTGTGCCGCCGCTGACTCCCGGTATCAGCATGGTACCGCCGATAAACATACCCTTAAACAGCGTTATAATTAAATTTATAATTGATTTTTTCATCTCAGACCCCCGAGCCGACTGTTCTGCAACGGCACCTGCCGGATAAGAAAAAATTTATAGCCTAAACATAAATTTAAAAGCATATAAAATAATTAGAAAGGCTTTAAAACTGACTATATAATTATGCCCTACAATTTGCACTTAGTCAACCATTTTAATTTTTTTATTTATATTATTTTACTTTTACTATATATATGTTAAAATAAAATAAAAAATAAATGTAATTTTCCTTGCAATATTCTTATTATTTGATTAAGCCATTCGTGTTCATTACATATTTTTCGCTTAAATTTACTTGGATTTTACAAAAAGCATCTTATAGGATTTACGCGGACAAAATATGATATAGGTGTAGAAACGAAATGACATAAAGGTAAAAAAGGAGAATATGCAATGAAAAAGGTTTTAGTATGTTTATTTGCCGCATTCATGGCGTTTGCGCTTGCCGGCTGCGGCAACGGGGGAGAAACATCTTCCACCGGCAGCGGCTCGACGGCGTTGAGCGGCTCGATATCTACTGACGGCTCAACTTCGATGGAAAGCGTGATAGGCGCTCTTGGCGAGGCGTTCACGCAGGAAAATCCGGACGTGCGCTTTACTTACAATCCCACAGGCTCAGGCAGCGGTATAACAGCTGTGACGGAGGGCAGGTGTGACATCGGGCTTTCAAGCCGTGCTCTGACGGATGAAGAGAAGCAGACACTTACAGAGACTACGCTTGCGCTTGACGGCATAGCGATAATAGTCAATAACTCAAACACTGTAGCGGACCTCACAGTTGAGCAGATAGCTCAGATTTACACGGGCGCAATAACTAACTGGAGCCAGGTCGGCGGTCAGGACGGCGAGATAGTTCTGATAGGACGTGAGGCCGGAAGCGGCACGCGCGACGGCTTTGAATCAATAACCGGCACGGAGGACGAATGCCTGTACCGTCAGGAGCTCACCTCGACCGGTGACGTTATAACAACAGTATCGCAGAATCCCAACGCGATAGGCTATGCTTCGCTTGCGGCCGTCGATGACGACGTAAAAACTCTTACGGTAGGCGGGGTTGCTCCTTCAGAGGAGACCGTAAAGGATGGCTCGTATGTAGTACAGCGTCCCTTCGTTCTCGCGACACGTACGGGTGAGGATCTTTCGCCGGCTGCCCAGGCATTTTTCGATTACATCACATCATCTGATGCAGCTTCAATAATATCACAGCAGGGAGCCGTACCTGTAAATTAAAAGCAAGGATATAAACGGCGGTCTTACATCAGGTAAGGCCGCCGTCTTTCCCATATGAAAGGAAAATGATTTATGGCAGATGGAGCAGCAAAGCTTAAGCCGGAAAGCAAGTCAAAAAAGGATATAAAAAATTTAGTCGAAACCATCATACATATAATATTTTTAGTGCTTGGACTTGTGGCCGTCGGCTGTGTTCTTGTAATAACTATATATTTGGTTATATCAGGGATTCCGGCGATAAGAGAGATAGGAATAATTGACTTTTTGTTCGGCACCGAGTGGGCCTCCACTGCCGCTGACCCGAAATTTGGCATACTCCCCTTTATACTTACCTCTATATACGGCACAGCCGGCGCGATAATAATAGGCGTGCCGATAGGCTTTTTTGCGGCAGTGTATTTGGCAAAGATGGCGCCGCCCAAGGTGAAATCGGTAATAAATTCTGCTGTCGGACTGCTGGCCGGAATTCCGTCGGTGGTTTACGGACTTGTTGGCATGCTCGTGCTTGTGCCGACAATTATGAAGGTGTTCAACGTGCCGGACGGCTCAAGCCTGCTGGCGGCTATAATAGTGCTGGCGGTAATGATACTTCCGTCGGTCATAAAGGTTTCGGTTACGGCGCTGGAGTCGGTTCCGAAGGAGTACGAGGATGCATCTCTTGCTCTTGGAGCGACAAAGACGGAGACGTATTTCAGGGTATCGGTTCCGGCGGCGAAAAGCGGAATAGCGGCGGCCGTGGTGCTCGGCGTCGGACGTGCCATAGGCGAGGCAATGGCGGTCATGATGGTCGCCGGAAACGTGGCTAACATGCCGTCGCTTTTCGAGAGCGTGCGCTTTCTTACCACGGCTGTTGCAAGTGAGATGTCCTATTCCTCCGGCCTGCAGCGTCAGGCGCTTTTCTCAATCGCGCTCGTACTGTTTTTGTTTATTATGCTTATAAACGTACTGCTCAACATGCTGCTTAAGCGTCAGAAGGAGAATTGATATGATTAAGCCTATATCCAAAAAGAGAAAGGCATACGGCATTACGATGAAGGCCATCACGTATTTAGCCGTAGGAATTGTATGTGCGCTTGTAATAGGCATTGTGGCATATGTTCTTGTCCGCGGCCTGCCGCATGTAACATGGGAGCTGCTGTCCACCTCTCCAAGCTATCTCAACGATACGATAGGCATTCTGCCGGACATAATGAGCACACTCTACCTTGTCGTTGCTACGCTTATAATAGTTCTGCCTATAGGCGTCGGCGCGGCAATATATCTTACGGAATATGCAAAAAACAAGCGTGTGGTTGAGCTGATAGAACTTGCTTCAGAGACGCTTTCGGGAATACCGTCGATAATATACGGCCTTGTCGGCATGCTTATATTCTGTCAGTTTTTAGGACTTAAGACATCCATTATAGCCGGTGCGCTGACGCTTGTTATAATGAACCTGCCGACGATAATAAGGACGACGCAGGAGAGCCTCAAGACGGTGCCGCAAAGCTACCGCGAGGGCGCGTTTGCGCTGGGCGCCGGAAAATGGAGGGTGATTCGCACGGTCGTGCTTCCCAGCTCCATAGACGGCATAGTAACAGGCTGCATACTTTCTATTGGACGCATTTTGGGCGAATCCGCGGCGTTGCTTTTTACGGCGGGCTTTGCACATACGCTGTATGGGCCTATAGAGGGACTGACAAATCCCGGCGCCAGCCTTACGGTCGCACTGTATGTATATGCCAAGGAGCAGGGAGAATTTGAGGTTGCCTTTGCAATAGCAGCGATACTCATGATACTCACGCTCATAATAAACTTCGGCGCGTCGCTGGCAGGGAAATTATTTAAACGGAGAGTGGAAAAATGAATATTATTGAGGCGAGAAACCTGTGCCTGTGGTACGGTGAGACTCAGGCGCTTAAGGATATCAATATAAAGATACCGGAGAAAAGCATAACGGCGCTTATAGGACCGTCCGGCTGCGGAAAATCCACTTTTATAAAAACGCTCAACCGCATGAACGACCTTATACCGGAGGTTAAAATAACCGGCAAGGTGCTGTACAGGGGGATGGACATATTCTCCTCAGACGTCGATGTCAACGGCCTGCGCCGCGATGTGGGGATGGTGTTTCAGAAGCCGAATCCGTTTCCCATGAGCATTTATGACAATGTAGCATACGGGCCGCGTACGCACGGCATAAAGAACAAGGCAAAGCTTGACGATATTGTCGAGAAATCTCTGATAAATGCCGCTATATGGGACGAGGTAAAGGACAGGCTTAAGAAGTCCGCGCTCGGGCTTTCCGGCGGACAGCAGCAGAGACTCTGCATAGCGCGTGCGCTTGCTGTGGAGCCGAAGGTGCTGCTTATGGACGAGCCTACCAGCGCGCTCGACCCGATATCCACCTCCAAGGTCGAGGACCTCGCAATGGAGCTTAAGAAGTATTATACTATCGTAATGGTAACGCATAACATGCAGCAGGCGGCGAGAATATCCGACAACACGGCCTTCTTCCTTTTGGGAGAGCTTGTTGAATACGACAATACCGAGCGTCTGTTCTCTCATCCTAAGGATAAGCGGACAGAGGATTACATTACGGGAAGGTTTGGATAATTATGAGAAATAAATTTGATGAACAGCTTGTCCATCTCAATACGGAGCTTATAAAAATGGGGTCTCTCTGTGAGGAGGCCATAGCCACCACCGCACAGGCGCTGATAGAGGGCAATGTCGAGCTCGCAAGACGTCTCGGCGACATAGAGCGCGAGATAGACGGCAAGGAAAGAGACATTGAGAACTTCTGCTTAAAGCTTATTTTGCAGCAGCAGCCGGTCGCGCGGGATTTACGTCAGATTTCCGCCGCACTTAAAATGATTACCGATCTGGAGAGGATAGGCGACCAGTCTCAGGACATAGCTGAGCTTATTGAATATCTCGGCGGCAGACATATAGACGAAATAAAGCAGATAGGCGACATGGCCATAGCTACGAGAAAAATGGTTACCGAAAGCATAGACGCCTTTGTCAACAGGGACGAGGAAATGGCGGCGCAGGTTATAGCCCATGACGACATTGTCGACGAGATATTCATCAAGGTAAAGGAACAGCTTATCAAAATGATTATGGGGCATCCGGAGGACGGTGAATATGCCATGGACCTGCTCATGATAGCCAAGTACTTTGAGCGCATAGGCGACCATGCGGTAAACGTGGGTGAGTGGGTTATATTCTCAATTACCGGCATTCATAAAGGAGAACGTGAATTATGATATACTGCGTTGAGGACGACGCCAGCATCCGGGAAATAGAAATATATACGCTGCATTCCACCGGCTTTGACGCCGAGGGCTTTGCCGACGGCAAGGCATTCTTTGACGCACTGGAAAAGCAGCGCCCGACGCTTGTCATTTTGGACGTAATGCTGCCGGACGAGGACGGGCTGTCTATTTTGAAAAGACTGCGCGCGTCCGCCAAAACGGCCGACATACCCGTTATAATGGCTACGGCTAAGGGCAGTGAATTTGACAAGATACAGGCGCTTGACATAGGCGCCGACGACTATCTTGTCAAGCCGTTCGGCATGATGGAAATGGTATCGCGGGTGCGTGCCGTGCTCAGACGTACGGCGCCAAGGCAGGAAAACCGCATACTTAAAGCAGGTAAAATTGTTGTCAATCTCGATGAGCATACCGTGACGGCCGGCGGCGAAAGAGTGATACTCACGTTAAAGGAGTTTGAGCTGCTGCGCGTTATGATGGAGCACAAGGGCATGGTCTTCAACCGTGACAGGCTGCTTACCGATGTGTGGGGCGTAGACTATTTTGGTGAGACGCGGACTGTGGACATGCACATCAAAAATCTCCGTCAAAAGCTCGGCTCGGCTGCTGATATTATAGAAACTGTTCGTGGAGTCGGCTACCGCATTGAGGCCGACTCATGAGAAGGAAAATTTTCTGGCCTGTCTTTTTAACGGCAGCCGCATTTATAGTGATATGCTCGGCGGTAATATCGGCCGTTTTGAGTGCGTGGCTGGAAGCGTCGGCAAGAGAGCGGCTTTCGCTGCAGATGGACATGCTCTCAAGCTCCTTTGAGCTGCCGGAAAACGCAGGCCAGGCAGACCCGGCAAATGACGGCTTCCGCATAACCGTTATTTCTGCCGGCGGCGAGGTGTTGTATGACAGTGCCGGCATTGATGATGACTATTTCTCGTATGAGGACGTAAGGCAGGCGGCTGAGACCGGGTCGGGTGAATATGAATACAATACTGAAAATGCTATGCGGCTTGTTATATGCCGTTCGCAGAGGCTGAGTGACGGCAGTGTACTGCGTGTTTGCGCCCAGCAGCTGAGCGTGTGGGGAATACTGGTGCTTATAGCCCTCCCAACAGCACTGACGGCAATACTGTTGGCGCTTATTGCCTCTCTGTCTGCTTCAAAGGCCGTATCGTACAGCATATCAAAAAAAATAAACGGCATAAACCTTGACACGCCGCTTGAAAGTGATGAATATGATGAAATCACACCGCTTCTGACGAGAATAGAGCGCAACAACCGCAGAGTACGCAGGAGGGTCGATAAGCTAAAGCGGCGGCGCAGCGAATTTTACGCCGTTACCGAGGGAATGACAGAAGGACTGATACTGCTTGGAAAGGACAATATCATCCTCAGCATAAACAAATCGGCCGAGCAGCTGTTTGACACTGATGACAGCTGCAAGGGGCAAAATATCCTTACAGTTTACAGAAGCACAGCCATGCAGGAAATAATTGACAAGGCATGGCTCGGAGAGCATGGCGAGACCGCTTTGCAGATATCCGGCAGGGAGTACCGGCTGAGCGCATCTCCCGTCGCCTCAGACGGCGAAACAACCGGAGTGTGCATGCTCGCATTTGATATAACAGACAGGGCGCAGGCCGAGCGCATGCGCCGCGAATTTACAGCGAATGTATCGCATGAGCTCAAAACGCCGCTGCATTCAATTATGGGAACGGCCGAGCTGATGGAAAACGGCCTTGTAAAGCCGGAGGACGCACAGCATTTTATTGGGAGTATCCGCAGGGAGGCACAGCATCTCGTGGCGCTCGTAAATGACATTATACGGCTGTCTCAGCTGGATGAAAACACCGACTTTCCAAAGGAATACGTTTCACTTAAGGAGCTGTCTGAGGAGGTCGTTAGCGTTCTTTCTGATGCTGCTGCGGACAAGGAAATATCAGTTGAGATTTCCGGCAGCGATGCGGTAGTCTTCGGCGTCAGGCGGCTTATATATGAAATTATATACAATCTGTGCGACAACGCCGTTAAATATAATGTTCAGGGCGGAAGCGTGAAAGTGGTAACAGAAGAGCGTGACGGCATCGTGCGGCTTACTGTGTCGGATACGGGAATAGGTATACCGAAGGAATACCAGTCACGTATCTTTGAGCGCTTTTACCGTGTTGACAAAAGCCACTCGAGAGCTACGGGCGGTACCGGGCTTGGATTGTCCATAGTCAAGCACGCCGTGGAGTATCACCATGCACGACTGAGCATGGTGAGCGATGAGGGAAAGGGTACAGCTATAACGGTGGAATTTCCCAAAGGTTGATTTTTTGAAATTACCAATATTTTGAATAATCTCTCCCAAAAGCACCCGTATGCCAAAGCAATGAGGCATACGGGTGCTTCAATGTATGCTGTGTCCGATAAAGGGCCGGCCGACAAAAGAGACAATTTGAAGCAAAAATTTTCACCAGAATCGGGCTGACTTTAAAAATCTTCAGAAATCATTGACAGACGCTGTAATTATATCAGTAGGCAAAAATGCATGACTGTTATATAAATTTAGTTAGACTTTGCATATAACAGAGGTTATAATTAGCTTACCAATTTTCGGCCGATAGGGGGATTTGTTGAGTATGAAAGCATGGAGAAAAATAGCTGAAATCATCGGTATGCCGGATGGAGTGATATCGGAGCTTGGGCAAAGAGATACAGATATAAATAACCATGAAATCTCTGAAAGCATAGCTTCGCTTACCAGACCTGAGGAAAGCATGGCGGCATGGAAGCGTCTCAGAGAGCTTTTATCGCCTGACGGTAAGGGCTTTGGGATGCTGCTGTGCATGCTCAGCGCCGCCGATATAACGCATGAGGAGTATAAGGCAAGGGGCATAAAAGGCAGCATATTTGCAGACACCATGAAATGCTTTACAAGATTTGTGCGTGAGCATATGGCGAGCTACGGCGAATACGGCTTTGACAGGGACTTCTGGACGTGGCGGCAGCTTTCGCTAAGGCTGTTCAGGATAGGTGAGCTGGAATATGAAAAATGTACTGCCGACGATGATGAGAGCAAAAGGAGCATAAGCCTGCATATACCTTCAGACGCGGTCATATCGAGAGAAAACTGCCTTGGTTCATATGAAGCATCAAAGAAATTTTTTGCGAAATTTTATCCCGAATATACCGGCGTGCCGGTTGTCTGCTCATCATGGCTGCTCAGCCCCGAGCTGAAAAAGCTGCTTCCGGAAAATTCGCGCATACTTCAGTTTCAGCAGCTGTTTGATATCAAAAGTGTAAATAAGGAATCGCAGAGCTTCCTTGAGTGGGTGTATAAACGGAAGGATATACCGCTTGAGTCACTGCCGGAGGATACCACGCTTCAGAGGAATATGAAGCGGCACCTGCTCTCCGGAGGCTGGATAGGCGATGCCTGCGGCGAGCTGATTTGCTGATTTGCGCCGCGGAAATATCCGCATAGGCGTTTGGAGCTATAAATACCGCATACCTAATGCTCAAATTGGCCTGTTATCCGCTGTATGCTTTTGCCGATGAAACGGATTTTCTTATGTGTGCCGTGAAGTGCGCCTGTTATGCCAACGTCACACGTGCGTATAAATGCAGTCACTGCACCCATGATTTCAGCAGGTAAACATTTTCAGGCCAAATGGTATATGAAGCCGGCTCGATTGCACGCGGCGAAAACAATATTACGTGCGTTGAGAGATTGCATTCACCAGAATTCCTATACGGCTTTAACCGATTGCCGTCGGTGCAGACGGAAATGCAATGGATAAAAAGAAGCTGCCCTTCGATTTTTCCGGGCAGCTCCTTTTTGAGCCATATGCAAATCACAGATTTACTGTTGCTGACTGTATTGCGAAATTTAGGCTCTTGACTGTATGCAGAAATATTTCGCAGCATCTTTAAAAAGAAGGATATTTTAATGCTGCCGCCCGGCCTGCTTATGCTTAACCTATTGTCCGCACGGCAGCAAATTAGATAAGCTGTTTGTGCATCTTAGGAGCATTTGGCAGCTGAATTGCCAAGCGCCGGCCCGCAGAAAGCTTTACAAGCCTAATATGCTTTCTATTATCTTGTTCTGGGCCTTTTCAACGCCCTTGAAGTCCATAGTCTCTATATAGTATTCCTCTATTTCGTCGTGTACTTTGTTGGCATCATTCAGTATTTCGCACGCGCTTATCATAAGCTCTTTTATGGCGCGCCGGTTGAAGGAAAGCCGCTGCCTGCGGCTGCGCAGAGACGGCATATCGGTAAAGCGGCGGGCATGTATCCGTCTGGTTACCTTTTCCACCTTGTGATACCTGTTAGACGTGCAGACGGCGAGCGATGCCTCAGGAATGATTATGTGGTCTATACACTCGTCGGGCGCCATTGGGCAGGGACAGGTGATAATGCTGTAGCCGCCGCCTAAAAGCGCTGTGCGCAGCGTTGACATTATCACGCGTGAGGCGGCGCCGTATTCATCCTCTATGGCTATCACACGGTCGCACATGCAGTGCAGCGTATGCTCGAAGAATATGCTGCCATAAGGCGTTACGGCAGACAGCAGGCGGCAGGTTTCCTTGCCCTCGCCCTTCTTTTTGGCGGGCAGCTCGCGCTTTGCGAAGGAGGCGGCAAACCTTGCGGCTTTTTCTGTGTCGGTATGGTCCATAGCAATGCGGTAGCTGTCGCTGGACAGGGAGCCGGCAGCGGCCATGTATCTTCGTGCCCTGGCGTTTAATGCGGCGTTTTCCTTAAATAACGCGATTATTTTGTCGCGATTCTTATAAAGCCTGTCGGCATCGTAAAATTCGCCAAGGTTGACAATGCTTTCACAGACTCCGGGATAGGTGGGCTCCATTACGTGCGGCGCGGTGCCGTCGAGTATGAACGCCTTTGAGCGAGGCAGTATCACGGCGTCAAGCGAGTCGGGGTTTCCGGAGCAGGGAATAATCTGCACCTCCATCCCGGCGGCTATCGCCATGGCGGCGGCCTTGCTGAGCAGTGTCGATTTCCCGGTGCCGGGACCGCCCTTCAATATGTATACCCGCCAGCCGTCCTCAGGACCGTAGACTGTGTCGAAAAAAGGGCTGAATCCCTTTGGAGTGATAGAACCTAAAAAGAACATGGGGCAATTTAAATCAGGCATAAAAAGACCTCCAGATACTACAAAATAATTATTTACCTGATTCATATTATTCCGACACCGCTGCATTTGACACAGTATTTGTGCCTTAAACGCCCGTTTATTTTGTTTTGTACTGATATTTTTTAATATTAAAGCAATTTGAGCAAAATTTTTTGTATTGATAAAATCCCAAAATCGCTGACCAAATTTACCCGGCCGATAGGAGCGGCGGCTCTCTGTGCAGAGTAAAAGCTTTTGTGCAGAGCGGAGCTTAGCACGGCACGATAAGACAGATATAAACAGTAGTATATGGCTGCCCTTACTGATTTTTGCCTGCGCTGGAATCAGAGACAAGCAGGCGGACATAGGACCCATCTGCTCTTAGAGAGGTACGCGCATTGCTTTTATTCTCTGCTTAAGAGGAAAAGCCACCGTCCTGCCGGGGCGGCCGAGAAACCTTAAACAGAAGGCTATACTCGGGAAAGCACTGCTTTGCAAAGCAAAAGCGTACAAAATAGTAAGCAACAATGTATCGCACAGGCTGCCGGTATCTGATGTAACCAGTTTGCGGGTAACAGGAGCGTGTGATGCTTGTATTGACATGCCGTTGAACTTGATCGGCCGCTAAGCCGTTTTAAGGCCTTTCAGGACATTTGCAAGCCATTCAGCGGCATTTTGGCAAGCCGTCAGTCCTCCTGGCATAGACAGGGCTTATCACCCTGCTTTGCCGTGAAATCCGATGTATGTCGTGCGTTTTCTTTAAATGCGGCGCTGCCTGTGGAAAAGGCGAGGCTTATATATCGACCGCGGCGGTTGCTTGCCTGAGTCTGCCGGAGCCGCCGCACTCCGGAAGGCGGCGGGAACATTTTAATACTGCTCTATTGTGATATCGGTATAATACCAGTTAAGTATCTCCTCATAGCTGCTGCCCTGCTCGGCCATATATTTTGCGCCCGTCTGACTCATGCCGACGCAGTGACCGTAGCCGCGCACCGTAAAGGTGAAGTTCCCGTCGGCGTATGCGAGGTCGAAGTTGGCAGAGCGCAGGGAAAAATAGTCCCGCATCTGCTGACCCGTATAAGTTTTTGAATTCAGCGTATACTGCAAAACGGTGCCGGAGTCTGAGCAGACGGGCTGTGTTACCATTGCGGCGCAGTCAACGGTTGAGGCATCCGGCACAGCCTGAATTTCGGTGCCGCTGACAGCGGCGTCCATCTCGTAAAGGCGCTGCAAAAACTCCTGAGCGGTGTATGTAACTGTGGTCATATAATTCGGGTCGAGCAGGTCACCGACGCTTTCTACCGGCTGCAGGTACGGCAGTTCGGAGCCCCAGACGTTTGCACACGATTCCGTACGGCCGCCGGATATCGCGTGATATACCGCTAAGATAAGCTCGCCGTCATAGCGCATGCACATCCCCTCTACCTCCTTCATCAGATCTGAAAATCGCGAGCGGCAGGAGTCATAGGAATCGCCCAGCTTTTCGCGCGCCGCCGTTTCGTCAAGGTAATTCTGGTCTATTGTATAGTCGTCTGTTATGTCGGCGTTTAAGATGGAGGCATTTGGCTCGGCGGCACGCTGCTCTTTGCGGCGCATGGCAAAGGTATACGACGCGATTATCTGCGCCTTTATTGCCTCGTCTCCGTAATCAAAGGAAATCTCCCCGGCAATTACGCCGAACAGGTAGTCCTCCGCGGACAGCGTTTGCACCTCGCCGCTGTCGTGCATGTATACGTTAAAGCTGTCGCCGAATTCCGGCTCGTTTATCGATATTCCGCCGCTGTCACTGCCGCCTCTCGGAATGAGCGATATCGACGGCACGGCAATCATAAGCGCGAGGAAGACCGACAGTACGAGCAGATAAAAGTGCTTCATAATATTTTCTCCTTAAGCCTTTAACAATATATTTGTTGACTTATAATATCAGTTGGGATAAAATTATATAATACACAGGTAAAACTGTTTGCTGGAAAAATTTCGGAGGTGAAAAGCGTGAATGACAGAATTTCACAGGACGTCTTGTCCAGTTTATGCGAACAGGTGAAGAAAAATAACCGCATAGACCCCACTTTTAACGAAAAATATCATGTAAAGACCGGACTGCGGAATCCCGACGGCTCCGGCGTAATGGCGGGGCTTACAAAAATATGCAGTGTGCACGGATATGTTATAAGCGAAGGTGAAAAGGAGCCTACAGACGGCCAGCTTATTTACAGAGGCATAGATGTACGCGATATAGTTGCAGGCGCGGCGGCGGAGGGCCGCTTCGGCTTTGAGGAGACGGTGTGGCTCTTTTTGTTCGGAGAGCTTCCGACTGCGGAGCAGCTTGAGCATTTTCAGAGCATATTGGCCCTGTGCCGTGAGCTGCCGGAGTACTTTGCTGAGGACATAATAATAAAAACTCCGTCAAAGGACATAATGAACAAGCTGCAGAGATGTGTTTTGGGGCTCTATGCCTACGACGACAATCCCGACGACACCTCGCTTATGAATGTGCTGATGCAGTCGATAAATCTCATAGCGCTCATGCCGTCGATGATGGTGTGGGCATATCAGGTGAAGCGCCGCCACTTTGACCATGAGAGTATGTTCATACATCCGAATAATACGTCGCATCACACGGCGGAGTTTATACTCTCATCACTGCGCCCAAACAGGGAATTTACTGAGGAGGAGGCAAAGCTGCTTGACTTGTGCCTTATCCTCCACGCAGAGCACGGCGGCGGCAATAATTCTACATTTACCACAAGGGTTGTGACCTCCTCTGGCACCGACACATATTCTGCAATAGGCGCGGCGATAGGCTCGCTTAAGGGTCCGCGTCACGGCGGCGCAAATAAAAAGGTTATGGCCATGCTCGAGGATATCAAGGCCGGCGTGAAAAATCACAGGGATAAGGGCGAGATAAAGGATTATCTTGTAAAGATAATGAAAAAGGAAGCGGGCGACGGTTCCGGACTTATTTACGGCATGGGACACGCTGTGTATACACTCAGCGACCCGCGTGCCATAATACTCAAGGAAAATGCCCGCAACCTCGCACACGAAAAGGGCTACGGTGACGATTTCGAGCTGCTGGAGGCGGTGGAGGAGCTTACTCCCGAGGTATTCGCGGAATTTAAGGGTGATACTAAAAATATATGCGCGAACGTGGATTTGTATTCAGGGCTTGTATATAAATCACTTAACATACCGCCTGAGCTTTATACCCCCATCTTCGCCGTTGCACGCACTGCGGGCTGGTGCGCGCACAGGATTGAAGAGATTGCCACCTGCGGCAGAATTATACGTCCTGCGTATAAGGCAATAATGAAAAAGAGGGAGTATACTCCTCTTTCCGAGAGATAAGGCGGTATTTATGAAGTCAAAGCAGTTGCTTATTTGGTTTTTTGTACCGGCGGCGGTACTGGTTGTCCTGCGCACTGTGGAGCAGGCTGCGCTCATAAGTGCCGACAGCGGATTTTATAAGGACGGATATGAGGCGGCAGGTTATGCCGTGCTGGGAATAACACTTGCGGCTATGCTTGTTATGCTGGTTTTCGGCAGAAGCCGCAGGATATATCCCGTCGCTGCTCCGGTTAAGTCGCGCCCGATGTTTATTATGAGCCTCGTAATGGCGGTGGCTGTTGTAGTAGACATATTCATGACAATGCTGTCAGGAGAATTTTATTCGGCGGTTATACTTGGTGCATCTACTGGACTGCTTTTCTATTTATATCTGCTTTATATTGCGTTCGGGGTGCTGTCGCTGCTGTTTTTTCTATATTATGCGTATGCTCAGTGGCGGGGTGCCCAGCCGTCCGGCCTTGCGCCGGCAGCCGTTATTATTATGACGGCGCTGAGACTCGCCATAACCTTTACCGAGCATTCGGGAATTGCAAATATATCAGATAATATCAACAATACCGCGATGCTGTGCTTCCTGCTCGCATTTTGGTTCTTCCACGGCAGGATGATAGCGGACGCGGAGTATCCGCGGGCTGTGAGATGGGCGTACGGCTTCGGCCTGTGCGCCGCAGTGTACTGCCTTGTATGCACGCTCCCGTATTATTTACTCATCTTTACCGGCAACAGCGGCCTGCTGCATCAGACAGAGCTGCCGAGCCCTCTGCTTATCGCCTCTGCGGTATATATAATTGTCTTTTTGCATTCTGCGTTTGCAGGCGGAGCAGAGGACATATCGAGGATAAAAAGAAGATATCGCGACGAGCAAAGGCAGGAGGAAAATGATGTGAATATCGGAAGCGTTCTGCCTGATAATAACGAAACAACGAGCAAAGTCGATGAGATATATAACGACATTATCAAATCCAACAGCCGTGACAACGATAAATAGTTTTGACTAAAAAACACCGCGCTTTTTTAAGCGCGGTGTTTTTGCATGCCGGTATTATTCATTCGGCGCATATATAGATTAGCTGCTGCCATAATATTTATAGTGCTTTATTGGCAAAAAATTTTCTTATATTTAGTTAAAAAGCGCATTTACAATCTATACTAATGTGATATAATTAAAATTGACAAAATAATAACAAAGGAGTGTCAAACATGCAGACAGCAATAATAACCGGCGGTTCAAGGGGAATCGGCGAGGCAATGACTATGAAGCTTGGCGAGATGGGCTACAACGTAGTGATAAACTACCGCTCAGACAGCTCAAAGGCGCTTACTGAAAAGCTTATCGAAACACTTAAGGAAAAGTACGGCGTGGACGGCTATGCGGTACAGGCTGATGTTTCTAAGTACGAGGACTGTGAGAAGCTTGTAAAGGCTGCGGTGGAGAAATTCGGCGAGAAGATAGACGTGCTTGTAAACAACGCCGGAATAACCAACAACGCCGCTTTCTGCGACCTTCCGCGTGAAAAATATATGGCGGTGCTGGAGACTAATCTCATAAGCGCTTTCCATATGTGCCACTTTGTCGTGCCGTATATGGTAAAGGCAGGCAGCGGCTGCGTTATAAACACATCTTCGATAGGAGGCCTTATGGGCGTTGCAAATCAGGCTGACTACTGCGCGTCGAAGGCGGGACTCATAGGCATGACCCGCGCTCTTGCAATGGAGTTCGGGAAGCAGCACATACGCTTTAACTGCATATGCCCCGGCATGATTTGGACCGACATGCTGCGCGGTGTTAATCAGGACGAGGTGCAGGCGCTCAAAATGAGCATCCCAATGGGAGACATAGGCGATGTTGACGATATTGCGCTGGCAATGGAATTCCTCATTCGCGACAAGTATATGACGGGTCAGTATGTATCGCCGAACGGCGGTATATACATGCCCTAACAGCGGCTGCTTTTAAAAGAGCAAAACGAAGCCGGACAGCTTTTGCTGCCCGGCTTCGTTTTGCCCCAAAGAACATCTATATGGCCTTTATATAGCAAAATATATCTGTTTTATTAAGTTAAAATGCCCCAAGCTAAGCTCGGGCATTTTACCGTGATATTATGAGTTATGGCTCGGGAACTTCCTCGCCGTTTAGAAGATTGTTCAGATATGTCACATATGCATTCACGGTATCAGAGGTTATGCACAGCTGTCTTCCGCCCTGCTTTTCGGCAATATACCGCCGTGAGGAGTATCTGACAAAGCTGATAACCGTATCAGGGATACTCGAATCCACGTGCGTAAGCGTTATAACATACTCAGGCTCGGCGTCTGGTATGTCGGACGGCAGGGCTTCCACCGACTTCATGAGCAGAAGATGCTGATAGAAGGTGCGGAAATCGACAGAGGATATTTCTTCGCCGTTATACCTTACAATAACGCTTGTAGTCGTTTTGGTTTCGCCATTCTCATCAGTGGTTGTGGTGGAGGTGTGCTCCAGCTCAAAGCGGTATTCGTTATCAGGCGTTTTAAAGGTCAGCGACTGTATGTCGCCTATAGCCTCTGCCAATATGCTTGTGTAATACAGCTCATCGGTAGAGTACATAGCAAAAGACAGATTCGACTCCGACACCTTATATATAGCCGGAATATCGTCTATCATCACGGCGTAATAGCCCTCACCGTCAGACTTTCCGACAGTAACGGTAAGGTGTACATCCTTTATGGTGTACTCAATAACGCTTGTCGGGGCATCAAAGCCGTATTCACTGAGCGTTGCGGCGTCAGGGCTGAGCACATAGGTTTCCGCTGCATAAAGCGAGCCGGAAAGCGGCGACAGCACCTCTACGGCAACAGTTTCGCTTGCATAGTCCTGTATCGGAGCGGTTACCAGATAGGCCAGCAGGGAATTGTCAGGGTCAAATTCCAGCACAACCTCCTGCGGATATATTGAGCCGGAAAGGCGTATGCTGTCAAATCCGATAAGCTCTCCGCTTGAGAAGTATCTTGAATATGTGCTGCTTTCCTCCAGTGCGCTTACAATAACAAGCTCGGCAAAATATGCGGCAGAGGTGTCAAAGGTCTCCTCATAACCGCTCTGTGACAGATAGACGGCATCATCTCCGGAGACGTGAATGTACCGGCCGGAGGCTATTGAGGTTTCGCTTCCGATGCTTATGGTATATTCCTCGCCGTCTTTAAGTGTGACCTTAACGGTTATTTCCGGGTTGTCAAGGCCGTAATCAGCAAGAGCGTCCGCAGAATCCGACAGCCGGCGCTGGGCCGTTACGGCTGCGGCCGCCTCCGGGATTCCGGCGATAACCTCATCATCCAGGGGTATCCTTTCATCAATTCCCTCTAAAATCCAGCTGAGCTCTTCATCACCGGAGGAGGTGCTGCCGGACTCAGAAGAAGATGAGGCATCACTTTCGGATTCTTCGCTTTCGCTTGTATCGGCGGATATTACATAGCTTCCGTATTGATTGTGAACTTCTACACTGCTTATATCCGAAACCGATACGGATTTTACGCTTATATTGCTGCTGCTGGACGCTGAGGAGGTGTTTCCTGATTCTCCCTGTTCTCCAAAAACAAGCACTACTCCGACTGCCGCCGCTGCAAGAATAAGCATTACGGCAACAATTATTATAAGATTCCTAAGCCTTGTGCTCTTTCCTCTTGCTTTTTTTGCGGGCCTTACCGTCGGGGCGGTGAATATGCTTGAATTTTCATCAATAAATCCGGTGTCCGAAAGCTTTTCATTTTCGGAGCCTTCGTCGGTATAATCTGACTTTTCGGAGGTGCTTTCCGCGTTGTCCGTCAGAGGAGAGCCGGCTGCTTTGCGCAATGTGTCCTCTGATGTTCCGGACAGAGCATTATGGCCGGATTTTTCATCCTTCGCACTGCCGTCCGCCGGCAGTGCAGTATTTTTTTTCGCGTCGTCCGGACTCATAGATTTTTCCTCCTGACAAAGATTACTATTCCGGTTACTATAACCGCTATCGGTACAATGATAGCGAATATCCATCTTACAACATTAACATTTGCTTCTGTAGGGCTGAAGGTTTCGCTTTCAATCACCTTGTTGGTAAATGTAATTTCATCATTTGCACCGACAAGGTGGTTGGACAGGCTCAGCATAAGATTAAGATTATACACATAAGAGGATGACACGGTTGCATTATTTATAAAGTCGGCGCTTGATATGGCAATGACGTTTGATGTCATTGGGTCTATGCCGTCGTAAACAGTATGCGTGCTCATGCCGACCCTGACAAAATCACCCGTCTCAGCGTTGTCGGAGGTCCAGTCGGAGGGCGCATTTGCAGGATATATCACAGTGGTATCGTTAAAGCCCACAAGCGACTGTACGGAATATGAGCCGTCGTTCGGGCTTTCTATAAGTATGGGCTTGTTATAATCCGAAGCATAGTAGTAATAGCTCGACGGCACCTCAAGTATATCGTTGGACTCGGCTATGGAGAGCACCTCGGTGTTCCTGCCGGACAAGTGATATCCGCTGCTTGTTTCGTATAGCGTGCCGGTTTTAAAGGTATAGCCCCATTCGTATAAAAATTCCTCCAGATTAGGCAGCTCGCCCTGGTTAGAGCTTGCTATATAAATGAGAGATTTTCCATAGCTTCCGCCGTTTTCAAGGAAAGCGGCAATCTTGTTTATCTCGTCCTCGCTTAAATCCTCGGTCGGCGCACTTAGCACTATGATGTCATACTTTGAGTCAATGTCCGAGGTGACGAGGCTGTCGATCTCTTCAACTACGTAGTTATTGCTTTCAAGCGTTGTAGCATAGTTGCTTATGTTCGTCGTGTTGTGCGAGGCTATGTTGCCGACATAGTAGGTGCGCTCAGAGGTCACTGTATAAAGTGCGGAGGTGAGCACCGATTCGAGATTTGAACCGCTTATGGTTGTGTAATAGCCGTAATAGTCAGTCGAAGTTTCAAAGAAATCCGCGGTAGATATAAGCTTATGACGGGATATTGTCTGGCCGTTTATTTCAAACTCCGATGTCACAATAAGGTCGCAGTAATTCATACTCTGTGCTATGTCGGAATACATCTGGGATATATCCTGCATTTCCGGCTGGTCGGGGTCAATGAAAACAACCTCAATATTGCTGTTGAGCTTGGCGTATGTCAGCAGGAATTCATAGGTCTGAAGTGCGTACGAGTCGACCGAGCCGTAATAGCCCTGATATGAAAGCATGCTTTCCAGATTCGTGACATAATCTGTTTCCGAAGAGAGCGCGTATATTGTGACCGGACGCACAATATTTCTTATATATTCCTCATTTTCCGCCGTTATGGTAAAATGCTGGTCCGCTGTTAAGTCAAAGCTTAAGGGATATTTGTTGTAAAGCGTAGTGGCAATTACATTTATAAGTACTATAACGGCGAGCACCACAGCTGTCATTATTATTACAAAGCTGCCCTGCTTTAGGGCTTTGCTTCGCACGCGCGGCGCTTTTTGGGCTTCGTACTCAGCCTTTTCGGCTTCGTACATATCATTAATATCATTTTTCTTTCTCATATCTCGATAACCTTTCCGGCCCACATATTAGACATAAAGCACGCCTGCCGTGAGCCTGACAGCATGCAGCCAGAAAAGCTATGCCCACCTTTTCTTATCGAGCACGCGCACTGTAAGGAAGAGGAAGAACGCCGCGACGCTGCCGAAGAATATGATGTCGGCATAGCTGAGCGTGCCCTGTGTAAAGGAGGAATATCTTTCATAAAATGATATCCATGAAACGAGCTTTGTAATGATATTTATGTTGAGCGACGCTGCGAGGCTGTCCATCATATACAGCAGCAGCGATACGGCAAATCCCACAACGGCGGCCACAAGCTGGCTTTCGGTAAGCGATGATATGAACAGTCCTATCGCAATTAGCGCACCTGCAAGCAGCAGCATGCCGAGCGCGTTGCTTATAAAGAGGATCCAGTCCACCGTCGCAAAGAAGGAGGTCACGGCCTGGGTTATCAGAAACATTATCATTGCCATGGCAAATACAGTGACCGCAGCAAAAAATTTACCCATTACAACTCCCGAGAGCCGTGTGGGAGCCGTGAGCAGAAGCTGGTCAGTCTTCTGACGCTTATCCTCGCTCAGCAGTCTCATCGTAAGTATTGGGATTATAAACAGCACGATTATAAACATCTGGTTGAACATCAGCGTCGGTGTGGTGTAGCCATAGCTGAATATAAGCGTAAAAAACATTCCGCAGAAAAAGTAGAATATGCCAAGCACTGAATAAGCAAGCGGAGATGTAAAATAGGAACGCATTTCCTTTTTATATACTGCACCCATTACTTTTTGCTCCCCCTTCTGCCTTTTTTCTCATCAGGGTCGTCTACAAGCTTACCCCTGTTTCCAAGCATTGAATTGACGGTCTGCGCAGCCTTTGCACGCACAGCCGCGGCATTGCTTTCGGTGTCCTTTTTCTGCTTTATTTTCGGCCTGCGCGAATCCGTGAGCTGCAGGAATATCTCCTCCAGCGACAGCTCGTTGTACTTCATGAGTATTATGCTCCACGAGTTTTCCATCATTTTTTCCGAAAGCTCGCGGCGTATATCCATATGCGGCCGGGTTTCAATCTTGAACTCATATGAATCGCCCTCGCGCATGCCAAGGCATTCGAAATTCATAATGCCGTCTATAGTCGAGATGACCTGCTCAATTTCATCCTTTGGCCCCATTACGCGTACGGTAAGGGAATTATCGCCTGACAGATTTTTCGCCAGGTTATCCGGCGTGTCATCGGCGATTATTTCACCGCGGTTTATAACTATAACGCGCTCGCAGGAGGCCTGCACCTCGGAAAGTATGTGAGAGGAGAGTATGACGGTGTGCGTCTTGCCGAGATGCCGGATGAGTGTTCGTATATCAATAATCTGCTTGGGGTCGAGGCCGACGGTCGGTTCGTCGAGAATGAGCACCTCAGGGTTGCCGACGAGCGCCTGTGCGATGCCGACACGCTGCCGGTAGCCCTTGGAAAGGTTTTTGATAAGCCGCTTGTAGACGTCGTCTATTTTGACAAGTCTGCATATTTCCTTAATATGCGCCTCGCGCGGCAAACGGACCTTTTTCATCTCATAGATAAAATTAAGATACTCCTTGACCGTCATGTCGGTGTAAAGCGGAGGCTGCTCAGGCAGAAAGCCTATCCTGCGCTTTACCTCCAGTGGGTCGTTGAAAATATCATACCCGCTGACCGTCACGCTGCCGGAGGTCGCCGAAAGATAGCCCGTTATGATGTTCATGGTAGTGGACTTGCCGGCGCCGTTTGGGCCGAGAAAGCCCAGTATCTCGCCGTCGTTGACCTTAAAGCTGACGTTGTTTAAGGCGGTGTGCGCCCCATATTTCTTGACGAGGTTGTTAACCTCTATCATGCATATCACCCCAATTTTATATTATCGGTTTTTAAAGCATAGTAATAGAATAATACAAACGCCTGGAACACAGTATAAACCAAATATTATATTATCAAAAGCCGCAATGCAAGATGTAAACATTTCTTTAATATATTGTGCATATTTATGCGGTACTGAGATGCCGCCTGAGCTGTTTTTGGCAGCAGAGCGGGCTTGTCCGGAATTGACCGGACATATAACACTGCGGCGCATAATACTGATACATTATACATTAAATGTGCCGCCAAGTCAAAGAATTGCCGCAAAGCGGCACGATTATTTAAATCTCTTGTGAAACCGCCCTGATCAAGAGGCTGCTGCGGACAAAATAAGTTTTCGTTGACTTGCGTGTGAGTCCGATATAAAATTATAACAGACGGGAGGAGAATATAATGGCTGAATTAAAGGGCTTCAAGGGCTTGAGATACACTAAAAGGGCGGGAGATATGGATTCGCTTATCTGCCCGCCGTACGACGTCATAAGTGAGGAGGAGCGCAGGGAATATCTGCGCCGCAACGAATATAACATAATCAGGCTTGAGCTTCCGAGAGAGGGCGAGGACCCGTATGAAACGGCCGGCTGCACTCTCAGGCAGTGGCTGCACGACGGAATACTCGCGCAGGACGATGCTGACAGCCTGTATATATATGAGGAGGAGTTTGAAGAAAAGGGCCGCATTATGTCCTTTAAGGGCATAATAGCGCTGGTAAAGCTCGAAGAGTTCTCAAAGGGAATAATACTGCCGCATGAGGAGACGCTGCCGAAGGCCAAGGCCGACAGGTTTAATCTCATGACGGCTACCGGCTGCAATTTCAGCCAGATTTACTCCTTGTATATGGACGAAAAGGGGACTACTGAGGATTATATAGAGAAAATATCATCTTGCACGCCGGAGGTGTGTATCACCGACGGCAGCGGTGTTACCCACAGGCTGTGGCGCACGGCGGACGAGGGAATAATATCGGCCGTTATATCAGATTTTGCCGGACGCAGGCTGTATATTGCCGACGGCCATCACAGATACGAGACGGCTATAAACTACCGCAACGCCATGCGCGAGGCCGGAAAGTCCAAGCCGGGCGGCGGCGCCGACTATGTGATGATGACGCTCGTCGACCTCAACAGCCCCGGCCTTGTGGTATATCCAACGCACCGCGTCGTGCATGATGTTGCCGGCTTCAGCGCCCAGACGGTAAGGGAGAAGAGCGCGAAATATTTTGATATATCCCGCATGCCGGATAAGGCGTCCGCGTTCGAAGAACTCGGCAGCGCTTATGCCGAGGGCAAAAAGGCATTTGTGTTTTACAGCGGAGGCGGCTTCGATTTATTTACCCTCAAGGACTTTGAGAGTGTATGCAGGGAATACGGCAGTATCAGCCGCGAGGTTATGGAGCTGGACGTATCAATACTGCACCGACTTGTGCTTGAGGGAGTTATGGGAATAGACGCCGCGCGCATAGCCGATCAGACGAACGTGGTATACACACGCGATGCGGATGAGGCGGTATCGCTTGCGGATAAAGGCGACTGTGCCTTTATAATGAACCCGACACGCATATCCCAGATAAAGGACGTCGCAAACGCCGGTCAGAAAATGCCGCAGAAGTCCACCTACTTTTATCCGAAGCTTATCACGGGGCTTGTAATGAACAAGATTATATAAGTGCCGCTGCCATAAATTCAAAATAATAGTATTTTGCAGCAAGAGCAGGGAAATATTGCGACGGCAAAAAAGTTAACATAACATACTGATATATTTAATGAACAAATACGGATATGTTGCCTAATTTCTGCAACTATCAGGCTGTTGTCTGAATGCACGGAGGATTACATAAAATGGAAAACACAAAAAGGAAAGCTGAAGGCTATACAGAAGGGAACACCCATGCAGCCGGCACGGCGAAGAATACCGAAAGCCGCGCATCGAGATATCTGATGCCGGCATTTATAGCTTTTATCGCGCTGCTGGCGGCAGTGGCCGTCATATTTATGCTTATACTGCCGCAGGACATAGTCGACTATTCCGCAGGCAACACGTATGGCAACATAATGAACGGCGGCCGTATTTTAGAGGCAGGCGGCTATCTCTTTTATGCTTCTGACGGCAATGGGCTGCTGAAGATTCCAGTCAGCGACGAGGCACAGATGACGACAACTGAGGTGATAGACGACGGGCTTTGCGGCAATATCTCCGAGGTGCAGTCAAGGGTGTATTATGAAACCGGCGGCACGCTTAAGTCATATAATTTTCTGAACAGCAGTGATGTCGCCAGTGTGAGCTTTCCGCAGGTGATAGGCAGCTGGATTTACTATATAAACGATTCAGGCGTCATATGCAAAATGCGAAGCAGCGGCAAGGATGCAAGAGAGCTTGGCCTTGTATGTCCCGACGGTCAGTTCTATGTTGAAAATACGCGTATATATTATAAGGGCGCAGACGGCTGCATATATTTTGCGATGATAGACGGCAGCGACAATGAGCAGCTTGTCAGCGCAAATGTGGACAAGTTCTTCCTCAGCAACGAATATCTGTATTACAGCACGAGCGACGCTATTATGGCGTTTATGATATATGAGAGGACAAGTACTATAATAAATGAAATAAACGGCGAGGCAGTATTCAACATATTCGGATATAACCTTATTTACACCGACGGCAGCGGGATAAAGGCGATTGACCTTTCAAGCAGCAATATAAACCGTGTGGTTCAGGATATATCCGACTTAAACGCCGTCGAGATTTATTCCTCCGATTCCTCCGCCTACTTCATAACGGACACCGGCGAGCTATACAGGCTCAGCACCGTCCCCGGCACGCCGGAGCTTGTGAATTTAGGAATATAGACATTAAATATAATAATAAAAAGCGGCAGGTCTCCTGCCGCTTTTTATTATGGCTTGTGCTCATGCTGAGCTCGCGAAGCGTGCGAAATATAAATTACCCGCTAAGCGGGTGGTATTGGAAGCTTAGGCAAGAGCAGTACCATTTTTGATATAAAAACGAGTGTTCAAGCCGTCAAAATAGAGAAGAAAGGTGTTGCTCTATGGCAAAAAGCTTAGCACATTCAAAATGTATGTGCAAGTATCACATCAAGCTCAGTCCGGGGCATCGCAGGAAGATCATCTGCAACCAACTGAGTGCGGATATACAACAGTACATCCGTGGCTTGTTCAAATGGAAGGGTGCAGAGCTCTTAGAAGGTCAAATGATTCCCGGCCATATGCAACTACTGCTGAGTTTGCCGCCGAAGTATTGTGTCTCCAGCTTTATGAGGTGCTTGAAAGATAAATCGGCAATGCTGATATTTGAAGGATACGGGAATCTGAAGTGCAAGCTCGGCAGCGGGCACTTCTGGGCAGCTGGGTATTACGTGAGTGCCGTTGGACTGAACGAGGCAAGCATCAAGAAATACATCCGAGAGCAGGATATACTCGAAGACAATGACTGCCAAAGAATACAACGACCCTTTCAAGGGCAGCCGGTAGTCAGTCCACTACGGCCCCACATAGTGAAGGCCAGCGCCTTTAGGTGCCGGTCTTCACTATGCTCTTTTAGAGCCCCTTCTTGCCACCCGCTTTACGGGTGGTCATGACTTATATAAAGCTTACCTGCCAAACAAGCTGCCGAGATAAAAGAGCCGCTAAGACAGTGCGGCTATAAGCGCGGCGCGGGTCACGCGTCCCGCAATGCCGTCGGCTCGTATGCCTGCGTCGCGCTGGAAGGCCTCGAGCGCCGCCTGCGTTTTAGCGCCGAATATCCCGTCTATCTCCTGTGGTGTGTCAAGATAACCAAGGCGGTTGAGGTACCACTGCAGCCATCTCACACCGTCGCCGGTGGCGCCGTAGCTCAGGTCATAATTGGGCATCTGATAGGGCAGCCCGCCGGATGACTCGGAACCGGTGCCGCCTGACACGGAGGGAGGGATGACCTCCTCTATCCCGTTCGCTATGGCGTTGGCAACCTCGTCGACGTTAAAGCGCGCCATGTCATCGGGATTGTTCAGAAATGCCATTTCGACAAGCACCGCCGGCGCGCGGGTAAGACGTATTATGCCGAAATAATCCTGACCTGCCGAATTTACTCTTGTTTTTATGCCGCGGTTAACAAATCCGAGCGCAGCTATGTTATCGACTATCGCCTGCGCCAACCGTCTGCCGGTGCCCTGGTCGAACACGCTGTAATATACCTCGGTGCCGGTAAAGGGCTCACCCTCATTGGCGTTCATATGCAGCTCGACCACCGCGTCGACGCCCTGCTCGTTGGCCATTCTGGCGTCGTTTACAATAGAGCGATTGACGTCCGTCGTTCTGTTGTTTATGACTGTGTACCCGCGCGAACGCAGTATCTCTGTCAGCGCATTGGATACCGCAAGATTGACGTCCTTTTCAAGATAACCGTTGTACGACGCGCCGGCCTGGTCGCCGCCGTGCCCGGCAAATACTGCAATTTTGCTCATAAAATACCCCGTTTCCCGCAGTCAGCGTAAAATTAATATCTCATTTTAATATATTAATTTTTACATAAAAAATGACGCTTTTGGGGTCCAATATTAATTTTGGCCTGTCTTAAAATTACACGGCACGCCAGAGCAGTCTGTTGTCGTCAAGCTCAGCCTCAATCCGGCCGGCGCTTTTGAGCCACGAGAGGTACGAGCGTACTGTGCTGCCGACAAGTGCGTATTGCTCAAAACTCATATTGAGGCGATAATTGACAAAGAGCGAGCGCAGTATTTCTTCAAAAGAAGCCGGAGCTTTGCATATCTCGGTTATGTCCTGGGCTATTTTAAGCACCGTGTCGATGTTGACCTGCGCAAGCTCTTTTATGCTTTCAGTCGCCTCAGCATGCGCCGGTACGAACATGGATGCCTCTATCTCCTTTATCCTTTCAAGTGTATTTATGTACTCGGCTACGTCATATATAAAGCTTATCCGATATTTTTCAAGCGTCTCTCTGCTTGACAGGCAGTCGGCGAGATAGACCACGTCATCGGACGTTCTGTAGCCGACCATATTGAAAAAATGTCCCGGCAGGCTTATAACGCTCATGCCGTTTGGCAGTACCTGCTGAGTCAGCGGCTCAGCGTGACTTTCCCTTGCAAGCAGGAATTTTCCCTTCAGCTCGCCCGGCGCGAAGCCTCCGTATAAATATGACGGCTCTAAAATTGGATGGTTTATAAAATCGCGCTCGATGTCAGGCGCGTATATTTTGCAGCCGTACTGATTTTGAAGGTATTGGTTTCCGCCGACGTGGTCGGCGTGAGAGTGAGTGTTGTATATCGCCGTCAGCCGCCAGCCGTTTTCATCGAGTATTTTTTTGACGCGGCGTCCGGCGTCCCTGTCGTTGCCGCTGTCAATCAGGCATACCTCCGTTTCGCTCGTTTTGACTATGCCTATTTTTGCCGGGCACTGCACATAGTAACTGTTTTTCCCGGCTGTGCACAGCTCATACATAAACATTCCTCCATACCCCTAATAATATTAAGCTCTATTAAATTTAACACAGGGCATGGGATTTTACAATAGAGCGCAGTGTGCCGGCAAATTTAGAAAGTGAATGCATGGTCATCTTTCGGCTCAGGATTTTTCTTGATTTGAATTATTTAAAATGCTTAATCGTGATGCTTAACCGTGTGACGTTGTGAGACAAGTCAAAACCACTAGTTGAACTGGTGATTTGCACAAGCCATAGAAGAGCATATTACCGGTAAGCCTCTTAATAGATGCCGAAAAATTTATTCCACTTGCATCACTTGCCCCGCAGCCTGTAAACGGGCGATTTGATGTCCTAACGAAAGCTTTCCTATTTTCAGAAGCTTGCTGTCAGCAAATCGCTTCGCTCGATGCTTAAAGCTAAAGCTTTTTACGGCGCGCCTCCACCGGCAGAGCCGGTGGTTTCCGAAATAAAAGGACAGCCGTGTCTTACTCGGCTGCCCTTAAGCTATATCTGTTATGCTTATTTATTGATTTTTATCATCCCTAAGGCCACTGCCTTGTCATTCAAAGGCTGTTAAGCTGAGTTCGCCGTTATCTGTCAGCTTTTGAATAACTGATGCCAATTCATTCTTTATTATCTCGCTGCCGTCTGCCGAGCCCGCATTTTCAAGATAAACTCTGCTGCTGCCCAGTTCAAATTCGGCATAATAAATTGCAGTTCGTTCATTTTTGCTGTTTGGCTCTGTGATAAAATATCCCGCTGATATATTGACATTATTTACCGCTGAGCTTTTTTCATCTCCTTCAATTACGGTATCAAAAAGCTGAACATCTGATGTGGAGATGATTATTTTTACATTTCCGATATTCCCCTCAAAACCGATTAAGGCAGGCTCACTATCATCGGGCGTATCACCGGCCGTGAAAATTGCATCGGCAGTAACCGGTAAATCTCCAAACAAGGCATGGACTTCTTCTTCGGTAAGCTGCCTTGTGGTTACATCCATGTCCAAGGACAGGGAAGCACCGGCAGTATCGGATTTTACAAAAGCAATTTTGTCACCGTTGTCCAAATCAGCTACATCAGTCCTGCCGCCAAACAGTCCTATGTGCAGCAGGCCCGCTCCCAAAACGGCTATTACCGCAAGGCAGGCTGCTGCTGTTCCAAAACGCCTCAGCACAGACTGCTTTGGCTTTTCAGTTATCCCCGACTCCTTCACATACTTTTCATTAATATCGCTTAAAACCTCATAAAATTTCTCGGCTGTCATAGTTCAAATCCCCTTTCTGTTAGATAGCTGCGCAGCCTTAGGCGCAGGCGGTTGAGTGTCATGGATATGGCGCCTTCTTTCATGCCATGACGTACTGCTATATCTGAAATGCTGTACGTGTACCAGTAACGGCATATAAAAATGCTCCTTTTTTTCGGGGATAAGGCACCCAGAAACGCATCGATTGCCCGTACGAGCTCTTTGCAATTAACCTCCTGCTCTACATCGCCGCTGCCCGATACAATCTGCGCCAGTTCATCAAGGACCGCCGCGGTTTCCCCTCCTCCGCGTTTATCAGCAGTATTGTGCTTATATCTGTTAAACGACAGATTCCTTGTAATCCTGCCGAGGAAGGCTGAGAGTATGCTGGGCCTGTGCAGGGGCATCGAGTTCCATGCGTTCAGGTAGGTATCGTTAACACATTCTTCAGCGGTCTCATTGTTTCCTAATATGTTTTTTGCAATCGAGGTGCAGTAGCTTCCGTATTTTTCAGATGTTGCAGAAATAGCCTGTTCGTTCCTATCCCAGTATAGCTGTATAATCTTACTGTCCTCCAAGGAGATACCTCCTTTCTGTTCTCCCTTCACTTATATAAACAACTTTTGAATCCAAATCTCACACAATATAATATAGTTTTATCAGATACTATGTAAAGTGTTTTACAATATACAGCAGGGTAGGGACTATTTTCTGAAATCAGTGAAGCTTTGATGAACACTTAGCTTGAAAATGGACGGGGCAAAAGCTTTCTTGACAATTTACACGGCTTTTGCTATCATTATTTAACAGGCGTTTTGATACGGGCTCTGACGAGCAGCAAAGGCTGCGAAAGAATGGACGCACATGTTAATCATATTATGGGGTGTAGCCAAGCGGTAAGGCAACAGACTTTGACTCTGTCAGTCGCAGGTTCGAGTCCTGCCATCCCAGCCAAAGGAATCCGTCCCGAAATGGGGCGGATTTCTTATTGGGTGTGGGTGGTGACGAGGACCTGCCGTTGCAATGGGGAGGAAGAAATGTTAGCCAGCAACTTGTATCTGGGAGGGCTACTGAAAGTGAGTGGTCAGAGCGAC
>CALYBL010000033.1 GCA_944412495.1 uncultured Clostridia bacterium | reverse complement strand
GCAGGACGTTAAACTTTTGGCAGAAATTGCTTCAGATATATAAAATCAAACAGCCATTAGGAGGTAGTATTATGCTGAAAAGGATATTAGCTATCGTTCTGCTTGCCGGCGCTGCATTGTTTATCCTTTCTTCGTCTTCGTCAACGACGGAGGACTATGAAATAGTGAAAAGCAGTGTGGAGGATGAACAAATTATTGAAGATGTAAATGTTGAAGTAAACTCTTATCATTATAATAATGAAAAAGGAAGGTTTTATTTTAATCTGACTATAGACAATAATACAAATAAAACATTTGTAGCCAATCCGCATGTCCATCGTGATATAGAATTTAAGGGCGATGATGGTCAGTGGTATATCTATAAACCCTCTTTTCCATTCTACTCAAACATGATTTTGGAATTTGATTATTATTCATATCCGAACACAACTTCTGATTATGAAGAATGTTCATTATACTGGCCATATAATAACACACTTCCAAAAGGCGAATACAGGCTTTTAATAGAAATGAATGAACCTGACGGAGAATATGCTATCATAAATTATGAACAACCCCAATATTTCGTCGCTGAGTTCGAGGTAAAATAGATAGTCCCTCTTGCGGCGCTGCCCTTATGCGGCAGCGCCGCACCACCCCATATATCGGGACAAGCTTCCATATCGTATGGTAAAATGCAGGACGTTAAACTTTTGGCAGAAATTGCTTCAGATATGTAATCAAACAGCCCTTAGGAGGTAGTATTATGCTGAAAAGGATATTAGCCATCGTTCTGCTTGCCGGCGCAGCATTGTTTATCCTGTCTTCGTCTTCTTCAACTCCGGACTATGAAATAGTGAAAAGCAGTGTGGAGGATGAACAAATTGTCGAAAGTGTAACTGTCGAAGTAAACTCATATCATTATGATAATGAAATAAATGCATTTTACTTTAATTTATTTATTAAGAACAATACAGCACAGGAATATTTATTTAGCCCATATGCTTGGATTGAATACAAAGGAACAGATGGAGAATGGTATAGTAGGGATTATGGACCATACACTGTGTTTACTGATGCCCGTATTTTATCAGGTAACAGCACAATAGAATCATATTCCACTCCTGTACTTGGTTGGCATGATAATATACTTGTAGATGGCGAATATAGAATAAAAATATCTGCAAAACCCATGGAAAGGGACAATTTTGGAAACGTGGTATATTTCGCCGCTGAGTTCGAGGTAAAATAGATAGTCCCTCTTGCGGCGCTGCCCTTATGCGGCAGCGCCGCACCATCCCTATATTAATTGATTTCTCTATGTCAAGCATAGAGAAGTTTTTGATAAAGTAAGGAAGTATACCTATTAATATTTATTCAAATGGGCCAAGTCCGAATGCAATAAGCGTTTCGGTACGGCCCTTTTTGTGTGCCGCTTGTTTTTGGTATTATTTCACATGTTTATCAAATAAATATTATATAAAAAAGAAAACGATTATGCTAAATAACTTCTTTCAAATTCTGCAAAAAAATGCTATAATTAACATTTGAATAAGGGTGTTAAATGTCTGTACTCCAAAAAATTATAAGGAATGGGAGCATAATGGTAGTAACGGTTGCATGCGATGTACTCGGAAGCGAGAACAACGGCACGTCAACAGCGGCGATGAATCTCATAAGATACCTTAAATCAAAGGGACACGAGGTGCGGGTAATATGTCCGGACTCCGGAAGGAAGGGTGAGCCCGGATACTTTGTTGTTCCGACCATGAATTTTCATATATTCAACGACTATGTTGCCAAAAACGGCGTGACTATTGCCAAGCCTGATAAGGAGGTTATAATGTCAGCTGTTGAGGGCAGTGATGTTGTGCATGTCATGATGCCGTTTTTTATCGGGCACTATGCCTGTAAATATGCCGTAGAAAAGGGAATAGCGGTAACGGCCGGCTTTCACTGCCAGGCGGAAAATCTGACAAATCATTTTTTCCTTATGAATATACAGGCGGCAAACAAGCTGGCGTATAAGGAGTTTTACCGGCTGCTGTATAAATACTGTGACTGCATACATTATCCCACGCAATTTATATGTGACACCTTTGAGGCTCAGGTCGGCCCGACTAATCATTACATAATCTCAAACGGCGTCGGCAAGGAGTTTGTATACAGGCCTGACGTCAAGAAGCCGGAAAAGTACAAGGACAATATCGTGATACTTTTCACCGGAAGGTACAGCCGGGAAAAATCACATAAGGTTCTGATAGACGGCGTAAGTCTGTCGAAATATAAGGACAAAATACAGCTTATCCTTGCGGGCTCAGGTCCGCAGCGCGATAATCTTATAAAATACGCGGCGAAAAAGCTCAGCATACAGCCGGTTTTCAACTTTTTTAGCCATAAGGAGCTTGTAGAGGTTATAAACTACTCCGATTTATACGTACATCCGGCTGAAATAGAAATTGAGGCAATTTCCTGTGTTGAGGCAATCTCCTGCGGGAAAACGCCGATAATATCAAACTCTGAGCGCAGCGCGACGCGGCATTTTGCGCTCAGCGATAAAAATCTGTTCAAATGCAACGACCCGGCAGATCTTGCGGCAAAAATGGATTACTGGATAGAACATCCGGAGGAGAGGGAGGAGTGCAGCAGGCAGTACATCGGCTTTTCAAAGCAGTTCAGCTTTGACAGCTGTATGGAGCGAATGGAGCAGATGCTGTTTGATGCGGTCAAGGTAAAGAAAGGTGCGTAAAATAGTTTATTACGACAGCTTGTCGGACGATTTTGCAAACATAAATGTTGATACCAAAAAGGTAAAAAAGGATTTTAAATTTATAAACAAAAATCCTTTATGGCGCTTTTTCTCATTTTTGCTTTATTATTTTATAGCTATACCCGTTGTGTTTTTGTACACATGGCTCATACTCGGGCTGAGGATACACAATTTTCGTGCAATGCGCAGCGTGAGGGGACGCGGATTTTTCCTATACGGCAATCACACAAACTACCTTGATGTGTTTATTCCGCCGCTGCTGGCATTTCCTCACCGCGTGTATACGGTTGCAAGCCCTGATGCCGTTTCAATAAAAGGACTTAAAACAATTGTGCTCATGCTCGGCGGCATGCCGGTGCCTGCCGATATATCTGCGCTTGGCGGCTTTACAAAGGCGGTGCGCAAGCGCTGCAACGACGGTAACGGAATCGTAATATATCCAGAAGCCAAGATATGGCCGTATTATAACGGTATAAGGCCGTTTCCTGACTCGTCCTTTAAATATCCGGCTGATTTGAGAGTGCCGGTCATAGCGATGTTCACCGCCTATAGGGAGCGCCGGGGAATTTTAGGCGCGCTTTTGCCTCCGGGATGGGATATTTATCTGAGCGACCCGTTTTATCCCGACACGACCCTTCCTCCAAAGCTTATGCGCAAGGATCTGCACGACAAGGTGTATTCCTTTATGAAGGATTGCTCACAGCTCAGCGACTTTGAGTATGTGGCATATCGTCCGGCGTCGATGTATTCGGAGCATAACGCGGAAGAGTATGAATACGAGGAGCATCACGAGGCTGAGCAGGACGAAAAGCATGCTAAAAACGTCATATAACTCCATAAAAAGAGACTGCGGTGTGTGAGTAAAAGAAAAAGCTGAGGGTTTTGGCGCCAAAAGGCTGAAACGCTTCAAATTGAGGATAAAGCCATGAAGACATTATGCGGATTAGACTGCAGCGAATGTGGATTAAGGAATGAATGCGGCGGGTGCGCTGAAACTGATGGACACCCGTTCACAGGCTCATGCATGATAGCAGAATGCTGTAAAAGCAGCAGCTGCAGTAATTACGGCAAAGCATTTGAGACTGTCTGCAGGCTGAAAGAGCAGCTGATAGCAGAATTTAACGAACTGGGCATTGAAGACATGGAAAAGGTTACAGGCCTCAATGCGCTCAAGGGCGCCTTTGTCAATCTCGAATATACTCTCCCCGGCGGAGAATGTATTAAGCTGTGGGATGACGGCAGGATTTATCTCGGCAATCAGATTTGCAAAAAGGGCAGTGACAGATGCTATGGCTTAACTGCTGATGAAAACTATCTTTTGGTGTGTGAATACGGAGCCGGCGGCTCTGATGCCGAGATTGTTGTTTATAAGAGAAGAAGATAAATATATCATACAAAGCGGCGCTAAAAGCGCTGCAGGCCGTTTGCTTTGACGCCCGTATGCGGCGGCTTTGACGCTTCGGCGTATAATGAACCGGACGTAAAGCTTAGGGCCGTAAAAAAATACCGGAGGGCTGACTTGTATGAGCAAAGCTTTTGTAATAGGAATCGCCGGCGGCAGCGCCAGCGGCAAATCTACCTTTGCCGATAAGCTGAAGGAAGCTCTGTCCGGCGTTGAGGTTTTGGAATTTCATATGGATTCATACTTCAAGCCGGCGGAAAAACGTCCAACTGCCGAAGCACCGGTGTCCGGAAAGCATTATCGTGACGACAATCACCCGTCATCGTTTGACCTGCCCAAGCTGAGGCATGATTTGTCGGAAGCGGTACAAAGCGGCTGTGCTCAGGTTATCATAGTGGAAGGGCTTTTGACCTTATGGGACAAGGAAATTTATAATAAGCTTGATTTGCGCCTGTTTATAGAATGCCGTGCCGATGAACGTATTGTCAGGAGATTAAGGCGCAACATGCAGCGCGGACTTACATTTGATGAGATTGCCGATGTGTATCTTGACCTTGTCCGTTATAGGCATGACGAATATGTTGAGCCCTCCAAATGGCGTGCGGACCTTATAATCAACGGCTCGTCTTCCTGCGAGAGTGCCGTTAGGCTCATATCCGGATATGTGAGAGCTATGGCATTGAACGACTAAAGCAAAAACCGCGTAACAGTGCTGATTTTTGCTGCAGAATAATCAAACTTAAAAAGGAAGCAGAAAATGAAGACCTTTACAATGCGTGACGAGGCGTTCAGGTGCGGTGTATGCGGAGCTGACGTAAAGCCCTTAAAATATACCGCTCGAGACCATTGCCCATTTTGCCTTTCGTCAATGCATGTCGATATAAACCCCGGCGATAGGCAGTGTGATTGTCACGGTGTGCTCGAGCCGGTAGGAGTGGAAAAATACAGGGATACCTATAAAATAATCTACCGCTGTCAAAAATGCGGCGCCATAAAGAAAAATATTGCCGCATCCGATGACGACTTTGACAAAATTATAGAGCTGTCTGCAAACCCTGCTGTGCTTTAACCGATGATAAAATTTAACAAACGTTATAAATTACGAAAAATATTGGTGGTTATATGGACTACATTGAGCTTGTAAAAATAGCATATACCGCCGCAGGAATGGCGTATGCCCCATATTCCGATGCAAAGGTTGGAGCGGCGCTGCTGACCGACGACGGAAGCGTATATACCGGCTGCAATATTGAGAATTCTTCGTATGGTGCAACCATATGCGCTGAGCGCGCGGCAGTGTCCAAGGCAGTAAGCGATGGAAAAAGGTCTTTTACGGCCATCGCAATTGCAAGCAATCTTGACGGATTTACATACCCATGCGGTATTTGCCGTCAGGTGCTGGCTGAATTTTCGCCGGATATGGATATTGTCTTGTGCGACGGCAATGAGATAAAAGCGGTGCGGCTCAGCGAAATATTTCCAAACGCATTTAAGCTATGAGCTGTCTTAAGCCTTGCATATGTAATATAGGTATCAGGAAGGCAGTATTAAAATAATTAAATTTATGCTTGAATTTTTTGAGAAAATAATGTATACTTATATCCGTTGTCTAATATCCGGGTGTGGCGAAGTTTGGTATCGCGCTTGGTTCGGGACCAAGAGGCCGTGGGTTCAAGTCCCGCCACTCGGACCATAAAATAACACCGCCCACAAGGAGCGGTGTTATTTTATTGCCTGAGGTGGTGTGGTGCGAACTCACCGATTGGCGTTGGGAGGGAGAAGCCGTAAGAGCGGACGGATTATTGGGAGGTTTACTGAAAGTGAGATGTTAGAGCGGCGCCCA
>CALYBL010000032.1 GCA_944412495.1 uncultured Clostridia bacterium | reverse complement strand
CAAGCCACCCGATTTTTCTTTTCAAACTCAATAAATCGGGATTTGACGAGTGCTATCAATCTGCTATCAAATGGGGAATTGGAAAATCAAAAAGTCAGTATTTTCAAGGGTTTGCGGGCCCTCATATTCACTTTTTGCTTATTCCCACTCAATCGTTGCCGGAGGCTTTGTGGTTATGTCGTAGACGACGCGGTTGACGGATTTGACCTCGTTTACAATACGCGACGACACGACCTCAAGCACGCTGTACGGTATCCTACCAAAATCGGCCGTCATGAAGTCGGAGGTGGTAACGGCTCGCAGCGCAACGGTATAATCATAGGTGCGTTCGTCGCCCATTACGCCGACGGAGCGCATATTTGTAAGCACGGCGAAATACTGGCTCAGCTTGCTGTCCTCACCCGTCTTTGCCAGCTCCTCGCGGAATATCGCGTCAGCGTCCTGTAGTATAGCTGCCTTTTCGGGCGTTACATCGCCGATTATGCGCACACCGAGCCCCGGACCCGGGAACGGCTGGCGCGCGACCAGGCTGTGCGGCAGCCCCAGCTCTATGCCGGCCTTGCGCACCTCATCCTTAAACAGGTCTCGCAGCGGCTCGATTATCTCCTTAAAATCGACATGGTCCGGAAGCCCGCCGACATTATGATGACTCTTTATCAGCGCGGCGTCGCCAAGCCCGCTCTCAATGACGTCTGGATAGATAGTGCCCTGTACCAGAAAATCGACCGTGCCGAGCTTTTTTGCCTCCTCTTCAAATACGCGTATAAACTCCTCGCCGATTATCTTGCGCTTGCGCTCGGGGTCAGACACACCGGCCAGTTTGTCGAAGAAACGCTCGCTCGCGTCGACAGCTATAAGATTTATTCCGAATTTTCCGGCAAAGGCTGACTTCACCTCTTTGGCTTCGTTCTTTCGGAGAAGACCGTGGTCGACAAATATGCAGGTGAGATTGTCGCCCGCGGCTCTGTGCATGAGCAGCGCCGCTACCGACGAGTCAACACCGCCGGAGAGCGCGCATAACACCTTTTTGCCGGCACACTTCTGCCGCAGCTCCTCTACCTTTTCCTCGACAAAAGAGGATATCACCCAGTCGCCGCTGCAGCCGCACACGTTATATATAAAGTTGCGCAGTATCTCCGTCCCCTTGGGGGTGTGCATTACCTCGGGATGATACTGTACTGCGTAGAGCCTGGCTTCAGCATTCTCCATAGACGCTATTTTGCAGTCAGGAGTGTGCGCCGTGGCCTTAAAGCCGGCCGGAAGCTCCGTAATAGAGTTGGCGTGGCTCATCCAGCAGGAGGTTGAGGAGGGGATGTCGCTGTACAGCCTGCTGTCTGTGTCGTCGATGCTGAGCTGTACGTTGCCGTATTCGCCGATGGTAGCCTTTGACACGGTGCCGCCCAGCATATACGCCATAAGATGCGCGCCGTAGCATATGCCGAGCACCGGTATCCCCGACTCAAACAGCTCGCGGCCGTAGCGCGGCGCATCCTCGTCAAACACCGACGCGGGACCGCCGGTGAGTATGATGCCGCTGTAGCCGCCCTGCTTTATCTTTTCCATGTCCGTCTTATACGAGAGCACCTCGGAGTAAACGCTGCACTCCCTGACGCGCCGGGCGATGAGCTGGTTATACTGGCCGCCAAAATCAAGAACGAGTATTTTTTCCATAACAATCCCCTTTGTAAGTATGTCTTAATGCCGAAACGGCGTTTTTTGAGCCATGCCGTGCCCTCAGCCGGAAGCATCCGCCTTAGAGCGCCGGTACAGTGCCCGCCGCCGATACCGATTATCTGTAAATAATATCCTCGCGGGCAGGGCCGTTCGATATCATCGTTATGGGACGGCCTATCTCCCTTTCGATAAACTCGACATAATCGCGTGCCGCCTTCGGCAGGTCGGAGTAATTCCTTATCCCCTTTATGTCGCACTTGAAGCCCGGTAAATATTCAAGCACCGGCTTTGCCCTCTCGGCAAGGCGGGTGACGGGGAAGTCCTTCGTGACTCTGCCGTCTATCTCATAGCCGACACACACCGGTATCTCGTCGAGGTAGCTCAGCGCGTCGAGTATGGTGAGTGCCACCTGCGTCGCGCCCTGACATTCCAGTCCGTAGCGTGTGGCAACCGCGTCGAACCAGCCCACACGTCTCGGACGGCCGGTGGTCGCGCCGTATTCGCCGCCGTCGGCGCCGTTTTCTCTCAGAGTGTTGGCTTCTTCTCCGAAAATCTCGCTTACAAACACGCCTGCGCCGACACAGCTTGAATAGGACTTCACAGCGGCGATTATATCCTTTATTTCATACGGAGGTATGCCCGCGCCGACAGCACCGTAGCCCGCAAGCGTTGAGGAGGAGGTGACCATTGGGTATATGCCGTGGTCGGGGTCGCGCAGTGCGCCGAGCTGGCCCTCAAGCAGAATGCTTTTGCCGCTCTTTATCGCATCATTCAAAAACGCGTGCGTGTCGGCGACATAGTCCTTTATGGCGTCGCGCCATACGATAAGCTGCTTAAACAGCTCGTCGGCGTCTATTTCCGGCTTCTTGTATAAATCCCTGAGCAGGACGTTTTTGACCTCAAGCACGCTCTTAAGCTTGCCGTACAGAAGCTCCTCGTCGAAAAGCTCCGATACCTGTATGCCTATTTTTGCATACTTGTCAGAATAAAACGGGGCTATGCCGGACTTTGTTGAGCCGAAGCTCCTGCTGCCGAGCCGTTCCTCCTCGTATTTGTCAAAAAGCACATGGTAGGGCATGAGCACTTGCGCGCGGTCGGATATCATGAGCGGCGGCAGCTTTATACCCTTCTCCTTTAAATTATCGACTTCCTTTATAAACTGCTCAATATTAAGCGCTACGCCGTTGCCTATTATGTTGGTGACATGTCTGTGGAAAATACCCGACGGCAGCAGGTGCAGTGAGAATTTGCCGTATTCGTTTTTTATGGTGTGACCTGCGTTAGCGCCGCCCTGAAAGCGAATGACTATGTCGCTGTCGGCGGCAAGCATGTCGGTTATCTTTCCCTTGCCCTCGTCGCCCCAGTTTGCGCCTACAATAGCTTTTACCATAATATAGCTCCTTACCCCGGCTGCTGCCGGATTTATTGACCGGCCGCTAAGATGCGGCGCAGTGTATTTTCATGCCCGCCATAAGGCAGGCGGCTGTTGACTGTTTTGGGCAGGCGTATGCCCGCCAAAGAGGTTGAGTATATGACTGTGTAACGATCAAGCACCGGCACGGCCGACGCCGCACAAGAGGCGGAGGTTGACACCTAAGCGCCAAATATAGGCACATGCCGCGCGCGGCGAATTCAGCCGGTCAAGCTATGGATATATGTGCGGACGGTGTGCCTTTGACGGTGCAGATATCATCTCCCGCGGCTTCTGATGCACGCCGCATACTCCGTAAAACAGGATAAAATGCTGCCGACAAGCTTTAAATAAAGCCTGTACAGCCCGCACATGTTAAATAGGCGGAAATATGGGCGGGCGGAAATTTATAGATAACGGCATTATATGCCGATGCTCACTTTGTGCCAAGTAAGTGCACAGACTACACGTTTATGCTTATCTCGTAGTCCTCGCTGTCGGTGTACTTGGCAAGCCTGTCACGCACATAGCCGTTTACGAAATCCTCCGTCTGAACGGGAGCCATGCCCACAAAATTTTTGGGGTCCATGACCTCCTCAAGCTCCTCGCGTGTGATGCCGAATGCGCTGTCGGCAGCTATGCGGTCAAGCAGGTCGTTGCTGCCGCCCTGCTTCTTTACCACCTTGGCCGCCGCCATCGAGTGCTGACGTATCCTTTCGTGAAGCTCCTGCCTGTCGCCGCCGTTTTTAACGGCGCGCATCATGATGTTCTCCGTCGCCATGAACGGCAGCTCGCTGCGCAGATGCTGCTCTATGACCTTGGGATAAACCACGAGCCCGTCCATGACATTTATATAAAGATTGAGCACGCCGTCGGTTGCGAGGAAGGCCTCCGGCACGCTTATGCGCTTGTTGGCAGAGTCGTCCAGCGTGCGCTCAAACCACTGCGCCGATGCCGTGATTGCCGGGTTTAGCGAGTCTATCATAACGTAGCGCGCGAGTGAATCGATGCGCTCGCAGCGCATGGGGTTGCGCTTATACGCCATTGCGGATGAGCCTATCTGATGCTTCTCAAACGGCTCCTCAACCTCCTTGAGATGCTGAAGCAGGCGCATATCGTTTGAAAATTTGGAGGCGCTCTGCGCTATGGAGCTCAGTACGTTGAGCACAAGGCTGTCGACCTTTCTCGAATAGGTCTGTCCCGATACCGGGCATACAGCCTTAAACCCCATTTTTTCTGCAATCTTTTTGTCAAGCAGCTTAACCTTTTCAGTGTCGCCCTCAAACAGCTCCAAAAAACTTGCCTGTGTGCCGGTGGTGCCCTTTGAGCCGAGGAGCATCATATTATCTATCCTGTGGTCTATCTCGTCGAGGTCCTGCATAATGTCCCACAGCCACAGCGACGCGCGCTTGCCGACCGTCGTCGGCTGCGCCGGCTGGAAGTGGGTAAAGGCGAGTGTCGGCAGGTCCTTGTACTCGAGCGCGAAGCTGCTTATGTGCCTGGCCAGCGTTATAAGCTTGTTCCTTATGATTTTAAGCGCTTCGGTCATTATAATGATATCGGCATTGTCGCCGACATAGCAGGAGGTTGCGCCGAGGTGGATTATGCCCTTTGCGTCGGGGCACTGAAGCCCATAGGCGTACACATGCGACATGACGTCGTGGCGCACTTCCTTTTCGCGGCGCTCGGCATCCTCGTAGTTTATGTCGTCGCGGTGCGCCTTGAGCTGCTCAATCTGCTTGTCGGTGATGCTGAGCCCCAGCTCCTTTTCCGCCTCTGCAAGGGCTATCCACAGACTACGCCATGTGGTAAATTTTTTGTCGTTAGAGAAAACCCGCTGCATTTCTTTGCTGGAATAGCGCGTGCAAAGCGGGCTCTGATAAACGTCGTTCATATATAAAAATCCCCATTCTGCCATACGGCCGGTATGTTTTGACAAAAGAAAATATAAGCAGGAAAAACACTTTCCCTACTTTACCATTATATAATAGTATATTTCTGTCCGTTTTTCAACAGGAAAAATGCATAAATAAAAACAAACCGCAGCTAATGCGGTTTGGAAGCAAAGCCGTGCTTTAGCACAGGAAGGCAGCCTTCATGCAAGGGTGCTTTTAAGTACTGTCCATGCGGCCGCGGCAGAGCGCTCGCTAAAGCCGCATTTAAAGCATATCTAAAAACTCTGATGTACCGGCAAAAGCCGTATAAAAGCACAATGAATATTTGTCACAGGCTTGCCGGCCGCCGCTTGCGGCGGGAATATACCTATTGAGGCCGGCGCCGCTCTGCAAAAAATCAAACATAAACTGCCGGAGCCATGTTTTTATATGTGGTAAACTTAAACTCAAGCCCGTTGTAATTATGCAGCTCCGATTCATATTCCAGCTGCCATGCGGGATTTTGGTCGAGATTGGGGAAGAAGGCGTCGCCGTTTCCCTCGGCAAGAAATCGTGTCACATACGCCCTGCCGCAGTACGGCAGCAGCTGCCGGTAAACGTTTGCGCCGCCCATTACAAACACGTCGTCTGTTCGTGAGGAGATAAGAGCCATAAGCTGCGGCATGCCCGCAGCTACCTCGGCGCCTTCAATTTCGCCGGCCGACGACGAAAGTATGATATTGCGGCGGCCGGGCAGCGGCTTTTTTCCGGGCAGCGATTCAAACGTCAGCCGCCCCATTACCACAATGTGACCCATGGTAGTGTCCTTGAAAAATTTCATGTCCTCCGGCACGCGGAAAAGCAGGCCGCCGCCTTTGCCTATGCACCAGGACAAATCGGCCGATAAAATAGCGTTCATATATTCACTCTCCTTAAAATCCGGTGCACGGCCGGCAGCGAAGCCGCACAGCCGTTCGCTCCGCAGGGACAATCAGCGCCCATCAGTCTTGGCGCATAATTTCCTGCGGCCGTGTGTAAGCTTTTGTATTGATATATGCCGGTTAAATATAAAAACAGCCGACGGCTCGCGGCCGCATGCTGATTGTATTGCTAAATAAGCCGTCCGCGGCGCGGACATCGCTCGTGACAGACTGATACCTGTAGTATGCTGCATAAGTCTGTGCACCCGAAGGCGCAGCGAGTTTTTTTGGTCGGCCTTGGCAGTATAATTGTCCATATTCGAGGACATGAAAAGGCTGAAAAAGGCGCGGCGCAAAAGCAGAGAGCATTCCGCGCTGAGAGGAAAATCACACCGCGACCGGAATTTTGCAGTTAAGCTCATGGTAATTATAATTTTCAAGACTTACGCTGTCCTTTGTGAATTTATAAAAATCCGTGACGGAGGCATCGAGATGAAAAATCGGGGCGTCATACGGCTGCTTTTTTATAAGCTCCTTTACAATGGGTATATGCCTGTCGTAGATGTGTGCATCGGCGATGACATGGACCAGCTCTCCCGCTTCAAGCCCCGACACCTGCGCAAGCATATGCACAAGCACGGCATACTGACAGACATTCCAGTTGTTAGCCGTCAGCATATCCTGCGAGCGCTGGTTGAGTATCGCATTGAGCCTGCCGCCGGAGACATTGAAGGTCACGCTGTAGGCGCAGGGGTAAAGGCGCATCTCGCTTAGGTCGGCGTGGTTGTACAGATTCGTTATTATGCGGCGTGAGGCCGGATTGTGCTTCAGGTCGTACAGCACCCTGTCGACCTGGTCGAACATTCCCTCGGCATATTTATGCTTTATTCCCAGCTGATAGCCGTACGCCTTGCCTATGCTGCCGTTTTCGTCCGCCCACGCGTCCCAAATGTGGCTGTCAAGGTCGTGAATGTTGTTCGATTTTTTCTGCCAAATCCAGAGCAGCTCCTTGACAGTGGTTTTAAGCGCCGTACGCCGCAGTGTCATTATAGGGAATTCCTTTGACAAATCGTAGCGGTTGACAATGGCAAATTTGCGCATGGTGTGCGCCGGCGTCCCGTCCTCCCAGCGCGCGCGGACGCTCTCATTTTCGTCTGAATACCCGTTTGACAGGATATCCTCGCAGTTTTTTATAAAGACCTTGTCGGCATAGCTCATTCGGTGCCGCCTCCATTCTCTCGGTAATTAATTTAATTGTAAGGTAACCGGAGGCATAAGTCAACATGTTGTTGTATTATGAAAACGCCTCCGCATTTGACAGACCTCGTCATACTATGGTATAATCACTTGATATTTGCAAACGGATTTAAGCTCAAGCAAATATAGCCTGAAAAGATACGAAAAAGCGTTTGCTGTATGTCTGGACATGCGGACGTTTGGTTAAGCTTTTGAATTTTTCCAATAATAATTAAACGGGTGCTATGTGAGCCGGTTTTCCCGCCTTATCGGGGCGGCTTACAAAACAAATATGCAGCATGCCTCTGACACGGCCTGCTGTGCAGCACCAGAACAATCACATTTAATTGAAAGGCAGTTTAAACATATGCGCAGCGCAATAGTAACGCTTACATGGCAGGATTGTGACGACACAACGGAATATCTTGATTCTCTGCGCGGCCAGCTTGGAGGTGACGACTGCTTTTACCTGCTGGACAACGCCTCAAACCCGGAATATGCAGAGAAGATAGAGGCGTGGTTTGAGGAAAATGCAACCGGTCAGTATAAAATAATGACGCTGGATGATTTTGTGAACGAATACGATTATAATCCTGCGTATAGGTATATTTTTATAAGAAGCCCCGAGAACCTGGGCTTTGCCGTGGCGAACAATATAATATTCGACGTGATAAAGGATAAGGGCTTTGAATATATTACTCTGATAAACAACGACACCCTGCTGTCGCCGGACACGCTGCAAAAGCTTTACTCCGCCATGGAAGGGCATAAGGAATACGGCGTTATGACGGGCGATATAAGATATTACAGCGACCGCAGCAAGCTTTGGAACGCCGGCGGATATTTTACCTTTTACGGTGACAAGAGATATTTCAGTCAGAAGAAGATAGACCGGATGAAGGCGCGCGGCATAGAGGTAATGGACTGCGAGTTTTTAACGGGCTGCTTTATGTGCTGCCGCACCGAGCTGCTGCTTAAATACGGGCTTTTTACGGACAAATTCTTTTTCGGCGAGGATGACTTCAATTTCTGCATGCGCATGAAAAAGGCGGGGATAAGGCTCGGCTGTGCGCTTGGCGCTGTGCTTTATCATAAGGTCAGCAGCTCCATGGTAAAAACGTCATCAAACGACGATTATCGAAATATAGTGCATTTTACCAACAGGATTATTGACCAAAAGGAGTTTATGACCCCGCTCAGATGGCGCTGCTTCCGCCGCGTATATCTTGGCATAGTCATGCTTAAGATGCTGAAAAACCGCTACGGCTTTAAAACCTCGAAGCGGGTGACGGGCGCAGTTGCCTTTTACAGCAGGAAGTACAACACGGTGGACAGGGACGTTTTTATGGATATCTGCGAGAGATACAAGCAGTAGCGGCCATTCATCCCGGCGAAGCGCCATGCTGCGGGGATTTGTCAGGCGTCCGCTGTAATAGGGGGCAGCGTCTCCGGCGTCCGTCTTGCGGGATAAAGCACCGCGGGCTTGCAGTAAAGGGCTTCTAAAAGGCTTCAGGCTTTAAGGTCCGCCGCATGCATTAAATCGGGATTGATTTATGATACGCATAAGTCTTTTCGGCTTTTGGCCGGTATATTTTATGCCGGAACAAAAGCCTTGTAAAATAAAAGTCTTTGCCGGAGAGGTCATTAACGCCGGCTTCGGCACATGACGGTGATACGTCTTATTAAACGGACAAGCATTATCCGAGACTATAAGGGAGATGTGAATATGTCTAACAAGAGAAAGGGTATAATCCTTGCCGGCGGCTCCGGCACCCGGCTGTATCCGCTGACCATGATAACGAGCAAGCAGCTGCTGAACGTGTATGACAAGCCTATGATCTACTATCCGCTGTCGACGCTGCTGCTGGCGGGGATAGAGGATATACTCATTATATCCACGCCAAACGATACGCCGAATTTTGAAAGGCTGCTGGGCGATGGCTCGCAGTTCGGGATAAGCATACAGTACGCGGTGCAGCCGTCGCCCGACGGGCTGGCGCAGGCGTTTATCATCGGCGCGGACTTTTTGGACGGCGCCCCATGCGCTATGATTTTGGGCGACAACATCTTTTACGGCAACGGCATGGGCGAGCTGCTTGCGCAGGCATCTGCAAACGAGGGCAGGGCCACGGTGTTCGGCTATTATGTCGACGACCCCGAGCGCTTCGGCGTGGTAGAGTTTGACAGGGACGGCAGGGTGCTCTCCATTGAGGAAAAGCCGGAAAAGCCGCGCTCGAACTACGCCGTGACAGGGCTTTATTTCTACGACGGGGACGTTGCCGAATACGCAAAGGCATTAAAGCCGAGCGCGCGCGGCGAGCTTGAGATAACCGACCTTAACAAGGTGTATCTTGAAAAGGGCAGGCTTGACGTAAAGCTCATGGGCCGCGGCTATGCGTGGCTTGATACGGGCACCATAGACAGTCTGCTGGACGCGTCAAACTATGTCGGGATAATACAGCGCCGGCAGGGCATTGCTGTTTCGTCGCCGGAGGAGATAGCCTTCAACAAGGGGCTTATTACCACCGAGCAGCTGCTCGACTCGGCAAAGAAATACGGCAAGTCACCGTACGGGCAGTATCTGCTTCGCGTTGCCCAGAACAAAATACTCGACTGAGCGCGGGCTTACATATAAATACGCCTGCCGGCATTTCGCCGGGCGAGTGCCGCGTGCGGGCTGCCTGACTGCGGGAGCACAGCGGAAGCTGGTAAGACACTATGTGGTATGAGCCGGACTCAAGCTGCCTGCATATTCCCGGCCGGTGAAGGTGTGCACTTACGTGCTGAAAGAGGCGCGCCGCAAAGGACGCTGCTGCAAGAGGGAAAGCATGACAGGCCGGGATGTTCCATGTTGAGCCAAAGCTTCTGATGCTGTCATTAATTTGCATGGCTGTTAATCCGTCATGGCGGAGGGCGCTTGATTTCCGATGTGCGGCCGTGCGGTACGCGGCGAAGTGATATGACATGGCCGTCGCGGCGGTGCGGCTTTAATGATATTAATGATGAGATGTGATATATGCAAAGCCTTGCCGTATAGCTGCTTTTAAGCTCTGCCGCTGTGGACCAAGGCTCAGAGAGATGAGAAGGAAAGCCGGCAAATGGAGGCATTTATTGGCGGCGTCTGCGATTAGCAGTGACTAAATATCCTATAATATATAATGAAATATATTTTTTGGAGGCAAAAATAATGGAGATAAAAAAGACGGAAATCGAAGGCCTTGTTATAATCGAGCCTAAGGTGTTCGGCGACAACCGCGGCTGGTTTACCGAGACGTATTCCAAAAAGCTGCTTGACGAGGCTACCGGCGGCGCTGTTTTTGTACAGGACAACCATTCGATGTCGGCGAAAAAGGGCACGCTGCGCGGCCTGCATTATCAGTGCGCACCAATGGCTCAGGCCAAGCTGGTACGCTGCACAAACGGCGCCATTATAGATGTGGCGGTGGACGTACGCCGCTCGTCACCGACCTTTATGAAATGGGTGGCGGTGGAGCTCACGGCGGCGAATTTCCGCCAGCTGTTCTTGCCGAAGGGCTTTCTGCACGGGTTTGTGACGCTTTGCGACAACTGCGAGGTGCAGTATAAGGTCGACGAGTACTATTCGCCGGAGTGCGACCGCTCGGTGCGCTTTGACAGCCCGGCCTTTAACATAGACTGGGGAGTCAGTGCCCCGATAATATCTGACAAGGACAAAGCAGCACCGGTGTTTGACCCGGACAAGCACGCTTTTGATTAACGGAGGTAAGGTATGAATATTTTAGTTACCGGCGGCGCAGGATTTATAGGCGCCAACTTTGTTTATTATATTCTTGACAATTACAGCGACGACAATGTGATATGCGTCGACGCGCTCACCTATGCCGGGAATATGGAGACGCTGAGCCGCGCAATGGAGGATAAGCGCTTCACCTTTGAAAAGGCGGACATATCCGACAGGGAAGCCATATATAAGATATTCGGCAGGCATGATATAGACGTGGTGGTGAACTTTGCCGCCGAGTCGCATGTCGACCGCTCTATAGAGAATCCCGAGCTGTTTTTGCGCTCGAACATACTCGGCACGCAGGTGCTTATGGACGCTTGTCTGAAATTCAATGTGCCGCGCTATCATCAGGTGTCAACCGATGAGGTTTACGGCGACCTCCCGCTTGACAGGCCGGACCTGTTCTTTACAGAGGAGACGCCGATACACACCTCCTCACCCTATTCCGCGTCAAAAGCCTCGGCTGACCTGCTTGTCCAGGCGTATCACCGCACATATGGACTGCCGGTGACTATATCGCGCTGCTCCAATAACTACGGTCCGTATCATTTTCCGGAGAAGATGATACCGCTTATGATAACGCGCGCGCTGGCCGACGAGTCGCTGCCGGTGTACGGCACAGGCGAAAACGTCCGCGACTGGCTGTATGTCGAGGACCACTGCTCTGCCATTGACCTTATCATACGCAAAGGAAGGATAGGCGAGGTATACAACATAGGCGGCCACAACGAGCGCGCCAATATAGATGTAGTGAAGATAATACTGCGCGAGCTGGGCAAGCCGGAATCGCTTATAACCTATGTGACCGACCGCAAGGGTCATGACCTGCGCTATGCGATAGACCCGACCAAGATTCACAGCGAGCTTGGCTGGCTGCCGGCCACGAAATTTGAGGACGGCATCAAAAAAACCATAAAATGGTATCTCGACAACCGCAGCTGGTGGGAGAATATAATAAGCGGTGAATACGCCGATTATTATAAGAGAATGTACGAAAACCGCGGCGAAGCAAAGAAGCAGTAAGGCTGTCCGGCCCGGCGGAAGCACTCTGCACGCATGCTTCAGGCGTGCTGCGGCACACCCGAAGCCCCTGCAGCAATCAGACTGCACTGCCGTATACAGAGAGCAGCGGCGCACGGGGCGTGGCGCTGTCTTAAACGGCGCGGAGCGGCAAATAATTTCAAGACGGATATCAGAGGTGTTTTAATAATGAAGATACTTGTTACGGGCGTTAAGGGTCAGCTTGGATACGACGTGATGAAGGAGGGCGCCAGGCGCGGGCTTGAATGCATAGGCGCCGATATAGACGAATTTGACATAACGGACGAAAAGCAGACGCATGACTTTATATTAAGCCTGCGGCCCGATGCGGTTATACACTGCGCAGCCTATACCGCCGTTGACCGCGCCGAGGATGAGCCGGAGCTCTGCGAAAGGGTGAACGCCAAGGGCACAGAGAACATAGCCAAGGCGGCGAAGGAAATCGACGCCAAGATGATATATATAAGCACTGATTATGTATTCGACGGCAAGGGCGATACTCCGTTTGAGACCGACAGCCCTGCCGCACCGCAGTGCGAGTACGGCAAAAGCAAGTATATGGGGGAATTGGCGGTAAAAGAGCTGCTCTCCAAATATTTTATAGTAAGAATATCGTGGGTGTTCGGCGTAAACGGCAATAATTTCGTTAAGACCATGCTCCGCCTTGCGAAGACCAACAGCGAAATAAGGGTGGTAAACGATCAGATAGGCTCGCCCACCTGCACTGCCGACCTCGCGCCGCTGCTGCTCGACATGGTAGTTACCGACAAATACGGCGTATATCATGCGACGAATGAGGGCATATGCAGCTGGTATGAGTTCGCGTCAAAAATATTTGAATATGCAGGCGTCGACGTTAAGGTGACGGGCATACCGACGAGCGAGTATAAGGCGGCAAAGGCTGTGCGTCCGATGAACTCGCGCATGTCTAAGAGGTCACTTTCAGACGCCGGCTTTAAACTGCTTCCGCGCTGGGAGGACACCCTTAAATGGTATGTTGAGCAGGTAAAGGAGACGATATAGCTTAGGGGAGTGCACGATGATGGCGGCACAGACACCTATGGAGCTTATAGATAAAGTAAAAGGACTGCGTATGGAAAGGCAGCACCTTGCGGCTAAGGCTGACGAGGAGGAATATACGCAGCTTTACCGCGACACACAGCCGGGGCAAAATGTTTTTTGGAACGGCTTTGGCCAGCCGCCCACGCTGTCGTTTCGCGCGGCGTTTGACGATATTGAGTTCAACCGCAGGCGTCAGGCTGACAGGACGCTTGTAAAGGGAAGATTTGCCGGCGGGAATCTCGGGTGGATTGTCCGTGAGGACATGGGCCTGTTTGCTGCTCTTTACCGCAAGCCGCTGGAGGAGCTTACTCAGATACAGCGTCTGATTTTTGAACTGATTGAGCTTAGAGGGCCCCTTAACATACAGCAGATAAAAGAGGAGACGGGTCTGCTTGTTAAGGAGATTACCCCGGCGCTTCATCGTCTGCAGCAGGCTTTTATGGTTTATGAGGACCAGTATGACGGCGGCTGGGACCGCGGCTGGTACAGGTTTGAGGAGATGTTTCCTGAAGTAAATAAAGAGGAGCTTTCCAAAAGGGATGCCTTAAAGATGATTTTGCAGCGATTTAGCTATCGTCATGTAATGTTTGACTGTGCAATGGCAAAATCCTTTTATAAGATTCCGGAGAAAGAGATTAAGGCGGCTGTAAGCGAGCTTGCGGCCGAAGGCGTGCTGTCGGAAATTGGCGGAGGCTATATGCTCACATCGGATGCTGCTGTTTTAGAGGATTATAGGGCAAAGCCAATTCGCTGCGTATATGCCTTTCACCGCAATGATTTCCTTTACAAATCAAACGAGCATATACTAAAGGAGCAGTTTAAACCGCTTTACAGTCAACTCGAATATGACCATGAGCCGCTGCAGTATCTTTTTATAGATGGTGAATTTCACGGCGCAGTGGTCGGACATTTTCGCAACGGCCCTTACGACCTGAACGACGTGGTATGCGACCTTGATGACTATGAAGAACGCATGGACGAAATCATTGAAGCGGTCAGGCAGGTCAACTTTGGAAGGGCGCCTCTGCGCTTTATGGGAGCAGGCATATAAGCTCGGCGCTTAACAGAGGGCAGCCAGATCGGCAGCGGAAGAGATTTACCGCTGCCAAAACCGGAATTGGACATGAAGCCGGCCGTAAAAAAGCCGATTGAGGGTAATTTGTAAGACAAGCATTGTTAAAGCTAAAATAGAGGTGCGTTTATCAAAAAAATATTGATAAACGCACCTCTGCTTGTAACCGAAAGCCCGGCCTCACATAAAATGATATTGAACTGATTATACAATCAGATTAAATATATTTTATAGGAGGATTATTTATGGCTGAAAACATTACCTCTCCTACAGACTTCAAAGAAGCCGTTTGCCTGGATGTAGGCAGAGTGTATGACTCATGCTGTGACCGCGACTGCCTTGAAGATCTGCGCTGTTACTTCTCGCCGCGTGGCCAGGAAGTAATAGAACAGGCTATAAGCGTACGCTGTAAAGACGCTGAAATACTTAATGTTTTTATCGATGTTGAACCTGTACATTTTAATCGCGGCTTTTATGCCTGCGATTTGACCTATTTCTTCCTTGTCAAGTTTGACGTATTTACTGCGCCGCATTGCCAGCCGATAGAGGTACAGGGCGTATGCTTCTTCGAAAAGAAGTGCATACTCTTCGGCAGCGAGGGAAGCGTACGCGTATTCTCGAGCGAGAACGGCTGTGACGAGACATCAGAGCAGGTTAAGCAGTCGGTCAACACACCTAAATGCATCGCGGAGGCGGTAGATCCCGTCGCACTCTCATGCAAGCTTGCAGACTGCTGCAACTGCTGCTGCGAGATAAAGTGCCTGCCGGCCAGCATATGCCGCCAGCTCGGCTCGGACATCTGTGCACCCGACTGCTGCAACCGCACGGTCCTGGTAACACTCGGACTCTTCAGCATCATCAAGCTTGTGAGAAACGTACAGGTATTGGTGCCGGTGTACGACTTCTGCATACCGGACAAAGAGTGCAACTGCTCTTACGACAATCCATGCGAGACCTTTAAGCGCATAAACTTCCCGACCGATGAGTTCTTCCCGCCTAAAGAGGCAGACATGGACTGCGGAATCCCTTACAGCTGCTGCAAAAAGCAACAGTTTTAGCGAGTGAGTAAAAAGAAAAAGCATTCCCCGGCTCATTCCGGGGAATGCTTATTTTTACTGCCTTTATAAGAGACATAAGTCTCAAGAAAACGGTGATAAGAGAAAAAATTCAGCAAAGGCTTTGCAAGGAAAAGCCGGCATTCTGCGTTAAGCCAGAAGCGCATGGCGGCAAGCCTATTTTTTTACCATTGCGATTATCATCTGCTCGGCCTTTGCGGCGTCGGCCTTGCCGCGCGATTGCTTCATAACGTAGCCGACAACGGCCTTTATCGCCTTTTCCTTTCCGGCCAGATAGTCGTTTACGGCCGGCTGACACTGCGCGACGGCCTCACTTACCAGCGCGCCGAGCTCCTCGTCGCTCAGTCCGCCCATCTGCTCCTTGGGAATAACCTCACTTGCGTCGCTGCCGGTCTCCAGCATCTTTGCAAGCGCTTTTTTCGCCGTGCTGGAGTTTATCTGACCGTCGTCCAAAAGCTTTATAAGTCCGGCGAGCTGCTCAGAGGAAATCTTGAGGTCGCAGGCTTCCTTTTCCTCTTCAGTGCCGAGTGTGCTGAATATCTGGGTGATTATCATATTCGACACCGTCTTGGGATTTTTAACCAGCTTTGCGGCGCCCTCGAAAAATTCTGCGACGTTTTTGTATTTCGCTATGTTTTTTGCGTCCACGTCGGAAAGCCCGTATTCATCTATATATATCCTTATGCGCTCTGCCGGAAGCTGCGGGAGACGTTTCCTTATATCCTCAATCTCCTCGTCGCTTATCCGCATGGGGACAAGGTCGGGCTCAAGAAAATAGCGGTAGTCGTGGGCGTCCTCCTTTGTCCGCATGCCCTCCGTCTCGCCCGTTGTCTCGTTGTAGCGCCGCGTCTCCTGCGGGAGTATTTCGCCGTTTTCGGCCGCGTCTACCTTGCGGGTGTATTCATACTCCATCGCCTTTGCGATGTGCGTAAATGAGTTCATGTTCTTTATTTCCGAGCGGATGCCAAGCTTTTCGCTCCCGGCGGGCCGGACGGATATGTTTACGTCGCAGCGCATGGAGCCCTCCTGCATCCTACAGTCGGATACGCCAATGTACCGCATTATCATCTGAAGCTTTTCGAGGTATTCTATCCCCTCTTCTATAGAGCGTATGTCAGGCTCGGACACTATTTCCATAAGCGGTACGCCGCCGCGGTTATAGTCGATATACGTCTTGCCGCCCTTGTGGACTAATTTGCCGGCGTCCTCCTCAAGATGTATGTGGTTTATCCTTATCCTCTTGCCTGAGTCAAGCTCGATATATCCTCCGATACTCAGCGGACGCTCGAACTGTGAGACCTGATAGGCCTTCGGCAAATCGGGATAAAAGTAATTTTTGCGGTCCATCTTTGACAGATTATTGATTTTACCGTTTGTTGCAAGACCCGCCATTATGGTGTATTCGACAGCCTTGCGGTTTATCCTCGGCAGTGCGCCGGGCATACCGGTGCACACCGGACAGGTGTGCGTGTTCGGCTCACCTCCGAACTTGGTGGTGCAGCCGCAGAATATCTTTGTGTCGGTAGCCAGCTCGACATGCGTCTCAAAGCCGGCGACAAGCTCATATTTCTCCATGCTTTTATGCGACCGCGAAGCGGAAACACCTATGTGTGCGGCCATAATCTCCTTTCAGCATTATATAAGTATGACAGGCAAAGACATAGCGGTCTTCAGGCAGCTGTACATTTTTATCATAGCTGCATTTACATTACCGCTACGGAGCGCTGTCAAAGCTCAGTACGAAAGCGGGGGCTTACAGCTCGACGCCCATGTGCAGCCTTTTTGAATACTGCGGACAAGCCGTTTCAAACACATGCGCCATGTTGAAGAGCAGGCTCTCGCAGAATTTGTCGCCGATAAGCTGCATGCCTATCGGCAGTCCCCGCGCGTCGGCGCCGCACGGCAGATTTATGGCGGGCAGGCCGCAGACGTTCACCGGCACTGTAAGTATGTCGCCGAGGTAAGCCTTGACGGGGTCGTCGTCTCTGCTGCCAATCTTCATAGCCGTCGACGGTGCAGTTGGGGCGAGAACGACGTCTGCCGCTTCAAATATCTTCTTGAACTCGTCGGTAATCTCGGCGCGCAGATTCTGCGCCTTTTTGTAATATGCGTCATAGTAGCCGGAGCTTAATACATATGTGCCCAGCATTATGCGGCGCTTCACCTCATCGCCGAAGCCCTCGGTGCGGGTTTTCATAATCATGTCGTTTATGTTGAGATAGCTGTCGGTGCGGTGGCCGTACCTTATACCGTCGTACCTGCCTAAGTTTGACGACGCCTCGGCACAGGCGAGGATATAATAAACCGGCAGCGCATACGTCATGCCCGGCACCGATACCTCGATTATCTCGGCACCAAGCTTTTCGTAATCCTTTGCGGCGCTCATAACAGCCGAGCTTATATCCTCCGGCAGCCCGTTGAAGCATTCTTTAATGAGCGCTATTCTGCGCCCCTTTATCTCAGCGTCTATCTTAACTGCTCTCCCGCCGCGGAGTCCTGGCTCGACACAGGTAGAGTCCGCCTCGTCATAGGCAGATATCGTATCGAATACAACGGCGGCGTCCTCTGCGCTCGGCGCGAGCACACCTATCTGGTCAAAGCTGGAGGCGTAGGCAATGGCACCGAACCTCGACACCGCGCCATAGGTCGGCTTAATGCCGACAATACCGCAGAATGAGGCCGGCTGTCTTATTGAGCCGCCGGTGTCGGTGCCGAGCCCGTAAGCGCAAAGCCCCGCGGCAACCGCCGCCGCTGCGCCGCCGGAGCTGCCGCCCGGCACATGCGCCTTATTGTGAGGATTCAGCGTCGGCCCGAAACAGGAATTCTCCGTGCCCGAGCCCATGCCAAACTCGTCAAGATTCGTCTTGCCGAGCAGCACGGCTCCCTTTTCCTTCAGCCGGCGCCACACAAAGGCGTCGTATATCGGCACGTGCCCCTCAAGTATCCTTGAAGCGCAGGTGGTCTGTATTCCCTTTGTCGTTATATTGTCCTTTATAGACATAGGCACGCCGTCAAGCAGGGATATGTCCTCTCCCGCGGCTATTCTCTTGTCGGTCGCGTCAGCCGCTGCCTTGGCCTGCTCAGCCGTTACCGTTATATATGCGTTGAGGTCTTGGTTTTGCTCTATCGCGTCAAGATATTTGCCGACGAGCTCGGCGCAGGATATATCGCGGCTTTTTAAAGCGGCATTAATCTTTTTTATTATACTCATAACGCCACCTCACATCTTGCGGGAGGAGACGGCAAAAAACCCGTCCTCTCCGCCGTCGACATTGCTCAGTATCTCGCTCTGCTCAAAGGACGGCTTTACTGTGTCCTCGCGGTAGGCGTTGAATATGTTGTTTATTCCGGTGTTGTCGCGGTCCTTCGCCTCGGCGGCGTTTATCGTGTCCGCAAAATTCACTATGCTCTGCATATCCTTGGTAAGACGGTCGAGCTGTTCGTCGGTAAGGTCAAGCATGCTCAAAGCTGCAAGCCTTTTTACGTCTTCCCTTGTTACCATATTATCCACATCCTTAGTGTAGCAGTTGATTTGGCAAAATTTTAGCCTGCTTACAGGCAAAGAGGGATTATCTTATCTTGATATGCACCTCTCTGAGCTGCTGCTCCGACACCTCCGACGGCGCGCCCAGCATAAGATCCTGTGCGTTGGCGTTCATCGGGAAGGCTATTACGTCGCGTATTGTCTTTTCTCCCGTCAGCAGCATTATTATCCTGTCAATTCCGGGCGCCATTCCGGCGTGCGGCGGTGCGCCGTAGCCGAACGCGCTGTATAGCGCGCCGAACTTCGTCTTTAAGTCGTCCTCGTTATAGCCCGCAATGCTGAAGGCCTTGAGCATTATCTCCTTTGAATGGTTGCGCACGGCGCCGGAGGAAAGCTCCTCGCCGTTGCAGACTATATCATACTGATACGCAAGCACATCGAGCGGATCCTTGGTCTCGAGCGCCTCCATCCCGCCCTGAGGCATGGAGAAGGGGTTGTGCGTAAATATTATCTCGCCCGTTTCCTCGTCGCGCTCATACATCGGGAAGTCGACGATAAAGCAGAGGCGGTATTCATCTTCGCTTATAAGACCGAGACGCTCGCCCAGCGCCGTTCTTATCTGCCCCGCAAGCTTATTCACGGTGTATTTGTCGTCGCAGATGAAGAAGAGCACTCCGCCGGCTTCAAGCCCTGCACGCTCCTTCATGACGCTGCGCTTGTCGTCCGGAATAAACTTGTCAATGGGGCCGGAGAAGGTGAAATCGTCGTTTATCTTGATATAACCAAGCCCCTTCATGCCTATGCTCGTGGCAAATTTGAGCATGTCCTCAAAAAATTTCCTCGACTGTGACGCGGCGCCGGGAGCAAATATGCCCCTTACCGGCTTGCCCCTGAAAGCGGGAAAGTCTGCATTTTCAAATATGTCCGTCAAATCGGTTATGACGAGCGGGTTGCGCAGATCCGGCTTGTCGGTGCCGTATTTCAGCATCGAGTCGGCGTAGGTTATCCTTTCAAACGGCGCAGGCGACACCTTTTTGTCCGAGAACGTATTAAACACGTTGTAAAGCAGATTTTCCGTTACTGCGAAAACGTCCTCCTGCGTGGCAAACGCCATTTCAAAGTCGAGCTGGTAAAACTCACCCGGCGACCTGTCGGCTCTTGCGTCCTCGTCCCTAAAGCACGGCGCCACCTGATAATACCTGTCAAAGCCCGATACCATGAGCAGCTGCTTGAATATCTGCGGCGCCTGAGGCAGCGCGTAGAATTTGCCGTGATGCTTGCGGCTGGGCACGAGATAATCCCTTGCACCCTCGGGCGAGGAAACGGAAAGTATCGGCGTCTGGATATCCATAAAGCCCATGTCCTCCATGAGCCTGCGCATGTATGATATCACCTTTGAGCGCAGCACGATGTTGGAGTGCATCTTTCTGTTCCTCAAATCTAAAAAGCGGTACTTGAGCCTTATGTCCTCTCTCGTTTCCGTAGACATGGGCACCTCAAAGGGCAGCACCGATTCGCTTTTGCTGATTATTTCGATATTATCCGCGTGCACCTCAACACGGCCGGTCGGTATTTTTTCGTTTATCGATTCCTCGTCGCGCTTTAACACCTTGCCCGCCGCCGTTATGACGGTCTCTCTTGATATTTTATCGGCTATACTGCCGTCGTGGAGCACCACCTGCGTTACGCCGTAGTGGTCTCTTAAATCGAGGAATATAACGCCGCCGTGGTCTCTTATATTTTCCACCCAGCCGGACAGCTTTACATCCTTTCCGACATCGGACTCCCTAAGCTCGCTGCAAAGATGTGTTCTGTACTCCCCCGACAGCTTTATTGCCTGCTCCATAGTTTCAAATCCTTTCAAAAAATATGTCTGTATTTATAAATGATGTTAAATTCCGGATATTATCAAAAAATTTTATTCCCGCCGTAAGCTTTGCCCACGCTGTTATAAGCGGAATGCCGGAAAAAGGGATAACGCCGCTGCCGCGTACCTTTTCCTGTCCGGAATATACCCTGCCGGCATCCACCGGGCCCAAAAAAAGCGGGATGCGGGCATATGCGCACCTTTCGGCAAGCGAAAATATGCCGCATAGCTGATTTGAGCCGTTTGGCCGCCTTTCACCCGCTTGGCTGCCCGGAGCAGACACACCGAGAGAAGGCTTCCCGCAGCGCAATACGCCGCTGCCTTTATCAGACCCGTCCGAAGTATTATCACACCGCACGCCGCCCGAGGAATCGACCGAGCCGGAATGATATGTGCCGTGCAGCACAGCGTCACAGCAGCCGCTGTAAATATTTATCGTGGTATAATCAAGGCCCGTATACGGCCGTATAAGCATTATTTTGCCAAGACCTATCGGCGGCTTGAAAAGGGACGGGCGCTCTGCCCTTATCTCGTCTATGCCGGGATTTGCGGGCGAATCAATAAGCTTTATCCCGTCTCCGTCTCTTACTGCCAGCGGGACGCCTGCCAGCGGCGGATAATCATGCACAAAGTGCAGCGCCTGCCCTATGCGTGTGGAAAGGTGGACTTTTCCGCCAAACGCCGCGTATACGCCCGGCAGGCCGAGCCTTATAAAGTCCCAGCACAGCTTTAAGTTGTCAAAAGCGTCGGTGTTATCATCCGATAAAGGCAGATTGCTGCCGGTTATCAGCACTGGTATGCGCACGTGCGCAAAAATTATGCCAAGCAGGCTGGCGGTAAAGGCAAGGGTGTCGGTGCCGTGGGTTATGATAATTCCGCTGTATTCGCCGCCCGTAGGGCCTGCGGGAGAATCTAAAAGCTCAAAGAGACAATCAACCAGCCGCTGCAGGTCGGTCAGCTGCATGTTTTCGCTGAGGACATTCAGCACACGCCTGTATTCAAACAGAGAATCGTCAATATCAAATCTGCGGCAAAAGCGGCTGATGACTCCGTCATCCTGCAAAAGACTTATTTTACCGCCGTCTGCTGCGCTGCCTATGGTGCCGCCGGTGGAAATTACAATAATCTTAGGCATCTGCCCCTCCAAGAAAAATTTACCTCTGCGTTAATGATTTATTTTAGCATATATATTATAAAAATTCAATGACTGCCGCGCCTAAAAAGGCCGCTAAATTAAAAAATATCTGTTTTCAGGCAGGACAAAAATACATTGCCCATGAATCGCTTTGACGAATATGATTCTCTGCTGCGATGATAAAAGCCTTGACTTAACGCCTCAGCAAAAGAGGAAAAGAAAAGGCACAGTAATGCAGAGCCGGCCGCTTTAGCGGCAATACGGCACTGTGCGCAAGACAAAGCGGTATGCGCCTTTGGCCGCTAAAATTGCGCTTTAAGAAAGCTTGCTCTGGAAGCGCAAAAGCTGCGGCATCAAAATCATGTCAAGAAAAGACAAAAGAGATGGATGCTGCTAAAAATTTTGAAGAAGACCTAACCCTGCAAAAGGCTTGCAGTATTTTGCTCTATCCAATTCGGATTAAAGAGAAAATGGCTGCGCAGCACCGTGAGGTGTTTTAGACTGAACGCGGCTGTTTGCGGAAAGCAGGAGCAGCGGCGTGAGCGAGCTGCAATGCGCTCTCAGCATTATTATGATATGAGCCGCCGTGCCGTCTGACATGAGTGAAAGTCTGACTCCCTATCCGGTCAAGGCAGACGCAGGATTTATCAAGATAAGCTCTGCTTAAGCTGCCGGAAGGTAAGCACAATATGGTTTTAAGCGGCGGATTTGCGCGCATGCTGCGTTAAAAGCCTCTTAATCCTAAGGAATCAACTGCGTTTTATGCCTTGCCTGCACAAAAATTAGCACACTTAAAGCTGCACGCACCGAAAATGACGGCGGCGCGGATGAATTTTTGCTTTCAAGACCACAGGCGGGCTGCCGTCTGACAAGGGTAAAAATGTGAAAATACGCCGTGCCGTCGCTTTTTCGGCACATCGGATTCGCTTCCCGGCAGCTTAGTCAATACAGAGATATCACCGGCCCCCGGAAGACAGGCAAATCGGCTCATGCCGTCTTAAATAATATGCCCGCATTCAACACGGATATATTCCTGACAGATATCATGAAAAATAATATTTGATATAAGAGCGACAGAGCTTTATAATAAAAGCAATCATGGAGGTGCCGATATGTCAGGCTGGAATGCAGAGCAGTATCTTAAGTTCAAACGCGAAAGGACGCAGCCGTCATATGACCTTGCGGCAGGGATTACGGTAAGGGACCCGGCGCGCATAATCGACATAGGCTGCGGGCCGGGCAACAGCACCGCCGTTTTGGCCGAAAGGTTCAAGGGGGCTTATATACTGGGAGCCGACAACTCGCAGGATATGATTGCTTCGGCAAAAAAGTCACATCCTGAGCTGGATTTTATGCTTTTCGATGCTGAGAAGGATTTTGAAAAGATAAGCCAAAGGTTTGACGTCGTGTTTTCAAATGCATGTATTCAATGGGTCCCGGCCCACGACAGGCTGATAAAAAACATGTTCGGCCTTCTGGCCCCGGGAGGAATGCTGGCGATACAGGTTCCCATAAATTACGACGAGCCGATACACAAAATAATAGCCGAGGTGTCACACAGCGCAAAATGGCAGGGTAAATTTTCGGTATACAGAGAGTTTTACACCCTTACTCCGGGGGAATATTTTGACCTGCTGTCGGAGCTGACCGACGATTTTCGCATGTGGGAGACGATATATTATCACCGGATGGGCTCTCATCAGGATATTATGGAATGGTACAAGGGGACGGGACTGCGGCCGTATCTTGAGGCCCTGGTGGACGATGACCGCAGGGAGTTTGAAAATGATGTGTATAGAGAAATAGTAAAAGCATACCCCGTGCAGAAAAGCGGTGAAATAATATTCAGATTTCCGCGGCTGTTTTTTACCGCGTCTAAGGGCGATTAGGTGCGGCGGCGCCGTTATTTCAGCAGACGGGAGAGTACGTGACATGAGAAGCGGCGCAGCTGACGGATTAGCAGGTGGGAGAGGAAGCCTGAACAAGGACAGCGGTAAAAGAAAGCTTTGTTAAATGAAAAATACCGTGCAAATACGGGTTTCTTACAGTTAGCTTGCAAAAAAGTGTTTTCATTTTACTAAATCACTTACTCAGTATATAAAGGAGGGGAAATATTCCTGCGCGCAGGCAGGGATATTTATAAGAAAACGATTAAGCCGCGGCTCTATACGCCGCGGCTTTTTAAACATTCTCTTTTGTCAGAATCATCTCACGCACAGGCCCTTGTCGGAAAAAATCTTTCTTGCTTTGGCCATGTCCTCTTCGGTAGGCGATGGAGTATCGTAAAGGGTATAGCTTAAGCCGAGCTCCTTCCATTTATACTCGCCCATCTTGTGAAAGGGCAAAAGCTCCACGCGCTCTACACACTTAAAGCGCGCCAAAAAATCCGCTGTTTTTTTAAGCTCGCTTTCGTCGAGAGTATAGCCCGGCACCACCACATGCCTTATCCAAACCGGCTTTGATGTGCTTTCGCAGTAGCGAAGGGTTTTGATGGCGTTTTCGTTGCCGGCGCCGGTAATTTTCCTGCACAGCTCCGGCGATATCGCCTTTATGTCAAGCAGCAGCATGTCGGCAAGGTCAATGCAGTCTTTAACGCTGTCAAGCGGCATTATGCCGGAGGTATCAATCGCGGTGTGGATGCCGTGCGCCTTAAGCTTTTGGAGCAGCTCTCTGCAGAAGTCAGGCTGCCTAAGCGGCTCGCCGCCTGATAGAGTAACTCCCCCGGATTTTATAAAGCTTTTAAAGCGGGAGATATACTCGAACACCTCGTCGCTCGATTTAAGCTCGCCGTCGTCCGGATTGAGCGCATCCGGATTGTGGCAGTAAATGCAGTTAAGGGGGCAGCCCTGCAAAAACAGAACAAACCTTATGCCCGGGCCGTCGACCGTGCCGAAGGATTCCATAGAATGTATTCTCCCCAATGAGCTCATAAAAAATTCACCTCGCTTTGTGCTGTATGCCATGCGCTGCAGATGCAGAGTGTTAGTACGCACAGTATGCTTCTCCCCGCTGCCGTATGACAGCGGGGAGACTGAGCTGAAATATTACTGCTTTTGCGAAGATGCACAGCAAAACGCCATTCGCAACAATATCGTAGTTTGTGCCTGTGAAGCTCTGTGACAGGCAGATGTGCTCCCAAAATTATATGCGCGGGCAGCGGCTTGCTCCTGCATATCCGCGCAGAGGGAGCCCGAACGCACCCGAAAAGCTTAGAAGTGGGTGTGGAAGGTGCGGTGTATAACGTCGAGCTGCTGCTCTCTCGTCAGCTTGATGAAGTTGACGGCATAGCCTGACACTCTTATGGTGAGCTGAGGATATTTCTCCGGGTGGTCCATGGCGTCGAGCAGCACTTCCCGGTTTATAACATTAACGTTTATATGATGTCCGCCCTCGGTAAAATAGCCGTCGAGCAGGCCGACCAGATTTGTATCCTTTTCATCGTCCGTCTTGCCTAATGACTGCGGAACTATTGAGAAGGTATAGGATATGCCGTCCTCGCTGTAGTCGTACGGAAGCTTTGCGACCGACATCATGGAGGCCACGCAGCCGTTTTCGTCGCGGCCGTGCATCGGATTGGCGCCGGGAGCAAACGGCTCGCCCTTTTTGCGCCCGTCGGGAGTGTTCGAGGTCTTTTTGCCGTACACAACGTTGGAGGTTATCGTCAAAATAGACAGCGTCGGCTTGCTGTGACGGTAGGTCTTGTTCTTGGAGAGCTTTTTCATGAACATCTTAACCACATTGACGGCAATGTCGTCGACGCGCGGGTCATTGTTTCCGAATTTCGGGAAATCTCCCTCAATTTCAAAGTCCACAACAAGCCCGTCCTCGCGCCTTATAGGCTTAACGGCAGCATACTTTATGGCCGACAGCGAGTCCGCCACCACAGAAAGCCCTGCTATGCCGCAGGCACAGGTGCGCACTATCTCCTCGTCGTGCAGCGCCATCTGCAAGCTCTCATAGCAGTATTTGTCGTGCATGTAATGAATGCAGTTGAGAGTATTTATATACAGATTTGCCAGCCAGTCGCAGACATAGGTAAACTTGCCCATGACATCGCCGTAATCGAGCTTATCGCCCTCGACGGGGCGAAGCTGCGGTGCGACCTGGTCTCCGGATATTTCGTCTCTGCCGCCGTTTATCGCGTAAAGCAGCGCCTTTGCAAGGTTTGCCCTTGCACCGAAGAACTGCATCTGCTTGCCTATGCGCATGGCGGAAACGCAGCAGGCTATGCCGTAGTCGTCGCCGAATTTTACGCGCATGAGCTCATCGCTTTCATATTGTATGGATGATGTTTTTATGGACATGCTTGCGCAGTATTTTTTAAAGTTCTCCGGCAGGCGGGGACTCCACAGTATCGTAAGGTTAGGCTCCGGCGCCGGGCCGAGATTTTCGAGCGTGTGCAAAAAGCGGTAGCTCATCTTGGTGACCATGTGCCGCCCGTCGACGCACATGCCGCCTATCGACTCCGTCACCCACGTCGGGTCGCCGGAGAACAGCTCGTCATAGGCCGGAGTGCGCAAAAACCGCACCAGACGCAGCTTCATGATAAAGTGGTCTACTATCTCCTGTATCTGCTCCTCGGTGTATTTCCCGCTCTTAAGGTCGGCCTCTGCGTAGATGTCGAGGAAGGTGGAAACCCTGCCCAGCGACATCGCCGCACCGTTCTGCTCCTTGACGGCGGCGAGATATCCGAAGTAAAGCCACTGCACGGCTTCTTTTGTGTCCGTTGCCGGCTGAGATATGTCAAAGCCGTAGGAGGCCGCCATCCTCTTGAGCTTTTTAAGCGCCTTTATCTGCTCGGAAAGCTCCTCGCGGTTCCTTATCGACTCCTCGTCCATGATATGGTAGTTGAGAGAGGTCTTCGCCTCTTCCTTTTCGGCGATAAGATAGTCGCAGCCGTAAAGCGGCAGGCGGCGGTAGTCGCCTATGATGCGCCCGCGGCCGTAAGCGTCGGGCAGCCCGGTTATGATGCCGCTGTGACGCGCCTTGCGCATCTCCTCCGTATAAACGTCGAACACGCCGTCGTTATGCGTCTTGCGGTATTTAAAGACGTTCTCCACGTCCTTGTCCATCTGGCGGCCGTATGCCTCGAGCGAGGTGCGCACCATCCTGATGCCGCCGAACGGCATAATAGCCCTTCTGAGCGGAGCGTCCGTCTGAAGGCCGACTATCGTCTCCCTGTCCTTGTCAATATATCCCGGAGCATACGCGTCGATGTCGGATATCGTCTTCTCATCTATATCCAGAACACCGCCGGCCTCGCGCTCCTTTTTGAGCAGCTCGCTCACCTTGTCCCAAAGCTCCCTCGTCCGCTGGGTCGGAGCAGTAAGAAAGCTTTCGTCGCCGTCGTACGGTGTATAGTTCCTGACTATAAAGTCGCGCACATCTATACCTTTATCCCACTTGCCTTTAACAAAGCTCATACAATCATTCCTTTCTACGCACAAAGACATGCGGTTGATAATAATTTTATTTTATACTAACGAAGTATAAATATTACGCTTATATAATATCACCGTGACAGAATTTTGTCGAGAGGGCGCGGCGGAATAATATGATTTTCGTCATAGAAATCCCATATAAGCTTATACTTTGCATATTCGGCGTTTGTTATTGTTCCAAGCTCCCGCGGCAATTATACGGCGCGGCCGCCGGAAAAGCAGAGAGGTGTGCTGTTATGATTTTTTGGTTAAGCTGCGAGTGTTAGTGATTATGTGATATATTATATTTGATATATCTATATTCCAAATGAATATAATAGCTCTCGCGCTCAAAGCGAAAAATCACCGATACAAGATGTAATGCAGCTCGTCAAATTCCTTATTAAGCTACTCTGCCGCCGTGTGCTTGCGCTGTTGCCTCTGCGTTCCAAGCTTATGCATAGCGTTTATTTTTTAAAATACTCCGCGGCAGCCTTCAGGCGGGAGGCCGTTCTGTCTTTGCCGAGTATCCGCATTATTTCAAACAAATCCGGCGAGTTTCTGCGTCCGGTAACCGCCGTACGAATTACAGCGGACACGTCGCCGATATGCCCCTTGTATTTGTCCGGCTCAGCCTTGTACTCTTTTGTGTTTTCGGCGTAGCCGAGGGAGACGCACAGCCGTTTTACACCGTCGAACCACTGCGTCTTGTCGCCGCCAAGACACGGCTCCTCAGCATAACGCTCCAATATTTCGACAGCTGCGGCGGAGGATATATTTTCCGGCAGCTCATACTGCGGGGCAAAGGTGTCGTCGTAGAAATATGAGATAAACTCTGCCGCCTCGTTCCACTTTGCAATGTCCTTGCGCGGCTTTGGAATATCCCTGTCGATAGAAAAAATGGCGGCGGCGTATGCCTTGTCGCTGCTGAGCCTGTCATACAGCGAAGCATTGTACTTTTGAGCCCAGCAAAGCAGGCTGCTGAGCACAGCCTCGGTGCTCATGCGAGAGATGTAGTTTTTGCTGACGTCAAGCAGCTTGTCCATGTCGAACAGCGCGCCGGACTGGCTCATTTTGTTAAGTCTCAGGTCGAAATCGAATATATCGGCGTCCTTGTTGGCGCGGCGCCAGTCCTCAAAGCCGGAGCTGGCGATGGTCAGCAGATATTCCAGCACGGCGCGGGGCTCAAAGCCCTGCTCCGAGAAATATTTCACCGCCGCCTCCGGGTCGCGCCTCTTGGAAAGCTTGCGCTTTGAGCCGCCCTCACTCTTCATTATGGGCGCTATGTGCGCATATTTCGGCGGCTTGAAGCCGAGCAGGCGGAAAAGCTGAAGATGTACGGGTACCGAGCTTATCCACTCGTCGCCGCGTATGACGTGGGTGGTGCGCATAAGATGGTCGTCGACGGCGTGCGCAAAATGATAGGTCGGTATGCCGTCGGACTTGAGCAGCACTATGTCGGTGTCGTTTTCAGGCATCTCTATCTTGCCCTTTATGGCGTCGGTAAAGGTGACCTTGTTTTCCTCGCTGCCCGGTGATTTAAGCCTGAGCACATACGGAGCGCCGTCGTCAAGCTTTTTCTTTATCTCGCCGGTGGTGAGGCTGCGGCAGCGGGCATACTCGCCGTAGTAGCCGGGACGCACCTTCTTGGCCTCCTGCTCTTTGCGCGTCACCTCCAATTCCTCCTCGGTGCAGAAGCAGGGATATGCAAGACCCGCAAGCACGAGCCTTTTGGCGGCCGAGTGGTAAATATCCCTGCGCAGGCGCTGCCTGTAAGGGCCGTATTCTCCCCTTTCGCCGTCAGGCAGATATCCCTCGTCCGGCACTATGCCGAAGGAAATGAGACCGTTTACGATATCCTCGAGCCCGCCCTCTACCTCGCGCTTTTTATCAGTGTCCTCAATGCGCAGGTAAAACACGCCGTCCTTTCCCGCCGCCATGCGGTTAATGAGCGCCGAGTAGAGCACGCCGAGATGCAGGTAGCCGGTGGGGCTGGGGGCGAGGCGCGTGACCTTGACGCCCTCCTTAAGGCCGCGGCTTTGGTATCTTTCCTCGTAATATTCAAAATCCTTTATATCGCTGTCAAATAAAAGGTCTGCCAGATAACGGTTGTCGTCCAAAGTAAACTCTCCTCGCAAATCGCAGATAAGACGGCTGCCGCATAATTTGTATCGGTCAGATGTCCCGACGTGCCGATTATACAGGCTTGTCTCGTCTTTGATGTAATTATGTCTATATTATCGCAGAAACTGACAAAACTATCAACCCGGTTTGCAAATTTTACTCCGCTGCGTTTGTAGTTTTGTCAAACATATTGGGCGGTGACCCCGCAAGGAGAAAGCCAGTTAAGTAGCCTCATAGGGAAGTTGTTGGAACGGCGGTTGTGGACAGCAAGCTGCTTTGCAAAGTCATCCAAGGAAAAGAAAGCATGGGAGGAATAAGAGCGTTTCTGGTCCTCACGATGGCCGTGCCGCGGCAAATGCTTTAGCTCAGGCACCGAATAAAGCTCGCAAAAGCCAAATTCAGTACTGTTTAAGCATTCTAAGAAAAGCTTTTCGGGGCTTGCTCAATTCCCTCAAAAAAGCGATTTAAGGCGGCGGGAGCTCGACCGGTGTTATTTTATTCATGCCATGCCGCTTCTTGGCCGCCGCGCCGTGGACGGCTTTGTTTTATGCCTGACGGCATTTCTGCGCATAAACGCCGCCCCGGCAGAGAGGCTCAAATCGTGCCGCGGTTCCGCGCAAGCGGGAGAGAGCCGGAGCGCGCCGGCTCAACCGGCGGTGAGAGCGTTTATCTAATTTTGGCATTCTGTGCACGCTGTACAGAGACAACTGCCGCAGCGGCGTGGCATATCAATGCCGGCCCGCGGGCGGCGGAGCTGCATGTATAAAACGCACTGACTTATCCGCGGCCATTAGAGCAATCTGCCTGCAGGCGGATGCAAAAATATGGCGGGAGATTGTTTATGATAAAATTATACGGACTGTGCGGGCGGGCTGGAGATTTTAAAGGCCGAAGCGGGGAAAACATGCTTTTATATATCGGATATATATGATAAAATATAATAAACATGAGCATGAGGGGTGCATGACATGAAAAGAGGAATTGCCGCACTGCTGTCAGCGGCCTTGATATTTATGCTGCCGGGCTGTGACCTGCTGGGGCTGCAGCCGGCGACAAGCGCTTCACAGGTTTCCTCTGGCGGGGATACCTTAGAGGTGCATTTTATAGACGCAGGTCAGGCGGACGCAATATTCATAAGGCTGCCGGACGGACAGGTCATGCAGATTGACGCCGGAAAAAACAGCACGGGTGAAGAGATAACGGAGTATATAAGGTCGCAGGGCGTTGAAAAGATAGATTATCTTGTAGGCACTCATCCGCACGAGGACCACATCGGCGGGCTGGACAACGTGATAAACGAGTTTGAGATAGGCGAGCTTTACATGCCGCGCATTTCCGCCTCCGACACCCCGACGACGCAGACCTATGAGGATGTGCTGACGGCTGTGAGCAGCAAGGGCATGACGATAACGGCTCCGCACTCCGGTGATGTGATAATAGACGGCGGCGGCTTTAAAGCGCAGGTGCTCTCTCCGGCCGGGGAGGATTATGGCGACTTAAACGAATACTCGATAGTGATAAAGCTCACCTACGGCGACACGGAGTTTTTGTTTATGGGCGATGCAGAGGCGGTAAACGAGCGGGAGATAATAGACGCGGGATATGATGTAAGCGCGGATGTACTAAAGCTGGGGCACCACGGCAGCAGCACCTCCTCGACTGAGGATTTTCTGAGGAGAGTATCTCCCAATTACGCGGTGATATCCTGCGGCGCGGGCAATTCATACGGCCACCCGCACGAGGAGGTCGTGGAGCGCTGCAGCGGCCTCGGCATAGACCTGCTGCGCACCGACACCGACGGCACGGTAGTGATAAAAACCGACGGGCAGAGAATTGACGTCTCGGCGGAAAAATGACACTAAGCGCCGGGCGCTGAATACGTATATTTACTAAAATGGGAGAAAGCAGGCGCACAAGGCGCTTATATATATTTTATACCGTGCGGGGACATGGCTGTTTTCGTTGCGGGCACCCTTCGTGCCCAACGGAAGATAGGATGTCTTCGCGGGAAAGAGGCGGCTCATGCATGTGCTGCTTTTGAAAGATAAGCGTGAGCACAGCATTCCTTGCTGTGTCATGGCAGCTGCTGTGTGATATATCTCACCAGGGACTGCAATTTCGTCTTGCTTTCAAGGCGGGAGGGAATTATACCGGCCGAGGGCTCTGCGCATATTCTGGCTGTCTCTTCGGCGGCAGACCTCGGTGGTTCAGGTGCCGCCGGCTGAAGACCTGCGGATGCTCGGCGGGCTAAGAAGCGCTGATCTCAGATATATGTAGCCGGCGGCGCTCTTAGCCGGTGTATAGCCGAGCTTCAGAATGTATATGCAGGCGGGGTGAGAAGCTTGTGCCGTGAGTCCTCATATGGATCGCGTGCCGTGCGGCGATCTGCGGGACATATGACGTGCGGCGGAGATTATCTTTTGAATTATTAACCTGCCGCTGTGGCCTGCAGCCGCGGCAAATCGCGGCGCACATATAAGATATCGCGTGAGGATTTATATCCGGCTGAATCTGATGCAGGAAAATCATATTAAAGGGGACAGATTATGTCAGAAAAGTTTTCCCGCCTTGAGGCGCTGATAGGAAATGAATCATTGCAAAGGCTTCAAAACAGCAAGGTGGCGATATTTGGTATAGGCGGCGTCGGCGGCTTTGTAGCGGAGGCACTGGTGCGGTGCGGCGTCGGGCATTTTATACTCATAGACAGCGACACGGTTGCAGAGTCCAACATAAACCGCCAGATAATAGCCGATTCGACTACCGTGGGAGGATATAAGGCCGAGGTAATGCGCGAGCGCATGCTGAAAATAAACGGCGAAGCGGAGGTGGCCGTCGTCAGGGAGTTTTTTCTGCCGGGCGATGATTTGAGCTTTCTGGACGGCTGCAGCTATGTAGTGGACGCCATAGACACAGTGTCGTCAAAAATAGACCTTGCCGTGAGGTGTGAGGCTGCCGGAATTCCGATTATAAGCGCCATGGGCGCCGGGAACAAGCTCAACCCCGCGATGTTCGAGGCGGCAGACATATACGAGACGTCCGTCTGCCCGCTCTGCCGTGTTATGCGGACACAGCTTAAAAAGCGCGGGGTTAAGTCGCTTAAAGTGGTATATTCAAAAGAAAAGCCGATAAAGCCGGATTACGGTGTTGATGCCGGTGCCGAAAGGCGCTCGGCCTCCGGACGCCCGGTGCCCGGCAGCATACAGATGGCACCGGCCGCCTGCGGCCTTATCATTGCGTATGAGGTAGTAAGGGCACTTATGTGACGCGTGTGCGTAATATATGTGCCTATTGTCTTTGCGGCGCGTTTCCGATATGGGTAATGGCGCGCTTAATAAAGTGAATCTTTTGCCAAAGCGATGTATGCGCAGCCGCGGACCGACTGCCGTATCAGAGGGGGAAGAGAAATCTATCCGCCGGAGCGGCTGTGAAACCGGAATAAAGCGCCTGCCAAACTTATATTATGCATTGTCTAAAGGCCGCTTATGCTAATAAAGTGTGATATAAATGTAACAATAAATACAATTTTGTAATAAAGCATCGACTTTCTTGACACCCGCCGTTTCAGCGTATAAAATAGAAATACCTTATTAAAGGGAGATGTATGTCATTTGCAAAATACAGATAATTTATGCATGGGCTGCATGAGGAACAAGGACCCGGAGGACAAGGTGTGTCCATATTGCGGATATAATGAAGAGACGCTCCAGCCGGAGCCGTTTCTGCCGGTGAGGACGGAGCTTAACGGCCGGTACATTGTGGGAAAGGTTCTGAGCTCCAACGGCGAGGGCATAACGTATTTGGGCTGGGACAGAGTTGACGGCTCGGCCGTGAGGATAAGGGAATATTTCCCCGACGGCATGGCGTCGCGCAGAGACGGAGTACTAAGCGTGTCCGGCGAGTATGACTACAGCTTCAACGAAGGGCTTGTGCAGTTTCTTGACCTTGCCCGCGGGCTTGCGCGTATGCGCGAGCTGCCGGCGATAATATCTGTTTACGACATATTTGAAGAAAACGGCACGGCCTATTACGTAGCAGACAACATAGACGGCATAACATATCGAGAGTTTCTTCTGCGCAACGGCGGCATAATAAGCTGGAAGCAGATAAGCTCCATGCTTATGCCGGTGCTGAATACACTGTCGTCGCTGCATGCCGTCGGCATAATACACCGGGGCATATCGCCGGAGACTATGATGGTCGGCAGGGACGGCAAGATAAGGCTAATTGGCTTCTGCATAGAGCCGGTGCGCACAGCCCGCACAGATTTTTCCGCACAGCTTTTCCCCGGCTATGCTGCGATAGAGCAGTACGGCTTTGACGACCAGCAGGGCACATGGACCGACGTTTACGCCCTTGCGGCATGCATATACCGTACGATAGTGGGCAATCCTCCGCCGGAGGCCACTTCGCGCGTAACGGATGACAACATGACTGTACCCGCTTCGGTGGTGAGCCTCACGCCGTCCAATGTTATCTCCGCGCTTGCCGATGCGCTTCAGATACTGCCGGAGGACAGGATACAGACCATGGACGCCTTTAAGGAGGAGCTTTACTTAAGCCGCGGCGGCTCATCGAGCGGCACGGCGGAGTTTTCCAAAAAGGCGGTAACGGGGAAGCTTACTGAAAACTCGAAGAAAAAGAAAAAAAAGAAGAAGTCCTCAATGAAATACTGGTTTATGGGGCTGCTTATCACGATACTGCTGCTTGCCGTAATAGCGGCGATAGTCGTGCCCATGCTGATACCGGACGAGGAGCCGGTGTCATCGGCATCCTCAGTAGTTCCGGCTCCGTCTGTAATAATACCCAGCAGCACTACGGCATCGGTGCCTGACAACAGCGTGGTATCAGTGCCGAGCTTTGTCGGTCAGGCATACAGCGCAATCATAAACAATGTTGAATACAGGGATGTATTTGATTTTGTCATATCGGATACAAAGCAGTACAGCGACCAGTATGCAAAGGGCACCATAATATCTCAGACCCCGAATGGGGGCGAAAGCGTGCAGCGCGGCTCGACTATTACTCTGGTCATAAGCCTCGGCAGCGCAAAGGTGGAAATACCAAATGTCATAGGCATGGGCAAGGAGGAGGCGGAGCTTGCGCTTTACAGAGCCGGCTTCTCCAATATAACTATGCTTGAGATAAACGACTCCGCGCAGGCGCCGGCGGCCATTGTTGCGGTTGAGGCGATGGAGCAGAATGTATCGTATACCGTAGGCGATGAGGTTTATGCGGACCTTCCAATCTTCCTGACTTACAACAACTACGAGCCGCCGCAGTCGGAGGCTTCATCGTCCGCAGGCACGGCTTCGGGAACGAACAGCACGGTGTCGTCCGCTGCATCGGCCGGAACATCGACCTCTCAGGCACAGCCGGCAGGGCAATAGCCTGTAAATGCCGTCTGCTGAACAGAGCATGCTTAATATTTTGATATTCCCATTGCAGATATGGACTGCCGGCGTCTTTCCCGCAGGCTTATGCGTAGGGCCATTCGCAAGCTGCTGACGGACTATGCCGATTAAAGCCATGCATTTGAGGAAAATGTGTTTTGAAAATTTAATAATTGACTGTTTTAATTACCATATATTTTGGCAATCGGCCTGCGGCCGAAAGGGCTATGAAAGCAGTGGCCTTGAGTATGTTAAAGCAAAAAGAGAGATAAAGCATTTAACCGAGTTTTATCTCTCTTTCTTTCTATGGGGTGCGTAAAAAATGAATAATTGCCGTCTGTGCAGAAACAATAATAAAAGCTTTTGCACAGGAGGAATACGGATGGAATTTGTGAAGGCCTTTGTAGTAGGCGGGCTCATATGCGTAATAGGGCAGATTTTAATAGACAATACCAAGCTTACACCGGCGCGGATATTGGTGATTTTTGTGACCTCCGGCGTGGTTTTAACGGCCGTAGGGCTGTATGAGCCGCTTGTGGAATTTGCGGGTGCCGGTGCAACGGTTCCTCTTACCGGCTTCGGCTACTCTATCGCCAGCGGCGTTAAAGAGGCCGTAAACGAATATGGCATATTAGGCGCGCTGAGCGGCGGAATTACCGCAACAGCAGCAGGCATAACGGCTTCTATATTTTTTGGCTATATTATTGCCCTTATAGCAAAGCCCGGCGATAAGTCATGACATGGACAGGAGTTAAGCAAAAATAAAATTTGTTTTATTTAAAGCGGGCTTGCCTAAAATCCACGTGCCGTCTGCGGCGGCGGAGGGTCGGCTATAATTCGCAGGCACATGTTATGCCTCACGTCAAATGTCAAACCGGATATGCCCGTAATGACGAAAAGCTCATTGCCGCCGGCTGTTTTGCGTTCAGATTTGTTTGTTGCAGAAGCGGCAGAGTGCTTGCGGTTTTCTCACAAATCGGCGGCTATACGGACATATGGCCGATATGAAAAAATCAAGCCGGAGGAGCGATAAAGGCAAAGCAGAAAGGCGGTGCAGGGGCAGACAATGCGCTCTCTGCGGCGCGGCCGTCACAGCATTAAAGCCTGACCTTGCGCCGGAAAAAATAATTGCCGGAATCAGAAGAGCTTATATAGGCTTTGATTTGTGCATTTCAGCTGCAAGACTCTTTTTGCGCATCTTTGGCAAAATGGTCTCTGGCAGGATAAGTCAGGTTAGGTCCGCTGAACAGAGGACCGTGCAGGCCGCAAAAGAGCATACGCCGTTTTGGCATCTCAAGCGGCCGTATCTCATACCAAACTCCTTGCTACCCGCAGGCTGGCTTAACCGAGCGGCGGGTGCGGTATGGAGGTCTGCTTCCTGCTGCAAACGAGGCTTTATTCAGCCTAAGCAGTAAAATAAAAACAGCAGCTGCAATATGCTGCTGCCGTTTCATGAAATTTTACTTATTATACATGCCGCCCCCTGTCCGAAGCCGGCCGGAAAGCCGTCAACAGCGCCGCCGCACAGCTCGATAATGAGCATTATATGAAAAAGCGGCGCTTGTGAAGGAAGCATATTATACATAGACTAAGTCAGAATCTGTCAGCCGTCATGAAAGCATGCCGCTTTCGGGATGCGGCATTTCGCAAAGAGGGTTAAACCAATTCGCCGCAGGTATTCGGACCGACCATAGCGGCATTGCCCTCGTCGGTGTCAATATGCATGGCAAGGCTGAATTTATCGCTCACTCTTATGACGACATCACCGAAAATTAGTGAGCGTGTGTCGGAGCTTATTTTGACGCTTACTGTCTGGCGATCCTTTACATTAAAGCGCTCTGCGTCAGCCGGGGTCATATGAATATGACGCTTTGCGACTATAACGCCCTTGTCAATCTCTATTTCGCCGGCGGGGCCGATGATTTTGCAGCCCGGCGTGCCGTCGATATCCCCCGACTCCCTTACAACGCAGGGAATGCCGAGTGAGCGGGCGTCGGTGGCAGATATTTCTACCTGTGTGGCGCTTCTGACGGGGCCGAGTATGCTTACATTCTCCATAGAGCGTTTGGGACCGACTATGGTTACGCGCTCACCACTTGCGAACTGGCCCGGCTGTGAAAGCTCCTTACGTACGGTGAGCTCATATCCCTTTCCAAATAAAATATCCAGCGCCTCACGGCTTACATGCACATGGCGCGCGGAAACCTCAACCAATATACCTGACATGGAATTCTCTCCTTTAAATTTTTATGCGTTGTTATTTTACACCTAAAGGCAAACAATTTCAATAAGCAGTGACAAAATACAGTGATATATGATATAATATTACAAAAATCGACTTAAAGCCGCATGAAATATGATGTGCAAAAACGAGGGGGAGGAGGGTATAATTATATTTTGTGATAAAGACATTAAACAAATTGCGGTATATAAATAAGAGCAAAAATTGACGGCAAAATCAGATTGTATAGGGGAAAATATAATGAAATTTGAGAATTTAGAGGAGCTAAGGCAGGCTTGTATGGAGTGCAGGCTGTGCGGTCTGAGCAATAGCAGAACCCATGTTGTGTTCGGAAAGGGAAATCCCCATGCCCAAATCATGTTTATAGGCGAAGGACCAGGCGAGCAGGAGGATGTCACCGGCGAGCCCTTTGTCGGGCGTGCCGGCAGGCTGCTGGACAAATATTTTTATGCCATGGACATAAGCAGAGATGAAATTTACATAGCAAACATGGTAAAATGCCGGCCGCCGCAGAACAGGGATCCGTCGCCCGAGGAGCAGGATATGTGCCTGCAGCATTTAAGGGAGCAGGTAAGGCTTATAAAGCCGAAAATGATAATATGCCTGGGCAGAATAGCAGCTCAGAAGCTTATTGACCCAGGCTTTAAGGTCACAAAGCAGCACGGCGAGTGGATGGAGAGAAACGGCGTGCTTATGATGGGCACCTTTCATCCGGCATCACTGCTGCGCAATCCGGCGCAGAAGCCGGCGGCACTGGAGGATTTTGTAAAAATACGTGACAAGGCTGCTGAACTTAATATCAGGACAAAAAAATAAATAGTTTAAGCCTGTCGGCGCTGAAGCTTTGAAGCGCCGGCAGGCTTTTTTTGCCGATTGCAGGGGTTTTGGTCAAATAAAAAGCGCAGGTACCATGCCTCACGCAGGCGGCAGGCGGGCTGCCGCCCGGCCTTTGAGGATAAACGGCCGGACGGCGGGACATATACAGGCATACATGCCGGACGAAAGCTGCCGGGAGGTAAGCACAATATGGTTTTAAGCGGCCGATTTACGCGCATGCTGCGTTAAAAGCATCTTAATCCTAAGGAATCAACTGCGTTTTATTCCTTGCCTGCACAAAAATCAGCACGCTTAAAGCTGCACGCACCGAAAATGACGGCGGCGCGGATAAATTTTTGCTTTTGATACCACAGGCGGACTTCCGCCCGGCAAGGGTAAAAATGTGAAAATACGCTGCGCCGGCGCTTTTTCGGCACATCGGGCTTGCTTCCCGGCAGCTTAACCTGCCTTAAAATATAAATCCGAAGCCGCTTTATTCTTATTGAACGGTCAAGCCGGCCGCGGCGCATGAATCTAATGCGGCAAAAACAAAATCGGCAGGAAGAGCCGCCTCGACGGCGGATAAGCGGCCGGACGGCAGTCGGAGAGCCTAAAGCTGTGCACGGTGACGATTAAAAAAGCCGCTTTTATTACATGATAAATGACCGTCGGCCTGATAAACGGCGGCGGCTTGTCTATGCTTTGCGGGAGACCGCGGTAAAAGCTTTAATCGTCGCCGGTATCACTCTGCTCGTCAAGCGACATGGAAAAGCTCGGCAGAAATTCCTCCATAAAGCAGCTCACCTCCGGCATATGGTAGCCGCTTAAGGCGTCGCGCAGAGATTTGGCGGCGTCGCGAAATTCATTGTTGCCCATTTTCTCTTCCTCAATGCATTTTATCAGCGCTGACAGCTTGTCCGCCGCTTTTATTATACGGGCCGATTCCTCGCCGTCCGCGCCGAACGCCTGCTCATAGTCGGGACGGAGATCCTCGGGCAGATATGATATAAGCCGTGACGCGGCAACGGCCTCAAGGCTTTTGTAAGCGGTGCTTATCTCGGGATTGTAATACTTTACCGGCGTGGGCAGGTCTCCCGTTATAATCTCGCTGCAGTCGTGAAACATTGCTGCGACGGCAACACGGTTTGCGTCTATATGTCCGCCGAAGCGGCGGTTTTTTATCATGCACAGTGCGTGCGCTATGACAGCGGTGTCAAAGCTGTGCTCGCACAGGTTTTCCTGGCGGAGATTTCGCATAAGCCCCCACCTGTATATATGCTTCATACGCCACAGCATGGCGTAAAATTGATTTTTGCTCATAACTGCCGCCCCTTAAAATGTTTTGACCTGTTTATTATAAAGCACACATATTGATATGTAAATGGGGTAAAAATTTACTTTATTATTAGGCCGAGTGCTGTTATAATGTAATTTATAAAGATTTAGGATGGGATAAAGATGCAGATTTTTCAAAAAAATCGCAGCGGAATAAAGCAGACAGGAGTCCAAGAAAAATATTTCATGGCATTCGGTCTTGCCTTTATCGCGGCCTGTGCCCTGTTCATACCGTATATGATAAAGGACCAGGGCTACTTTCTGTTTTACGGTGATTTCAATGTGCAGCAGATACCCTTTTACAAGATGTGCCACGATGCCGTACGCTCGGGGGATATTTTCTGGAACTGGAACACAGACCTCGGCGTAAACTTTATCGGCTCATATTCGTTTTATCTTTTGGGCAGCCCTTTCTTCTGGCTGACGATACCCTTCCCAAGCTGGATGGTACCGTATCTCATGGGTCCGCTGCTCATATTAAAGTTTTCACTGGCATCGCTTACGGCATATGTATATCTGAGACGGTTTGTAAAGCCGCAGAGCGCTGTAATAGGCGGCTTGCTTTATGCCTTTTCGGGATTTTCTATATACAACATATTCTTCAATCATTTTCATGAGGCCATAATTATCTTCCCCATCCTGCTTTACGCTTTAGAGCTTTATATGGAGGAGAACAAAAAGGGTGTATTTGCACTTGCGGTATTTGCCGCGGCGTTCATGAACTACTTCTTCTTTGCCGGCATGGTAGTATTCGTGATGATATACTGGCTGCTGCGCATGCTTTCAGGTAAATGGAGCATAACGATGCCGCGCTTCGGCTGGCTGCTGTTTGAAGCAGTGATAGGCGTGGCACTCGCTGCCGTGCTGCTGCTCCCGTCCTTCTTTACCGTTATTGCAAATCCGCGCACGAGCAGCTCGCTTGTGGGCTGGGACAATGTGCTTTACGGCAAGAATCAGATATTCCTCAACGCGATAGAGGTCTTTTTCTTCCCGCCGGACCTGCCGGCGCGTCCGGTGTTCTTTACAGGGTCGGATGTCAAATGGTCGTCGCTGGCGGCGTGGCTGCCGGTATTCGGCATGACGGGCGCGATAGGCTTTATGTGCGCGAAGAAGGGACATTGGCTCAAGCGCATTATAATAATACTTTTTATCATGGCGCTCGTGCCGGGGCTAAACAGCCTGTTTTACATGGCAAACTCGGCTTACTATGCCCGCTGGTACTATATGCTGGTGCTGATGATAGTGCTTGCCACGGTGATATCCTTTGAGGACGAGGAGGTCAACTGGCGGCAGGGACTGATATGGTCGGGCGGAATAACCGCGGCGTTTATACTGGTGATAGGCTTTTTGCCGGCCCAGACGGACGGCAACGGCAATGTGACGCAGTGGGGCCTTTACGACCATGAGTTTACCTCGCGCTTCTGGATAACATGCATAATAGCCGTGATAAGCCTCATAATAACGGCAGTGCTTGTCTCCATGAGGAAGAGACCCAAGGAGGCCAAAAATCTCTTTAGGACAACGGTGTTCGTCGTCATGGCGGTATCGGTTATATATTCGTCGTATTTTGTGGGCGGCGGCAAGACGCATTCTAACGCTTCCGACGAGGTAATAAACAACTATATAAGGGGTGCTGACAAGATATCCCTGCCGGACAGCGGGGTTGTGCGCACCGACTTTTATGAGTGCATGGACAACGCCGGCATGTTCCTCGAGCTGCCGACGATAAATGCCTTTCACTCCGTCGTACCGGTTTCCATTATGGATTTTTACGAATATGTCGGTGTGACGCGCGACGTGGCCTCGCGTCCGGAGTATGACGATGCCGCGCTGAGAAGCCTGCTTTCGGTCAAATGGATGTTTGACTACGAGCCGGACGGCAACAGCTTTGCCTCCACAAGCGGCAATACGAAAATGCAGGGCTATACGTACTATGATACCCAGAACGATTTCAGGATTTACGAAAATACAAACTTTATACCCTTCGGTTTTGCCTATGACACATATGTGGATAAGGCCACTGCCGATTCCGTTGACGAGAAGGACCGCGCGCACCTTATGCTGAAGGCGCTTATACTTGATGATGAGCAGATAGCGCGGCATTCGGACATACTTACTGACATTACAGAAACGCTCATAGACGAGAGCGTGGATTCAACGCAGATGACGCAGGACGGCACGCCTTCGCAGACGCAGACATCGGCATCGTTTGATTTCACTTACACCGCGCTTATGCAGGACGTAGCCGAGCGCAACCTGCAGTGCTCCTCGTATTTCGCTTATGACAACCGCGGCTTTGACTGCACCATAACGCTCGATTCCGAGCAGCTGGTGTTCTTCAGCGTACCCTATGAGGACGGCTGGAGCGCCACTGTGGACGGTCAGGCGGTGGACATAGAGCAGGTCAATATTGGATTTATGGCCGTGAGGGTAGGCGCCGGCGAGCATACCATACGTTTTAATTACATGACGCCGGGGCTTATTGCCGGAGCCTGCATATCAGTCGGCGCAGCGGCCGTGCTTATAATATATGTGCTGCTTTGGAAGGTGTATTCCAGGGACAATACGGAGACGTTTGAGCGCGAGAGACTTGCGCAGTCGATAAAGGTGTTTGACGACGACGCCCCGCACGACGGATTTAAAATAAGTCTTCCGCCGGATGGCGGCGCGCCCGATTCAGGTGTGCCTGAGACAGATGAGGCTGAGCGTAATTATCCGCCGGATGCAGAAAATAATACCAGGGATGACGGCGGCACAGACGCAGCGGCAGAGCAAGCGCTGGGTGAAGATACGCCGCAGGCGGAAGCTTCTGACGGCGAGGCGGCTTATGTTCCGCCCGCACCGGCCGAGATGGAAGGCAGCGAATCCGAAAGCGAAGACGCCGCTGCCGGGGAGCAGCCGGAGAATGGCACCGGCGCGGAGGATGCCGGAGGAAAAGATAACAGCGGAGAGTAGCCGGCGTATAAATTTACAGCAGACGGATAAGCTTAGGCAAAGCAAGGACGGGTGAAGATAAATGGCTCCGGTATTATATATAGTGGTGCCCTGCTACAACGAGCAGGAGGTGCTGCCGGAAACGATAAAGCGTCTTGACGCAAAGCTGTGCGAGATGATAGACGGCGGACTGTGCAGCGGCGACAGCCGCATGCTGTTTGTCGACGACGGCAGCAAGGATGAGACATGGGAGCTGATAATGAACGCTCACATGGAAAACGACCGTGTTTGCGGCGTGAAGCTCTCGCATAACCGCGGGCATCAGAATGCGCTTTTGGCGGGGCTCATGTCGGCGAAGGAATTTTGCGACTGCGCCGTTTCGATGGACGCCGACCTGCAGGACGACATCGGCGTTCTTGACGAGTTTGTGAAAAAATATGCCGGCGGCTGCGACATTGTGTACGGAGTGCGGAGCAACCGGAAAAAGGACACGTTTTTCAAGCGCTTTAGTGCCGCCTGCTTTTATAAATTCATGAAGCTGCTGGGCGTTGAGATTATAAACAACCACGCAGATTACCGCCTTATGAGCAGGCGCACACTTGAGACGCTCAGTGAGTACCGGGAGGTAAATCTGTTTTTGCGCGGTATAGTTCCGCTCATGGGCTTTAAAAGCGATATAGTCTACTATGAGCGCGATAAGCGTTTTGCCGGCGAGTCTAAATACCCGCTTAAAAAGATGATATCCTTTGCCGTTGACGGAATAACCTCCTTCAGCGTAAAGCCGCTCAAGCTGATATCGAATGCCGGAATAATAATATCGCTGCTCAGTATTATAGGCATACTTTACGCGCTGATATCGAAAATTGTCGGCGCCGCTGCACCCGGCTGGACGGCTACGGTAGCCTCCATATGGTTAGTGTGCGGAATTATCATGTTCTGCCTCGGCGTAATCGGCGAGTATATAGGCAAGATATATATAGAGGTCAAGGCCCGCCCCAAGTACACGATTGAGGAGTTCTTAAAAAAATAGCGCCGTAACTCATGGCCTGCGGCGGTGCTGCGGCGGCGAATTATTCGTCTTCGCTGACACACAAAGCCGGCGCCTGCGGATATAATTGACTATAAAAGTATTATGCATAGATTTCCCATTGACTATAAAAGCGTTATGCATAGATTATCCGTGGAATGCGGACAAAAGCAAAATAAAAAGTTGACAAATGTGCTGGGTTATGATATACTTCTAAAGCCGCATATACGCAGGCTTATTTAAGTGGGCTTCCACGCCTGTGATAGCGAGACTGAATTAGGCAGGTAAAAAATATGTATGCTGTTATAAAGACCGGCGGCAAGCAGTATAAGGTGCAGGTCGGCGACGAGATTTTTGTTGAAAAGCTCGGCGGCCTTGAGGGCGAAAGCGTAGTCTTCAGCGAGGTTTTGGCAGTGGGCGACGAAAGCGGACTCAAGTTTGGCACACCTTATATAGAGGGCATGACCGTAACGGGCGAGATTGTAAAGAACGGTAAAGCTAAGAAGATAACGGTTTTCACCTACAAGCCGAAGAACGATTCAAAGCGCAAGCTGGGCCACAGGCAGCCGTACTCCAAGGTGCTTATTAAGGAGATTGGCGAGGCCAAGCCGAAGAGAAAGCGCACAGCGGCTAAAAAGGCCGAGGAAAATGACGAGGTATAAATTCCTTACGGATGAAAACGGCCTGTGCGGATTTATTATCGAGGGTCATTCGGGCTATGCCGAAAGCGGCAGTGATATAGTGTGCGCAGCCGTGTCGAGCGCGGCGTATATGGTTATAAACACCATTACCGAGGTTCTCGGCGTCAATGCCGATATAACCGAATCGGACGCACGGCTCGGTATAAAGGTTAAAGGAAACGATACTGATAAATGCAGGTATCTGCTCAGCGGCCTCAGGCTTCATTTAGACGCGCTGCGCGGGCAGTATCCGGAGCACATAACGTCGGGGGAGTAATTCCCCGCAGCGACAGAAAGGAAAGAATTATGCTTAAGATAAATATACAGCTTTTTGCTCATAAAAAGGGAATGGGCTCCACCAAAAACGGACGCGACTCCGAGTCCAAGCGTCTCGGTCTCAAGCGCGCTGACGGCCAGTTCGTGCTTGCCGGCAACATACTTATAAGGCAGCGCGGCACACACATACATCCGGGCGAGAACGTAGGCCGCGGCTCTGACGACACATTGTTCGCTCTCATCGACGGCAAGGTTAAGTTTGAGCGCTACGACCGCAAGCGCCGCAAGGTAAGCGTATACGCGGTGGAGGACTAAAAACAGCTTTTAAGCCGGGTGCTTTCCCGGCTTTTTTGTTTATACGGCTTGTAAGCTTCGGCCGGCGGGTAGAATGGAAATAGCTTTGCCGGCGGCTTTACGAATCGTCAGCTTTTAAAATTCCGGCTAAAGTTGCTGTGAATCGGCAGGTCACATATGCTTTGTGCTGCATGTGTATGTTGGCTGTACGCCAAGACTTGTCGCTCATCGCCGACTGCAGCGCAGGGTATATGTTGGCGCAGGGAATATGATATTGTGTCCGTGAGAATATTATTCGCCGGACGCGATATACGTCAAATAAGCTCCGACTCCGAAGTCCGCCGTTAAGGCAGCCAGGTATGGTTACGGCTTTATTATCTGCCGTCGGTGCCGGAGGGAGCTTTGCAGGAACTGCCTGAATCAGACGATTTTGCAGGGAAGCGTCGCGGCGGACTCATGTATATAAGCTCATATAATGAAGAATTACCGCGACTGCAAGAGCGGCCGCTCATGCTTTGTGCTGTTTTGGGCCGCCGGTTTATTAGTGGAATCCGAATATCCACCTTGGCAGTGGGGATATTTATATATGGCTTAATTATATGCGCAGCGCCTGCGCGGCGTATAAGGCATGCCGGCAAGGCCATATTAAAATAAGCAGTGTCTTCGGACGCTGTTAAATTAGGGCCCGCCCGCCGCTGCGGCAGAGAGGCGTGGACGTGTGCCGGCAGCATATTATAGGCAGAAAGCGATGCATTTACTTAATGCTTCGTACAGGCTAAAAATAACAGGCGGGAAAATACGGCTGCATGTCAGTGCAGCGGACAATGGAGACAGCAATGTTTGTAGATACGGCAAAAATATTAATAAAGGCGGGCGACGGCGGCAACGGCGCGGTATCCTTTCACAGGGAAAAGTATATCGCGGCGGGCGGGCCCGACGGCGGCGACGGCGGCGACGGCGGCGATGTCATATTTGAGGTCGACAACCATATGAATACGCTTGTGGATTTCAGGTACAAGCGCAAGTTTATCGCCAAAGACGGCGAAAACGGCCGCGGCGGCAACTGCTACGGGAGAGGCGGAGAAAATCTTGTAATAAAGGTCCCGCGCGGCACGCTGATAAAGGATGCCAAAACGGGCCGCATCATTTGCGACATGTCGCAGAACGAACGGGTAACGGTGCTTCGCGGCGGCCGCGGGGGCTTTGGCAACAAGAAGTTTGCAACGGCTACCCGTCAGATCCCGCGCTTTGCAAAGGGCGGAATGCCCGGCGAGGAAAAAGAGATAATACTGGAATTAAAGCTTATAGCCGACGTGGGAATAATAGGCTTTCCAAATGTCGGCAAGTCCACGCTGCTGTCTGTAGTCAGCGAGGCGCGGCCGAAGATTGCAAATTATCATTTTACCACCCTTAACCCCACACTCGGCGTGGTGAATATGGGCGACGGACATTCCTTTGTTATGGCGGACATACCCGGCCTTATAGAGGGCGCGGGCGAGGGCGCCGGACTGGGACATAGATTCCTGCGCCACATCGACCGCTGCCGCATGTTCATACATGTAGTGGACGTCTCCGGCAGCGAGGGCCGGGACCCGATAGAGGATTTTGAGACGATAAACAAAGAGCTTGAGGCATATAATCCCGAACTGCTTGAGCGCCCGCAGGTGGTGGCGGCAAACAAGTGCGACCTCGCCTCCGACGAGGCAGTCGAGAGGTTTGAGGAGTATATAACGTCAAAGGGCATAAAGGTATTCCGCACAATGACGGCGATAGCGGAGGGGACAAGGCCCTTGCTCAATGAGGTGCTTGCGATGATACAGCAGCTCCCACCAATCAAAGTGTACGAGCCGGAAGCAGAGGAAGAGTATGCAGCTGAGAATAGTGCACATGCCTTTGCCGTTAAAAAGGAAAACGGAGTATTCGTTGTGGATGCACCGTGGCTGCTTCGGATAATGAACGACATAAATCCGGAGGACTACGAGTCACTTCAGTATTTCCAGAAGGTTCTCAGCACGAGCGGCATCATAGACGAGCTCAGGCGGCAGGGAGTAAAGGACGGCGACACCGTCAGGATATTTGAGCTTGAGTTTGACTATGTAAGCTGAATTTGTTCTATCATGTGCGGTACTGATGGGGTGTGCCGCGGCTGAGAGTGCGGCTTAACGGCTTCGCAGCTTCTGCCTGATGCCGATGCGATGCTTATGTGTGGCGGGCAAATTGGCGAGAAGCACATAATTAAAACGAATGTTTAAGCCTTCATTTGAAGAAAGGGCCTTGTGCCTTGTGAAAATATAACCAGCGCCTTATCGGCGCTCAGTCAATACGGGAGATGAGCTTGCTTGCCGGTGAACCTTGCAAAAGAAAATATGGATGCGGATATGATGAGCTCTGCGGCGCTGGCGTTTGTCGGCGACGCGGTGTACTCTTTAGCGGTGCGCCGGAGGCTGGCGCAAAGCGGGGATTTGCCGGCCAATACGCTGCACAACAAAGCGGCGAAGCTCGTATCGGCTTCTGCTCAGGCCGCCGCCGCAGCGCGCATACTTCCGCTGCTGGAGGATAAGGAGTCAGATGTTTTCCGCAGGGGGCGCAACATGCATACAATACGTACTCCGAAAAGCTCCAGCACGGCTGAGTATCACGCCGCGACAGCGCTTGAGTGCCTTATGGGCTACCTGTATCTCAAAAATCGGCCGGAGCGGATAGACGAGCTGCTGGCGGCGATTTTCGATGAATAATCGGCGCGGTGTTTTTATGCGGCGGTTATCTGTATGCTGCGCAGGCTGAAAATCCGCTAAAGCAGGCAAAAGAAGAATTAAAGCGCATTTGCGCTGTTAAATAAAAAGGGATGAATTGATGTTTATCAGTTCATCCCTTTTTATATTTTAATAAGATAATATGCCGGCTCCGTTTATTCCACTCCATAAAGCCCGTCCATAGAGGAAATGATTTCCTGCAAGGAAGCTTCTGTGCTCTCAATGCTTACGGCGCCCATAATATATAGCTTGTTCTCGGAGGAATTATAAGCCATAAAACATTTAATGCCGCGTGTCATATATGTATCGGCGCTGCTGCTTGTTTTTCCGTGCATCTTTGCAATGCAGGTCACGGCCGCTTCTCCCTTGTTTAACAGAGAGGTATCGGGCGCATAATCACCATTCCAGCCCTTTTCCCATTTTATATCATATGACGCATCATACGCAGCAGACATATCTGAGACGACCTCTTCCATTTCTTTTTTAAGCTGTTCTGCAAATGGAATACGCGGATATCCGTCCAGATAGGCGGCCTCCAAATTGCCGCCGGAGCAGGAGGATAAAAGGAAAACGAGCACACAAAGCGAGAGACTTATAAATATTTTTGCCTTCATAAGCTAAAATCCTTTCTTATCATAAAAATTAATTGCCAATTGCCAAGCCCATTATATGATGTATTACATCATATGTCAAGGGAATTAATACATCATTTTATGAACTAATAATTCAATTTATAATCGATTCAACAAGATTATATGGAGCGAGAATTATGAGTACAAATGCTGAAACAAATAAAATTTTAGGCAGCAGGGTCAGAGAGCTTAGATGTAAAAACGGGCTTACGAGAGAAAAGCTTGCAGAAGAAATTGAAGTAAGCGCAAGATTTCTGGCAAATGTCGAATACGGCAATGTCGGAGTTTCTCTTTCTACGCTGAAAAACATCTGTACAGCTTTGGGCACTACATCCGACTATCTTTTGGGACTGGTGCATTATCAGGAAAAAGAGGAGGCGTATATTGATATAGAAAACCGCATAAGGCAGATAGAGCCTCAGTATTTAGGCCATCTAAAAAGTATAATAGCAGCGTTTTCTGCGGCGGTAAGCCGTGACATTTGACGGTATTACAGAACGCCGATGTTCCATGGCTTATAGCCATAATAAAGACGCATATGTTGGTCCGGATTGATACCGGCAGCCATCTGAACAGAGAAAATTTGCTTGTGACATATATATGCAGACGGGAAGGCTTTTGGCGATTTAAAAGACTCCCGCCTATGAGAGGAAAGGGTGTGCGGCGGAATTTTGTCACACACCTTTTATATAATTTAGCGCAGGCTCAGCTTTACATACGAGGAGAGAGCAAAGCAGCGTCTGCTTAATTTCCGCCGTATTTTGACTTAAAAGCATACTTAAGCTTTACGCATTAACGGAATTCATAATATTGAGGCAAAACATGGGAATAATGGTGATATCGGCATAGCTTTGCCGCGGAGGTCACCATGAAAACAAAAGGGACATATAAATTTGTGCTGGATATTTTAATATATATTCTCGGCGGGGCGTTGTATTCAGTCGGAATAAACTGTTTTGCGTCCCCCAACAGTATAGCGCCGGGCGGGCTTACAGGCGTTGGGGTGATAATTAATCACATATCCGGCTTCCCCATAGGAATTTTTGTAATAGCGCTTAACATACCGCTGTTTATCCTTGGGTTTAAGGAATTGGGAAGGTATTTTTTATTTAAGACAATAATAGCTACCGTAATAATGTCGGCGCTTATAGATATAACGGCGGTTTTTTTGCCTGTGTATACCGGGAATACGCTGCTCGCCTGTCTTTACGGCGGAATGCTCACCGGCGCGGGACTGGCGCTTGTATTTATGCGGGGCGCCACTACAGGGGGCACGGATATTATCGCGAAGCTTGTAAACCGTAAGTTCAAGTTTTTGTCAATGGGACGTGTAATACTGCTGCTTGACCTTATTATTATAGCGGCTTCGGCGATAGTTTTTAAAAGTATAGAGTCCGCCCTTTATGCAATTATAATGATATTCACATCGTCAAGGGTAATAGACAGCGCACTGTACGGCGCCGACCGAGGCAAGATGCTGTTTATAATCACATCAAAGCCGGAAGAGCTTTCCGGTGCCATAATGAAGAGTGTATCGCGCGGTGTGACCATGCTTGACGGCAAAGGTGCATACAGCAATGATGTCCGGCACATACTCATGTGCGCCGTTCGCCGGCACGAGGCGGCAAAGGTGCATGAGATAATCAAAAGCATAGACAGCCGGGCGTTTATAATAACGACTGAGGCCGGAGAGATAACAGGCGAGGGCTTTAAGGATATATATACTCCGTAAGCGGCTTGAGCGCTGTTTCCGGCATTTATAAAAAACCGCTTCAAGCCGTCATGACGCATAACCTCAAATTGATTGCAAAGCGGCCGTTCTGCCGATGAGGAACGGCCACTTCAGACTTGACGACAAAAGCATTGCAATGCATATAGCAAAGCAAGCGTTTTTAAATCTTGCTTGTATTTAAAGCTTAAGCGGTGTGTAAACCGATGGCCGGATAAAGCATGCAGACTGATATTAAAGCTATATCCATACAAGCAGCTTTATAAACGCATATATTCCGAGAAGAAGCATCTGAAGACCCTGCTGCCCGGCATTTATTAATGAGCACCGAAAAGCGAGCCCTATGCAAACTGACTGTAGTAAAGCTCGGCGTATGCGCCGCCGCGCCGCAACAGCTCTTTGTGACTGCCATGCTCAATAATGCTGCCGTTCTGCATAAAGAGGATAGTGTCGGCATCGCGTATGGTAGAAAGGCGGTGTGCTATGACAAAGCTTGTCCTTTCCCTCATAAGACGTTTCATGGCCTTGCTTATTTCCGCCTCCGTGCGTGTATCTACGCTGGAGGTGGTCTCATCGGGAATGATAACCGCCGGGCCGCAGAGAAACACTCTTGCGGTGGTTATGAGCCGGCGCTGGCCCATGGAAATATTGCCTGCCTCATTGTCTATTATCGTATCATACTGCTGGGGCATGGTTCTTATAAAGAAATCCACCTTTGCCGCCTTTGCTGCGGCCGCTATTTCCTCCATGGGGGCGCCGGGGCGCCCATATGCTATGTTCTCGGCGATTGTGCCGCCAAAAAGCCATGTGTCCTGAAGCACCATGCCGAGGCTGCTGCGAAGGTCCCTGCGTGTCATATCCGCAGTCGGTACGCCGTCGAGCGTTATTTTGCCGCCGTTCACCCCGTAAAAGCGCATCAGCAGATTAATAAGCGCAGTTTTTCCGGCGCCGGTGCTGCCAACAACGGCAATCTTCTGCCTGTGCCGGCAAATAAAATTTATACCACTCAGTGTATATTCCTTCGGCGTCTGCATATAAAAAATATTCTCAAATTCAAGCACACCTTCGCCGCCGGCAGCAGCGAGCTCATAAGCGGGTCGGTGCTGAAGGAAAGTGTGAGCGCAATGACAAACATTATCAGCACAGGCAGCACCGTCTGATAATGTGCTGTCCTGACAAAAGGCCGTGGATGTCCGTTTTTAGCATTGCCGGCCAACCCTTTAAAAAATTAACTTTGAATATATTGTGTTATAAAAGCGGGCAATAAAAAAGCAAAGCCCCTGAGGGCTTTGCTTTGATGAGTGGTTATTTGCAGTTGTTGCTGTTGTTAGTCGACTGGGTGCTGTTGGAAGCGTTTTTGGAAGCCTTGTTTGAAGAGTTGCTCTGCATGTTGTTCTGCATATCGCTTGCGCCAGCGTTCTTCTTGTTTTTCTTGCTGCTTTTTTCCATGTTTTCACCTCCTGGTGTTTTCAGTAGTATTATTGACGCATGACTTTCAATTATTCAAGAACAAACGGACAGATTACATTTATAAAAATAAAAAATATAAATTATAATAAAAAACTTGCATTTTGAGCCAATTGGTGATATCATATTTTGTACTGAATATTTGTGATGATAGGTAACAATAAAAAGGGAGGTGCAGTGATGCCTAATATAAAATCTGCAAAAAAGCGCGTACTGCTTGCCGAAAAGCGCAATTTGAGGAACAAGGCCTATAAATCTTCTCTAAGGACATTGATTAAAAAGGCCGACGCAGCGATTGAGGGTAAGGCTGACGACAGGGCCGAGGTCGTGAAGGCTGCTATGGTTAAGATTGACAAGGCTGCGGCGAAGGGTATAATTCATAAGAATAATGCTGCTCATAAGAAATCTTCGCTCGCCGTTAAGCTTAATGCGTCTAACGCATAGGCGTTGGGATAAACTGGCATTTTAAAAGTTAAAGCCGCATCTGAAAAAGATGCGGCTTTTAATTTTTAGATTACGGCGGCAATAAATCGTATAATTGAAGCTAAACGTATAGCCTAAATCAGGAAGCCGGTTTTGCGCAAGCTCAGCTGTGCCGTATAAAAAATATATCTGCCCCTGCGCGCTTACAAATTTATTAATTATCAAAAATCCGGGACACTCACATATGTCCCGGACTTTAATTTTATTTGCAGTTTTTCCTTTGACGGCCTCGCATGCTGCCAAAATCATGTATATATGCGGTGCTCCAAAGATAAATCAACACTGTGCCGCTGCGGCGATAACATGCCGGCAAGGCCGTTTTAAGCAAGTACGGCATGGCTCCGCCAAAGTGTTTTTAATCCCTTTTGCCTATGGTGCGCGTCGCGATTATGTCTGCGCCGGTGCCGAGGACGTCCTTTATTATAACGTCGCCTATGGCAGCAGGCGCGTCTACGGAGACGTCACGCAGGCAGTCTATGCAGTCGAATATAAGCGCTTTGGGTATCGCCTTGCTGGTTTTTACCGGCAGCATGGGGATTTTCCCGCCGTTGAGCTGCACAGTAGTAGTGACTACGCGCATGGGATGTGTAAGCTCCTCTTTTGCGTACGTCTCGCCTCTGCGGCAGCGGTTGCCGGATATTTCCTTTATCTCACCGCCCTCGGCCGCGACATTGAGCCGACAGCCGCGCGGGCAGCAAATACATATCATTTCGTGCTTTTCCATCAGTCGCCCACCTCAACAACAATGTCTCTGATATCCGGTATGGCGTTCAGCTTTTCGCGGCTGATGACCGCCGTCTGCATTTCCGCCGGAACGAGCGCCGGCTCAAGCCTTGACATAACCGGCTCGCCGTTTATAAGGACGCGTATCCGCTTGTCGCTGTACCTTGTGCTTACGCGGAAGCGTATAACCAGATTATCCTCTATGTTATGCGGATTTATTTTAAACGGTACAGTGTAGCGCACGCCGCTGCCGGGCGTAATCTGTATGTCGGACTCGGCATATGTGCGCCCCCTTACAAAGTCGACGGCGTATTTCGCCGCGCGTTCGCTTTCCTCACTGACATAGTCCACCAAATCGTGGACGTGCAGCACGTTTCCGCAGGCAAATATCCCGGGAGTGGAGGTCTCAAACCGCTCGTTTACCACCGCACCGCCCGTAACGCCTGAGAGGACGACGTCCGCTCTTTTTGACATTTCGTTCTCGGGCAGCAGGCCCACTGACAGCAGCAGCGTGTCACATTCCACCTCGCGCTCGGAGCCCTTTATCGGCTTGAGACTTTGGTCGACCTCGGCTACGGTGACGGATTCCAGCCTTTTGTCCCCCTTTATCGAGGTAACGGTGTGCGAGAGGTAAAGCGGGATGCCAAAATCGTTAAGGCATTGTACAATGTTCCTGTTAAGCCCGCTCGAAAACGGCATAATCTCTATTACCGCCTTGACCTCGGCGCCCTCCAGCGTCATGCGCCGGGCCATTATAAGTCCAATATCGCCGGAGCCGAGTATTATAATCTTTTTGCCGAGCATGTAGCCGTCTATGTTCACAAATTTCTGCGCGGTGCCGGCCGTGTATATGCCGGTGCACCTGTCGCCGTATATGTTTATTGCGCCTGCAGGACGCTCGCGGCAGCCTGCCGCCATTATCACAGCTCCGGCCTGTATCTCAATGACACCGTCTTCGGAGTTTACGGCGGTGACCTTGCGGTCGTGCGTAATATCGATAACGGTGGTGCCCAGCAGGTATGGTATCTCAAGCTCCTCTACAAGAGAGATATACCTCTGCGCGTATTCCGGCCCGGTGAGCTCCTCTTTAAACCTGTGCAGCCCGAACCCGCTGTGTATGCACTGGTTGAGTATGCCGCCGAGGCTTGCGTCCCTTTCGAGTATAAGTATGCTGTCGGCGCCGTGCCTTTTGGCGGAAACGGCTGCGGCCAGCCCTGCCGGCCCGCCGCCGACAATAACTATGTCAACGTTTTTCATTTTCTGCGTCTCCTATAAGCTTGTCTCTTCCTATAAGAATATTTGAACCGTGTACGGATTTTGTAACCTCGGTGATATCGACGCCGAGCTCGCGCGCCAATATCTCCACAATGCGGGGGCTGCAGAAGCCGGACTGGCAGCGGCCCATGCCGGCGCGCGTCCGGCGCTTTACGCCGTCAAAGGTGGTGGCGCCGAGCGGACGGCGTATAGCATCTACTATCTCGCCCTCGGTCACTGTCTCGCAGCGGCAGACCACCGTGCCGTATGCAGGATTTTTCTCGATTATCCTGTTGCGCGCCTCGTTGTCAAGGTCGCGGAAGCGTATTACAGGCTTGCGGCAGGGGTTAAAGTCGGGATTTTCTTTAAGCTCATGCTTCTGCTTTATAATATCGGCCACCATTTCGGCAATGGCCGGCGCCGACGAAAGGCCGGGTGATTCTATCCCGGCGACGTTTATGAGATTCTCGCAGTCCTCCGCCTCGCCTATTATGAAATCGCCGCCCGCTTCATGCGCGCGCAGCCCGGAAAAGGCCTTTATTATCTGCTTGTACGGTATGTCTTTTACCGAAAGCTCGGCCTTTTCGAAGATCTCCCTGTGCCCCTCGGCGGTCGTTGATACATCGGCCTTGTCGTCGATATCCTCGGCGTTGGGTCCGATAAGCATGTTGCCCTCAACCGTGGGCGTTACGAGAACGCCCTTGCCGAGATTTGTAGGGAGCTGGAATATGGTATGATTCACAAATCCGCCCACTGCCTTGTCAAACAGCGAATACTCGCCCTTGCGCGGACGTATTTTCAGCTTGCGCTCGCTCAGCATGTTGTTTATCTCGTCGGCGTAAAGCCCCGCGGCGTTTATCAGTATATGGCAGGTGTATTCCGCGCCGCTTTCTGTCTTTACGGTAAATATGCCGTTTTCCTTCGACACGGAGGTGACCTTGGCGTTAAATACGAAGCTGACACCGTTCTGCGCGGCGTTTTCGGCAAAGGCTATCGTCATCTCATAAGGGCAGACAATGCCGCTCGTCGGAGCATACAGTGCTGCCACGGCAATGTCGGACATATTCGGCTCAAGCTGCATCAGCTCGTCCCGGTCTATTATCCTGAGCCCCTCCACGCCGTTCTCCTCGCCGCGGACCTTGAGCTGCTCAAGTTTGGGGATGTCTGCCTCATCAAAGCAGAGCACCAGCGCGCCTATGCGCTTAAAGGGAAAATCCAGCTCCTTTGCCAGCCTGTCGAACATGGCGTTGGATTTTGCGTTGAGCCTGCCCTTAAGGGTGCCGGGCTTTGCGTCAAAGCCGGCGTGCACTATTCCGCTGTTGGCCTTTGACGTGCCGGCGGATACGTCGACATCCTTTTCAAGCACTGTAATATTCAGCTGGTAGCGCGACAGCTCGCGCGCAATGGCGCTGCCGGAGATGCCGCCGCCTATTATCAAAACATCCGTCATTTATTACAACTCCAAAAATAATAATATCAAAATCCCAGTGCCGTCCGAAGCCTAAGTCCTCGCGCATATAACACGGCGAAGAGCAAAGGCAGCGATTATGCCGATATCCGAACCGCGGAGCCAAAAAGTCATAGCATCATCAGAAAAACAGCGGCAGGGCGAAATCGGCTTCATCCGTCTGGCGCAGCAATGCACAGACGCCGCTCAAATGCTCGAAAACGGCAAATTCTATTTTACGACGAATGATTATAGCACAGATTTCGGCATTATACAAGCGTGGTGAAGATATAAAAATGTATGCCGGAGTCGCGTTTTTCTGTATATATTTTAACCGTCGAACCCGGATGGCATGCGGTGCGGCAGCATATTTCAGACTAAGCCTGCCGCACAGCCGCCGCCATAACGGTAGTGCACGGGCGTTATGCTGATGCGTGCAGCTTTCAAATATACAATGGCAAGAGGGGGCAATTAAATGAGCCTTATAACCTGTTAGGAAAACTGCACGCATTAGGGAGATAGCTGCTGGCCGGAAAAATCTGCCATTGAAGGCATGGCTTGTGCATGCAGCGTAAGGCGAAGGCGCTCAAAAGAGCGGCCGTCTTCCTCATATACGGCCTGGGCCGTGACCATATGCACCGTGTGACTGCGCGCCGTGCCGCCTCGACGGGCAATGGGATTTGCAGCCCATCAGAAAAGCTGTGTTTATGGCAGCCGAGCTCCACCGCACCCGTTGCTTTAGGAGGTGCGGCCGGGGACGAAAGTGAAAATCCGGCTGTCAGCGAAAGATGGAGTCCGGCCGCCGGCAAAAGAGGAAAGTTCAGTGCCAGCGGAAGAGAAAAGTCCTGTGCGGCCGTGCGGTGCGGGAAAGTAGCAAGCAGCTTGAGGCCGGCATAGGGCGGCTGCCAGCCAAAATATCACAGCGGCCTGCCGTGCCGCCGTCATCATCCTCTTTGATGAGCGCTGGCCCGTAAATGTTTCTCATAACCTGCCGCACAAATAATCTGCCATAGGGCCAAGGCAAAGTTCCTGAAGACCCTCCATGCATCGGAAAAATCGGCAGGGATCGCCGGGCACTTTGTGCTTAGTGCTTAAATTACAGCAGCCGTCCTTCGCCGAAGGCAAATCCCGCCGCAGACGGGACATATGCAAACAGAGCGGTCGCAGGCCGCGTTTGATGTCAGACAAAGCAAAGCGAGAGGGTCGGAGGCTTCTCAAAGTTCTCAAAGCGGCGGCAATTACGATATGCACAGTCTGCGCCGGGTGACTGCGAAAAATCAGAGATAGTCGAAGCCGCAGCACATGCCGCCGGTGCCGAGGCTGAAATTATTGCTGGCCTGCTTTGGAATAGCGGAAGCGCACAGCCAGTTTCCGGGGTTGTTGGTGTTTACCATTATGTCGCAGGTCTGACCGCAGGACATGGATATGACATTTCTCGGTACACGCTGCGAAAGCCGGCAGCCGTCATAGGCCGTTATCAGATATCTGTGCCCGTTAAGATGCATGGGGTGCTCCACGGACGAGCCGCTGGAAAGCCTTATGCGGCAGCTGTCTCCGTAGCAGGTCTTCATAGATTCAGTATGCGGATAGCAGCGTCCGTTTATGCAGAAAAGATTGCGGTCGTCGGCGTATGGGTCTATGTCAAACGTACCCTCCGGCGTTTGCCCGGGCCGCAGAGACGGGCAGCTAAATGACTGAAGCATAAGCGCATAGTCGCGGCAGACGCTGTCATCATTCGGCAGTATGATAAAATTTCCGCACATGCCCTTGTTAAGCTGGACTATAGCATTGACTCCGGGACGGTAAATGTGCGTGCCCGGCTGGCTCCTCACCCTGAAGGTATAGTCTATGTACCCGCCCGGCGCGACGCGGCGCGGGGTGCTGCCCTCAGTTTCTGCAAATGGGAGCGGAACTCCTAAGAACTCAAGGCTGGTGTCGGAGGTGAGCCGGTTGTAGAGTCTTATGCGGCAGCTGTCACCGGTACATACCTGTATACACGGCCCCGGTATGCTGCCGTTATAGCCCCAGCCCCTTATAAACAGTCCCGGCAAAACCTCTCTCGTGACCGGCTCAGCGGTAAGCTCAAAATATTTTACCCCGTCCCTGCCGCGTGTATATTCAAGCCTTGATATATTTGGAGCGATAACCATAAAATACACCTCTTAATATATACTATATAAAATTATATGTGTTAATCTATTCAATAATTAAAACTATTTGCCAAAACCCGTCAGGGTCGGAATATGGCATAAAAGCCTATTAAAAATATGCGGCCGGTTTTTGATAAATTTTTATAAGTTTTCAAAGAAAGAGTAAACAATTAATGGCTTTCGGCATAATAATGAATTAAGAAACGGCAAAAGAAATCTATGGATTGCTCCCTTGAGGTTAGCTTTTGGACATATAAAGGTAAAATTCTGACACATACTTTTGGGCTTTAATAATCTATAATGTACTTGTGATAAGTATATCGAATATTAGCTTAATAATTCGAAAATCTTTTTTGGAGGGATACAAGAAATGAAGTTTAGGACAAAATTGTTGTCGCTGGTTATGGCAGCAGCAATGTGCGCTCCTATCGCCGCGCTTACGGCCTGTAACGGAGGGAACGAGATCACTATACGTCCGATTGAGTTTGCGATATCTCCGGAGCGCCAGGCGCAGATGGACGCAGAGGATGATACGATACGTATCATTTTCCCGGGACTTGACAGCAGTGCTGACGAGTGGCGCAACCAGGCGGTCGCAAGATTTGAGCAGCAGACCGGCAAGACGGTGGAGTACATACCCACAACCTTTACGACATCGGAAATTACAGACAAGATTTATGCGTCAATAGCCGCACAGAATCCGTATGACGGCATATGGGCGACAAGCTCTGACTATCCGCATTACTATGTAAGGCAGTATACTCAGCCCATAGGCGATTATGTTGACTTGGAAATGCTTCAGAGCAACGGCTATGTCAACATAGACATAATGGATGATTTCTATCTGTACAACGGCCAGTATTATATGGTTGTACCGTACAACTTCGTTAACCCGATGATGCTCTTCTACAATGTAGAGATGGTAGAGGAGCTCAATCTGGATAATCCTAAGGACCTTTATGAGAATGACGAATGGACGGTTGAGAAGATGCATGAAATGGCATCGGCTGCTACCAGAGATAATGACGGCGACGGTATATATGATACCTATGGCCTTACAACCGTTTATGAAAATGTTTGGATGGACATGAACCACACGAGCTTTGTTACTACGGATGAGACCGGCAAATACGTTCTCAACCTTGACAGCCCGGCTCTGCTCACGGCTCTTGACTATACCCGTGACATAAGGTTCAACAGGGCAGGCGTATGGGATAACGTGGGTGCATCCAACGGCATGAGCGCTTTTGCGAGGGGCCAGCACCTGTTCCTTATAGATGCTTACTGGGCAATATGGCAGCTGTATGATGCTACAGACCCGTCACCGTCCTTTGAGTGGGATGTAGTGCCGCTGCCTTACGGCGCCAATAATACTGAGCACTACAACTCGATTTCTTCCGGCGGTATGAGCTTCATAAACGGCTGCCCGAATCCGTATACCACTGCTACTCTTATAGAGTATCTGTGCCAGGAAGATTCCTACGAGCACGAGGAGCTGCAGCAGAATTACGGCCAGTATATTACAGAAGAGCGCCAGCAGCTGAAGGAAACCATGATGGAAAAGCCCTTCTATGCTACAAGCACTGATTCACTTATCACAAAGCTCGGAAGAGACCTTCTGCAGGAAGTTGGCTACGGCGGAGACAATGCGTCTGCTATAGAAGAGTGGAGAGCCACATATCAGGCCGACCTTGACAGAATAAACTCTGCGGTTGAATGGCCGGAGGTTGTAGATCACGAACCGTATACATTTGACTTTGAGACCAATACAGACGGATGGAATGTAGGTCCAACGGTTAAGGAAGCTGAAATTACCCAGGCAACGGGCGATGAAGCGCTTGACGGCAACGGCTCAATGAAGATAGAGTTTAATCCTGACGCCAACGGCAGCACCAATATTCTTGCTACCCTGGCTGAAGAATACAGGCTCTATGGCTATACCACCTACAATATCTCCTTTGACTACAAGATAGTCGGAGAAGTTACGGACGAAACACAGTACTTCCTGGCTTACTACAATGTTGAGACAGAGAGACAGAAGGATGCGGTATACTTTGAGCTTGAAGCATCACCGAACGGTGAGGTACAGCACTTTGAGCTGTCTATGGAGCCTCAGTCAGATAATGAGACAGTATTCACCATGCTTATAGGCAGCAGGAATGCTCCGGGAACATTGATAATAGACAATGTTACAATATCTCAGGTAAGGCAGTCTTAGTCCGCGGATAAAGACACTTAGCTGTATAAGCATTGAAAATGCTGCTTGCTCAGTTGTTAGAGCTAAAAGGCCTCTATGTGATTCACATAGAGGCCTTTTTTGCTTTTAATAATCCGAACTCTCAGCAGTAATTGTTGAAAATGCAATGCTGTGTAACTAAATTAAAATGTCGGATTGACTTAACAGGCATAATTTTTACTTTTATGCGCGGGGCAGAGAGATAGCAAAAGAAATATTACTTCAGCATAGCCTCAAGCGTCTGAAAAAATCCCGCAAGAATTGAGTTTAGACCTCGTCTGGCGTAAAGGCCGCATTAAAAAATGTTTTCGGAATATCGGCGGTGGAAGTTAAGCTCTCGCCCGCAAAAGTTGTCAGCGACAGAGAAGCCTCCTGATGGCGTTTTGGGCTGAGCAGGCCAGCCGAGCGAGATCTTTGGCGGAAAGAGGCAACACCTGCGAGCGCCGCCGGTGGCGGGTATAGAGAGCAGGGGCCAAGTCTAAACGTGAACACACGTCCAGGCACAGCCCGGTATAAAGATGTTAAAAAAGATGCCCGCTACAAACGCGAGTGAACAGGCAAAATAAAAAACTGAGCCCGGGACGCGAACTGCGTCCAGGCTCAGCCTGAGAAGTGTCGACAAAAAGATACCCGCTATAAGCATGAGCAACAAGGTGAAATAAAAACTGAAGCCGAAACACAAATTGCGTCCAGGCTCAGCCTGGTGGCCCGTCCGAAGGGAGGATGCCGCCTTGCTTCGCCCGCGTCATCCGTCCTTGCGGCACAGCCGCTACGGACTTCGCGGCTAAAAACGTGCCGCCGGCACATTTTTCCAACGCCGCTCACCCACTCAGGGTTCGAATCCCTCCGAACGAAAAACAAACGCCGCATACTGACGTATGTAGCGTCTGTTTTCTGTAAAGATGTTATAAAAGAGCTGCCTGCGAAAAGCTTTGAAACAGACTCGAACCCGTAAAAGGTTGGCAGTGAACAAATCGGCGTAAAAAACGGCGCGTTTACAAGCCGTTAGCCGGTGTGAACGTGACCTTTTGCGGGAAAGGAGGAACAGTGGAGCGGGTGACTGATTTTTTATAAAATAAAAAATCGGAACGAGCGCAACTCGTTCCGACGTGCCATGCGTTGACAAAAAAGATGCCGCTCCGACGCGAGCATCAAAGATTTGGAAAAGCAAAAACCCCGAACGCGACTTGCGCGTCGAGGCTCTCGACTGGCCCGCCCGAAGGGATTCGAACCCCCAACCTCTGGAATCGGAATCCATTGCGCTATCCAATTGCGCCACGGGCGGATATAAATAATATTAAGAAGGCGACTAAAATAATATACCGCCTGCACAGGGCTTTTGTCAAGTCCCTCCTGCAGGCTTAAATGCAGTCAGCCAGCGGAGCCGAAGCACCCATTACACCTTTTTCTCCTTCTTTTTAACTGCACTGCCTATATCCTCATATGCATTATACTTTTTTATATACTCCTTCCACTCGTCGTTTGATACATATGGGCGTGAGCTCTTAAATTTCTCATATACCGCGGCTTCCGCGCGGTCATATTTTTTGTATATATTCCTTTTGTCCTTAAGGCTTATTAGATATATGATTACAATTGCCAGCAAGTACACTAATATGGGCAGAAGATGCTGAAATATAAAGCGGCTTGTGCCGTCTTCCAGCGTAAGGCGGCGATGCGCGGTTTCGCTGAGGAAAAACACAAGCGTAATTATGCCCGCCGGCAGAGTAAATATCAGAGTAAGCAGATACTTTTTTAATATCATCGGCACAAGTGCCGCTAATATCAGCGAACTGGCCAAAAACATTATGATGAGTGAAGAGCGAAGCTGCACGATGTCATAGTTATCGGGGTAAAGTGCAGCATCCTCTATGCTTAAAAACAGGGAGAAGATATACGCTGCATTGACGAGAAGAAGATAAACGGCGGCAATAAAGTAAAATACCTTGCAGAGCTTTGTGGTGTTTCCGCCAAGGTGCGACCAGTTTTCGTTTGCACGGAATATGCGCTGTTCCTCATCGCGGACTATTCTCTCCATGATTGTAGGATTTCTGTATTTCATAAACTTCTCCTGTGTTTTGAGTTTAAAGGTATGTGACAGTTTGGCAAGGAAGCATAGAGTAAATTTATAGAAATAATTATACTACTTAAAGCCAAACGTTTCAACTCAAAGCTTGGGCAAACTGTGAACATAAAGTAAAATATTGCACTCCTTGATAGATAAAGCGGGGTGTGGTAAGATAAGCATATTAATTTTACGGTAACGGAGGAGTAAGGATGTTCAGAGAAATGCGGCGCAAGCGTCAGCAGCTTCCGTTAAGCGACTGCGTTGACATATTGGAAAGCGGCACGTCCGGCGTGCTGGCGCTGGAGGGAGACGGCGGGTATCCGTACGCTGTGCCTATGAGCTTTGCATACCATGACGGAAAAATATTTTTCCACTGCGCAAAATCGGGGCATAAAATAGACAGCATAATGAGGAACAGCAAAGCCTCATTTTGCGTTATAGCCCGCGACGACGTGCGGCCGGAGAAGTACACCACCTATTTTAAAAGCGTGATTGCCTTTGGGCGGATAAAAGCATTGGAGGAGGACAGCGAAAAAAGAAAAGCAATCGAGAGGCTTGCGTTAAAGTATAATCCCGACGCAGACGCAGGAGAAATGGACGCGGCGATTGAAAGGGAGTATGCACCGCTTTGCATGCTTGAGCTTGATATTGAGCACCTGACGGGAAAGCAGGCAAAGGAGCTTATGAGCACATACTGATATTATGCTCCGCTTATGCTTTTGCAGCACCGGCATATGCTCGCTGTTAAGAGTACGGCAGAGCGATTCGCGGCGGAATCTGCCTCTGCGGCCTTAGCTTTGTGCAGAGAGAAGCCTCTGCAGAGCATTAAAATGCGGCTGCGCCCGAATACAAAATGGACACGGCGTCAGGCGCGGAAAATGACTCTTTTGTATAGGACGATGTAACTCCGATATCTGAAATAAGACCTTAATGGGAAGCGCAAAGGCGCGGGCGATAACGGTCGACGCTGTAATTTTGTCCAAGCGAGACCGCTGATCACTGCCGGGGGGAGAAAAATACGATGGGTAAGGCACGAGGCGAAATGACGATTATCAAGCAGTGTGAAAGCGCTCATTAGTGCCGCTGCCATATTTATAGCGTTTGACTTCTTCAGATGCCTAAAACGCTTATGCATCTGCCGGCAGCATCGGCACATATCTGGGCGGCGGGACTGCGGCACTGGAGCCCGATATCCGGCGCTCGTCTTTAGAACAGTATGAAGCTCTCGATGCTCCCTCGCATCGTGTATGATGAAAAATAGCATTTAAAATTTTTTTAGTTAAACGTTCTGGAAACGGACGGCAGCACAAGATTTTTATAAAGTGCCAAAGTATTTGCCGAGCACCAAGCTCCTGATGTGCGAAGGATAAAGGCTAAGCCTTTGGCGGTCTTAAGGCGGGCAATTTGAGAGGAGAAAATGGCGACACTTGCCAAAGGTCTCCGTGCTATCCTTACAGTCAGACGCGGTTTCCGCTTTGCCGGAGCGGATTTCACCGTTGCTGCCGCCTGCCGCCGCAGGCGGATTGAGCCCGCCTTATCGGAGCTGTCATATACATCAAAGCAGGCGATTTGTCTTGACTTGACGGCTGCATAAGCTTACAATAATTTAAACGGGAGGCCGTGTATTTATGGATTTTAATGAGCTTAGTATCAGAATAGCGTCTGCGACGGTTTACCGCGGCGTGTTTGACGCGCCGGTAGTGTCGCAGCTTTGCAGGTATGTGGAGCTGCATGCAGCCGGCGCTCAGGAAAAGGAGCTTGCTGCGGCCGCGGCTGCGGTGTTCTCCGCAGCGCTGCACTTTAATAGGTCGGCCGATGTATGCAGCGCGGTTATAAGTGCCGCTGAAACCGACGAAAATCCTGTCTCAAGGGCGCTGGCGTTTGGCGAGGAGCTGTCGCCGCAGGAAAGGACGGCCGCGCTTTTTGATTTGGAGACGCTGACGGCTGCAGCGCATATATCTCCCGCCAAGGGCGAGCTTCCTGCGGGTGCGCCGGTATGGACGTCGGAGGACAGCGGAGTGCTGAAGGACGCCGCTGCGTTTTTTGATTATCTTAAGGGGTATTATGCTAAAAACGGGTACGGCATTGCTTCCAGATACAGTGCCTTCAAATACGACGGAAAGCTTATCCCCGCCGTCAACACCGACAGCATAAGGCTGTCATCCTTTAAAAATTACGACGCTGAGCGCGCGGTGGTCAGGGAGAATACCGAGGCGTTTGTCAGGGGGCTTCCGGCGCAGAACGTGCTGCTGTACGGCGACCGCGGCACCGGCAAATCGGCGACTATACATGCGCTGCTTAATGAGTACGGCCAAATGGGGCTCAGGATGATTGAAATTGCAAAAAAGAATCTTTCCGGCCTGCCGCGGCTGATAGAGCTTTTATCGCAGTACCCGAACAGATTTATAATATACATCGATGATTTGTCGCTGACGGGCGACGAGGCGGTGCTGAGCGACCTGAAGGCTGTACTGGAGGGGTCACTGGAGAAGCGTCCGGATAATATTCTGGTGTACGCCACCTCAAACCGCCGGCATCTTGTAAAGGAAAAGGCGTCTGTACAGCTTTCGCAGGAGACAAGCGACGCCGACGCACGCGAGGAGATGCTTTCGCTGTCCGACAGGTTCGGACTTACTGTGACCTTCTTTAATCCCAACCTTAAGGTGTATCACGAGATAGTGGCGTTTTTGGCAAAGGAAAACAGTCTGGATATTGATGAGCAGACGCTTTTTGCCGCCGCCGACAGGTTTGCGATACGCCGCGGTGTGCGCTCGCCGCGTACGGCGCAGCAGTTTATAGAGTATGCCGTCGGGCGCACGCATCTCGGCCTTGCCCTGTAGGACTTATTCTGAGCCGTACCTGCTCCCGAAATTCAGCCGCGGCTTTTAAACGGACCGCGGGAGGGCATGAGAGCTTTTTTGAGAACGTCGTGGCCGTTGCGCCTATGGTGTGTCAGTAATGAAGGCATCGCGTCCAATGCAGGGCTCGACAGTGCCGCGGCTTCCGTAAAAAATTGCCGCGTGCGGCTGTATATTCCGGGATGGCGGCTATAGCTTTAACAAATACAAAGGAGCGTAATGTTTTGAAAAAAATAACAGCTGTTCTGATAATGACGATAATGCTTGCGTGCCTTATATGCTCCTGCGGTGAGGAGACTGTGATAATAGAGGGCCGCAGCGATTTTCCCGTCACCGTGAACGGTGTGGAGATAGCCTCGGCGCCGCAAAGGGTCATATGCCTTTCACCGTCGATAACGGAGATAATATACGAGCTTGGCTCCTATACCCAGCTGTACGGTGTATCTGATGACTGCGACTGGCCGGAGGAGACGGCACAGAAGGAGAAAATGGGGACATCCGCTGAGCCGGACACGGAGAAAATAATAAGTGCTGTCCCCGACCTTGTGCTCGTGAGCGGAAGCCTTGATGAGAGCCTCAGCGAGAGCCTGAGTCTGCGGGGCATACCCGTTATTTCAATAGAGGCCGCACAGAGCATAGAGGGGCTAAAGGATGTATATGTGTCGGTTGCAACGGCACTTGCGGGAAAAGAGACAGGGCAGATAAACGGCGAGACGACATATAATAATCTCATAGATAAAATAAAGCAGGAGGCTTCGGTTGCCGGCATGACGCTTAAGCGGGCGGTGTTTATCCCGGCCGACGGGATTATAGCGTACAGCGGGTCGTTTATATCTGACATAATGTCGCTGGCCGGTGCACAGAATATTGCTCAGTCGGCGGATGAAAGCGGCGATTGGGCCGCATATGTCGCCGCACTCAACCCTGACTATATTTTCTGTGCGGCGGATATTGAGCAGAGCATACTTTCAAATCCGACTCTGGCCGAAACGAACGCGGTCAAGTCCGGCAGCGTCAGAGGTATGGATCCGGCGCTTTATGAGCGTCAGGGCGGCAGGATATACGAGGCGGCCATGGAGATGTACCGATTTATGTACGGTACGTCTGACGTGTCCGAGGCTGATTCTTCTGCGGCGTCAGACGCCGCCTCGGCAGAGCCGGCAGCGGAGCAGGAGTGACGTGCGCTCAAGCGAAGCGATACCTCTGATGCAGTCGGCAGGACATATGCCGGCTGCCGCGGCGGTATGGCAAAATTAACTCAATACAGCAAAAGCAGGAGCTTTTAGCAACTCCTGCTTTTAATTTTTGGCGCCGAACAGGCATAATAAAAAACTCCAGTTGAACTGGGTGTAAAAAAGGATGCTTTAGTGCAAGAAAGGACCTCCAGTGTTAGAATGGAAGCGATCTGGCAACCACGAAAAGGAAACGCTGGAGGTTTGTGTCAATGGATGACGTAAAGAGTTTATCACATAGTAAGTACAGGGCATTTCGGTGCAGAGGAAATTACGTTGATACGGCAGGGAAATGCGAAGGAGCGATTCGAGAATACATTCGCAATCAGCTGCAAGACGATATAGCCAACGACCAGCCGAGCCTGAAAGAGTTTGTTAATCCCTTCACGGAAGAGAAGGCTAAAAAGGCATAAAAAAGCCGCTGAGCAGGGGCTGCCCGTGGTAAAAGCGTGGTTGTCAGACTTTTCGGTGCCCCCTTTTGGGGGTTGCCACAGGAGATAGGCCCTTATATGACCTGTTAAAACCACGCGTTCAATGGGGCGTGAGATAAGGGAATTTTAGCAGGAGGGCGGCTGATTGCCGACCCTGCCTCATTTCTTAAAGCACCGCGCTTAACGGGTGGTTTTGATTGCCCGCTTCAGAAAGAAAAATCTTGATTCCGCAGGCAGAAAGGCTTTATAGGCTAAGTTCGGCTCTTGTATGACCGATCGGTGAGCCGTCACCAGCAAGGCCAACCGAAAGCTTGGCATCAGCTTAAAGAGCCAGATGTGACGGCGGCAGCGGCTGTAATATGTCTGTACGTTCTTGGGGCGATGACAGAAAAAGCTCTAGCTGTCAAGCCGGCTTGATGATTTTTGTAAGCATAATAATTATATTTGATAAAAGGCTTATCAGCTTTCCCGACACACTGTTATTAAAAGCGCCATAATATTCAGCGTTGTAAGTCCTTATACATTAAGCAGTGACGGCCGCAATGCTCTTTTATTGCTGTCTGCCTTATACGGATAAGTGAGTCTGCGCGCCCGGCATAGCCAAAAATCAAAAGCGAAACATTTTTAGCGCAGCTTTGGCATCGGAACAAAAGACCTTGCGATATACGAGCATGGATTATCCGCGGGCTGCATACATGTGCACACGAGAATAAATTTGCATTTGGGCACACGGCGCTAACCAAAGCCGCCGGCATAGCCGCTTATAATTTTTTCTAACCGCGGCTTATAACATAATCGGCGATAAGCTTAAAGACCGGGGCACTGGTGCGGCTTCCGGAGGCGCCGTCCTCCGCCAGAACAACCACAGCGTACTGCGGGTCATCGGCGGGGAAAAAGCCGGTAAACCACGTCTGATAAACCTCGCGGCCGTCCTTTATCCAGCCGGTTTCGGCGGTAGCGGTTTTGCCGCCGGCGCCGCCGCTCTCCGGCTTGGCGGCAGTGCCGGTGCCGCTCTCTACCGTGTTTATCATATACTCCTTGAGTATGCCGGCGGCAGAATCGCTTAAAATTTTTGCCGGCGCCTGCTGCTCAGAAACGTCATAAAGGCTGCCGCTGTCATCCACAAGCCCCTCAATAAGAACCGGCTCGCGGTAATATCCCCCAGAGGCTATCGCGGAGATAAAGCCGGCCATGTGAAGGGGTGTGAGCATCAACTCCCCCTGACCGAAGGAGAGATTTGCGAGAGCTGCAGGCTGTGTCCGCAGCGTCTCAAGCGACGGAAGCAGCCCCGAATCGGAGGATATGCCGTCGCACAGATAGAAAGAGCGCTCAAAGCCCGCAGAGCGGGATATGCTCAGTATCGACTGCGGCAGAAAGCTTTGCGCAAGCTGAATAAAATAGATATTGCAGGATACCTCGAGGGCCGTTTCCATATTAATTGTGCCATGCTCGCCGAGGCAATGGAACTCCTTGTCGCCTACCATGTAGCTGCCGCTGCAGGAAAACGTGGTATCGGGTGAAACCCCCTGCTCAAGCGCGGCGGCGGCAACCACGAGCTTGTAGACCGAGCCAACGTTGTAGTTGAGCAGTGCGCGGTTTATAAGGGGTGAGGATTCATCCTCAAGGCTTTCGGCGACATTGTATTGGTCAAACTTAGGCAGGCTGCACATTGCTCTTATTTTGCCGGTACTGATATCCAGCACAACCACAGCACCGGCGTCAAGATACCGCGATGCGGCAGCCTCCGCCGCCAGCTGCAGCCCCTTGTCGATGGTAAGAACTACACCGGCGGACAAATTGTAGCCGCTGTAATCTATCTCCGGCTCGCTGCCGCTTAAGATATTGCCGTTTGCGTCAGTGCGGTAAGTGGCGGTCAGGGCAGACGGACGGCTGAGAATATCGTCGTATGCCTTTTCAATGCCCGATGTGCCGCTGCCGTCGCTGTTTATATATCCTATGATATGCGCGGCAGGCTGTGTCGAGGAATATCTTTTAAAGGTCTTTATGACAGTGCAGCTTTCGCTCAAAAAACCGGACGACACGACGGTCGTGACCGGATTTCCGCTTCTCAGCCGCTCGAGCACGCTTTGCGCCGTTTCCCCGTCAAGCTGCTCGGTTATCTCCATAACGGCCTGCGGCGTCGGCGGCACTATGGCCACATATTCTATGCTGTCGTTGGTGATGGGGCTTAGATTGCAGTCGTATATGGTGCCGCGCCCCCTCGAAATCTCCAGCCGGTAGCCCGAGCGGTAATCCGCCGCCTGTATGTCCGAGCCGCCCGTCAGGTACATTACCCTGAAGGAGCATACCGTCATTATTATTACTGTCGATATAAAAACAGCAAGCATTCTTTTGTACATAATTCCGCCGCCCATTAGATATTTGTATTTATTATTGGCAGCGGTACAAAATTAATTACCGATATGCGGCGTTAAAAATAATTTTACATTTTTTGGGCTGCACTGCCCTTTAAGCCATAGACATAACTAAAGAGAAACAGCCGCCCACCATGGCGGCAGGCGGCGCATTGTTAGGGCATAGGTATAGCGTATTAACGGCTGCAGAAAGGAGACGCTATCTTTTTAATTGCATTATACATGGCGTGCTAAAAGCGGAGAAAGGTTAGTGCACAAAACAGAATCGAAAACAAAATGAATATACACAAAGCTCATCGGTCATGCAATAATCAAGATGTGGGGCGGCAGCGCTGCTCCAAAATATGCGGCGGCATAATCGCAGTTATGCAAAGCAATGCGGGCTCAGCATCTAAAGCGTGCGCCGTATTTGGGCTTGTATTTTGAAAATGGGACGGATTTTGGGAGCAAATCGTCAAGGTCGGCAAAGACGTATTTCGACAGCAGAACCACGGCTATGATATTAGGCACGGCCATAAGCCCGTTGAGTGTATCCGCAGCGGTCCACAGCACCTCCGGTGCAGCCGCTGCGCCGGGTATGATGCACAGAACGTATATCAGCCGGTACACGGCGGAGGCGGCTGCACCATGCTTTTTAAAAAGATATTCCACACAGCTTATGCCGTAGTACGACCAGCCTATTATTGTCGCAAAGGAGAAGAGCGCAAGGGAAACAGCGATAAAATATTCGCCAAACGGCCCCAAAGCTCCCGCGAACGCTGCCGAGGTCAGCGCCCAGTCTGCAGTGATGCTGCCCGACAGGTATTCAGGTGAAGAGAGTATTGCCAGCGCCGTTACGGTGCAGACGACTATGGTATCCAAAAAGACTTCCATTGCACCCCACATACCCTGCTCCGCCGGATGGGAGGTCTGAGCCGATGCGTGAGCTATGGGCGAGCTGCCCATGCCCGCCTCATTGGTAAATACGCCGCGCGAGACGCCGAATCTAACGGCCTGAGCCATGGTAAAGCCAATTACTCCGCCGCCGGCCTGCCTGATCCCAAAGGCGCCGGCGAATATGCTCCCCACGGCGCCCGGAAGATTTTCTATGTTCACGCATATCACTATGAGTGATCCGGCTATATAAAAAAGGGACATAAAGGGCACAATAAAGCCGGCAATCGACGATATCTTGGTCATCCTGCCGAAAATCACAAGCGTGACAACGGCCGCCATGCCTATGCCTATCCAGACGGCGGACAGGTTAAAGCTTTTCTGCCAGCTTGACGACATGGCGTTTACCTGCGTCATGTTGCCGACGCCAAAGGAGGCCAGTACGCAGAGGACGGCAAACGCGGCGGCAAGCGGCGCAAATTTTTTGCCCAGTCCGTTTTTAATATAATACATCGGTCCGCCGCGCCAGCCGTCGCCCTTTTTTTCTCTGAAGTGCACGGCCAGCGTCACCTCGGCAAGCTTTGTCATCATGCCCAGCAGTCCGGAGGCCCACATCCAGAATATAGCGCCGGGGCCGCCCGCGGCGATAGCCGTCGCCACGCCGATTATATTCCCGGTGCCGGCTGAGCCGGCGAGCGCCGTCGCCATCGCCTTAAAGGGAGAAACGCCGCCGCGCTCTCTCTTTTTAAACATGCCGCCGAGCGTGGAGGCAAATATCAGCTTAAAGCGGGTTATCTGGAAAAATCCGCTCTTAAACGTAAAATATCCGCCTATTGAGATAATGGCAATTATCATGGGAAGGCCCCAGACTATGCCGCTTATTTTTTCGTTTAAGGTGTTTAAAATATCAAGCATCCGCCCACTCCGATAAGTTTGTCTGTTAAAAGACTATTCGGACGTATCCTGCTTAATGCTTGTTTTAAAAAAATCTTTTAATCTATACAGTGCCCGGACGGCGATTTTACAGCCATTCTCGGTTATAAGGGGACGGGAAAGGCGGCTGCTTTCCATATGTGCTTTTTATCTTCAAAATTTTATACATGGAATTTGAATGACGGAGGGCCGCACTGAGGGATAAAAGCACTCGGCAGAAATAGTCAAATGCTGTACGGCATAATAAGCCTTTGTCTTTGCTGCCTGCTTAAATGATGTCCTGACTTTTCTGATGACAGGCAGAAAAGCTTCATTTAGCTGATTTTATAAGGGAGCGGTCATCAAGTGCGGGCCGAAGCCGCCTGCGGTGCCGGCACGCCGGATTTTCCCGCGGAGGCAGGAGGAGGTAATCGCTTGGAGTATAGAAAGCCGGCCGGCGGGCCTTTGCAGTGCATATACAGACGGATAATTATCGATGTGAGAAATATCAGAAAAGCGGGCGCATTTATTGCAGCGGATTTTTTTTACACAAAAAATTTGTAAGCGAGATGCCGTCTATTTTCGCCCCAAGCTCTTTTACGACATGGTAGCCGCGGCGGATAAAAAACGGCAGCGCCGTTACCGAAACGTGCGCTGTGAAGCTTTCAGCGCCGGAATTATAAGCATGCCGCTCAAGCTCATCGCATATCGCCGACGCGATGCCGCGGCGCTGAAAGTCCTTATGCGTGTATAAATGGTCGATATAGCCGTCTCTGCTTATGTTGCCGTAACCCACAATAGCATCATCCTCGACGGCAACAAGTGTGTAAAGCGCGTCGAGGAAATCCTCCCTGCTAAGGAGGCTTTGGCTGCGCCCGGACCATGTGGATATCTGCTGCTCTGAATAATCTTTTATATTTACATTTACTACGGTATCGGAAAACAGTCTGGCTATTTCGGGAAGGTCCTCCCTGCGGCATTTCCTTATATACACTTAAAATTCATCCAAACGGTTAAGCTATATACGAGTATCGGCAGGATAAAGCACGGGACCCCCTTTCAGCGGCGTCTGCTGTTATTTTATCCTTGCTCTGATATGTTTGCTGCCCTGTCTCAGGACTTTATCTGAAATTTTTGCTGCTTGATATTTTATAATATTTGTGCCATATCTTCAAGTATGCTGTGCCGCGCTGGGACAGCGCAGATTTTGTATGGCTCGCATCGCCGCTCCAGCTTTTTGATAAGCAACGCCTGCGAGCGCGCCCGGTGGGCGAAGGAGCGAGCAGGGGTTGGCGCAGCGGTCGGCGATTGGCAAGGCGGCTTGACCGCCGCAGACAGAGCCGGGCACCGCAAGAGTAGGTGGAACCCGCCTGCGAGCGCGCCCGGTGGGCGAAGGAGCGAGCAGAGGTTGGGTACAGTCAAAGCGGGCAGTGAAAAAGCTGTGATAGACAGCTTCGGGTGTCGCACAAGCAGAATTTGCCTGCTTTGCCTAAAAGCGCTTAAGAAAATTGCACAGCGCTTTCTCCGCCTTTGTCCAATGCCAATTATAATGCTACAGAGAGACCGCAGAAACGGTTACGGCCTTGACCATCATCTGCTCTAATATTGCCTGGCGGAGCATTCGAAGACACCGTAAGCCTTTGGGATTGTTTTTCTACACCGGCCTTTTAGGCTGGACTCTTTTGCCGCCGCCTTAATTCAAGAGAAGCGTCTCCTTTGCATATGGGCCGGAAAAGCGGAGAGCGGAATTAACCGGCAGCAAGGGACCTTCTGTTTAATTTTGCTTGTCGTGTGTACATTGCAGTGTGTACGCCTGCTTTGATCCCGTGCAGGAACGGCAAAAATGCAAATGCGCACTAAAGCCGCGTTGACAAATAACAGTGGGTTTAGTATAATTGACATATATAAAAATAGCAGTGATTAAGATTAAGCGGAGATATGCATCCAAAGAGAGGGAGTGTCATGCTGAAAGCTCCTGTTGCAGACGCCGCAGAGCCGTCTTATAGCCGCTGTGGAGACACAGACGTAAGCACCGCGTTAAGGGCACAAAGTGGCTGCTGTTTGCGGCAATTTGGGTGGTACCGCGGAATTTGCTTCCGTCCCATGGCGGACGGAGGCTTTTTATTTTTTTGAGGAGAAAGGGACTGAAAAACATGGAATGGACGTCGCTGACCGATTTAAGAGAGAAATTTTTAAGCTATTTTGAATCCAAGGGTCATTACAGATTTAAGAGCTTTTCGCTTGTGCCTGACGGAGATAAAAGCCTGCTGCTCATAAACTCAGGCATGGCACCGCTTAAGAAGTTTTTTACCGGTGAGGCCACTCCGCCGAAAAGACGCGCCACAAGCTGCCAGAAGTGCATACGCACACCTGACATAGACAATGTCGGGCATACGGCACGGCACGGCACCTTCTTTGAGATGCTGGGCAACTTCAGCTTCGGCGACTATTTTAAGCGCGAAGCCATACAGTTTGCGTGGGAGTTCTGTACAAAGGTGATAGAGCTGCCGGTTGACAGGCTGTGGATATCAGTGTATGAGGGCGATGACGAGGCAGCCGACATTTGGGTCAATGAAATAGGCGTTGCTCCTGAGCGCATCGTCCGTCTCGGCAAGGAGGATAATTTCTGGGAGCACGGCACCGGCCCGTGCGGCCCCTGCTCCGAGATATATTTCGACCGCGGTCCCGAAAAGGGCTGCGGCCGCCCCGACTGCCATGTGGGCTGCGACTGCGACAGGTATGTTGAGTTCTGGAACCTTGTTTTCTCGCAGTTCGACTCCGACGGCAAGGGCAACTATGCTCCGCTCAAGCAGAAGAACATAGACACCGGCATGGGGCTTGAGCGTCTCGCCTGTATTATGCAGGGCGTGGACAACCTCTTTGAGGTGGACACGATAAGAAATATCACAAGCAGGATATGCGGGATATCCGGCCACAAATACGGCGAGGATGAAAAGGCCGATGTATCACTGCGCATAATAACCGACCACATGCGCTCGTCGGTGTTTATGATATCTGACGGCATAATAGCGTCGAACGAGGGACGCGGATACGTGCTTCGGCGGCTGCTGCGCCGGGCTGCGCGTCACGGCCGTCTGCTTGGGATTGACCGCATGTTTTTGGCGGACGTCGCCGAGACGGTCATAAACGAGAACAAAAAGGCATATCCCGAGCTTGAAGAGCGCAGCGAGCTGATATACAAGGTGATAAACACCGAGGAGGAGGCTTTCGGCCGCACGATAGACCAAGGGCTACAGATACTCGACGACATGGCGGCGCAGGCGAAGGGCGGCGTGCTCTCCGGCAAGGATGCATTTATGCTGTACGACACCTTTGGCTTCCCGCTGGATTTGACCCGCGAGATATTGTCGGAGCGCGGCATGGGCATTGACGAGGACGAATTTGCGCGCCTCATGTCCGACCAGCGTGACCGCGCGCGGAAGGCCCGCAAGGACATGAACGACGCGTGGGCTGGTGAGGGCAATATATTCAAGGACGTGCCCGCCACACGGTTTGTCGGCTATGAGCAGGACGAATGTGATGCGGAGATAGCCGCTGTGTCCGGCGGCAGCCTGTCGGAGGGCGAGCAGGGCATAATAGTGCTGGACAGGACGCCTTTCTATGCCGAGAGCGGCGGACAGGTCGGAGACAGAGGCGTCATATCCACTGCCGCAGGTGAATTTGCGGTAGAAGATGTTAAAAAGAACGAGGACGGCGTATATATGCACATGGGCCGTGTTACCAGCGGCAGCTTCAGCGCCGGCGACGCTGTTAAGGCGGCAATAGATACCGGCCGCCGCAACAGCATACGCCGCAACCACACGGCGACGCACCTGCTTCAGGCGGCGCTGCGGAAGGTTCTTGGAAGTCATGTGCAGCAGGCCGGCTCCATGGTCGACGACAAAGAGCTTCGCTTTGACTTTACACATTTCTCTGCCATGACGCCGGAGGAAAAGCAGCAGGCTGAGGATATGGTAAACGGATATGTGCTGTCCGCCCTTCCGGTCACCACACGGGAAATGCCGGCCGACGAAGCGAAAGCGACGGGCGCAATGGCGCTGTTTGGTGAAAAATACGGCGACATGGTACGCGTAGTGTCGGCGGGCAGCGAGAAGAGCGGAAATGTTTCGGTCGAGCTTTGCGGCGGCACGCACGTGACGAATACGTCGAACATCGGCCTGTTTAAGATAGTGTCGGAAAGCTCGGTGGCTTCGGGTGTGCGCCGCATAGTGGCCGTGACCGGCGGCGGAGTGTTAAAGCTGCTTGATTCGTATAAGGCGGCGGCCGAAAGCGCGGCGGACATATTAAAGGCCGCCGGCGCCGACGACCTTGAGCGCAGGGCCGCACAGGTAATGTCAGAGCTTAAGGAGCAGGAAAAGGGAATCCAGAAGCTGCGTGCGCAGATAGCGTCAGGGCAGGCGGACGACCTTGTGAAATCGGCAAAGGAAATAGGCGGCTTCAGATTTATAGCTAAAGCTGTTTCCGACATAACTCCCGACGCGGCGCGCGCAATGTGCGATAAAATAAAATCTGACTTTAAGAATGCGGTAGTAGTGATAGCGGCGGTCTCCGGCGGCAAGGTGACATTTGCTGCCGCCTGCGGCAGTCAGGCGGTGGAGATGGGCGCACACGCCGGAAACATTGTGAAAAGGGCGGCACAGGCGGCCGGCGGCAACGGCGGCGGCCGTCCCGACAGTGCAATGGCCGGCGGCAAGGATGCGTCCAAGGTGCAGCAGGCGCTCAGCGCCGCAGAGGAGGCGCTCAGAGAGACGGCAAAGTGATTGTCTGCCGCTGATTTGGTATATGGATTTTTCGCGACTGCCCAGACTCCGGCTTTTGGCAGCGCCGCAGCCTGACTGAGCTCTCCGCACGGCAGAATTAGATTTTAAAGAAGTTGAATGTATATTCTGCCGTGTCTGCAGCGTCTTAAGCGTCTTATATGATTTTGGTGTATAGGAAGTGCGAAAGGTATAAAAGCTTATCAAAATATGGTTATAAATTTTTTAAAGGAGTGTCAGATATGGACTGCATTTTCTGCAAAATAATAGACGGCGAGATACCGTCGGCTAAGTATTATGAGGACGACCTGGTAATAGCCATAAAGGATGTGAATCCGCAAGCGCCCTTTCACGCCCTGATAATGCCGAAGCAGCATATAGAGTCTGCGCTTGACATAGACAAAAGCAATTCGGCGCTTATATCGCGTATTTTCGAGGTGGCTGCGAAAATAGCCAAAGAAAACGGGCTGGACAGCGGCTTCAGGATAATAAACAACTGCGGAGAAGACGCAGGTCAAACGGTAAAGCACATACATTTTCATCTTCTCGGCGGCATAAAAATGTCAGAAAGAATAATTTAGGAGGATATATATGGGCAACAGGACCTACAGCATGGAGATAGCCGGACTTAAAAGGGAGCTTCCGCTCTGTGACATAAACGACAGCATAGACATAGCCGCGTTTATAATATTCGGCGATGTGGAGCTGACGGTGGCAGCTTCAGGAGAGCTGCTCAAAAAGGTGCCGGAATTCGACGTCATAATAACGCCGGAGGCCAAGAGCATACCGCTTGCGTATGAGATGTCGAGACAGTCGGGCAAGCCATATGTCGTTGCGAGAAAGAACATAAAGCTGTACATGCGCAATCCCGTCGGCGTGAGCGTGAAGTCCATAACCACCAAGGACGAGCAGAAGCTTTATATAAGCGAGTCGGAGGCAGATAAGCTGAAGGACAGGCGCGTGCTTATTGTCGACGACGTTATAAGCACGGGAGAGTCGCTGCACGCGGTGCAGGAGCTCGTGAAGCTTGCCGGCGGCGAGCTTGCCGCATCATGCGCGGTGCTGGCGGAGGGTGACGCTGCCAACAGGCATGATATAATATTTTTGGAGCCCCTGCCGCTGTTCAGCAAATAATCGTGCAGCAGAGAGCGGCGAAAGGCCGAGCCGCTGCGGCATGCAGAATGCTTAATATGTCTGACATGGCCGGACGCGGCTTTTTGCCTTCCTAAATATGCAGCAAAAGATATACATTGGGAAATTATGATAGAGACTCAAGCCCAAAAGGCTGACAGCATCTTCGTCTTCGGCGCCGGCAGATTAAGGGAGAAAATGGCTGCCGCTGCGACGAAAAACGCTGCAAAGCGTCGTGTCAGCCAAACGGAGCTGCCTTTGAACCGGGGAAACAGGCTGTGACGCTGTTGTAAAGGCGGCTTAGGGCGAACAGCAGGCTCGTCCTTTTGCGCAGAGAGAAACGGGGAAGCAGGCGAATGGATTGCTTTTGTCTTCGGTCAGGAACAAACGGGCTTTGCTTTGGTGCGGCCTTGTTAAGCTGCCGGGAAGCAAAACCGATGTGCTGAAAAAGCGCCTGCGCGGCGCATTTTCACATTTTTACCCTTGCCGGGCGGAAGTCCGTCTGCGGTATCAAAAGCAAAAATTCATCCGCGCCGCCGTCATTTTCGGTGCGTGCAGCTTTAAGCGTGCTGATTTTTGTGCAGGCAAAGCATAAAGCGCAGTTAATTTTTAGGATTAACGAGGCTTTTAACACATCACGCGCGTAAATCAGATGTTTAACAACATATTGTGCTCGGCTCCCGGCGTCTTAAAACATGCAAGTCGTCTTGGCTGTGCAAGACGGCGGCATTTCAGGTATAATGCACATATTTCCGACGGCTGATTTGTCTGCGCTGTGCGGTGTGCAGGCTTGGGCCGGTCTTATCTGGTAAAGCAGGCATATTTATAATGCTTACGATGCGGGCAGGTCATATGCCTTGTGCATCTGAGAAGGCACAGGATATTAAAGCAGAAATAAGAGCTGAAGGCGGTGAGCGATATGAAAAAGCGGCCGATTGCCCTAATTGGGCTGGTTTTCTTTGTGTCGCTTATCGCCGTTAATTATATCAGCCTAACCGCTGCCGTAATATGCGGTGCTATAGCTTTGGCCGGCGGTATCGTGACCGTGTCGGTAAAAAGGCTGCGCGGGGACGGAGAAATAGCAATGACGCTCTTCTCTGCAGCGGCGGCTGTGGCTGTGTTTGCTGTGTGTACGCTGCTTTTCGTGCGGCCGGTTCAGATTCTCGACGGACTGACGCTTCCTGTGACCGGCAGAATTGTCGATGAGGTTGAAAGCAAGGACGGAAGATATACATATACGCTCAAGACTGAAAGCATAGGCTTCGACAAGGCGCCGCAGAAAATAAAGGTAAAGCTTACAACCTATTCAAAGCTTTATGCCGACGTTTATGACAAAATAAGCACGACGGTGGAATTTCACGCCATGTCTGACAGCTCAAAGCCGTTTAATTATTCCTCCGGCGTATATATAACGGGCTTTATCAGCGGCGGGACTGAGACTACGGTCGAGAGCGACGGCTACCATCCGCCGTACTATTACGCGATAATGCTTCGGCGGTATATGCACAATAAAATCTATGAGTATCTGCCGAGCGATGAGGCGTCGATAGTAAGCTCCGTTACACTCAATATAACCGACGGGATATCGGACGAGGTTAAGACCGACTTCAGGGACAGCGGGATTTATCATCAATTAGCAGTGTCGGGTCAGAATATGGGCATAATAGTGCAGTTCTGCTTTTTACTGCTGCACCGCTTCTTAAGCAGGCGGAAATCGGCGCTTATCACGATAGGCCCGCTCATACTTTTTATGGCGGTGACCGGCTTTTCCCCGTCGGTCGTGCGCTCGGGGATAATGAACATAATCTACCTGCTCGGCCTATCGCTTGGCCGCAGGGCCGACAGCCTGAGCTCGCTGGGCGCGGCGGTGCTTATAATGTGCCTGATAAATCCGTTTAACGCCGTGAATGTAGGGCTGCAGCTTTCGGCCTACGCCACGCTGGGGCTTATACTGCTGACAGGCCGCATTACGAGATTTTTCAGAAGAGCGTATCTGCCTAAAGGCAGAAGAGCCCGAAGGCTGATGAAAACGGTATACTCCTATACGGCGCAGACGCTTGCGGCGACGCTGCTGCTGATACCGGTGTCAATACTTCAGTTCGGATATATTTCCGTCATAGGCATAGTAACAAACCTGCTCACGCTATATGTATCGCTGATGATGCTCGTGCTGGCTGCCGCACTGCTTGTGATATCGGTGATACCGTTTACGGGATTTATCGTTTATCCCGGTATGGTAATAGTCGGGCTTATGGCGAAGTACATAATTGCAGTAGCTCATATTATGGCCGCGGTGCCGTTTGCGACGATACCCGCGACGTACCGCTACGTTTATGTGTGGCTTGCGGGTGCGTTTGTGCTGATTGCTCTTGCCCTTTTACTGCATAGGCGGGGCAGAGTACTGAAGTGGACGGCGGTAATGACCTGTGTTTCTCTGCTTGCCGGAGTGGTGTCTTATGGTATAATATACAGAGACGTGACGCACATAGGCGTGATAAGTGCCGGCTCGGGGCAGATGGTGCTGCTCACGCGCGGGAATAAATCAGTGCTTGTCGGATGCGGCGGAGATTCGTCCGCCGTATATAACCTCAAGGATTATATGCGCCGGCGAGGCATAAATGAAATAGATACCGTCATAATACCCGAGCTTGACGAATATTTCGGCGCCAACGCAGCCGAGGTAATGAGCGAGCTTAAAGTAAACATACTGATAAGCCCGCCGGATGCCGATGCGTCCGAGCCGCTGTCGGCACTCAGTCTGGACGGCGTTGAGAAAATAGAGCTCACCGGCTATGACAGGGTGGATATATTTGAAAATGTGCACGTCATCTGCGACGCTGAAAGCAATTATGCGGCCGTGCACGCCGGAGATGCATCGGTGATAATAGCGGGCCCGGGAGCCGATACGAAAGGCTGTGCGGCGGATGTGCTCATATGCGGGGCCTCCTTTCCGCAGTCGGTTCAGCTTTACAGCGAGGCCGCGGTTATAGTCGGTGCATCGGCGCGCATAGAGGACAAGGTATTCAGAGGAATGAGCGAGCTTGGCATCGACGCTTATACTACGGTGGACAACGATATGATAATAGAAATACGCGACAACGGAAGCTTTAAGATAAGGCGGGGAGTGTAAAATGCCGGCAATAAAAGAGGAAAACTTAAGAGCGCAGCTTAAATCAAAATGTCTTAAGCCGGTTTACCTGCTGTACGGCCCGGACACGTATTTAAAGCAGTACTATGCCGAAAAAATAGCGGACGCGGCTGACGCAGAGCCGGAAAAGCTCAGCGGCGAGGACTTTGACGTGTCGGACTTTTTAGACAAGGTGCAGATGCCGGATTTTTCCGGCAACGGCCGCTGCTATGTCATATGCGACCTTGATTTTGAAAAGCTCGCAAAGACGGATTTTGAGGCGATGAAGGAGTTTTTGTCCGATCCGCCGGATATGGGAACGGCGGTGTTCTGGTTTGACTCCGTCGAGCTTGACTATAAGCGCTCGGCGAAGGTGAAGGCGGTGATATCGGCGGCGAACAAGGGCGGCTGCACCGTTTTGCTGGAGCACAGGACCGGCCTTTCGCTGGCAAAGGTGCTCTGCTCCAGAGCGGCCAAGCAGCGGCGCACGCTGCCGCCGTCCGAGGCAAGCTATATGATACAGCGGTGCGGCGACGACCTGCAGCAGCTGCTCGGCGAGGTGGACAAGCTCTGCCTGTACTGCGGCGATGTCATAACAAAGGCAGACATAGACGAGGTATGCACGGCGTCGGTGTCGGCGTCGGTTTACGACATGACGGCGGCGATAGCTTCCGGAGATGCGCAGAGGGCGCTGACGCTGTATAAAAATCTGAGGTACGATCAGGTGGAGAATATAGTGATACTGTCGGTTATATCCGGCGGCTTTGCGGACATGTATCGTGCCTTGGCCGCATCGGACAGGGGCGTGGCAATGGACAAGGCAGCGGCGGACATGGGCTACGGCGCCATGGGCTGGAAGCTGAAAAACGCCTCCCGCCTTGCGAGGAATATCGGCAGCGGAAAAATGCATAGGCTCATAAAAACAATAGCCGAAACGGACGCAGACATAAAAAGCTCCGCCGCGGACCAGGATATAATAATGGAAGCTCTTATAATGTCGCTCATACGGCAGATAAAAGCGGTGTAGAATATGATTACTCTTGACAGGCCCGTGATAGTAGAGGGCAGATACGACAAGGCAAAATTAAAATCGATAATAGACTCGGCTGTAATAGAGACCGGCGGCTTTAACATATTCAAGGACAAGCAGAAGCTCGGCATGATAAAGCGTCTCGCGGAGAAGACCGGAATTATAATAATGACGGACTCGGATGCGGCCGGCTTTAAGATAAGGTCCTATCTCAAGTCCGCCATACCCGCGGACAGAATCATAAACGTGTATATCCCGGATATATTCGGCAAGGAAAGGCGCAAGCCGCATCCGTCGGCAGAGGGCAAGCTCGGCGTAGAGGGTATGGAGGCGTCGGTCATAATCAAGGCGCTTGAGGATGCCGGTGCGATAAGGGAAAAGTCGCAAAGCAGAGCCGGCGTGACGACGGCCGACCTTTATGAGGACGGACTGTGCGGCAGGAAAGATTCCGCGCTGCTGAGAAAGCGTTTTAAGGAAGAGCTTCGTCTGCCTGAGCGGCTGTCGACAAAAATGCTGCTTGAGGTTATAAATACCTTAATAAGTTATGACGAATACAAAAAAATTGTGGGAAAATGCAGAAAATAAGCATACATACGAAATTGTACCGTGCAACAGCTTGACTATGCAAATATAATGCGGTATAATCGAAAAAATAACAGAAATTTAAAATATACGCTCCTTAAGGGATGCTTTGACGATAGAGAATATGCTCATCATTTCCGTGCGAAATGACTGAGCAGTTTGTTTATTATAAAAGGATTGGAGCATATTTTGCCGCTTTTGCATAGCTGCCGGTTTACAGGCTGGTTTTAGGCATGATGTGGATGTGAAGTCGTGCGTGAAGCCGTGCGCATCGGCTGATATGCTGATTGCCGGCCGCAGACTAAAAGAACAGCTCCTGCTGTGCTCCGGACAGCCGCCGCTGCGTACCTGCATCCGAAAATCCGCTGCAGGTCATGCAGCCACATCCTTTGACACGGAGGTATGTCTCTCTCCCAAATCCGCGCCGGCGGCACGGCCTATACTTTGACGTAACCTTCTAATATACGCCTTTTCAAATTGGAAGCTTGACATCGCAGGCGGGACCCTATATAAAAAGCACAGCGCCGCAGAACTTTTGCCGCTGAGAGTGAGGGACAGGAGCATGCTCCCCACTCTTTGCCGTGAGTACGATAGAGTCGGAGCGTAGCGGGCAATGTATGTAAATCAGCCGTCTTACAGGCTGCGCATATAAAGATTTATAAATAATAAAGGAGGCTTATTATGGTTAACATGAACGCTGGAGAGAAATTTGCAAAAGAGGGTCTTACCTTTGACGATGTTCTGCTTATACCGAGATACGCGGACATACATCCGAGGGAAACGGATTTAAAGACGCAACTTTCAAAGACGATAACCCTCAACACGCCTCTTATGACAGCCGCGATGGACACTGTAACTGAATCTGAGATGGCAATCGCCATTGCGCGCGAGGGCGGCATAGGCACCATCCATAAGAATATGAGCATAGAGCAGCAGGCGGGCGAGGTCGACAAGGTAAAGAGGTCTGAAAACGGCGTAATAGTCAATCCGTTTTTCTTAAGCCCGGAGCATTACGTGTACGAGGCCAACGAGCTTATGGCCAAATACAAGATATCCGGCGTGCCTATATGCAGGGACGGCAAGCTGGTGGGCATAATCACAAACCGCGATTTGCGGTTCATGACAGACTATAACGTAAAGATAGACGACGTCATGACAAAGGAAAATTTAGTAACGGCGCCGGTCGGCACCACGCTTAAGCAGGCACAGGAGATACTCAGCGTTCATAAGATTGAAAAGCTTCCGTTGGTTGATGAGAACGGATATTTAAAGGGCCTTATAACTATAAAGGATATAGAGAAGGCGGTAAGGTATCCCAACTCCGCGAGGGACAGCAGCGGCCGCCTGCTCTGTGCGGCTGCGATAGGCGGCACGGCGGATGTGCTGGAGCGTGCCGGCGAGCTTATCAAGGCCCAGGCCGACGCGCTGGTGCTTGACTCTGCGCACGGACACAGCCTTAATATGATAAACACGGTAAAAAAGGTCAAGGCGGCATTTCCCGACGTTACGCTTATAGCAGGAAACGTGGCGACGGCCGACGGCGCGCTCGCTTTGATAGACGCCGGCGCCGACGCGATAAAGGTCGGTATGGGTCCCGGCTCGATATGCACCACACGCGTTGTGGCCGGCATAGGCGTGCCGCAGGTCACGGCGATATACGATGTTGCCTGCGTGGCCGCAAAGAAGGGCATACCGGTAATAGCCGACGGTGGCATTAAATATTCGGGCGACATTGTAAAAGCGCTTGCCGCAGGCGCCGATGTAGTCATGATAGGCTCGCTGTTCGCCGGCTGTCATGAATCTCCGGGTGATGTTGAGATATATCAGGGCCGCTCCTTCAAGGTATACCGTGGAATGGGCTCTATAGTCGCTATGAAGAGCGGCAGCAGTGACAGATATTTTCAGGAGAAGAATGCAAAATTTGTGCCGGAAGGCGTTGAGGGGCGTGTGCCTTATAAGGGATATCTCTCCGACACGGTATATCAGCTCATGGGCGGCCTTCGCTCCGGCATGGGCTACTGCGGCTGCAGGAATATCGCCGAGCTTCAGGAAAATGCTCAGTTTGTACGCATAACCAATGCAGGACTTAAGGAAAGCCACCCGCACGACATAGTCATAACCAAGGAGGCGCCTAACTACTCCGTCGGCATATAAATTGGCCGGTGTGACGATATTGGACAAAAACACCTCAAGGCAGACGATCTCTTCGCCGCCGGCAGTCAGAGCCTGACAGGGAGGGGCGTCCGTCTGCTTTTTTAGAAAAACTAAACGCCCGTGCTTTTAAGCGCGGGCGTTAAATATATAATTACAGTGTAATTGGAGTGTATTGCCGTCGGGCTCAGCCCTGACCAGAGCATAGTCTTTGCCTGACGAAAGTGCGGGCAGAGAAAGTGAGTGCAGAGCAGACTCAAGGCGTATTGATTCCGGGCTCAGCCCGGACTTTTGACGGAGCAGGCAGAAAGGAGCTTATAGCTTTAATACAAGCTTTTCGCAGAGAAGCACTTATCGAATGTTAGCCGCCGATGTAAGCATCGGCGGCTAATTTAATCTGTTTGCATATGCAGATTCAATACAATTAAAGCTTGACGCTTTTCAGTGTGGTCAAGCGGCAGCAGTCCTTGAGCGCCTGTTCAAGACTCAGCCTGCAGTGGCTTCGTTTTGCCGCCTCAGGGAAAAGGCATTTTCTTTCCGAGCCGGTAATGAGTCCCGACACATGGATAAATAAGCGCACTGCCAGAAAGTATGTAAGGTATGATTGTAAATTATGACGGCTTTCGTATAAGTCGGAAAGCACCGCGCAGGAATGCATACGCACCTATATAAGTCTGACGTTTTGATTGGCATTGGTTATGGCACATCAAACAGCCGTCCGACCGCAGTCAATGCATGAACTAAGCCTAATCTATGCGGAAGTCCTCCTCGCTGTATTCCGGCAGCACCGGAGGAGTGCTTGGAATGCGCTTTATGGGGTCGTATTTAAAGCGCCGGCATTTGTATTCGGAGTCGACAACCCCCTTGTATTCACACAAAACGACGTTATCTCTGCGTATGCCGTAGCGGCAGTATGCGCAGGCAGGCTTTTGACTGCTGTATAAAGCGGGCTTGGACATGCTCTCTTCCCCCATATCAAATTATAAAACGGCTTGAATGTTCATATTAAAGCCGGTGTCCCGCAAAAACCGCATGGACGGGAATATGGCCTAAAGTATAGTTTAATTATATCATACTTTTCTACCGAGTACCAGCCTGCCCTTGGAGGTGGAGCAGAGGAAAATAATGCTCATAAACACAAGCGCGGCCGACGCCGGGACAGACGCCTGACTTGGCAGGGCGGTAATGCCCGCGTCCATGCTGCCGGACACGGCCGCAGCAGCGGGAAATATGCTTTGGAGGACGAGCATTATCACGGCTGATAAAGCGGCATGCATAAGTCTGAAGGAGAAAAATTTTACGTAGTTTATCCTAAGCCCTCCGGCTGCGGAGAAAATCTGGCAGCAGACCGAAAGTCCGCCGAATCCGAGCACTGCCGCGATAAATACAAGATTTCCGCTGCTTGCGGCATTAAAGCAGCCGGTAGTGACCTCGAGCAGGCATCCGAGCGCAGTGCTGGCTGTTTCAGGCAGATTGAACGACGAAATAATCGACAATATGCACGAAAAAATTATTACACAGCCGCATATGGAAAACATCCCGGTGCAGCCGTCACGCACTGACTCAACAAAGGCGTCTGCTACAGATTTGCGCTTCGCGCTGACCGCGCTTGTGTGTATATCAACATGGCTTTGCTCTGCCGGCGGCTGCGCAGGCGCACTGCCTTTGTCCGTTTTACGGCGCCGGCGGTCGCTGAGCCGGCTGTATATGCCGGAGAATATACCCAGCAGTACGGCGGCTGAAATGTGCGCGGACAGCAGCAGTATTCCCGCTCTCACGCTGCCTAACATTCCCTGCCCTACCGCCTTGACTATAAAGGCGGGCCCGCCGCATACGGCAAAGCATGTCATCCTGAGTGCCTCATCGCTGCTCAGCGTGCCGTCTTCATGCAAGCGTGAGGCGGTGGAGGCGCCCACGGGATAGCCTGCGATAAACGAGAGGAAAAGCGGCAGCCCTGCGTCTTTGGGCAGATAAAACAGGCGTGCAAACGGCGAAAATATTTTTCCGAGCATCGACGACAGCCCCGACCGTGTTATAAACGAGGAGAGCACCATAAACGGGAAAAGCGACGGAATTATAATCTGGCCGCATATGATAAGGCCGTCGTATGCCCCGCTATGTGCCGACGCACCCTGGGTAAAAAGGCATACGCCGAAGCTTAAAACGGCCGCTGCCGCTATATAAAGCGGCGCTCTTGCCTTTATCGAAACGGATACCACTGAGCATCATCCTTTTTATTGTATTTCGCCGGCCGCAAGCAAAAACCCGGCAGATGCGCTTGAAAGCGCGGATCGCAATGGCATTGATAGTATGATGGCATGCTGATGCTTAACGGCGGGGAAACTGAAAATTCATGTACGCGCGCCGCTTGATAGATTTGCAGGCGTGCCATTATCCGACAACAGTACATGCGTACAGACTATGGCCTGTATAAGTCCTTGTCAAGCTTTGCATACACTTATAGAGGACATGCAGGAAGTATCTTATCTGACACAGGCGTGGATTAAATAACGCCGGCTCTGTTAAACAGCATGACCATTTTGTTAGAGGGATATTAATATATATGCCGGACAGTTATTTTTAAGTCAAATAAATCATATTTTAGCTTAAGGCCGCCTGACTGAAGGCCGCAATATGACGATTTGTCGTATAACTCTGGAAAGTAAGCATGCTGACCTGCGCGATTATATGAGCTTTGTCTGCTTACACAATAGGCATCATATCCAGATTCAGCGGCAGAGATGGCGGAGTTTATGCGGATATGCACATCCTATACCGACGCAGATGCGAGCCGTGTGTCCGGCCGCTTTGATTTGCACTAAGCCCGGGAGGAAACGTGTACGGCCGCGTTTTGAGCGGCAGCCGCAAAACCGCACGGGATAAAGCAAGGAGGTAAGTTATGCCGAAAAACAAAAAGGAATCGATGCTGGGCGCACTTGAAAGCTTTGGCTCGGCTCTTGATATACCTGCGGGAACGCTTACGAAGGGCGCTCAGATAGTCCTGTCTTCAAACAGAGAAGCAACAATAGAGGGCTGCAGGGGCGTGCTGGAATACGGCGACGACAGGATAAGGCTCAGCACCGGCAGCTCCGTAATAAGGTTTACCGGCAGCGAGTTGGAGATAAAATCACTGTCGCCGGGCCATGCCGCAATAAAGGGCTTTATAGTAAGCATAGAGTTCGAAAATTGACATGCGCAGATTTTGGGCTGCTTGTGCCGCCAAAAACAGCATATTTTATAAGTATTTATTGTATATTACACATAAAATTAAGAATTGCAACACAAATTTTTAAAATAATATTGATAAAATAATTTATATGAAAGGCTAACATATGTTTATAATCCAGTTTTTAAGATTTTTGTTTGGATATGTCAAATTCGAGGCCGAGGGGGTTTTCTGCGAACGCTTTATTAATCTGTGCTCATATAACGGCGTAAAGATATGGGGGATAGTAAAAAAGCAGGACAAAATAACTGCTTACATACTGGCAAGGGACTATAAAAGGCTGCGCAGAATATGCAGGAAAACATCTATGCGCACAAGGGTGAAAAAGAGATATGGCATCCCCTTCATACTGCGAAAATTCCGGGCGCGCAGCGGACTGTTTGCCGGTGCGGCAGTCGCAGCCGCACTTGTCTACACATTGTCGCTGTCGGTATGGAACATACAGATAGAGGGCAATACGAGAGTGCAGACTGCGCAGATACAGTCGGCGCTGGAAAGCATTGGCCTTACGGAGGGTGTTCGCCGCGACGACATCGATACCGAAAGCCTGCGCCATGAATTGCTGCTCAGCCTTCCGGAGCTTTCCTGGGCAGCGATAAACCTTAACGGCACCAGCGCGGTAATAGAGGTAAGTGAGGCGGAGCCTACCGACACGAACAAGGACGACACTCCCTGCAACATAGTGGCGGACAGAGACGGCCGCGTTATAAGCGTGGACGTTTACCGCGGAATCTCAAATATACAGGAGGGCGACGCTGTAGTAAAGGGAGACTTGCTCATAAGCGGAGTTGTGGACCACTTAAACGGCGCATCAAGCTTTCTGCATGCCTCCGGCAGTGTGCTGGCCGAGACGGAAAGTGAGATAAGCGTAAGAGTGGATTATGACCAAATTAGGAGAGTGCGCAACGGCAGGGTAAAGACAAAGCGCGTGCTGACGTTTTTCGGCATGGAGATACCTCTTTATCTCGGTACAGAGAAGGAAAATTACGAGCTTGAGCTGAGCGAATGGACAATGGACATAGGCGGCGTAAATATGCCGGTAAAAATAAACACGGGAACGTTTTACTTCGTCGATAATGTCAGCGTGACCTTGAGCGAGGAGGAGGCATTAGAGCAGGCGCGTCAGCAGGCTTTGCAGACGGAGAGCTCAAGATATCAGTCCGCCGAAATACTTGAGCGGCAGGAATTTGTGCAATATGACGAAAAAGGGCTGACATTGACAATAAAATATTTATGTATCGAGAATATAGGAAGTGAAGAAAAGATATTGATAAATGACACAAATTAAGTTAAAATATGTATAGATACAACAAAACTTATCAAAATTATATGGCGTAAAACAAAAAGGAGAATATATGACAGAAGCGACCGTTGAAACCGGCAGCATGGAAGAAACGCTGGGATTGTTCGGAAATTTCGATGAAAACGTTAAACAGATAGAAAAAGCGCTCAATGTGTCAATATTCCTGCGGGGAAACGAAATAAAGATAACGGGTGAGCCGGACGACGTAAGTGCCGCCACAAGGGCCGTAACAACGCTGATGCAGATGATAGCGCGCGGAGAAGCAATAAACGACCAGAGCGTGCGTTATGTTTTATCTCTGCTGGAGGATGGCAAGGAGGGCGAGCTGACGCAGCTTTCGGGCAGCGACTGCATATGCATAACCACAAAGGGCAAGCCGGTAAAGCCGAAAACTCTGGGTCAGAAAAGGTATATAGAAGCTATTAAGGATAATACCATAGTGTTTGGAATAGGCCCTGCGGGCACTGGAAAAACCTATCTTGCGGTAGCCATGGCTGTTGCTGCGTTCAGGGAGAAGCGCGTAAGCCGCATAATACTGACACGGCCGGCAGTGGAGGCGGGCGAAAAGCTCGGCTTTCTGCCGGGCGATTTGCAGCAGAAGATAGACCCGTATCTGCGTCCGCTTTATGATGCTTTGTTTGACATGCTGGGAGCCGAGAGCTTTCAGAAATATCAGGAGAAGGGTGCTATTGAGGTGGCGCCGCTCGCATACATGCGCGGCCGCACGCTGGACGACAGCTTTATAATATTGGACGAGGCGCAGAACACCACGCAGGAGCAGATGAAGATGTTCCTCACGCGGCTTGGCTTTAACTCCAAGATGGTTGTTACCGGCGATGTGACGCAGATGGATTTGGGCGAAGGCAAAAAGTCAGGACTTGTGGAGGTCGTGAAGATACTGAAAAATGTTGACGATATCTCCATAATAAGACTGACGGATAAGGATGTTGTACGGCACAGGCTTGTGCAGGACATAATCAAAGCATATGAGAGATATTATGAAAGGGGGAGACAGCGTGGATAAGGTAAAGGTACAAATAATTGACGAACAGAAAAAGGTGAAAATTCCGACTGGCACACGTATGTTGATAAGGAGATGCTGCAATGCGGCAATTGCTCTTGAGGAGCTTACAGGCTCATGGGAAGTGAGCGTTACCTTGGTAGACGATGAAATGATAAGGGAGATAAACCTCAGGCACCGCAATGTGGACATGCCCACAGACGTGCTATCCTTTCCTATGGGCGAGAACGGAAAATATGACATAAACCCTGAGACAGGCGCTCAGATGCTCGGTGACATTGTCATATCGCTTCCGACGGCGGTCAGGCAGGCACGCAAATACGGGCATACCTTCCGCCGCGAGATAGGCTATCTTACGGTGCATGCCATGCTGCATCTGCTGGGCTATGACCACGAAGGCAAGCTTGACACCATGAAGATGAGGGAAAGAGAAGAGTCCATAATGAGCATGCTCGGCCTTCCGCGGACAATAATCAGTGAGCCGGAGGATTTTTAATACAGGCTGCATTATAACACATGTTTTGCCGCACAGAAGGGAACAGCTTTGAAACTGTGAAAATATGTGATGCGGTTGATAGCTTGGCAAAGCCACGCATTAATTGCTTTGTCTGCAGCTGCTTGATGCACGCTGCGCAGTGAGGCTGCAATAAGGGCTGAAATGGCAAAGAAAGCCGGTATGACGGCATTTTTTGACATAGTACATAATGCCGCCGGGCTTAATACGGCTTTTGCGTTAAATAGGCAGAAGCGGGCATTCGCACTGCCTGCCCGGCGTCAAAATACGTGGAGGACATTACACGGAGATAAAAGGAGAAGGCATGAAGGAGCAGAAATCGGCGTTTATAAGCATAGTGGGCCGGCCGAACGTTGGCAAATCATCGCTGATGAACTATTTGTGCGGACACAAAATATCAATAGTTACGGACAAGCCTCAGACGACGCGCACGCGCATAATGGGCGTGCTGACAAAGGATGAGACTCAGCTTGTGTTTTTGGACACTCCCGGTCTGCATAAGCCCAGAAACAATTTAGGCGAGCACATGGTCAAATCCGTTGAAGAGGGGCTTTCCGGCATTGACTGCTGTATTTTGGTTGCTTATGCTGGTTCCGGCATATCACCGGCGGAGAAAGAAATTGCCGAGCGCCTTAAAAGGGCCAATATAAAGACATATCTCGCGCTCAATAAGATAGATCTTTTGCCTCAGAAGGAGGAGCTGCTCGGCAGGATTGCCGAGTACAGCGGCCTGTATGATTTTGAGGCCATACTTCCGATATCGGCGCTCACCGGTGACGGTGTCGACACTCTGCTCGACTATATGCTCGCCGAGGCAGTGCCCGGCCCGCATTATTTTGCCGATGACGCGCTGACCGACCAGCCCGAACGCGTGCTGGCTGCGGAGATAGTGCGTGAAAAAATGCTTCTGTTGCTCGACAAGGAGATACCGCACGGCATAGCGGTGTGCACCGAGCGCTTTTCGGAGCGCAGTGAGGGCAACATAATAGACATAGAAGAAAATATTTACTGCGAAAAGGAAAGCCACAAGCGCATAATAATAGGCAAGGGCGGCAGCATGCTCAAGAGGATAGGCACGCTTGCGAGAAATGATATGGAGCGCTTTTTCGACTGCAGGATAAATCTCCAGCTCTGGGTAAAGGTGAAAGAAAACTGGCGAAACCGCGAGGGGCTTATACGCTCCTTTGGCTTTGATTGACAGCGCCGGGAAAAGTGCGTGGCTGCAGGTATCGGGCGGAGGCGAACTGTATACAAATACTTCTAAAGCGGGTTAAAGGAGCAGTGTGGGCATGTATGAATACGAATTTGAGCGCATTAAGCTTAGCACAACGGGTTATGGACTGTTCGGCGGTCTCCAGATAGGCACCCAAGAGCATTTGGAAATAATCCGCACCCGCGCGGCGGCGGGCTGGCGCTTTGCCGGCTGCTTTCCTGCATATCAGAACAAGGGCGGATATATCGAAACGATAGACCTCATATTTGAAAGGGAAAAAAATTAGCTGCTGCCTGCGTTAAACAGCATTTAAAACGGCTGTAGTAAAGCATAAAGAATTATACAAAAAAAATAATGGAAATTAAGGCGCATATTACCGCTGATATTATTGCTGACTCAGCAAACAATCTTAACAGCGAATAATAAAGAGGGTAATATAAATGCGCGATGAAAATAGGGCTTGGAACAAATTTCTTCAGACGGGGTCGGTGACGGACTATCTGTCTTACTGCTGTGCCAGGGACGAAGTACAGCTGAGAAGGGGAGCGCAAAATGCGGCTGACGACAGACGCAGTGATAATACGGGAGAAAAACATAAGCGGTGACGACCGTGTAATAACGGCGCTCACAAAGGACAGGGGCGTAATAAGCGCGTTTGTAAACGGCGCTAAGCGCCTGCGCAGCAAAAACGCCTCGTCCACTGGGCTCTTTTGCTACTCAAGCATCACCCTGTTTAAGAACAAGGATACATATATTGTGAACGAAGCGTCGGCAATAGAGGTATTTTTCGATATCCGCAGGGATATTGAAAAGCTATCGCTGGCGCAGTATTTTTGCGAGATATTCATGGCGCTCGCGCCGCAGGAGGAGCCGGCAGGCGAATATGTCGAGCTGCTGCTGCGCGCCCTTTATAATATAGCCAAAGGCAGCCGTCCGCTCAGCCTGATAAAGGCGGTAACGGAGCTGCGCCTGCTCTGCCTTTCGGGATATCAGCCCGACCTTGTGGCCTGCTCTGCCTGCGGTGAATACGAAAGGGAGCAGATGTATTTTGATAAGGTCAACGGGCGCATAATATGCAGCGAATGCATTAGGAGAATCGGGGAGAGGGTCGGAGAGTATACGGCGCTGCCGGCGGGAGTTCTGGCGGCAATGCGGCATATTGTATATTCAGACATATCGAAGATATTCGCCTTTTCGCTCAAGGATGAGGGGCTTGAGCTCCTTTCCGGCATAACGGAAAAATATCTCATCGCGCAGACCGACAGGACGTATAAGACGCTTGATTTCTACCATTCGGTAAAAAATGGAATTATATAATGCCGAAATATACTGCAGTATATTACTGTAAAATGCACTTTAGGAAATGTATAGGCCGGCACATCGGCTGATAGAAGGGACTATCACGCCGCCGAAGCCGTGCGGGCGCTATAACACTGATTCCATTTGGCGGTGAGCGCTGATTTTTCGGCAAACAGCATAACTTACATCGGGCAAAACAGAAAATGCTGCGGTCCCTTGCAAAAAGAAAGTTAGAGCGGTATTTGCGGTCTGACATATTTATAAGTCCAATCCCTGCCGTACCGCTTAAAGACCGGCCGGCAGTACGGAGGGCAAGCCTTCAGTCAAACCACACCGTCGCCGCTGCATGGCGGAGGTTAATCGCGCTGACATTAACGCAATACAAATCCGAGACTTGACGCGCGGGCGCTGCTTGGGCAAAATGGCTGCGGTGAGAAACAGCAGGTCCGGCGATGTATGCTGTGTAGCAGAGACAGTCATACAGGCAATAGTTTAAGGCTCATCTTTGACTGCGCAGCCGGTACGATTGAATCAATATTTTAAAACATTGAGCTAACAACGGAGGAAACATTATGAATAAGCTTGACCGGCATTTAAGGGCGCTTGAGCTTGACAAGGTGCTTTCGCGTCTTGCCGGATATACTGCCTGTGAGGATGCGCATGAAGCGGCGCTGAGCCTGCGTCCGGCCAAGACAGCCGACGAGCAGAGAAAGCGCATGCAGCTCACATTTGACGCATACACCCTCTTAGCGGGGCACGGCGCTCCGTCCTTCGGCGGCATGACCAATACTGCGCACCAGCTTAGGAAGGCGGAGTCCGGCGGCGTACTCAGTATGGGCGAGCTGCTGGGCATTGCGTCGCTGCTGCGCGCCGTCAGGTCGGTCGGCGAATGGGCGCAGGACGCAGCGGAGATATCTGACATGAGCATATATGCTTATTTTGAGCGCCTCTCGCCGAATAAATACTTTGAGGAGCTTATATTCAGCTCTATAATTTCGGAGGAGGAAATGGCGGACAGCGCATCGCCGCAGCTTGCGGACATACGGCGCAGAATACGCTCAGCCTCCTCGGGAATAAAGGATAAGCTTGACAGCATGATACATCAGGCGTCGGTGGTAAAATACCTTCAGGAGCCGATAGTCACTATACGCGACGGACGGTATGTCATACCGGTGAAGGCGGAGCACAAGGGAAGTATCAGCGGAATAGTGCACGACACCTCGGCCTCCGGCGCGACGCTGTTTGTCGAGCCGATGGCGGTCGTGGAGATGAACAACCGGATACGGGTGCTCCAAAATGAGGAGAAAGCGGAGATAGAAAGAATACTGGCCTCTCTTTCGGAACAGGCCGGAGAGTTTGCCGAGAGCATAATAAGCAGCTTTGAGGCGCTTGTGAGCTTAAACGTCATATTTTCCGCCGCAAATCTTGCATACGACATGAGGGCCGTGTGTCCGGATATAAACGACCGCGGCCGGATAATGCTCAAGCGCGCGCGGCATCCGCTGATAGATAAGGAAAAGGTCGTACCCATTACCGTCGGGCTTGGCAAGGATTACGACACGCTGGTGATAACAGGCCCCAACACCGGGGGCAAGACGGTAACGCTCAAAACGATAGGTCTGCTCACCGTTATGGCAATGTGCGGGCTTATGATACCTGCGGACGACGAGAGCGAGGTATCATTTTTTGAAAACGTACTGGTCGACATAGGCGATGAGCAGAGCATAGAGCAGTCGCTCTCCACCTTTTCCTCGCACATGACCAACATAATAAATATTATAGGCCAAGCAAACGAAAGCTCGCTTGTCCTGCTGGACGAGCTGGGCGCCGGCACCGACCCGGCCGAGGGCGCGGCGCTGGCTATAGCCGTACTCGAGCATATAAGGGCGGCGGGCAGCAGGATAGCCGCCACGACGCACTATGCTGAGCTGAAGTCCTACGCGCTTGACACCGACCGCGTCGGCAATGCCAGCTGCGAGTTCGACGTGGACACCCTAAAGCCTACCTACCGTCTGCTGATAGGAGTGCCCGGACGCTCCAACGCCTTTGCCATATCCGAGAGGCTGGGGCTTAGCGGGGAGATAGTAAGCCGTGCAAGAAGCCTTATATCCGAGGAGGATAAGCGCTTTGACCGCGTGGTGCAAACGCTGGAGAGAGCGCGCTCCGAGGCTGAAAAGGAGCAGGGCAGGGCGTATGAGCTGCGCCGGGAGCTTGAGGATATGCGCTTGGATTATGATCGCCGCCGCAAAGAGCTGGAAAAGGAGCGGGAGAATATTATTGCAGCGGCCAGAGACGAGGCGAGAGGCATAGTCGGCAAGGCAAAAAGCGAGGCGGAGGGCCTGCTTGACGAGCTTGAGGAGCTTAAGAAAAGTGAGTCTTCTGCGTCGGACATGCTGCGCGCCGCCCGCGCCGCGGTAAAGTCCGGCATAAACAGGCTGGAAAGCGCCGCCGACCCGGTGACCGACCGCATCAAGGAGGAATATACGCTGCCGAGGGCATTAAGGCCGGGCGACAGTGTTGTTATAGCTGACATAAATAAAAGCGGCGTTGTGCTTGAGGCGCCGGAAAATGAGAAGTGGGCGCTTATCCAGGCTGGCGTTATGAAAATGCGCGTGCCGCTGGATAATCTCCGGCTGGCAGAGGATAATTCGGCGGCGCGCCATGGCAGGCGCACCTCGCAGGGCAGCCGTACGAATGTGACAAAGACCTCGAACATGGAGCTTGACATCCGCGGCCAGACGGTGGAGGACGCCATGCTTGAAATGGACCGCTTTATAGACAGCTGTGTGCTTTCCGGCTTTACCACCGTGACGATTATACACGGCAAGGGCACCGGCGCACTGCGCACAGGCGTGACAAAATATCTGCGCACCAATAAGCATGTAAAATCCTTCAGGCTTGGCACCTACGGCGAGGGCGAGAGCGGCGTAACGGTCGTCGAACTGAAATAACGCAGGCTTTTGCCGCTGTGCGGAATCGATGAATTTTTATGGCGGGTCCATCGCTGACGGACATGAACATAATATAATCACAGGTGCGTATAACAGACGCAGCTTAACCCCTGCCAAGTAAATCAATATGATTATTAAAAGGCTCACGATGTGTTATTATACATCATGAGCCTTTTGCCCGCTTTAGTAATACAAAGCCGCGACCCGGCCGTGGGCAGGCAAAAAAGCTTTATGTGCAGGCTTTTGCAGAGACACTATCAAACGAAAAAGCTATAAACGGCTACGGCAATTAGTTAAAAATATTTACGTGTATGGCTGTGATGCAATGACGGATTCGCGCTTAGTCAATTCTGGCAAGCACTTTAAAAGACTGTTGTACATACCGACGCCTATATCGGTAGTTTTACCGCTCTATTCCGCAGCACGGCGGAAAGCTTAACGCACTTTAAAAAATCAGACGCTAATAAAAGCGAATTTACTGTCAGGGCAGCATATATAATCCAGTCCGGCCGGGCCGGGCAGCGAGCATAGACGGCCGTGCTGCATACAAAAAACGCAGCAGGTCTTCTGACCTGCTGCGTAAAAGAAGATAAAGCGGGTTGTTTATCAGATTAAAATTAAATTAAGGTGTCAGGCTAATCCTGAGCAGGAGCCTCCGTAACCAGTACCTCTACGGGGACGGAGTAGATAGTCATGTTATAGCTGCCAAACGGGAAGGTATGGCGCAGGATTACATACGCTTTGCCGGGCGTTGTTCCCGTTACCGTGCAGCCGTCAACCGAAATATGCCCGCTTCCGTCCGTTATGAACAGGCAGCACTCGGCAGGAGACTTTTCCTTTAAGCGGTTTGTAACAAAGCCGTTTATGTCAATGCTGTGCCCCACCGGTACTGAATACACTGACTTTTCAGAGCTGAGCATGACGGGTGATTTCGCTCCCCATTCGCAGTTGTTGGTTGTCATGCCGCCCATTACATAGAAATATTCCTTGTAAAAATTGTCGGCACCGGGCGGGTTCTCATATGTCCACGGCCATGCGGTAAGCCCGCGGTGCATAAGATTTTCGTAATAAAGCCTGTTTGCGCGGTTTATATTCAGGTCCAGGCAGGCAAAGCACTGCGACGCCAAATTAATGTGACGCTCGCACTCCGCCATTACATCCTTTTCCGGGTCGACTATAAGCCACAGAAATCCGAGTGAGAGCTCAGGAGCCTTCTCGTGCAGGCGTATCAGCATGGAATTAGAGAAGCATATGACGCAGATCTGAGAACGCATGTCGTATTTATCGGTAATCTCCAAAAACTTGTCTATTATGTCGGGGTTGTCGTCCTTTATTTCGACGAAGAGCACGCAGCCGGTGTCCTTATTGTATTTAATAAACTCCTCATACGACGGTATAAGCGCGCCCTCATACTCGGTGCCCTTCCACAGCTTGTCAGCGGTGGTGTGCGTAAGCTCATCAAAGGTTTTGTCGGAGAGTCTGCCCTCGCCCTCAGCCGTACGTCCGAGCTCGCCGTCGTGCATTATTATAACCTGACCGTCTACGGTGAGATGAATATCGGTTTCCAGCGTTTCGGCGCCGCATTCGACTGCCCTTTTAAAGCTTGGCATGGTATTTTCCGGCGCTTGGTCCGGTATGCCGCGGTGGCCGATTATAAACGGATGGCGCACAACGGTATTCTCTTTCGGATAAATTTCGTAGGCTTTGCGTATTTTGTCCGGGTCGGAGGTGACTATGCCGTTAGGCCCATACTGTATTATGCAGTGCATCTCGGTATCTGAGGTTGAATCGTCAAACAGGAAGACCGTAATCATGCGCTGCTGCAGGTATCTCAGCAGGGGGCGTGAGGCAATGCTGCCGTTTATAAGTGCCACCTTTGCATGGTGTGAGTTTACGGCATGCACTATCGTTATAGGATCCTTTATTTCGGCAGTAGCGCGGAAGTCGATAACACCGCGCGCGGTAGGAATGCCCTCACGCATTTTTTTGACAAGCGTCATTTCGTCTGACATAACGGTTATATCAGTTATATTGTACTGCTGGCAGAAGGATACGACGAAATCCGCCGCTGCCTCACTGCGCACATAAACCGTAAGCAGTATTTTTCCGGCAATTTTGCAGCATACGTCGTAGAGACTGCCGAGTGAGACAGAGCCGTCCCGGTTAAAGCACATGCCGTTATCATCGGCATATACTATAACTGCCGCCGGCAAAACGGGAAGCGACAGCATTTCGTCCAAGGATTCCGCCTCTGCCCAAACGGAGGGCGGACTTACTATACCCGTGTTGTATCTGCGGTCTATTACCGCAAAGGGAAGCAGCGATTTGTTTTCTTCAATCATGTTAAACGAACCTTTCCGACGCCGTGAGGCAGCCAAAATAAAATAAGGTAATAAAATACTATTTTTATGCTGATATATTATATTACAAAACTTTGGCTAAGTAAATACCAAAATTTGCATATAATTTTGTTGCCGAAACCGTGCAAAAGGGTTATACTATGCTTAATAAGGGCTTTAACGTATATTTAACGTCCGGTTTAAAATTTTTTGTCCGTGCATGCACGGGAAAGCTATATTTACCATATTTTGCACAGGGATGACACAGATGACGGATCTTCACATACATACAGTGCTGTCCGACGGCAGCATTGAAACGGAGGAGATCGCCGAGCTTGCAGGGTATGCCGGGCTCAAGGCGATAGCTATAACAAATCACGACACGCTGTACGAGGGCAGGACAAGCTTTGACGATGTAAAGATAATACCCGGAGTGGAAATGTCGGCTTATGATTACAAGCGCGGACGCAGGGTGCACATACTTTGCTATATGTGGAAAAACAGGGAGCCGCTTGCCTCTCTCTGTGACAAGATACTAACCGACCGCCGCATTGCCGGGGAAATAATGATAAAGCGCGCTGCGGAGTACTTTTCAATAGGTGAGGAATTTTTTTACAAGCGCACACAGCGGTCTAAGTCGATATATAAGCAGCATATAATGAAGGCGCTCATGGATGCAGGCTTCTGCACATCGATATTCGGCCCGGATTTTAATTATCTGCTTGGCAGTGAAAGCGGGATTCTGAATGAAAAAATAATATATCCGGACCCGTACGAGGTGATAAAGGCTGCCAAAAGCTCCGGCGCCGTGGTGGTGCTGGCGCACCCTCCGGTGTACGACAGCTTCGATTTGGCAAGGGAGCTGGCTGCGGCAGGATATATAGACGGCATAGAGGTGTGGCACTCGCGGAACCGTCCGGGCGACGGCGAGCGTATAGAGGCCATAGCTGATGAATATAAGCTTATAAAAACCGGCGGCAGTGATTTTCACGGGATGTTTACGTCGCGGCCGGCACAGGTAGGTATGTGCGTTACCCCAGAAGGCGAGCTTGAGCGCCTTATAAGCGCAGCGCAGTAGACGGTATGTAAATTGACGCATTTCCTCCACACGTTAAAATGAATTTTTACGCCGGTTATGAAGCTAAAAGCCCACACACAAATATTTTTGAAAAAATTAAGATTTAAAGCGGGTTATTTTTATAATATCCTGATAAAATAGTTATAATAGCAGGAGAAGCGTATATGGATGTAATAAAATATCAGCCGTCGGGCGTATGCTCGAGGGAGATTGAGATAAAAATAGACAAAGATGTGATAAAAAGCGTAAAATTTACGGGAGGCTGCCACGGAAATCTTCAGGGCGTGTCCCGTTTGACAGAAGGCATGAGAGTAGACGATGTGATAGAAAGGCTGTCGGGGATAAAATGCGGCTTTAAGGGCACGTCATGCCCCGACCAGTTTGCAAAAGCGCTTAAGGAATATAAGGAGAGACGGGAGAAATAGCTATGGCCTTTGACGAGACAGACAGAGACATGAAAATAGCCGGCAGCCGTCCTTCGCTTGATATGAAGCCGAAGGAGGATTCCGTGACGGCGGACATACTGTTTGCTGAAAAAGAAAGCGGTATGCTTTTAAAGGCGCAGCGTCTCGGACGTCAGCTTTTGCCGATGATGCTTGACAGTGCTGATTTTGCATACGATGACGGTAATGCGGATGCGTACAATAAGCGCATACTGCTGTGCTTTTCAGTAATAAGCTCGATAGAGGACGGAATTGCCGATGAGAATGTTGGCAACGTGGTGCTCAATTCGTTTTTGGACGCGATAAAAAGCGAGGATGAGCGGCTTTACAATGATATATGCTCGGCGGGTGAGCTTTCGTTTTATTACCTCGCCTTAAAGCGCAGCGAGGAGAAGGCTCAGGCGATAGGCAGCGTGTTTGCTATGATATGCGGGAAAGAGGATAATCAAGAGTATATAAGCAGGGGCGCCGAGATATATAATACTTTCTCCTCAGATACAATGGAACGCATAAAGTCCATGCAGCTGTAGAGAGCGGCCGCCTGCCGCGGTTCGGCCGCAGCTGCGGCATGTACTGAATGGATAAAGGGCGATATTCATATATAAGTATGCGGCACTGTTGACAAGACCCTTTAGATTAACGAAAAATTAAAAAGAATATTAAATTATCAAAGCCGGCGCATGAGTGCGCCGGCTTTGATGCTGGGGAATACTATGAATATGGAATTTGTAGGCGGAGGAAAATCAGAAAAGAAAAATGCTCTTTTTAAAGCCTTGTGATTTTGCCGTGAGTTTCAAGCAGCCCGCCCGATAAAAGGCCGTTTTTTCTTGGGGGAGAAAATAGTCAGGGCGGAGATATAGGCAAAGCCGGCAATATTACATAAGGCTGCGCCACTCGTCAATGCGCTTGTGCGCCTGACGTGCGCTTGATTCCACCGCGACAAGACGCTTGTCCATGCCGTCCATTTTTGAATCAATTGACTTCATTGTAACATCGTTTATATCGACTTTTTCGCGTATATGCTTGATATCCTTTTCCATTCCGGCAAGACGTTCGGCCTCTTTGCTTCGGTTTCTTATAATGCCGCCGATATTTCCTATCAGAGCAATAATTATTCCCAATGCCGAGACAAGAGAAAACCAGTCTGAAAGCGTAAGATTATCCATTTTCTATAAATGTTTATAAATCTCAACGAACTTGTCGATGAGGGCTTTGGTTGTGTTTTTGCCGACAATGCCGTCGACGGAAAGGGAGGCGGAGCGCTGGAATTCAATAACCTTTGCCTTTGTATCAGGGCCATATGCCCCGTCGACATCTGTACCAAAGCCTGCTACACCCAGCAGCTGCTGTATGTATGTTACATACGTTGTCCTTATCATCGGACTTTTGTATTTGAGCAGGTTGCTGTTACACGCTGCTGCCGTCTTCGGCCCCCATATCCCGTCCACGTCAAGCCCGCTGTTATACCACTCGTTGAGTATTCGCTGCAGCTCTGACGTCTTTGCATGTCTAACCTCTGATTCCTTATCATAGCTTGTATTGCCGCCGGCATTAGTATTGTCCTCGGGCTGTGCCTGCCCGGCCGTTGCGCTGTCGTCTTCCGTGTACGGACACTGCGAGTAATACTGCCAGTCAGACGCATCAAAAGCCGTTTTTACCACACCGTAGGCATGTCCCTTCGCCTCATAGACGTATCCGTCCCCGTCATATACTCCGACATGCGACATCTTTGACGGCGTGCCCTTGTACACCAGCATGCCCGCCTTCTGCGGCAGCTGCGATATCGGCCCCTTTACAGCCGACGCTTTATACATCCCCGTCGCGTTTTTGTCCTGTGATGAATTATACTTAGGCGTGCTGTCGGGACCATCGCTCCATATGTAGCCCTTTATGAGGCCGACGCAGTCATGCACGCGCTGGCCGTACTGTGAGGCAAAATCCGACGCTGTGTAATATTTCGGATACTGGGCCTTTTTGCTGTTATACAGCGACTGGCTCGCTGTCTGACCGTATGTCCCGTACCAGTAGGGCCTGCCGACCTGAGCCTTTGCATATTCCACAAGTCCTGTGTTTGTCTTCATATCTTTTTGCTCCTTTCGTTTCTCATTTTAACTTTTTAACAGGCAGAGTATGTTACTTATTATTCCTTGCCGCTTACAAGCGCTTCGACGTCGTCGGTGGTTATGGTGCCGGACTTTATGGCGTCCTTGACCTCGTCGGCTGTCTGTGCCGTTTTGGTTAGGGAGTTGTTCTTCCACCAGCTCCAAATAGATGCGGCAACAGTCACAAGGGTTGAGACAAAGGCGTATATTTCGTCATCGGCAAAGGGAAGCGGATTGAGCCCGCACATGACTATTATCTGATTTATCAGCGATATGGCGAGCACTGCCGTCCTTATTATCGTGTCTGTCTTTATGCTTGACATTGATTATTGTCACTCCTTTAATAATTTTTAAGTTTAGTTTCTAATAAGGGGTCAAATATTTTCTTAAGTTGCATGGATATGTGCAACGAATTATTTTTTCAATAAAAAAAGAGAGCCTTACATATCAAATGTAAAGCTCTCAATTGCTTTCTCTTGCTATCAGGCAGCGTACAATACCTGTATGCCTGACGAATCAATATTTATTTATCCATAACAGCGCCGTCCGCACCTGAGGAGACAAGGGAGGCATATCTCTTAAGATAACCCGTAAGCTTTTTCTCCGGGCATTTCCAGGTGCTGCGGCGTTTTGCAAGCTCATCCTCGGATACCCTGAGCTCAAGACTGCGCTCGGGTATGTTGATGTCGATAATATCGCCCTCTTCAACAAGCGCGATGTTGCCGCCGCTTGCCGCTTCCGGTGAAACATGGCCTATAGATGCGCCCTTGGAAGCGCCGCTGAAGCGTCCGTCGGTAATAAGTGCAACCGTCTCGCCCAGTCCCATGCCCTCAAGCGACGCAGTCGGCTGGAGCATTTCCCTCATGCCGGGGCCGCCTCTTGGACCCTCGTACCTTATCACAACAACATCGCCGGGTTTTATCTTGCCGGACAGTATAGCCTCCGACGCGTCGTCCTCACTGTCAAACACCCTCGCCGGTCCGGAGTGTACCATCATTTTTTCGGATACCGCGCCCTGCTTTACAACGCTGCCGTCCCCGGCAAGATTGCCGTAAAGCACGGCTATGCCGCCGTCCTTGCGGTAGGCGTTGCTTATGGTGCGGATTATATGACCGTCGGCGTCCGGCACGCGCTCAATCTTGTCCTTTACTGTACCGCATACCGTCTGGGCCTTTCCGTCGATAAGCCCGCCCTTGTAAAGCTCCTTCATAACGGCTGATATACCGCCGACATCGTTGAGATCGGTTATGTACATGTCCGGGGTCGCCGGATTGAGCTTGCATATCTGCGGTGTGTCGCGGCCCAACTCGTCGAAGGTCGACAGGCTGACCTCAACGCCGGCCGCGTGCGCAATGGCGGTGAGATGCAGCACGGTATTTGTAGAGGCGCCTATTGCCATGTCGGTTCTTATGGCGTTCGCAAAGGCGCTCTTTGTGAGTATTTTTGAAGGGGTAAGTCCCTTTTCGTAGACCTGCATAACCGTCTCGCCGGCGGTCTTTGCGAGCCTTATTCGCGCGGCGTCGGTCGCAGGAATGGTGCCGTTGCCCGGCAGCGCAAGCCCCAGCGCCTCGGTAATGCAGTTCATGGAGTTGGCGGTGTACATGCCGGAACATGAGCCGCAGCCGGGGCAGACGTGATTTTCATAATTGCACAGCTCCGTGTCGTCTATCTTTCCGGCGGCATGTGCGCCGACGGCTTCGAATATGTTGGAAAGACCTATTCTGCCGCCGTGCAGCTTGCCGGGCATCATCGGCCCGCCGCTGACGAACACGCATGGCAGATTGAGCCTCGCCGCGGCGATAAGCATGCCGGGAACAACCTTGTCGCAGTTGGGTATAAATACGATAGCGTCCAGAGGATGCGCCATCAGCATTATTTCAATAGAGTCGGCAATTATCTCGCGTGACGGCAGAGAATAGTGCATGCCGTCGTGATTCATCGCTATGCCGTCGCATACGGCAATGGTGTTGAATTCAAACGGGACGCCGCCCGCATTGCGTATGCCCGCCTTAACGGCGTCGGCTATCTTGTCCAGGTTGATGTGCCCCGGGACATAGTCGTTTTTGGAGTTGACCACCGCAACGAACGGCCGCTTCATTTCCTCCCGCGTGACGCCGAGCGCGCTCATAAGCGCGCGGTGCGGAGCCCGTGCGGGACCTTTTTTGATAAGATCGCTTCTCACAATTTTCCCCTCACAATATATGGATTTTGTCTTGTATTTACTATAAGTTCAGCATCAGCCGGATGCAAGCCGCCGTATCCGCAGGCGGCCGGCATTATACGTCATGCAAGGCCGCACAGAAGGTACATCCGTACATGCAGGTCGACATATGCCGCGCAGAAAGCTGCTGATAATATAATAACGCCAAAGGCGGCATATTTCAATGCAATAATTATACTAATTAAGCTGACCTGAGGCGGAGCTTTCTATCAGTTTGTCCAGCAGTGCCTTGGCGTTGTCGTAATTTTCGACCGCGTCTTCATGGGTTTCAAGGCCGGTGCCTTCAATATCCCGCAGGCAGAAATACAGATCCGACGGGAAATACGGCGAGCATTGCTGCTGAATATCGGTGCCCGTCCAGTTATAGCCCTTTACATTCTCATCGCCGTACTCGCTGCTGAACATTTCGTCGCCGTTCATAAAGTTGTAAAAGTCCCTGTCCGTTATAATAAGCATGATATTGCCGAGCGGCATTTCGGCCAAAAGCCGGTATGACTGCTGCGAGCGGTTCTGCTCGTCGTCAAGATTGCCAGTCATGTTGTACAGGTTTATTACAACTTCGCCGTCGCCGTTTACGTCCTCAGCAAACTGCTCAAGATATTCGCGCAGCGGCTCTGTCTGCTCGTCCATAACATAGGTATTCATGCCGAGGATAACGGTATAATCCGCCTTTGGCTTGAACACTACCTGTACTAAAAATATAACGGCAAGAACTATAACGCATATTCCGATGATTATCGGCCATTTATAATAATACCAGTAATGGGCTATCTTTCCCTTTAAATCCTTTGGTATTTCACCGTACTTTTCAGACATTGCAACACATCCTTAGGCGAAAGAAAATTTACATATATATTATACATCATTTTAAGCCGGTAAATATATATAAATTTTAAACAAGGAAAAACATAAAAGCTTTAAAGCCTGCGCAGATGTGCAGATACAGCCAAATAAAAACCTGTCGGCCTGCATTGGTATCCTCCGCTAAAAGCAGCCGGATTTAATTGTTTATGCTTTCCACAAAATTGATAAGCTCACTCAGAGAAGAAACGGTCCACATGCCGGAGCTTTTACAGGTCCTGTCAATCAAAAATGAAGTAAAGCCCAAAGCCCTCGCTCCGTCTGCCTCGGGCTTATAGTCGTCCACATAGATGCTCTGCTCGGCAGACACTCCCTGAGCGCTTAGAGCGGCGTTGAAGATTATGGGACTCGGCTTTCCCGCGCCGACAAGCGAGCTTGCGGTAAAGGAGGAAAAATATTTTGCTATCGACAGCTGCTGCAGCGAATATTCGAGCGACGGGGAGGTGTCGCTTATAACGCCCATTTTATAGCCGTGTTGCTTAAAATAATCAAGTGTTTCTATTACGTCATCAAAGAGAAGACGGTCATTGCTGCACCAAAGCTCACTAAATAAAAGCTCCGCTCTCTCCTCTGCTTTATCATGAACGTTTTCGCCGTCAAGCATGTGACGGTAATATCTTTTAAAAAATGCTTTCTCGTCGTCAAGTGTTTTATACCACGGCCTTTTACCCTGTGATGCAGCTTCAAACAAATGCATCATTTTTTCATATGTCATATCAAAGCGGTGCCCGCTCCACGACTCGATTATTTCATCCCGCCATTTGATTTTTTCGGGATTATAATAAGTAAGTGTTCCGTCTCTGTCGAAGAATATTGCTTTGTATTTCATAAATCTCCTTTACAGCGTCCTGCTAAATAGTTACGGCGCATTCCAGAGTTAAGTAATACGCATATGGTGCAAGGATTCAGATTTTGGAAATAAAAATAAATCGGCCGGCATTATTAGCCGGCCGAAAAACAAACTTTAATAGCTTACAGCGATATATCAATAATTTTAAAATGCATTTCACCGGCCGGCGCCTCAATAGTGACTGTCTCGCCTATTTTGCTGCCGATAAGCTGTCTGCCGAGAGGCGACTCGTCGGAAATAAGGCCCTGCTTCGGGTCGGCCTCCGCCGAGCCTACTATTTTATATGTTATTTCCTCGTCATATTCCATGTCAAGGACCTTGACCTTTGAGCCTACATTGACAGTATCGGTGGACAGGTCACTCTCGTTAATGACCTTGGCGTTCTGAAGCATAGCCTCAAGCTCAACTATTCTGGCTTCAAGCTTTGCCTGGTCGTTTTTAGCCTCGTCATATTCGCTGTTTTCCGATAAGTCGCCGAAGGAAAGCGCAACCTTTATCTTGTCCGCTACTTCCTTCCTTTTAACAGTCTTAAGCTCTTCAAGCTCCTGCTCATATTTTTTTAAACCATCATCGGTAAGAATAATCTGTTTGGCCATTCTAATGCTGCTCCTAATCTATTTAAAGCTTAACGCTTAATTAATAATAACCTATATTATAATTAAATGATATTATTATGTCAAGAGATAAATTTTATATCCGATTTGCCTAAATCCTCCGGGATACTACACAGTATATCATATATCGATATTTTTCTGCCGTTGTTGACCATAAAAAGCGGGAGTATGCTTCCTATCTGCCGGACTCTTGCGCGCTCGTAAAGCGCCGCTGCAAAGACGGCCTCGCTTATTCTCGTCGGCATGGAGAGGGTGTACATTTTGGGCAGCCGTATGCATTCCTTAGTGACGGTATAGCCGCTTATTCCGTCGATGTCGAAAACAAGCGCGTTATGCGGATAATAGCGGCAGCCCGCGCAGCCGTCGGGAGCGACAATGATACCGCAGCTCTCAAAGGCTTCGCACATATCGGAAACTATCATCCCGGCGCCGTATTCCGCCATGGCCCTTTCACAGTATTTGTCGTATTTTTCAGGAGAGGCCGTAACAACCTTTAAATGCCGGCAGTATTTAAGAAGCTCCAGAGCGGCCGGTGCAGCCTTTGCATATGGGTCGTATAAGCCTATAACAAGCCTGCCGGGAGATATGTTCAGACGCTTTAGTATGCTGAAAACGGTATTGTAAAACACGTGCTTAAGAAAGGCAGACGGGTCATATGGCTTTATATGGCTTCCCGCAGGCGGAACGATTCCTTCGGGAATAATAAGCCGGCTGGCCTCTCGTCCGGCCGCATTGTATACTTTGTCCCATGGGATGCGGCCGTTTTTAACGGGGACGTCTATTATAAAATATTTTACGTCTCCGGCTCGTGCCTCTCTGATAGAGAGCCTTGTTTTATGAAATATCCGCCATATCCCGGAAAGCCGCTTTCCTGAATGGCGGCCTTTGCGTTCCTGCACTGTATTCAGCGCTACAAACACGGTGAAATTCACCTCCCGTTTTACTTTTAATATATATGCATAAAACGGGCGAATATTTCACAAAAGCTTTATGCTGCACAAAAAATTTAGCGGCGGGGTTTATGCAGAGTGCCGCCGGGAGAGGTGCCAAAATTAAAAGCCGGCAGGCATGTCAAAGCACTGTAAATGTATAATATCCGAAAAGGCGAATCATCATATTACTGAGTGGGAGCAATAAACTTAAAAGGTGTGATCGTGTGCGCTTTTAGCATAAAGCCTTTTCTTAATTGACAGTATTTGCGCCTGCTGATATAATATGTAGGATAAAGTGCTGGAAATAAAAGTTAAAAATCACCATATAAATGCAGTGGAGTGAAAAAGTATATGAGCCAGATAAAAAAGCAAAAGATACGGCCGCTCAAGATAGTCCATGCAGTGCTGATGATATTATTCGCGGTGTTTTTTGGAGCTTTTACCGAGGCATATCTTGTTTTGGTAGGGGGCTTCTCCGGAGATGGAGGGGATTTTTCGTATATTGCTTCCAAATTGCTGTCATCGCTTAATATTCTTCGTATGACTATCCTTGTAGTCGGCATTGCAGCCATATGCTTTGCGCTTTATTTTTTCGGCCGACAGATAGGAGAATTTATATATCGCTTCCGCTGGCCGTTGGGCATAGGCGTAATTCTGCTTGCTGTTGTGTTTGAAATAAGCGGGTCATCAATAGGAATGTGGAAAGATTTTATGCCTGACCCGAACATATCCGATACTGGGGTTCTTTTAGGGCAGGACAGGGCGGTGCGCTCTGATGAATGGGCGGTCCATACACCGATGACATTGTCCCAGTATTATAGTGACTTTTCTGTGTTCGGCGACATATTCCGCGGCAGAAGCACGGATATGTATATTGTATATGGTCAGCCGGTAATGGATTGGTCAATAATATTCCGTCCGTTTCAGATAGGGTACTTATTTTTAAGTCCGGCGCGCGGTATGGCGTTTTACTGGGTAGGCAAGCTTGTCATTCTCATACTGGTTTCGTTTGAAATGGGTATGCTTATAACAAAAAGAAACAAGTTGCTGTCGCTTACCTATGCCGCTATGGTAGCCTTTGCTCCGGTTGTGCAGTGGTGGTTTGGAGCCAACTCCTTTCCGGAAATGCTTATATACGGACAGGGCATAATACTTTGCGTGGCTGTTTATATGCAGACGACAAAATACTGGCAGCGCATATTGTGCGGCATAGGCTTTGTCATAACTGGCGGGGCGTATATATTAGTAATGTACCCCGCGTGGCAGATACCGTTTTTCTATGTGTTCCTGCTTGTCGGTATATGGATAATAATTGAACGCTATAAAGAATTCAAATTCAGCGCAAAAAAAGATATTCCGATAATTGCCGGCAGCGTGATCTTGCTTGCTTGCTGTATGCTGTTTATAGTAGTACGCTCATGGGACACAATACAGGCGGTAATGAATTCGGCGTATCCGGGTGCCCGTGTGGAAATTGGCGGGATAGGTCTTTCCTACTTCTTCAGATATCCGGCAAACCTGCTTTTGCCCATAACCACCACCAATATGCCGGCAAACGAGTCGGAACTCTCCAGCTTTTTCGACCTCTTCCCCATAGGGCTCATCTTATCGCTGCTGGTACTGTTCAAGGATAAGGTAAAGGACAAACTGCTGCTGCTTATGTGGGTATTGCAGATATTTTTGGGAGCGTATGTTGTGCTGGGATTTCCGGAAGCGCTTGCCAAAGTCACGCTGCTTAGCAATTCCCAGGCGAACAGAGCGGTTATAGCGCTTGTTTTTGCAAATGTGATAATGCTTATAAGGTCAATGGCGGTACGCAAATACCATCTCAAGGCTTATATTACGATACCTGCGTCGATGATAATGGGTGTAGCCGTAGCTTATTATGGCAAGCGTCTGGTTTACGGCGAATATCTCAAGAGCATATATATAGTCATATTGGCGGTGGTTTGTTCGGTGCTTTTCTTTCTTGCGCTGCACAACAGCAAACGTATACAGATCGCTTTCTGTGCTGCAATGTGCATCACCATGCTGTTTGCCGGCGGACTTGTCAACCCGGTGCGCAGCGGCATGGACGTTATCGATGATAACCGGCTGAGCCAGGCGATACGTCAGATACAGCAGGAGGACGGCGGAATATGGATAGCCGAAAGCGGATCGTGGGTAGAAGGCAATTTTGTCGCCATGAATGGCGCACCCACTCTGAACTCCACAAACACCTACTGCAATTCCGATATATGGAGTAAAATAGACCCAACTGGGCAGTATGAGGAGATATACAACAGATATGCGCATATATCCGTGAATTTGGTAAATGATATTCCAACCACAGTGCAGCTCATGCAGACAGACCTTATACAGCTGAGCCTTAACGTACACGACCTTGACGAATTCGGAATAAAATATATTTTTACGCCGAGGGCCATTGAAGCGTTCGACTGCGATGAATGCACATTTGACCTTGTATACAGTGAGCAGGACCTCAGCAGGAGAATATATGAGGTGAACTATGCGGAGCAATGATTCTGTAAAAGATAAAAAGAGCATAAAAAGCATAGCGGTGCCGGCAATAAGCTTTATTATGGCCATATTCAGCACCGCGGGGCTAAGCATTGGCTATGTTACGTCTTCGGGTCCGCTGGTAAATTCCGCCAGTGTGTTTGCCGTGCTGTGGTTTGCCGTATTTGCAGTTATGTTCTGGGCGGCCCTCATATCAATAACTTTTAGAGATTTGGTTATATGCGGGGTGTTCGGCGGGATATTTGCAGCCTTTACCAGTGCAGGAGCGGCGTTTACTGCGCTTGGCTCACTGCCGCTTGACAAGCCTTATCTCTATATAAACATTCTGGCACTGACGCTTGTAATGGCAGCACTTTTGCGCATACTGTTTATAATAGCTCCGTATGTAAAAAAATGGCTTTATAAGGCGGACAAGACCAAGCTGCTTGCCGGACGTCTGGAAAAACCGGGAACAGGGCTTTATTTTATATTTTTTGGGATTATTGTTGTGCTGTGGATACCGGCATTTTTAGCGCTTTTTCCGGGATACATGTGCTATGACAGCACATGGCAGCTCTCACAGATATTATTAGAAGGACAAATGGATGCACATTATCCGGTCGCGCACACCTTGTTTTTGACACTGTGCTTTAATATCGGAAACAGCGTATTCGGCTCAAACGAGGCAGGATTGCTCATATATGGCATATTGCAGGCGCTGATTTTTGCGGGAGTACTGGCTTACTTGGGCGTATTCCTTTGCAGATACCGCATACCTAAGCTCATAATAATATTATCTGTCGCCTTTCTGGCGCTTAACCCAATAATACAGATATTTGCTTTTGCGACGACTAAAGACGTTTTGTTCAGTGCGTTTTTACTGCTGCTGGTCATGTTTACCATAGATCTTATAAGTGATCCGGACAAATTCGCAGGCAGTCCCTGGCTGATGATAAGATACGCAGTGACAGCTATTTTGATGGCATTAATGAGGAATCAGGGCATATATCTGCTTATAATTGCGGCGCCATTTTTGATTTGGGTGGGAAGAAAGCATTTTGTAAAAATAGGTGCTACTCTCGTGGCGGCAATATTGCTGCTTTTAGTCTTTTTCGGCCCGGTATCGGACGCTTTGGGAATAATACCCAGCAAATCTCAGGAAATGCTCAGTGTACCTATACAGCAGATAGCACGCGTGATAAATACCGAGCCAGACAGCATAACGCAGGAGCAAAAAGAGACAATAAGCCGATATATACCTGAATCAGTATGGAATTCCTATGTTCCCGAAATATCAGACCCGGTAAAGGACAATTTTAATAATGAGGCATTTGCCGAAGACCCGGCGGGTTTTATAAAAATATGGCTGGAGATAGGGCTTGAGCATCCGGGAATATATGCGGACGCATTTGCGTATTTGACAGATGCGTACTGGTATCCGAGCGTAGAAACAACACATAATTGGAGCGTGCTTGACAGCTTCCATACCATTCCCGAAATACCTGTTGAGCAGCACAGCCTTTTCCCGGCCTATTATGATTATCTTATGAAGGTGGGGCAGGACTCGTTTGGCAATATCCCTGTGCTTTCATCGCTGGTGAGCATTTATATGCCGGTGTGGGCGGTCATATTATGCATAGCAGTTATATTCAGACAGCGAAAATTTTCACTGCTTATTCCGCTCGCCATGCTGGCTGTGTTTATTGGCAGCCTGCTGCTCGGCCCGGTTGCGTGCATAAGATACATTTTTCCATTGCTTGTTATGTGTCCGCTGCTGCTTGCGCTGCCCTTTATAAAGGCCAAGCGCTACACAATGCACGGCCGTGCGCTTGAGGTATTCCGCTTTGCGGCGTGCGGCGTCATCTGCTTCGCCGTTGACTGGGGCACCATGATGCTGCTTATGCATTTTACGTCCCTGCCGGACTGGGTGTGCATTGCTGCGGCATTTATACTGTCTGTTATATTGAATTATATTATATGTGTATTATGGGTGTTTGAGGATGCCGGCAAGCAGAATGCCGCCTCCCAGGTGGTCTTTTTAGGCTCGAGCATAATCGGGCTTGGACTTACGGAGGTGTTTATGCTGCTGTTCATGATGTTTATGCCGGCCGCTATTGCAAAGGTAATCGTCACGCTTATAGTAATGGTGTGGAACTATGTGGCAAAGCGCTTTGCCCTTTACCGCATAAGGCCGTATTTTGACAAAAAGAAAGGATGAAACTAATGAAGACGGCTGTACTTATTCCCTGTTACAACGAGGCTAAAACAATAAAGAAGGTCGTGGAGGATTTTAAGAAGGCGCTCCCGCATGCGGATATATACGTATACGACAACAACTCGACGGACGGCACCGCAGAGATAGCAAAGGCGGCGGGCGCCATTGTAAGATATGAGCGCAAGCAGGGCAAGGGCAACGTTGTTCGTGCAATGTTCCGCGATATTGAGGCCGACTGCTACATTATGACGGACGGTGATGACACCTATCCGGCGTCGTTTGCGCCGCAGCTTGAAAAGCTCGTGCTTGACGAGGGCGCCGATATGGCCGTCGGCGACAGGCTGTCTTCGACGTATTTTACGGAGAATAAGCGTCCCTTTCACAATGTGGGAAATGTGCTCGTAAGGGGGCTTATAAATCTGCTTTTCCGTGCAAAGCTGCATGATATCATGACGGGACTGCGTGGCTTCAGCAGGGACTTTGTAAAATCCTTCCCCGTGGTATCCAAGGGCTTTGAGATAGAGACGGAGATGACGATATTTGCACTGGACAATAATTTCCGCATAGTAGAGGAGCCGATTGAGTACCGTGACCGCCCTGAAGGGAGCGAGTCAAAGCTTAACACCTACTCCGACGGCTTTAAGGTACTTACCACGATAGGCCGCCTTTTCAGGGACACCAAGCCGTTTGTTTTCTTTGGGCTTATATCGCTGCTGCTTCTGATTGTGTTTCTGTGCTTTTTCATCCCCATACTTGTCAGCTTTATAAGGACGGGACAGGTGCTGCAGTTCCCGACGCTCATTGTTATAAGCGCGCTGGCCGTTGTGGCGATAATTAACTTCTTCTGCGGAATAATACTGTCGGTGCTCAAAAAGCAGTACAGGGATAATTTTGAAAGGCATCTGCATCTTATACGCATGCTGAAAGATAAGAATTCTGACGAGTAAATTAAGCGCCGCGGCTGCGGGCGGATTCCGGCAGGCGGAACGGCTTAGGATTAAACCGAAAAAAATATGAATAACAAAAAGCACCGCTCTTTGCAAATGAATCGTTAAAGAGAGGTGCTTTTATATGTAAATTACGGCGGTTCTAAGCGAAAATGGACACCGCCGTTAAAGCATAAAAGTGCACCGCGGGCTGCGGTGCACTTTTTCTTGTTCTTAAGTCGGACGACCGGCTCCGTAAAAAGCAGGTACAAAAATTTTATTGGCAGTTTTTCTAAGGAGAGCAGATATCGGATACAAAAAGCAGATGTTACTTCCGCCGTTTAATTTCTTGGTTAATGCGATGAGCAACAGATGACATAATAAAGATATATACCTCTAAAGCGTCAGGCTGTCAGCGCACCCTCCCACGGTCTATGCGATGCCGGGCACTGCTATTATCTGACGGGAGTGTAATCAATGAGCGATTCCTCATCCGTTGACTCCAGCTTGAATATCACGGGGCGCAGCCCGTCGTTGCAGCTGCATATGGCAACGCCGGGCTTTCTTATCCAGTCGCCGTAATAAAACAGCCCATCTCCCGCCCCGTGAGCGAGAGCAAAGACATATTGATATATTGCTTTCCACGCTTCATCGCAGAAGCCGTCGGGCTTGGCATAGTCGGCATAAAACACCTGCCCTGCTTTCATCATCGGGCAGGCGGTGAGTCCATTTATGCCGTATTCCTCAGCCAATTCTTTGTCAAGCGTGGTTTTGAGCACGGTTATTTTTACTTTTTCATTGTTGATAAACTAAATGTCCTTTCGCAGTAAATATCAATTTAAATCAATCTGACAAAGGAAAGGATAACGACATTCGACAGATTATATATTCTTCTGTATCCAATTCTCTTATTTCCTCATCCGTATATGCTGTCATGGTGATAGAAAACTCTTCTCGCATCATTGCTCCGAAGCTATTTTCAGCATCTACTGTACCAAAAATAGTTATTGTGCCGTTTTTATCATTGCTCCTACTTGAAGTATTCCAAATAAATTTTGCCGTTGACGGGGATTTTAGCTGATCTTTAATAACTTCCATACTCCACAATTCATAGCTCTTGCTTTGGTATTCATAAATCAAATGCCGTTTTCCGAGTGAATTGTCGGTCAAGGCGCCGTTTTCAACGATATATATGCCTGTATTGACACCTTGGATTTCTGTTATACGTCCGTTGATCACTCTAATATAATAATCATTTGATCTCGGGTAATCATATTTCAACATAAAATCCTCTGCTGTCAGATAAAATAAATTCGCTTCTTGACTGGGTTGAACCTCAAAAGACCAGCCTCTTACATAAGTACTTTCTTTTGAAGGATCATACAATCCGAATTTTTCCAGATCAGCCAATACGGTTTCAATCTCATCTTTATTGATTCCTGCTTGAATCAATTGGCCTTTAGGACTGGTTGCTTCATAACGATAATTACTGTATACACCAAGTATTGGAATGACTGCCAAGATAGCTATCGATAAACATAAGGCAGCTAAAGATAAATTTTTTGATACAGGGCCTCGTTTGGATAATTGCAGATCCACAAAAAATCCGACTATGCTCCATATGAACAAACCCAAACCGCCTATGAGCAGAGCGACATATGGTATACATTGAAATTGCAGTATCTCTCGGAAAGAATAAGGTCCATAGTTATTCTGCCACATCGCAAACATAAACACTATGGATAATGCTGAAATTAAACATGCAAAAGCAAATCTAAAGATTCCGCGAAACCTTTTTTCCGGCTTGCTTTTGCTCTGCACCGCATATGCTATATGCATGGCTGTTGCTTCCGTCTGCCGCTGCTGCACGTCTTCAATTAACGTATCACAGAACGGGCAAAATCCCTTTTTCATGGTTTCGTCAAAGGTTTCAATTACTGCACCGCAATGTGGACAACGCAAAGGTTTAACCGCCATTTTTTTCACTCCTTATTTTTTACTTATAAGCTTTCCTGTAAAATAACAAATGATAGACCAACTCATAACGCCCAAAATACTGCTTAATCCAAACGAAAGGATTGTTCCAATATTGCTTAGATGAAGTCAGAGCTGATAAAGCTGCAAAGAAGTATCTGCATAAAAGTCTCCATTATACGAAGTGGAGGTCATAAAAACATCACTTGTCAAAAGAGATAGTATCGCTCCGCATATTACAGAAGATGCACCGCTGATGATTCCAAAGATTGCCCACCAGTTTACCTTTTTCTTTGCGATCGGCGCCGTCGGTGCTTGTTGTAAATAATTCGTTGAAGTTGCCTGAAAAAGATTTGCTCCTCACTTGCTGAAAAACATATTTGTTCCCGGGTTTTGTTGACCGCAATAAGGACAATTCATCATTTTCGACCCACTCCTTAAATTTTATTTCCTATACGGCAGTTTGATCGCAAAATAGGTAATTATATATAACGATATCTCTTATCTCCGATTTCACGTTAATCAAATAATGCTTTTTAAAAAAGCGTATTCAGTGATTGCGTTAGCTGCGGTATTGTATAGCTTGCCGCCAAAATTTAGGCCGGAGCGCACTTTTACAGCAGGGAAAATACCCGGATTATCTCTTGGATATTTGCGCTCGCCGGCAAATACAATGCCGGGCAGGACGGCTATACTATGCTTTGCGCACGGATAGGGCATAGTGACTAATTGAGGCGCCGGGCTTGACGTGCGCCTCGCCGTCCTGAACAGAGCGGCATGCTATTCGGATATTCCCGATTCGAGCGACATTATAACGTCACGTATTTCCTTAAGGCTTTCGTCAAGCGATTCTTCTGTCGTCATACTTGCCGCTTTGAGGCGCAGCACGGCACGTTCTGCCGCCTTTGCGCTTGACTGCAGAGAGGATAGTCTGTACTCTGATTCCCGTGCAATCGAGTCGGCTTTTTCTTTGGCGTCGTTTATGATTTTCTGCGCAGTCTTCTGCGCGTCAATAATTATCATGCCGGCCCGCCGGCTCAGGCTTTCTTCCGAGACAGGCTCCTGTCCTTCGCTGCGCAGCTGCTCCAGCTCCCTTTCAAGCTGAGCTGTTTTTTCCCTGAGCATACTGTTTTCGGTGGAAAGAGCCTCTGTCTTTAAGCGTATAAGCTCATTGAGCTGTGCCTTTACCATTTCCTTTTTTTCTTTTTTGCTCATGCTGTCGTTGCTCATATTTCCTCCACAATTACGGCTCCGATATTATTTTTATTATGCAGCCGCACCGTCCGGCGCTTGCACCCGCAAGCGCTGTGATTACAGTCCTGCCGTGCTTTCACCGGTTTTTACGCAGACTTAATGCTGTTAAGTAACGGCGCCATTTACGGATATTCTTCTGAAGGCGCGCTTTGCCATTTTTATGCATAACAGCCGCGCTGACGAAGAATGTGCCGTACGGAATATATGCTCATATCCGGCATATATAACTCAAGGCCGAGTATGGCTTATCTCACCTGACCGTCGCCGTATATGAGATATTTCGTGCAGGTGAGTGCGTCGGCACCCATAGGCCCGCGCACCAGAGACTTCTGAGTCGCTATGCCTATTTCCGCACCGAGGCCGAACACCTCGCCGTCGGTAAAGCGGGTAGAGGCATTGACGTAAACGGCGGCCGCGTCGATGCTGTCAAGAAACCTCTGCGCGTTTTTATAGTCCCTTGTCACAATGGCCTCGCTGTGCTTTGTACCGTATTTGTTTATGTGCTCTATCGCCTCATCCAGCGACCCTACGACCTTTACCGCCAGAATATAATCGTTGTATTCGGTGTAATAGTCCTCCTCGGTCGCGGGAATTACGCAGTCGCCGAGCAGCGCTGCCGTTTTGGGGCAGCCCCGCAGCTCGACATTGCTCTTATCCAGCCTTGCCTTTATTTTTGGAAGCACCGCTTCAGCAATGCCCTCATGCACCAGCAGCGTCTCGGCCGCGTTGCACACCGACGGACGTGAGGTCTTGGCATTGTCTATTATATTGACCGCCATGTCTATATCGGCGCCGGCGTCGATGTAAACGTGGCAGTTGCCGGCGCCGGTCTCGATAACCGGCACGGTTGCGGCCTTTAAGACGGCGTTTATCAGCCCGGCGCCTCCGCGGGGGATGAGCACGTCTATGTACCCGTTGAGCTTCATCATCTTTTCGGCCTCCTCACGGGAGGTGTTCTCGACCATCTGTACAGTATCCTCCGGCAGGCCGGCATCGCTGAGCGCACGGCGCATGACCTCGGCCAGCGCGAGGTTGGAGTGTATTGCCTCCTTGCCGCCGCGCAGTATAACGGCGTTTCCGGATTTTATACAGAGCGCCGCCGCGTCGACCGAGACGTTGGGCCGCGATTCAAAAATCATGCCCACAACACCAAGCGGTGCGCGCGTCTTTATTACCTTAAGACCGTTGTCAAGCGTGGTGCCGCTTTCGGCGCGGCCTATAGGGTTGGGATACATCACTATCTTGCCCATGCTTTTTACCATGCCGTCAAGCCGGGCCCCGGTAAGGCGCAGGCGGTCTATCATGGCGGGACTCATTCCGCCCTTTTCAGCATTTTTTATGTCTATTTCATTTTGCTCTGTTATATATCCCCGGCTTTCATTTATTGCCCTGGCAATATTGGAAATCGCTGTATTCCGTACGTCAAGCGCGGCGATGTTCACCTGCTTTGCCGCTTCCCTTGCTCTTTTTCCAATTTCTAAGATATCTAACACTGTTTTTCCTCCTTACTTAAGCGCAGCAGCATAGCCGCTGTTATTTGTAAAGCTCTTCGGCGTCGTATATATAACCTCCGCCTGATATTATAAGTATTATCTTACATCATGCGTCCCGGCAAAAGGCCGATAAAATGCCGCATACGTGCTGCAGGCCGCCAAAGCCATGCCTCAGCTCTGCTAAACCGCCGGGAACAGGCGGAAACAGGCGCTTATCACGGCAAAGGCCTGTTTACTCATTGCCGGATATATCAAAAAGCGTGCCTGCCGGCTTGCCCTCAAGAACGCTGTATATCAGCGCCGGATCCTCGCCGGAAATAATAGCCGTGTAAATGTTATGCCGCATCGCGAAGCGCGCCGCCTCAAGCTTTGTGCGCATGCCTCCGGTGCCGCGCGGCGTGCCCTTGCTCCCCGCAGACTTCATAAGCTCGTCGTCTATGCTTTTTACTATGGGAATAAGCCTTGCGTTCTTATTAGTGCGCGGATCGCTGTCGTAAAGGCCGTCGGTGTCGGTCATAATTATAAGCGCATCCGCCTTCGTTATCACTGCGACGTTTGCCGAAAGAAAATCGTTTTCCATCTCCGTCTCGGCGGTGGAGACGGTGTCGTTTGCGTTTACAATGGGTATTACATCCATTTTTATAAGCTCTTCAAAGGTGTTACAGGCGTTTTTATACATCACGCTGTCGTCAATCACGTCGCTGGTGAGCAGTATCTGCGCCACTACCTGAGAATATTCCGAAAAGCACCTGTCGTAGATAGACATGAGGTTGCACTGGCCGACGGCCGCCACCGCCTGCTTGCCCTCCACCGTCTGCGGGCGCTGACTGAGCCTTAATTCGCCGCAGCCTACGGAAATGGCGCCGGAGCTTACAAGAATAACCTCTCTGCCGGAATTTTTAAGCCCGCTGAGCACGCGTGCTATTTTATCTATGCGCTGTAAATTCATTTTCCCGTTGGCAAAGGTCAGGGTAGACGTGCCTACCTTTACCACAACTCGCTTTGACGACTCTATACCCATTTATACGCTCCTCAATTAATATATTGCTGATATTTGGCTGAAATACCGCCGGACCCCGGCCGGCGCCGTAATGGCCGCCGCGGCGTTTAAGCTTAGTTTAGGCAAAATTTTTATATATTACATTATAGCAGACACGATTTGCCATATCAACAAAAAAGAGGGCCGCGTCTTAAATAAAGCTGTCCTGCGGACGAATAAGACAATATCCGTATACATAATTGTCTCTGCCGGCTCTGTTGAAAAAAAGACACGTGTTTGATATAATCTTTTTTGTGAATTTGCTTTGCCCGGCGAAAAATAAACTTGGCAGTGAGGAAAATCCCGAGAGAGCTGTACGAGACGAAGGGCGTGACAGTTATCGAGAAGGGATGCTGCCCGAAGCACATGCACATGCTGGTAGAGATACCGCCGCACATGAGTACAGCAAGCTTCATGGGACATCAGCGGCCAAGCGGCTTTACTGCCGCTTTACGCTCCCGGCAGTGACCGGCGAATGGATGCCGTTTATCAAAACCACAGGGTCGTGATTAACATTTCGCATATAAAAAAATTTATGGAAAACAGAGCAGGTACTGCCTCGGCCTCAGCCGTGCTTATCGTGCTTTTTGCCATAGCTGTATTTCTGCCGATACCCTTTGGCGCCGCCGCGCTCATTGCGGTATTTGTATATTTTCTTATAAAACGTGAGATACGTTCTCAGTTTTTAAGACTTCCGCTCTGGCCGCTGACACTGCTTCTTATGGCGCTTATGCTCGTTGTGCCGGCCTGCTGCGGCAACCTGCTGGGCCTCGGCTGCGGCGCCGTGATATGTATGATAATCGCCGCGTCGGCCTTCTTCAGAATATGCATGACAAAAAGGCTCTACGAATTTGTGCTGGATATCGCCTGTGCGGCGAGCCTTTTGGGCGTGACAGTGTCTTATATAGAAAAGGCAGTCGCATTTTTTGCTTACTCCGACGCGTCGTACCGTCCAATGTCCGTTTATATAAACGCAAACTATTTTGCCACGATATGCGTGTTCGTCATGCTTATATGCATACATAAGCTCATAACCGCGCATAAGGCTTGGTGCTTTTATGCGGCGGTATTCTTGTTAAACGGTCTTGCGCTGTATTTTACGAACTGCCGCTCGGCCTTTATACCCTTGTTTGTGGGACTTCTTATCCTGCTGCTGGTAAACGGCAGGCGAAAGGCTTTTTTCATATCGCTCGGCGTTGTAATAGCGCTTATAATCGCCGCGTTTACGGTTAGCGGTCTTTTCCCGCGGCTTGAGGATTTGGGCGGGAGGACGTACCACGTCCGCAAGGTCATATGGGACACCGCGCTTCAGGCGATAGCCGACCGTCCGCTGTTCGGACGCGGACCGCTCTCGTTTTTGTTTGTATATGAGCAGTACGGTGCAGCAATGCAGCTCCACGCGCACAATATAGCGCTTGAGTTTCTCATGAGCTTCGGCATTGTGGGCACCGCGCTTCTGGTTATTTATTTTGCCGGAAATATTAGGGATGCTTGCGGCGATGCCAAGAGTCATAAAACCAACTGGGCCGGGGCGGCTATGGTGATAGCGATAACGGCCGGCGTGCTGATACACGGCATAACCGACTGTACGCTCATAGGCCCTCAGCCGCCGCTGCTGTTTGTGCTGCTTATGGCTTATCCATCGAGCAGGTTTGGCTTCGGCGGGGTCGGTATGCTCAGAAAGGTAAATACCGCAGAAAGCCTGCCTGCAGATAAATAATCCGGCAATATATAGGCAAAGCGTCAGACGTAATAAGAGGGAAAAATTTAGAAAAAATTTACATGTTAAATGAGAAAAGCTTCTTTTTTGTGGTAAACTAAGTATAGCGTTTTACTATACTTTTCACTTGAAGGGAGCTTAAATTTATGGAAAATCTTTTTGATTTAAAAGGCAAAACGGCACTCGTTACCGGCGCATCGTCCGGACTGGGCGTACAGTTTTCAAAGGCGCTGGCCCGCGCCGGAGCTGATGTTGCAATAGTCGCGCGCCGCGAGGAGCGTCTCAGCGCGGTCAAGGAGGAGGTCGAAAAGCTCGGCGTCCGCTGCTATATGCATAAGTGCGACGTGACGGATATTGAGCAGATAAAGCAGACGGTCGCCGATGCGGAGAGCTATTTCGGCAAGATAGATATACTCGTAAACAACGCCGGCGTCGGGCTGTTCGACAATGCCGAGAAGCAGTCGGACGAGATATGGACGACCATGATGCACACCAATCTCGACGCGCCCTATTATTTCTCGCGCGAGGTAGGCAGGGGCATGATAAAGCGCGGCTACGGCAAGATCATTATGATTGGTTCAATCCATTCGACCGTTGGTATGATGGAGCTTCCGCTGTCGGCATATACCACCACAAAGGGTGGTATAGAGATGATGACGAAGCAGCTTGCCATTGAATGGGCAAAATACGGCATAACCGTAAATGCTATAGGGCCGGCGTACTTCCCGTCCGAGATGACCTCGAGCGTAATAGGCGACGACGGCTTTTTAAAGGTAATACAGATGCGCTGCCCGATGGGACGCCCCGGCCGCGACGGCGAGCTTGACGGAGCGCTTCTCTACTTTGCATCTGACGCTTCGTCCTATACCACAGGCCAGCTGCTTTCGGTAGACGGCGGCTGGACGGCTATATAATTTTACCGGCATGTTTCCCTGCGCCTGACAGCGGCAAAATTTACAGCCCACCCGTTATCGGGTGGGCTGTATCAGTTATGGAAGATATGGCGGCTCGCCGTTTTGAACGGCAAACGGTATTATTACGGCATCATGTGTTTAAGTGCGTACGGACAAATGCAGCGGCAGACGGTTATAGGTTTTTCCAATATTTTATACGCTTTATTTGGCGCTGTCTGTTTATAAATATGTTTACAGCGGCTCTTTCAGCTCGCCTCCGCCGGAGCGCCGCAGAGAAATAGCAGACAGTCCAAACCCCCGCCTGTCAGGCGGGGGTTTGGATGTTTAAATATATAAACAAGAAATGGATTTGCATCGGCAAATAGTGATAAGTCAAACAATTATGCAATCAAACAGTTAAGGCGCTAATCCACGCCTAACAGCTCGCTAAATGTCTTGTTAAGTACTTTTGAAATTGCAATAAGCTCGATATCCGTTACAAAGCGCTTTCCGGCTTCAATGCGCTGAACGGCATTTTTGTCAACATCAAGGCCGATAAGCTGCAAGCGGTCGGCAAGCTCGCGCTGCGATATTTTAAGCTCCTTGCGGAACTTTGCAACATTTACCCCGCATATATTATTTTTGCCGTCGCTGCTTTTGTTTATAAACATATAATTCCTCAATTTGACATTTAGTGCTTGTCATTTTTTAAATTATATGCTATATTCATAGTAAATATAACATTCAGTGAATGTCAAACAGGAGGGTTAATATGGAAAAAATGAAAAAATATGCAGCTATGTTTTTGGCCGTATTGATTGCGGTGCTTCCTTGCTCGTGCGACGGCGGGAAAGCGGTGCGGGCAGAGGTCGCCGAAGCGTACAGCCTTGACGCGGACGGAGAGCAGCTCATAACAGAGCTGTTTGAGAAATTTGACGCCGCGTTTGCAGAGCTTGAAAGGGCGGATGAGATAACCGACAGCGATTTATATGATTATGCCGATGCCGTATATGAGGCGTATAACAGCTTTGAGGAGGAGTTTGAGGGCTACAGACAAAATTTAAGCGATAATATTGCCTCGGTTGAGGGCGACACAAAAGAGCAATATACGGATATTATGCTTGAAGGGATCGGCTTGTCGACGGATATGTTAGGTTTAAGTACAAGCAGGACAAAATATATGATTGCAGGAGGGTCTGCCGAGGCTCTTTCTGAAGAAGCGCTTAATTTGATAAATAACACATCGTACTTCTTTTACGGCGAGTATGCAATTTCCGACGATGACCTTGACAGGCTGGCCGAAAAATTTGCGTGATATCTGCTCACGTTCATATATAGGCCGCAATACGTTTCGGTATAACAGCCCATTACGTGAAAAATCCCTCGCATTGCGGGGGATTTTCTGCTTTTGAAATCAATGTATTGGACAGCGAAGGTGCCGAGTAAAAATATTTAGCTGCAAGCGCATATTAAAGCGAGCCGACTGCGATGAGAAGTCACGTTCAGGAGGCCAATTGCCTGCCTGCCTGCCGGTCAAAGAGCAAGTGATGCAAGCAGAGCAAACTTTAAGCCGCTTGCCGGTAATAGGCCTCTATAGGGAAACTCAAGCCACCGGCTTAGCCGGCGGCCTTATAATATATTCATTTGTAAAGCCGGAGTCAAAGTACTGCGCCGCAAAGAAAGTTCATCACCCTTCGCAGCACTTTTCGCAGAAAACCTTTATCGTCCCCGCTTGACTCTACACCCATACGCCAAGCAGACGACACTCGCAGACAGCACATTTGAACGAAGCTTGCACAAAGCGAAAGCTTTAAGCACGTCTGCTTTGTCGGGCTAAGCGGTTAAGCCTGCTGATTGCCGTTTTGAGCTGACAAGGCATCTACCACGCTCAGCGCCGTGTCAAACGGCCCGCCGGAAATCTTTACGGACACATACGGCCGCTGTCCGGCGCTTACCATGACGCGGCCCTTCATGGCGGACACAAGCCCTGATATTTTTTCCATGTCAAGCTTGCGCGGGAAGAAGAGCATATTCTGCCCCTTCTGCACTATCTCGGTTATCCCGAGCGCAGCCGCGCGGCTGCGCAGCAATGATATATCGATAAGCCCAAGCACGCTTTTCGGCGGCTCGCCGAAGCGGTCTATAAGCTCGTCCATTACATCGTCGGCATCCGCTTCAGTGCGTATGTCTGCGATGCGCCGGTAGATAGACAGCCGCTGCGCGTTTGCCCAAATATAATCCTCAGGTATGTGCGCCTGTATCTGCATGTCTACGGAGCATTCTTCAGCTGCGGCGGACTTTTCTCCCTTTTCCTCGCTGATGGCTTCGCTGAGCAGCCTTATATACATATCATAACCGACCGACTCCATATGTCCGTGCTGCTCACCGCCGAGGATATTGCCGGCGCCGCGTATCTCGAGGTCACGCATGGCTATTTTAAAGCCGGAGCCGAACTCCGTATATTCCCTTATGGATTCAAGCCGCTTGTAGGCGATGTCGGTCAGCGCCTTTCCGCGCCGGAAGGTGAGGTAGGCATAAGCTCTGCGCGGTGAACGCCCGACGCGGCCGCGCAGCTGATGCAGCTGTGACAGTCCCATGTGGTCGGCATCCTCTATTATCAGCGTGTTCACATTCGGCACGTCTACGCCTGTCTCTATTATAGTCGTGCAGACGAGCACGTCAATCTCGTGGTCCAGCAGCCTTCGCCATATATCGGACAGCTCGCTTTCGCTCATCCTGCCGTGCGCCGCGGCAACACGCGCGCCGTCTAACTGCGTGGCAAGCCGTACGGCTATTTTGTCAATGGAATCAATCTTGTTGTGTATATAATAAACCTGCCCGCCGCGGCGCAGCTCACGGCGTATGGCGTCCAGCAGTATGCCGGAGTCGTATTCGAGCACATATGTCTGGACCGGGTGCCTGTCCTGCGGCGCCTCTTCTATTACCGACATGTCCCTAAGCCCCGACATCGCCATGTTCAGCGTGCGCGGAATCGGCGTGGCGGAGAGCGTAAGCACGTCTACGGCAGGAAAGCTTTCCTTAAGCTTTTCCTTCTGCGCGACGCCGAAGCGCTGCTCCTCGTCGACAATAAGCAGACCGAGGTCCTTAAATACAACATCCTTGGAAACAAGCCGGTGCGTGCCCACTATAATATCTATCTCACCGGATCTTATGCGCTTTAAAATATCCTTTTGCTGCTTTGGCGAGCGAAAGCGGGAGAGCAGCTCTACGTTTACCGGCATGCCCTGCATACGCGCCGTTATCGTCTGATAATGCTGGAGCGCGAGTATGGTGGTCGGCACCAAAATTGCGCACTGCTTGGAGTCGGCGATGCATTTGAAGGCGGCACGCAGCGCCACCTCTGTCTTCCCGAAGCCGACGTCGCCGCAAAGCAGCCGGTCCATCGGCACATCACGTTCCATATCCGCCTTTATCTCAGCTGCGCTCCTGAGCTGGTCGTCTGTCTCCTCATATTCAAACCGGCGCTCAAAATCGCTTTGCATGTCGGTGTCCTCAGAAAATGCGAAGCCCTTTATGCTCATGCGGTGGGCATAAAGCGCGGTAAGCTGCTTTGCCAAATCCTTTACTGCCGATTTGACGCGCCGCTTGGTTTTTGCCCATTCAGTGCCGCCGAGCCGGTTGAGCTTGACGTGCCCCTCCTCAGAGCTTGGACCGATATATTTTGATACAAGGTCTAACTGTGTCACCGGAACATACAGTACGTCGCCCTTAGCGTATTTTATTTTGATATAATCCTTCGTTATGCCTCCGGCGGTTTTCTTCTCAACACCGTCGTAAATGCCGATGCCGTGCGCGGCATGGACGATATAATCGCCCTTGCCTATTTCCTCAAGACTGCTTATGCCCTTTGAGGAGGAGCTTTTTTTGCGCAGCGTGCGCTTTGAAGTGTTATATTTTCCCTTGGTTATAAGGCAGAATTTCCCGCCGGGAAATTCAAAGCCGCTCGAAAGTCCGCCGGCGGTGACGGTCACCATACCCTGCTTTGCATCGTCCGGATGCTCAATAAATGCAGCCGCTATACCGTCGTTGCTCAAATCCGACGCGAGCGCCTCGGCGGCTCTTTCGGTGCCGGCGAGCACTGCACATGCCCCGCCGCTGTGCAGCACAGACTCGATATCCTCCTTAAGCATTTCAAGGCTGCCGTTCCACGGCGAGGACTGCCGCAGCGTAATGCTGTGCAGGCTTTTTATATGTACTTCATAGTGCCCCTTGGGAAAGGTGTCAAAAATGATAAGCCTCTGCTTTTCGGCCTGACGCAGAAATTCGTCCCAGCCCATGGCAAACTCACAGTATTCGGGCAGTATAACGCCTTCCTCAAGCAGCTGGCGGATGTCCTGCTCAAGCTGCCAGTCAGAGGTGCGGCACCGCTCTTTGAGCGCCGTTGATTCGCTCGCCGCGATAATCCCGCCGCCGATATAATCGAGCAGCGTGGCCGGCTTTTCATAGGCTATGCCTATAAACCTGTCATACGAGGCCGGCGGCGCGCCTGCAGCTATGAGGTCGATGCACTTTTCGATATTCCGGGCGGCGGGAGAAGCGGAGTTCAGCTGTGAATATATTTTGCGCAGCTTGTCGGAAAGGTCGTCGTCCGATTCAAACAGCACCTCCCGCGCGGGGGATATCGTTATCGCTTTAAGCTGCTCGGTGCGCCGCTGAGTGATTACGTCGAACATCGCTATCGAGTCGACCGCCGTGTCCCACAGCTCTATTCTCACAGGCGATGAGAGCCCCGGCGTAAATATGTCGATAATCCCGCCGCGCACGGCAAACTGCCCCGGACCGTCCACCTGCTCGCATTTTTTGTATCCCGCGGATATCAGGCGCGAGGAGAGAGCCGTCGGGTCTATGTCGTCGTCGAGCCTTATATCAAACAGACTCTTTCTCAGCCGCTCGGGCGGCAGGGTATACTGCAGCGCGGCGTCTATTGACGATATGCATACGTCAAAGTCGCCGCTTATTATGCGGCAGAGAACGTCAAGCCGTGCATGCTCATATTCATGCGACGCACCCGATATGTCGTGAAAGATAAAATCCCTTGCAGGATAGAGAAGAGCCGTAAGCCCAAGCGCCTCCATGTCCTCCTTAAGCAAAGCGGCGTCCGACTCGGTCGGAGTAAGCAGCAGGCCGCTGTGCCGGCAGTCCTTGAGAAGCGCCGAAAGCAGCACCGCCTTATGTATATGCGCCGCACCGGTTACGGCGATGGGAAAATCCCCGCCATCGGCAGACCGCCTGAGCGCCGCGTATTCCGGCAGTGTATTCAGCTTATTAAATATAAATTGCATTGTTATCACCGTTTAGGCCGGAAAAAGCTTTGCCGGCCCGTACTTTTCAGCTGTTATTATCTATATATACCTGTTCGCAGGATTTTTATCCCTGCGTCCGTGAATTTACCACACACAGTACGCAGAGAAGGCTAAAACCGCCGGAAAGCCACAGCCGCCCTTCAAATGCTGCGAACGCAGCAGTGCATTTCCCTTAAGATGCAAAAGCTTTGCCCCGCGAGATTCAGAAAGGAGATCTTTATAAACAAAGCTCCATGCGATTAACTGCCATGCGCAAAAAATTTATGGCGCCAAAAATTTAGGCAGGCGGGTGGAGATTCCTTCTTAAGACAGCAGGAGGCGGCTGTAGCAATGGAAAAGGAAAATCCGCCGTGTTAGTTTTCGGCATATTGTTCGACTTTTCGCTTTATACATGCCCTGTTCCGCGCTGTCTGTGCCGTTTTCTTAAATTAGAAACGCAGGGGGACTTATATCTCTTATATCAAAAATCAGTTGTAAAGATTCATCGCCCTGTCAACCTCGCCGTTTACCATAAGCCGGACGGCGCCGCATGCGTTTTTCACGGCCGTGTCCAAAACGGCCCTTTCTTCCTTTGAGAATTTGCCGAGCACATGCTTTACTAAGTCATAGTCCGGGCTTGGCTTGCCGCCGACGCCGACCTTTATGCGGGGATAATCGGAGGTGCCGGTCAGCTCGAATATGCTTTTGAGCCCGTTGTGCCCGCCGGCCGAGCCGTTCCGCCTTATGCGTATGCGCCCTACGTCGAGAGATATGTCATCTGATATTATAATAATATTTGCCGGGGATATTTTGTAGAAGGCTGAAATGTCCCTTATGCTTTCGCCGGAATTGTTCATAAAAGTAAGCGGTTTTACAAGCATGCACCTGTGTCCGTCTATTTCGCACTCGCCGGTAAGCGCATGGAATTTGGTTTTGTTTACCTGCACGCCAAGCTCCTTTGCCAGTGCGTCAATCACCATGAACCCTGCGTTGTGGCGGGTGCCGTCATACTTCGGCCCGGGATTGCCCAGCCCTGCTATAATATATTCAATTTTTCCTCTTTTAAATATACCGAGCATGTCATTTACCTCTGTATTTGTTTTTGGCGGACCCTGCCGGCCCCTTTTTATATGCGTAATTTACTGATGTAATGCGAATATCTATCGGTTTTCTTTGCTGTACTTGTGTTTATGCGGTGCTGATATCCCTCATTGCGGAAGACGAGTAAGCCAATGAGCCGAACGCAGCAGGACATCAAATATAATCCTATGCCGATATACTGCTCTGGAAAGCCGGCTTGAGCCTTTCTGCCCGCGGCAATATCAATGTAAACCCAAGCTCACAGACATGACGGCCGTTTTTTGCGAAGCCGTTTGTCCGTACGCGGAGCATAATTCGGGCAAAAGCAGCCGCCTGTGCGCAGCATGCATCCCTGCGCCGGCCTTGGCGCGGGAGTAAGATGCCGCATGCTGTTTAAAAGCAAATCAGGACATATTACGGCAAGCCGAGCTGCGGAGCGTCGGACGATGTGCAGACAACACATAACGGGCGGGGAAAAGCTTCCCCACCCTATGATAAACCATAAGCCTTACATATATTGTCATAAAATCTGACCGTGTCGGGCAGTAAATTGACTGAGCATCATCATGCGCATAGCCTTAACACCCGCAAGCACGCTTGTCGGCGTACGGCCGCCGGCCCGTTCGGAAAATGCTGTAAAAATGCGCACGCGTAATTTTCGTCCGGCCGCAGGAAATAATAGCTAAGCTCAGCTGAACATTGTGCTGACCGGCTTATTTTCATATATGCGCTCAATTGCCTCGGCAAAATACGGGGCCACAGGCAGCACGGTAATTTTGTCAATAAGCTTTTCGGGCGGCAGCATAATGGTGTCCAGCAGTACGACGCGGCTTATGTAGCTGTCGGTTATGCGCTGGAGCGCGGGGCCGGAGAGCACGCCGTGCGTTGCGCAGGCCATTACCTCAGTTGCGCCGCCGACTTCAATAATTGCCTTTGCGGCGTTGCAGAGCGTGCCGGCGGTGTCAATAAGCTCGTCCACCAGAACAACCTTCTTGCCCTTAACGTCACCGATGATGTTCATAACCTCGCTGACATTCGCCTTTGGGCGGCGCTTGTCGACAATGGCAATGGGAGTATCGGTCTCTATAAAATGCGCAAAATTGCGGGCGCGTTTAATGGCTCCCATATCGGGAGAAACGACCACATACTGCGAGCAGTCGTCATATGTATTCCTGAAGTAGTTCGCCAGAATGGGCGCGCCGAGCAGATGGTCAACGGGAATATTGAAAAAGCCCTGAATCTGCGACGCGTGCAGGTCCATCGTAAGCACCCTGTCGGCGCCGGCGGCAGTAATAAGGTCGGCCACCAGCTTTGCTGAGATAGGATCTCTGGCCTTGGCCTTACGGTCCTGCCTTGCATAACCGAAATACGGCATAACGGCGGTAATACGGCCGGCAGATGCGCGTTTCATGGCGTCTATCATTATAAGCAGCTCCATGAGATTGTCGTTTACCGGGTCGCATGTCGACTGAACAATAAAAACATCCGAGCCCCTGACCGACTCGCCTATCGAAATACTTATTTCGCCGTCGGAAAACTTCGAGACCTCGGAATCTCCCAGAGTAAGACCGAGTGTTTCAGCAATCTGCTTTGCCACCGGCCGGTTTGAATTGCAGGAAAATATTTTGATATCCTTCCTCTGAAAACTCATTAAATACGCCCTCCCAATTTAATTCCATACATCATAATATTATGCCATAAAACAGGATTTTTTCAAGACAAAAAACGTAATTGTAAAAAATAAATTTATATTTTGTATACAGCTGTCGTCTTTGCCGTACATATATTGCGGAATTTGGTACAATATTATTGTATATATGCAGATTTTCTGACCTTTGTCCGTATAGTGAGCATAAATATTTAATATTTTTAGTGCAAATACGGACGCAGTGTGTTATATTTGAGTATATCAGAATTTTGCACATTAGCTGCGGGGTGGGTAAATGGATAAGCTTAGGATAGAAATGGCGGTCAGGGAAATACTTCTGGCGATAGGCGAAAATCCCGACAGAGAGGGCCTTAAAGAGACGCCGCGTCGCGTTGCCAACATGTATGAGGAGATATTCGCCGGGCTTGAGGAGGACCCGCGCCGCCATGTTAAAATATTCAATGAGGAATCGCCGGACGAAATGGTGGTGGTAAGGGATATCCCCTTTTACTCTATGTGCGAGCACCACCTTCTTCCCTTTATAGGCAAGGCGCACATTGCATATATACCAAAGGACGGCAGGATAATAGGTCTGTCAAAGCTTGCGAGGATAGTCGGCTCGTTTGCCAAGCGTCCGCAGCTTCAGGAGCGCCTCACGTCGCAGGTGGCAGACTTTTTGGAGGAGGTGCTTCAGCCGCGCGGCGTTGCCGTGGTAGTGGAGGCGGAGCATCTATGCATGTCGATGCGCGGCGCCCGCGCAGCAGGCGCGCTGACCAAAACATCGGCGCTCAGAGGCGGAATGAAGTCGGACGCGCGCACGCGCAATGAGGTTATGAAGCTGCTTTCTTAATTAATGTCCGGCAGTCTCTTTGGCTGTCACTTCAAAAACAGCCGCGCCGTGCTTGAGCAGCATTACGGAAATCAGAAAATGCCTCCCGGTCTTTGGCTCTGCCAGAGACCAGGAGGCATTTATACAATATACAAATACGCTAAAGAATAGTATAAACTTAGGCACTTAAGAAGACGTTAAGCCCTCCGATGCTTGCAAAGCATCGGGAGTAGCCTGCCTCAGCCCTTGCCGGATAAGAACAGTGCTGCCGAAACACATCAGGTGCATGCATAAAGCTATATGACTGAGTGAGAGCGTTAATCGCTCTTTTTCCTCCTTTTAGCTGTAATAACACATACCGTCACTACGGCTGCCGCGACAATGACAGCTGCCGCACAGATGCATACTATAAAAATTGTATTATTCGGAAAAAGCTCATCTGCGGATATGCTTTGATATGTAAGTATTTCGGCGGTCTTTGACCACGTGGGATAGTCGGTCGTTATACCCGTAACGCCGTGCTGAGCAAGAGTAATTATGCTTTCCTGATTGTTTATGGTCCATGCCTGAAGGATAATACCGCGACGACTGGCCGCCTTTGATGCCTCGGGATTGAATATGCTTGTGGCTACTGTCGCACAGTTATAATCCGGGGTGGCGGATATGCTGCCGATATCGTCCATAACCTCCTTGAGGTTTTCATTTACCGACAGACTCTCATCATACTTGGCCGACGTCAGATATCCGGTGCCGCAGTAGGGAGCATATTCCCTTGCATATTCAAGCGCTGCTGAGCTGAAGGAGATAAAGAATATCTGATCTTCAACGCCCATTTCCTCCATAAGCGACACTATCGCGGCAACGGCCTGCTCCCTCGCATCCTTAATCTCCACGAATGATACAATATCAGGGTTTTGCTGGAGCAGCTCAAAAAGCTGTTCAAGGCGGCAGAACTTCTCGCTGTCAAAATCGCCTCTCGCTCTTAGAGTATACCCGCTTATATCATCCCATGTAAGTGCCGTTAATGCGCCTGTCGCATTTTCATCGGTGGTGTAGTTGTCTATGGTGCCGTTGTGATTGCAGATAAGCGTGCCGTCATGCATTAAATACACATCAGTCTCAACTGCGTCGGCGCCGAGCTCAATAGCCTTTCGGTAACTGGCAAGTGAATTTTCGGGCGCAGCGGTCGGAGACCCGCGGTGACCTACTATAAATGACCTGCGTATCAGCACAGGAGTTTCATCCTGAACATTTTCATAAAGGCCGTACGCCGCAGAAAAGTCATTTACCGTGACACCGTTTGCGCCGCAGTCCACGGCGTCGCAGACACGCTGCCTGTCGCTGGAAATGCCGGAATCGAGCCACACGGCTATGCCGCGCAGCTGGAGATATTCGGCGTCATCCCTGCTTACAGCCTCATCCTGAGTGATTATGGCTATGTTCGCTGCGCCGATATGAGTATTGCGGGCAATTTGGGCCACGCTGTTATCCTCCGAAATTGCGCCGGCAAGATAGGCATAACGTATCGCCGAATCCTCGATGTCATGCGCTGCAGACAGCGCATCTGTGCTGTCAGATGCGAGTATGACATCATATATGCCGTTATCGGCGACATAATTTGCAAACGCTTCTGCCGTGGCGGTGTCGGAGGTAGTGAACATCGGCAGCACCGCGGTAGCGCAGGCGTCGAAAATCTGAGCTATCGTATATTCAGTACCGTCTATATTTACATTCAAGGCGGTGTCGGCAAGCTCGAATCGCGCCACCTGCGTGCGTTCGCCGTCAGTGTTGAGTGCATTCAGCTTTTTCTCCGTGTCAATCTCCGTAATAACGGTGGGAGCGGCGACTATGGAGGTGTCGGCCTCATAGAGCTCCTTCATCTGATAGGAGGAATCAGCTGCAGCGTTCATAAAAACTCCGGACGAGCTGCTGCAAATGGTCGCAGCGATCACAGTAAGCGGTACAAGCGTTCCTAAAAATTTTTTGAATACTTTGTACATCAATCAGCCTTCTTTCTTGTGTTAAAATATATAAATTTTATTAAATAAAAAATAAAATATTACTTATAATAACATCAATTGTAAAGAAATGCAATAGTTACTGTCTTGCCAATGTAAAATTTTTCTTAAGAAAATCAAATAAAACAGCGTTTATATTGCGGTTTTGAGGGACGTATATTATAATACCCTTGTATTTTCAGGGAATATAAACTGCGGGAAAGCCTTTGCGGCTTTATGTGTATTTATAAGCAGAAAGGGAAGATTCATATGCGCCTGTCGGTTAAGGACATAGAGAAATCGTTTGCGGCAAAGCATGTGCTAAAGGGCGTAAATTTTGAGGCCGAAAGCGGCCGTGCCTTGGGACTGCTTGGTCGCAACGGCGCCGGCAAGACTACCATTATAAGGATAATAATGGGGGTGTTTCCGCCGGACGCGGGAGAAATTTCAATTGACGGCATGAAGGTGACGCAGTCAGGCCGAACCTTCGGCTATCTGCCGGAGGAGCGCGGCCTTTACCCGAAGCAGATAATATTAAACCAGATAATATATATCGGCATGCTGCGCGGCATGAACCGTCACGACGCCAAGCAGTCGGCGCTGCGCTGGCTTGGCCGTGTTGGAATGACGGAATATGCGGACAAAAAGCTCAATACGCTTTCAAAGGGCAATCAGCAGAAAATACAGCTTGCCGCAACGCTTGTCAATGACCCTGACATAATAATACTCGACGAGCCGTTTTCGGGGCTCGACCCGGTAAACGCACAGATGCTCAAGGATATCGTCGGCGAGCTCATAGACAGCGGCAGGATAGTGCTTTTTTCCTCGCACCAGATGGGATATGTCGAGCAGTTCTGTGACAGCATAGCGATGCTCAACCAGGGGAAAATAGTGCTCAGCGGCAATCTTAAGGAGATAAAGCGCGGCTATGACCGCAGCCGAGTGCTCGTCTGCGCCGATGTCCCGGATATAAAGGAGAGGCTTTCTCAGCTTAACCTGCGGGATATTGCAGAAAGCGTGGAGTCTGAGGAGAGCGGCGAGGCGGTAATAAAGCTTAAGGACGCCGCCGACAGGGATAAGCTGCTGAGGAGACTGATAGATTCCGGCATGAATCTTGATAAATATGAGATACTCGAGCCGACGCTTGAGGAAATATTCGTGGAAAAGGCGGGTGAGGAATAATGAAACAGCTGAAGACGGTTTTTGCATATGAGTACGGACAGTATTTAAAAAACAAGGTTTTTCTCGTATTTACCATAATCATAACAGCGCTGATAATACTTTTCCTCACGCTTCCGCCGCTGCTTTCGGATTATTTTGGAGGAGCGGACGACGGAAACGCACAGGCTCCGGCTGTAACAGCGCGCACGAAGAACCTGCTGCTTGTCGACAAGGCCGGCCTGTTTGAGAGCGAGAGCGAGGCGGAGGAGGTGCTGCTTTCCTATAATGTCACCCTTCAAAGCGACGGCAGCGCCGACGATGCGTCGATAAAGGAAAGCATAGATGGCGGCCAATATGACAGCGCCTTCTTTATAAATTCCGGCGCCGACTATACTTACATGAGCAAAAGCAACGGGATTACGACGGGGATGGACTCCGAGGAGATATACGAGGCCGTCGCGTCGAGGTACCGGCTCAGGCTTTATGAGGAGGCAGGGCTCACGCAGGAGCAGATAGCCGGGCTCACGGCAGCGCCGCAGCTCAGCGTAATAGAGACCGGCGGCAGCGGCTTCGGCGACACCTATGTTTATACCTATGTTCTGCTTATGCTGCTTTATATCAGCATCATCCTTTACGGCCAGATGGTTGCAACGGCCGTAGCGACGGAGAAAAGCTCCCGCGCCATGGAGCTGCTGATAACCTCTGCAAAGCCCAACAACCTCATATTCGGCAAGATACTCGGCACCGGCACTGCCGGACTGACGCAGATAGGAATATGGCTTGCGGCCGTGCTTGTGTTCTATAATATAAACAGCGGCTTCTGGTCGCAGTACGACATGATTTCAAGGATATTCAATATGCCGCCGGACATAGTAATATATGCAGTTATATTCTATATACTCGGCTTCTTCATATTCGCAGCCATTTACGGCGCGCTGGGCTCGCTTGTCAACCGCGTTGAGGAGATAAACACTGTTGCGGTGCCGGTGGTACTGCTTGTGCTTATCGGCTTTTTCGGCGCCTTTGCCGCCATGGCCTCGCCGAACGGCCTTATAGTGACGATATTATCGTATATACCTGTTTTCACGCCGTTCGTAATGTTTGTGAGAATATGCGTAACAGAGGTGCCGGTATACGGCATAGCAATTTCAATAGCGCTGACGGCTCTGTCGGCCGTTGGGATAGGCGTGCTCGCCTCCAAGATATACCGCATGGGCACGCTTATGTACGGCCAGCGCCCGTCGTTTAAGGAGCTTTTTGCCATGCTTAAAAAGAGCAAGGCGTATTGATGCTTCAGCTGCGGACATTGCCGCAGCATGACTTGCATTTTTATCAGGCAGCCGTGTCCACGGCTGCCTGTTTTGTTTAATGAAGCCCATTTATCGCGGCTGAGTGCTTTAGAAAAATATAAAAGCCTTTGGCGGGTTTTGTCTGCGTCAGTATCATTGTATTCCCAAAAGCGGGGTATAATGCGTTTTTGCAATAAGAACTTTTTAATGCACCTTCACTTGAGGGTCAGGCGCAGTACAACGCCGCATAAAGCATTGATTTTTGCCGGCATTTATAGTAAAGTATAAATATTGAAAATTAAGCTTAATACAGCTTCAGAAGGGGAAAACGATGGAAATTATAACTGAGCTTTTAGCCGGCATAGTCGGCGATGCTTTTGAAAAATGCGGCTACGACCGCTCACTGGGCAGGGTCACGATGTCCGACAGGCTCGACCTCTGTCAGTTTCAGTGCAACGGTGCGTTTGAGGGAGCCAAGCGCTACCGCAAGGCGCCGTTTATGATAGCCGATGAAGTCGCTGCGGTGATTGACGGCTCCAAGTTTTCAAAGGTGGAGTCGGTGCGCCCCGGTTTTATAAATCTTACGCTTAAGGACGACGAGCTGCTCAGATTTGCAAGTGGTGCGGCGGGCAGTGTGCCGGCGTCAAACGCAGGCGAAACAATAGTTATCGACTACGGCGGGCCAAACGTTGCAAAGCCGCTGCATATAGGCCATCTCCGCTCGGCAGTGATAGGCGAGTCGGTAAAGCGGATACTGAGCGCCTGCGGTGCGAGGGTGATAGGCGACATACATTTGGGCGACTGGGGACTGCAGATGGGACTTATAATATCCGAGCTGCGTCACCGCCACCCCGACTGGCGCTGCTTTGCAGCAGACTTTGACCCGCAGTCTGATGCTGTACCTGACATAACGCTTGATGATTTGAGCGAGATATACCCACTTGCCAGCAAAAAGAGCAAGGAGGACGAAAAATTTAAGCGGGAGGCGCTAAAGGCGACGGCCGACCTGCAAAGCGGCGACGCGGGATATATGGCGGTATGGAAAAAGATAATGGATATTTCCGTGCCGGACCTAAGGAAGATATACGGCCGGCTTAACGTGAGCTTTGACTGCTGGTACGGCGAGAGTGACGCCGAAAAATACGTGGCTCCGCTCATGGAGCTACTGGGTGAAAAAAATCTGATAAGGGAGAGCGACGGCGCGCTCGTCGTCGATGTTGCAAGGGAGGAGGACACCGCCGAAATTCCGCCGGTCATAGTGAAAAAGTCCGACGGCTCAAACATATATGCCACAACCGACCTTGCGACGATAATACAGCGTCAGCGTGACTTTGCACCGGACAAGATACTGTATATAACCGACAGCCGTCAGTCGCTGCATTTTGAGCAGGTGTTCAGGTGCACACGCCTTGCCGGACTCGTGCCGGAGAGCACAGCGCTTGAGTTTTTGGGATTCGGCACTGTCAACGGACCCGACGGCAAGCCCTTTAAGACAAGGGATGGCGGCACTATGCGGCTGGAGGAGCTGCTCGACACCGCTGCCTCAGCCGCGCTTGAAAAGCTGAACGAGTCGGCGCACGCCGACGCCTCGTCAGCCGAAGCCGACAAGGCCGATACCGCGGAAAAGATAGGCATAGCGGCCATCAAATTCGGTGACCTTATAAACCAGAGGGGCAAGGACTATATATTTGACATGGCAAAGTTTCTGTCCTTTGAGGGCAAGACGGGGCCGTATATACTGTACACGGTAACGCGTATAAACTCCATACTCAAAAAGCTGAACGTGCCGTACGACGCTGATATAAGGCCGGCGGAGATATATTCCGACATCGAGCGCGAGCTTTACCTGAAAATGGCTCTCAGCGGCGAGACGGTGGCAAGGGCGGCGGCCGACCGCGCACCCAACATAATATGCGAGAATTTATATCAGACGGCGGCGCTTTTCTCACGCTTTTATCATGACAACAGGATAATAGACGAGCCGAATGCAGCCAAAAGGCGCGACTGGACGGCGCTTATAATAGCCGTGCGCAGAGTGCTTATGCTATACCTTGACCTGCTCGGTATAGAAGCGGTAGACAGCATGTAGCCGGCACGCTCAGCGGCAGCATTCGGCGGCTTACACCGAAAGTTCGCTAAATGCTATTTGCCTATCGGCAAAAATAAATGTAAGCACGTCTATCACACGGCGCAGAAGTGCAGTCCTGCTGCGCATAAAGCTAAGGCACAGACTATCACCGCTGCGGCCGATTGGATAATGCAGCATGTAAGAGATAACCGCGCTGTCGCCGGCAATGACGACATTTTCCCGGCACGTGCCGGATATATGTGCGCTATGCTTCAAAGCCGCTGCAGCCGCAGCTGCTGTTCATGACGCTCCTGCATATAAGCGAAAAAACGCTTCATGAAGAGCGCTAAAGAAATACTGAGTATTATCCGTGCTCTCAGCGGATGCTGCGGGCCGGCATGCCTTGCAGGATTATACACTGTACCATGATAATCCCGCCGCAGCAGAGCTTAAACGATGGATGAATTTATGCGGAGGCAGCTTTTGCGGCTTTGCAGCCTAACGCTGCTGTACTGCTTGCAATCGCGTATTTTACTGCTTTCGCCGCCGGCTTTGATAATGCCCTGATTTCGCCTAAGACGGCGGCGCTGCCATTTGGGATAGATGATATATTTTTACATGCCGGAGCTTTGTACGTTCAAAAGCCGGTCTTAAAGAGATGCTGTCATGAAGGATTTTAAACGTATGCACCCCATACCTGCCGCCGTTTATTTTGCGGCGGTTATAGTAATATCCATGTTTACAATGCACCCGGTATTTATAATATTGTCGCTTGCCGGGTCGGTTTTGGGCTGCGCTGTGCTTGGCGGAAGAAAAGCCTTTTCAGGCTGGCCGTTTTATGTGATTGTTTTCCTTTTAACGGCACTGATAAATCCGCTTGTCGTGCACCGCGGCCAGACGGTGCTGTTTTATATAGGCCTGCGCGCCGTTACGGCGGAGGCGCTGATTTATGGCTTTGCCGCTGCGGGAGTTTTGGTGTCGGTGCTTATGTGGTTTAAATGTATGGGACTTGTGCTCACCGACGACAAGATAATGTATCTTTTTGGCAGGACGCTTCCGAAAACCGCACTTGTCATATCTGCGGCGACGCGGCTCGTCCCGCTTTTTGTCAGGCAGATAAGGGTCTCGGCAGACACGCAGAAATGTATGGGTGCCGGCACAGGGAAGGGTATGCGCGGACGCATAAGCATGGCTGCCAGAGTGTTCTCGGCAAACATTTCACGCTCGCTTGAGGACGCAGTAGAGACGGCGGCCTCCATGCGCGCGCGCGGCTACGGCGCGGCAAAGCGCAGCAGCTATGCCCCCTTTAAAGCCGGTGCTTCGGATATACTCTCCGGCGCCGTTATCGCGCTGCTGCTCGCGGCTGTGATATACGGGCTGATATCCGGCGCGGCGGAGTTCTCCTACTATCCGTCGCCGGCGTTGGTGGCGGCCGACCCGCACAGCCTGACGATATATATATGCTATGGACTGCTGCTTCTTCTTCCCGTTCTTACTTCGGCGGCAGGGAGGATAAAATGGAAATACTGCATGTCAGCAATTTGAGCTTTAAATACCCCGGCAGCGATATACCGGCGCTGAGAGACGTGTCGTTTGACGTCGCGCCGGGCGAGTTTATAACAATATTCGGTCCGTCCGGCTGCGGCAAGACGACACTGCTGCGGCTTATAAAAAAGGAGCTTGCCCCGTACGGCGAGGCAATGGGCGAAATACTGTACTGCGGCCGGCCGGTACAAAAGCTGAGCGCGGCCGAGAGCAGCGAGATGGGCTTTGTAATGCAGCGGCCCGAAGGTCAGATAGTGACGGATACTGTTTGGCATGAGCTTGCCTTCGGGCTCGAAAACCTCGGCCTGCCGTCGGACGTGATACGCCGCAGGGTGGCGGAAACGGCGGCATATTTCGGCATTGAGGAATGGTTTAATCAGAAAACGGCGGAGCTTTCCGGCGGGCAGAAGCAGATTCTGAATCTTGCGTCGGTGCTCTCCATGCAGCCGCGGCTGCTGCTGCTCGACGAGCCGTCGGCTCAGCTCGACCCGATAGGCAGCGCGGAGCTTTTTTCGGCGCTGCGCCGGCTAAACAGCGAAACGGGGCTTACGGTGATAATGGCCGAGCACCGCCTGCAGGACGCTTTTGAGATATCCGACCGCATAATCCTGCTGGAGGATGGCGCCGTCATAGCGTCCGCGCCGCCGGCAGAGCTTTTAAAGACGCTTAAGTCAGGCGGCTTATGTGAAAAATTCATACCTGCGCTGCCGGCGCCGGTCAGGGTGTTCGACGCCCTGACGGATGAAGGCTGTGAAGGTTATACCTGCCCTGTGACGGTAAGAGACGGGCGGCGCTTTTTGGCATCCATTTGTACGGCGCCTCATGAAAGAATGGCGGCCGCGGCAGAATCATACACAGCAGGGAATGCGCCGGGCAGCGCCGCTGCCGGCGTGCCCGCAACCGAGTCAGGCCCAGCGGATATGCGGGAGGCTTTGGCCGATGCTTTTGCAGCACATAGCAGCGGCCGTGCATATGAGGCATACCGTCCGGAGACTAAACCGGCATCCGTATCCACACAAAACGGCGAAGCGTATGAAGACGCCGCCGGCGATGCATATTGCGGCAGGGCCGGAGACGTGCCGGCTCTTGAGCTGTACGGCGTATCCTTCAGATACAGCCGAAACGGCGGTGATGTATTAAAGGGAATATCCTTTAGTGCGCCCGCAGGCAGAATATGCTGCCTGCTCGGCGGCAACGGCAGCGGGAAAAGCACGCTGCTCAGTGTTTCTGCCGGGCTTTTAAAGCCGTATGAGGGCAGGGTGAAAATATTCGGCAAGAGGCTGCACGAATACAAGAACGGCTCGCTTTACCGCGGCACTGCCGCAATGCTGCCGCAGGATGCTCTCACGGTCTTTACAGGCGACAGCATAGATGAAGATATATCCGCTCACTGCCGCCTGACCGGCATGCCGGAGGACGAGGCGCGCCGGCAAATGGAGCGGATATACACCCTCATGCACATAGCCCATTTAAAGGGCAGGCATCCCGCGGATTTAAGCGGCGGAGAGCAGCAGAAATGCGCTATAGCCAAGCTTTTGCTCTCAAACCCGCGGCTGCTGCTGCTCGACGAGCCGTCAAAGGGCATGGACGCATTTGCCAAGGCGGAGCTTGCTGATATTTTTAAAGCCCTGAAAAGTGCAGGGAAGACCGTGCTTATTGTCACACATGACGTTGAATTTGCGTGTGACGTGGCCGATGTCTGCGCACTGCTGTTTGACGGCGGCATAGCGTCGAAGGGCGCACCGCGCCAGTTTTTTGCGGGGAATCATTACTACACCACGCCGGCCAACCGTATGTCACGCGGGATTCTGCCGGACGCTGTCACGGTCCGGGAGGTGATTGAGCTTTGCAGAGAGCGAACGGAGCGGCGGTAAAACGGGCGCTGAGATATACAATTATCATTGTGGTAATACCGGCCTTTGTGATATTGTGCGCGCTGCTGCTCAGAGGGAAATACTACGCCGCCGTGATAATGGCAGCGACGGTGCTTATGTGCCTTCCGTTTTTTCTAAGGTTTGAGCGCGGAAGCCACAGCGCGGAGGAGATAATGCTGGTGGCAGTGATGACGGCGCTTGCGGTGGCCGGACGCATAGCCTTTGCTCCGCTGCCGAGCGTCAAGCCTGTTACCGCTGTGGTTATATTTACCGGCATGTATTTCGGCGCCGAGGCCGGCTTTATGACGGGGGCGCTGTCCGCGGTGGTGTCAAACATGTTTTTCACGCAGGGGCCGTGGACGCCGTTTCAGATGCTGAGCTGGGGCATAATAGGCTTTATTGCCGGCATTGCAGCACCGCTGCTTAAAAGAGGAAGGCTGCCGCTGTGCGTATACGGCGCACTTTCGGGCGTCGCTTTTTCTCTTATAATGGATATTTACACTGTTATATGGCAGGAGCAGACCGGTATCAATATTGAAAGATATCTTTTTTACGTTGCTTCCTCTCTGCCCGTCATGATAATATACTCCGTGACCAACGTTGCCTTTCTGCTTTTACTCGCAGGCCCGGTAGGCAGACGCCTTAGCCGCATAACCGTAAAATACGGCATAGGCGAGAGAAAATATGAGGCGGATTAAATAATTAGATTTTTGTTTTTGCAGCGGAAGGTGCTGCCGAGCAGCTCAATGTTCCTGCGTGCAAAGCCCATATATTCAGGCCCTGCTGAAGCAGTGGCCTGCCGGCCAAAGAAAGGCAGGGTATTGGCTTAGTACCTTAAGGAACACATGCATGTTAATCACGGATATGTCACCACTACCCGTAAACGAATAAATCACACATGACCTCAGTCTGCGCGATTAAAATTGATTGCAGCTGCCCTGTGCTTTATTTTTTGCAGAATCCGGCCTTGCATTGGAAAGCCTTTCACTAAATACTCATAACAACTCCGGCAGAACCGGTGTTATTTAGCTTAAGCAGACAAAAACAGCGCCGGTCCAGTATTTATGGACCGGCGTATATGGCTTATATGCTTTTTGAAGCTGTGCAGCCTTCCACCGGAGGATTGTCTGACGGAAGGCTTAAGAACTGCTGCGTCAAGCGCATACTTATGGCCGTATGCGCAGAATTTGTTCAAATCGTTTTTACGGCTATACGCTCTTCTCTGATATCGTAAAGCACAAGCACAGCGGACACCGCGAGTGGGAAAAGGCAGAGCCACGCGCCCTTTTCGGCAAGCAGCCGGCAGGCGATATACCCGAAAACGACGCCGATGTGATAAAAAATCAGGGTGGTGCCGAAAAATCTCGCCTTGTGCAGATGACGCTTGTCCTTGTCGCAGAAGTATTCGATTATGGCTGAAACTGTCTGCTTGATATTGTTTGTGGAAAATATGGAGGAGCATGCATAGCCCTCGGCACCGTTGTATACGCACCACTGCATTGCCATGCAGAAGAATATGGGATAAAGGGCTACAACGTCGTTAACATTCGACGGGGTAAAGGTGCATATCAGAGCTGCGGCGGTGTTTACCGCTATGCTTGTAAGCCGCATGTTGAGCTTTGTGCGCCTTGCAAGCAGGGTAGATAGTGCAATCGCAAAAATATATAAAGCCGCGGCTCCTAACCTAACAAGCATATCATGCCAGTTACGCCCCAAAAGTCCCATAAGTATATGTATAAAGTTTGAGGTCTGCGACGACGCAAAAATATCGATATGATTAAAAATGGCATATATTCCGAAAAATCCTGCACCAACGCTCATACTGTAGTGAATATAGGTTTTCATATTTTCTTTTTTCAGCATTTTTGTGCTCCCTGCACATTTTATATAATAAAATTATAACACATTGACGCACCGAAACAAGGCCGTGAGATAAAAAACGGAATTTTCGACATATCTGACACCGGACGGAAAGTAATTTTTTGTTTACAGAGCATAAAGGTGCGGTAAAGCTGAGGCTATGCCCTTAAAGCCGATTTTGGCTGCACATTATAAGGCGGTAAGGAAATTCTCGTGTTGCGGTAAAAATCATATGGAATGTCTGGATAACGTCTCCTTGACGACAGAAGGATTTTATACAGTATTATCATAGAATAAAGAGCGATGTTTAATTATGCTTTGCAATTGTGCCGTGTTTCGGAGTATAAGAGTGATTCAAAATTGGACGAAAAATATAAACAGACAAGGCGAAGAAACAGCCTTGTCTGTTTATATTATATATGGAAGGATAAAATAATAATTACTATTATCGGCGATGGGTTAGGTTATCCCTCTTAATTCGCTCAATGATAAAGATGAAATTCTCAATAATCATAATTGCAAGGCATATAAAGAAGAAAAGCGTTGTGAGTGTTGTAAGAATATAGTGTGAGTCATTAAGATTAAAGATGCAAGCCTTGAAAAGCCTTTCAAGCATATGATTTCGCATAGAATAAAACATTCAAATTCTTTACCTGAGATTGAAGGTACTTATATGCTTCTGGCCGCTTTATACAAATAAAGCGGCCAGACCAGAGCATAATTATTATTTAATTGTGCAGTCACGCATAATTACATTGATAGTTTCGCCGTCACAAGTACCGACGATTGTAACTTCATCACCGGCGCTGAGCTCAGCGGTTTTGGCTATTTCATCTTCATCTTCAAAATAGCATTGTACGGAAAGGATAGAATACTCTCCACCGTCATTAATTGTTACATATACGTCATTGAGAATATCGCGGTCTACGCTGTTGACAATACCGGTTACTTCAAGCAGCTTATCCTTGTAATCGTTGTCAGCCTGGACTGCATTTTCATCGTAAGCCGCCAAAAGGTCAACGGCCGAGATCTGTATTGCTTCTTCTGCAGGCTCGCCGCTGGATACGCTGCTGCTTACAGAGCTGGGATCTTCGTTTCCGCCGTTTCCGGAGGTGCCTACAGCAATGCCTATAATAAGCAGTACAACCAGTACAATTATAAGCCAGAACCACCATTTTTTAAATATTGGCTTTTTGTTCTGCCCGTTGTTTTCAGTTACAGATGTTTGTTTATTTGACATTTTTTTGCCTCCCACAAGCATATTTATAGATATATAATAACATATTATATCTATATTTACAATATTTTTTTGCAAAATGTCAAAATATACAAGAGCAGCAAAAAATAAAAGACCGAGTCAAAACGCTAATATACGCCAGACTCAGTCTGATAATAAGTATTGACAAAATAGATATCCGCTTCTGATTTATAATATTGGCTGTATGGTGGTTTATCTGTCACCGGCCGCTAAAGCTCTAATTTCACGCCCTCGCTGCCTAAAGCACGTTCCAGCATATCCTGCCAGACCTCATCTCCCAGCTCTATCTGAAAAAATTCCTGATTTTCTGGACTCATACGCTGTGGATATATTGTGATTTCCTCACCCACCTGGGCAATCAAAATACTTTCCCGCTCTTCCCGTGCGGCCGCTTCCTCCATTGTCAATCCAATGACAATGTCGTATTCATAGGGCAATGCATCGGGAAATCCCAGCCGGGCTTCCTCAAGAAAGCTATCTCCATCAAGCGCCGCGATTTCCGGGCAGGGGATATAATTAGAATACTGCCCGTCCTCTAGGACAACTGCCACGAGATTGCTGTTTTTATCCTCGTAGAGCTTCGTCGTAGTCATTGCTGATTCCTCCTCTTATGCCGGATAAAGCCGGATTTTGCCTGATGTTTTGTGAAAGACAGCAGGCGTTTTTTCTATTATAGCATAAAAAGTAAGGGAGAAGAAATTTTTTCGAATTGGACCACGGCGCTAAAGCTGGATTCCGCTTCAGAAAGAAAAACATTGTCGCCGCGACGTGGAGTTGTGCTGAAAAAGCACTCAGCTTTCGGCAAGGCCGCCAAAACTTCGGGAAAAGCCCCGCATGTAAAGTTTGTGCCGGTGACCTCGCTGAGGTTTGCTTGCAACCGAGCAGATGAGCCGAGCGTGATTTTTTGCGAAATAGGGGTGACACATCCGGCCGCCGCCGGTGGCGGGTAGAGCGAGTAGGAAGCCAAGCCGCGGTCGGCGACAGGCAACGCGGCCCAACGCCGCAGACAGAGCCGGGTACCCGTCAGAGGACAGGCAAGGAAGCCAGCCGAAGCAAGGGACAATAAAAAGATGTTTTTCGATTCCGCTGTATGGACGTGGATTCTTTGGATTGTTAAAGGACAAGGTCAACGCCGCAGGCGAGGGAGTAAAGCTTAAACGCGAACTGCGTCCAGGCTCAGCCCGAAAAGCATTGACAAAATAGATACCCGTGCGCATTTAGGGAACCAAACCGCAACCCAGCGCCAGCGGTTGCGGTTTGGAGAGGAGAAGAAAGGAAGTGCGCGTATGGCTTATTTTGAAGCCGCAGGCAAAAAATAAGCCGGAGCAAAGCGGACTTTGCTCCGACGTGAGAAGCTTTGACGAAAAAGATACCCGCTATAAACGCGAGCGGCGAGACAAAAGAAAAAGCCGAACCTGGAACGCGACTTGCGCGTCCAGGCTCAGCCTGGTACGGATGTTCATAACGACACTTGCAAATAAAAAATCCGAGTGTCCATATGAACACTCGGACTGGGTTGTGTTGACAAAAAAGATACCCACCATAAACGCGAGCGGCGAGGCAAAAGAAAAAGCCGAGCCCGGAACGCGAATTGCGTCCAGGCTCAGCCTGGTGGTGCCGCTGACCGGACTTGAACCGGTACGGTATTGCTACCGAGGGATTTTCTTCACTACTCTATGTTGCCATAGCCACAAAAAGTGTTGTAGTCCGGACTTTGCCTTCGCCATAGCCAACGGCCTTAGGCGCACGCCGTCAAGTCTCTACACGTTCCTGATTATTCAGGCTTCGCTCGGCATTGTCCTCATGGGAGTTCTGCCGAATTTGACGTGATTCACCGCAAGGTTTCCCATCCCGGTGCTCAAATTTTAAGTCCCTTGTGTCTGCCTATTCCACCACAGCGGCATATATTTGCGCTTTTCCGCCATTATGCGGAAAAGCATTTTTATTAAGCCACACCGGCATTGCTTGTGCAGCGAATAATGCCAGCCTGTATATTATACTTTTTTTGGCAATAGGTGTCAAGCCAAAACCTCAAGCACTGACGCAGCATGCTACGTTGCACTTGCTGCTGCCTCTTTCCGCCGCGCATTAAAACAAAGGCCCTACCACTTCAGCAAAAAGCCCTTTGAGCCGGGTATCCCGCTTATATAAACATTTTTAATGCTTTCTGAGCGGCTAAGCTCCCGATTCGCATTGCGGAGCACCTCTCCCTCCTCCAGCAGAGAGGTTATCGAATCCTCGCCCTCAAGTGAGAAGGTCAGCGGACAATTTTCACCGAATACAAATTCTGCCCCGCTGATGCCGCTTTTTGCGCTTTTTACGAGCACGTCGGCGGTCACCTCTGCGAAGTCCTCACGGCTGCTTATATATGAGCCGTTTATCGTGCCATAGTTGCTTTGAAGTGAGGTGCATGCCGGCAAAGCTATGTTAAAATCCTCAAACTGCTCAAGCTGCTCGGAGGAAAGCGTGCTGTAATCAGGGTGTACGGAATGGTCGATTTCTATCATGCTGTCGGTGATATTGAAGTATGTGTGGAAGACATAAGCGTCATCATCATTCCATGTGGTATCCACATTGTACCACTCGCCGCCGATTTTCACCTTGTTCCACATGTGCCCCTGCTCTTTAGATGAACCGGTTGCCAGGGTGCATTCTATGCCGACGCACCTCATAAGCAGCTGAAACGCGCGGGAGTAACCCTCGCAGACAGCCGTGCCGTTGACAAGCGCGCCGTATGCGGTAAAGGCAAACGGGTCGTTAGCGGAGTCGGCGGCCGCGGCATTGTCATAGATAAGCGTGTTGAGCAGTGCGTCGTGAAGCGCAAGCTCCTTTTCATACTCACTCATGTCGTCAGAGACTGACGTCAAAAACTTCTCAAGCGCGTATTTAAGCTTGTCGTTGAAGGAGGTTCGTTCCTCCGGCGTGCACAGGTAGGATATGTCGATGTTTTCGTTTTTATATTCAAAGGCAACAGCGGTGCTCCCTGAGGAGTATCCGCAGGCGAATTGATTTGACAGCCAGTAATATTCCGGATGGTCGGTTCTGAGCGCGGAAAATGCCACAACGATGTCTGACATTTGATAATCGCCGAGCACGATAAATCCGGTGTGCATACCTGTTGCAATTTTATCCATGCGCCGGTATATGCTTTGCTGCGTTTTACTTAAGGCAGAGTAGCACCATCCGTCGCGAGATATAAATTCCGCCTTGACCTGCTGCGGGAATATATCGTCCGAGCTGTAGGGCGAGCCGCCGGAAAGCTCCTGAATGTCATCGGCGGGTATGCTGGAAATAATCGTAGCATCGCCCGACGACGAACTGCTGCTAGGGCGGGGGAATATATTAAAGTTATCCTGCTTGGTTTCTATCTGCGAAACAGTGTTGGCCGCAGACGATACGTCGTCCGCCGTTGTGTACGAGCAGGCCGTAAAGGTAAATAGACATATTATCAGCAGGATGATTGCCGTTGTTTTTTTCATTATAATTCTCCAATATCTGTCGCGGTCATGAGCTTAAGTCGGTTATCGTTATGGCCGTGTTTATCTTGCAGGCTTTTCAGCAAAGGCTACTCCTTGTCTGTATATACGGCAGTGAGGGTGGCAAGGGAGCTGTCGCTGATAACAAAGCCCGGCGTTCCGTTTTCAGATACATAACTTCCTTCAGCGTGCCGCACCTCTGCGGGAGCTTCCGCAGCAGCCATGCTGTTGAGTGAAGGCAGTACGCGGTAAAGGTCCATAAGCGAGATATCCGTTTCAACCGAGTTTATAACCCTGTTAAAGCTGCTCTGAGCATTCTGCAGTACGCTGCCCTTCATATATTGGTTTATTATGGCACATGCGAGATTTTCCTGTATGGTTATCCTGTCGGTTGTGCTCCAGTCAGATTTGGTGAATACCGCTCCGGCCATTGCGCCCGTCAGTGTCTGTGTCCCCGGAGCAATATTTATCGGCAGTCCTGCGCCGCTGTTTTGGGTTACCTGCTCCGGCACGTCAAAGGATACGCCTCCCAGCGCGTCCATAGCCTCTTCAAAAGCCGACAGTTCAATTCTTGCGTACCGGTCTATTTCTATCTGTAAAAGATTTTCCACAGCATCCATCGCCTGAATATGCCCGCCGTACGACAAGTGTCCGTTTAAAGTGTTGCGGCTGTCCTCGTAGCTGCACAGCGTATCTGTCGGAAGCGAGGTCAGGTATATTTTCCCGTCAGAAGAATCTATGCGCAGCAGCATAAACGCGCCGGCCTGCGCTTCGTCACTGCCATATGCCAAGACAAGCACGTTGAGCGATTCAGCCGTATCTCCGCCGGCATAAGCAGCGCCGCCGCTTGATTTGTTTGAAATATACAGTGCCGAGACGACTACCGCCGCCACTATAAGCAGAGACAGAACAATAGCCGTTATAACAATCAGCTTTTTTATAAGCGAATCGGTAAATTTGCGTTTGCGTCTGAATGCATGGTTAGCCAAAGCGAATATCCTCCAAAAGAAAAAATAACAGTGCCCGCGGCCTTAATTCTATATTCCTATATTTACATTCCGCATGGCATCGTCGTGAAAGCTACGCAGCCTAAAGCTGTCTGCAAACCAATCTGCATAAGCGGACAGCCGCTTTTATTTAACAGTAAGCCGTTCTGCGGAAAGGCATTTTCCGCTTTTTTCGCAGATATCAAAAATACAAGCGTCCATTTGACATTCTGATTCGGCGTACGAAAATCTCACCGGCAGCTTATCCTTCATAAACGCTATTGATTTTTCAGGCTTTACTCCCAGCACCGACAGATACGGTCCCGTCATCCCGATATCCGTTATAAAGCCCGTACCGCCGGGAAGGATCTGTTCGTCCGCTGTGGGCGTGTGAGTATGGGTGCCGAAAAGCGCCGACACACGCGAATCGGCGTAAAACGCCAGCGCCTTCTTTTCCGCAGTCGCTTCGGCGTGAAAATCGACAATGATGATGTTTGCCCCATTTTCTTTAGCCTCGGCTATAAGCCTGTCGGCCGTGCGGAAGGGACAGTCAAGGCTGTTCATGTATACAAGCCCCTGTATATTGATAACGGCGACGGTGCATCTGCCCTTGTCGACATATGCAATGCCTCTGCCGGGCGCCGTGTCCGGGAAGTTTGCCGGCCGCAGCAAAAATGGATTTTCTTCAAGCATATCATATATTTCACGGCGGCGGAAGGAGTGATTGCCGCCCGTTATGACGTCTACGCCGCTGTCAAACAGATACTGTGCCGAGGCTGGCAGTATGCCGTTGCCTTGTGCGGAATTTTCGCCGTTAGCTATGACGATGTCAATATTGTTTTCGCGTTTTACTCCAGGGAGCGCTTTGCGCAGAAATTCGCAGCCGTTTTGCCCTACGACGTCGCCTATGCATAAAATTTTCATCATTCACCTCAAATATTTACCGCAGCGCGTCATTCAGACGGACTAAAAAATCACGCGGCAAAGCCTCGGCCTGCTGCTTTAAAAGTGAATGCCCGCAGAATACTCCGCGTAAAAGGGTCCGATTATGCAAGAAAGTGGACTCATCGGGCCTGCGGACGGCTTAAAACAGATTTTCTTTTATTATTATAACTCATGTATGAAGTATTTACCATAAAAATAAGCAAAAAAATCCCTGTCCGCTGAAAATTCAGAGAACAGGGACGACACATTATTTTGCGTAGTCAATCGCGCGGTTTTCACGAATTATGTTTACCTTTATCTGTCCGGGATATTCCAGCTCATCCTCAATCTGCTTGGCAATATCCCTCGCTGCAATAACCATCTCGTCGTCGGATATGACTTCGGGCTTTACCATAATTCTTATTTCTCGTCCGGCCTGTACAGCATACGACCGCTCGACGCCGTTGTAGGAATTGGCAATCTCCTCGAGCTTTTCGAGACGCTTTATATAATTCTCAACGTTTTCGCGGCGTGCGCCGGGACGTGCGGCAGATATCGCATCGGCAGCCTGAACCAGGCAGGCGATGACGGTCTTTGCCTCCACATCGCCGTGATGCGCCTGTATGGCGTGTATGACCTGCTCGTTTTCCTTGTATTTTCTGGCGACCTCGACGCCGAGCTGAACATGTGAGCCTTCCATCTCGTGGTCAAGCGCCTTGCCTATGTCGTGCAGCAGGCCGGCGCGCTTGGCCAGTGCGACGTTTTCACCAAGCTCAGCCGCCATAAGCCCGGAGAGATATGCAACCTCCAAAGAGTGGTCGAGCACGTTCTGACCAAAGCTCGTGCGGTAATGAAGGCGGCCGAGCAGCTTTACAAGCTCGGAATGCATGCCGTGAATACCGGTTTCAAGCACAGCGTTCTCGCCTTCGCGCTTTATAACCTTATCAACCTCGCGCCTGGACTTTTCCACCATTTCCTCAATGCGCGCGGGATGGATTCTTCCGTCGGCAATGAGCTTTTCAAGCGAAAGCCGTGCGACCTCGCGGCGTATGGGGTCAAAGCTCGAAAGCGTAATTGCTTCCGGCGTGTCGTCGATTATGAGGTCGACGCCGGTGAGCGTTTCGAGCGTGCGGATGTTGCGGCCCTCGCGGCCGATTATGCGTCCCTTCATATCGTCGCTCGGCAGCGGTACTACAGAAACGGTCGCCTCCGACGAATGGTCAGCGGCACATCTCTGTATAGACTGCGATATAAGCTCGCGGGCCTTCTGGTCGGCCTCCTCCTTAAGCTGCTGCTCGTAATTGCGCACAAGCACCGCCTTTTCATGGGTTAGCTCTTCGTCCAAATCCTTGAGCAAATGCTCCTTTGCCTGCTCCTGCGTGAGTCCGGAGATGCGCTCCAGCATCTCAAACTGATGCTTTTTGAGCTCCTCGGCCTCCGCCATGCGCTCTTCAATTTCCTTTGTGCGCTTTTGAAGCTTTTCGTCACGCTTTTCCAGCTGCTCAAGCTTCTTTTCCAGCGATTCCTCCTTCTGGAGCATTCTGTTTTCCTGCCGCTGTACTTCCCTGCGGCGTTCCTTAAGTTCCTTTTCCGATTCGTTCCTTAATTGGTGAATCTCATCCTTAGCCTCTAAAACAGCTTCTTTTTTCTTTGCCTCAGCGTTTTTAATCGCTTCACTTAAAATACGTTTTGATTCTTCTTCTGCCGAGCCCAGCAATGCTTCGGCGGTTCTTTTGCGGTGTCTTATACCGAGCAAAAAACCTATAATGCCGAAAACGATTGCGGCACCAATGGCAGAGAGGACAGGAATCAACCATTCTTGCACCTTTGGTGCACCTCCTCTTATTTAAACCGCAGTTAAAAAATAGGCCGCGAGTCTCGCCTAAGCATTATTTTGCAAATACATATTGCCAAAGCTTAGCCGAACGCGGCCCAAATGGATTATAAAAATTTAAAAATAATCAGAATTTCAGCTCTCAAATGCCTATTTATATTCCATATATAAAAAACAATAGTATAATACAAAATAACATATATATAATTTATAATATTACTAATTAGTGTGCTTGTCAAGCCATATATACAATTAAAAAATATAATATGCTCAATTGACAGTGCAAAAGCTTTATAATATAATGTTTGTATATCAAATAGGTGTATATAAAGTGCTGATGCTGAGAGGGACAGGCTTTAATACGGCAGAAGGGTGTGGAAGCTGTGATAAGCGGTGCAAGAATAATGGTTGAATGTCTTGAAGCTGAGGGAGTAAATGTCATATTCGGCTATCCCGGCGCCGCGATATGCCCGTTTTATGATGCCCTGCTCGATTCGTCCATACGGCATATACTTGTAAGGCAGGAGCAGAACGCCGGGCACGCGGCAAACGGCTATGCGAGAATATCCGGGCGTCCGGGCGTATGCGTCGTCACATCCGGCCCCGGTGCCACCAACTTAGTAACGGCCGTCGCGTCAGCGTATATGGATTCCATCCCGATAGTGGCGATAACAGGGCAGGTGCAGAGCGAGCTTATAGGCCGCGATGTGTTTCAGGAGGCGGATATAACCGGCGCCTGCGAGCCGTTTACCAAGCACAGCTATCTTGTAAAGCGGACGGAGGATTTGCCGCGCATAATAAAAGAGGCGTTTTACATTGCCTCCACCGGCCGGCCCGGCCCGGTGCTTATCGACGTGCCGGTTGATATACAGACAAATGAGATAAAGGGCTACAAATATCCCGAAGCAGTCGATATAATAGGCTATAAGCCGAGCCTTAAGGGCAACGGACTGCAGATAAAGCGTGCGTGCGAGGCGATAACGGCGGCAAAGCGTCCGGTGATATGTGCCGGCGGCGGCGTTTTCTCGTCAAAGGCAGAGCATGCACTTCTCGATTTTGCCCGAAAGGCCGATATTCCCGTTGTCAATACGCTTATGGGCATAGGAGTTATACCGTCGGACGACAGGCTGTGTCTCGGTATGCTCGGCACTCACGGAGTGAAAATGGCGAACGAGGCGATACAGGGCGCTGATTTGCTGCTGCTGTGCGGCGCAAGGGTCGGCGACAGGTCCATGGCATCGCCGAATCAGGTGGCAAAGCGCACGAAAATAATACACATAGACGTCGACCCGGCAGAGATAGGCAAGAACATGCAGGCGAACATCCCCATAGTGGGCGATTTGTGCAGTGTGCTTTCGCAGATGTATGAGCGGATAGAGCCGCTGGAGCACAGCGAGTGGATAGAGAAATGCCGCAGCCGGTCCCAACTTGACATGGGGGAAGAAGATGAAGGGAAATATATAAACCCTAAAAGATTTATGCGCCTGCTTTCCGAAACGGCGGCCGACGATGCTATCTTAGTGGCCGACGTAGGTCAGAATCAGATATGGTCGGCCAACTGCTTTAAAATAAGGAACGGCAGGTTTTTGACCTCCGGTGGCATGGGCACTATGGGATATTCGGTGCCGGCATCCGTCGGCGCATGGACGGCGGCTGACGGCCGTCAGGTCATAGCCGTCTGCGGCGACGGCTCCTTCCAGATGCAGATGATGGAGCTTGGCACCATCAGACAGCACGGTATAAAAAACAAGATAATAGTGATGAACAATACAAAGCTCGGCATGGTGAGGGAGCTTCAGGACAAAAACTACGGCGGCCGCCACAGCGGTGTCGACTTGTCCGGCAGCCCGGATTTCAACCTGCTGGCACAGGCGTACGGCATACCGCACGCCCGCATCGACAGCATGGGGGAGGCCCGGAGCGCTATTAACCAAATGCTAAGCACTGACGGTCCATTCCTGCTGGAGTGCATTGTCAGCCCGGCCGAGGGGTCGTTCGTATAAAAGGAAAGCACACCGCGCAGCAGGCATTGGGACGAATCAGTGCCTGCTGCGCATTGAGGAAGCCGCCGCATAGTTGCGGCATGTGCATACGGAATAGAATCCGTTTGAATTTGGAGGAGAAACATGAAGCATACGATATCCGTACTTGTAGAGAATCAGGCGGGCGTGCTGTCCAAGGTAGCGTCGCTCTTTTCGCGCCGCGGCTTTAACATAGACAGCCTGGCGGTAGGCGAGACCGAAGACCCTGCAATATCGAGAATGACAATAGTGGCAGACGGCAGCGATTATACCGTAGAGCAGATAGAGAAGCAGCTTAACAAGGTCATCCCCGTCATAAAGGTCAAGACGTTGCAGGAGGGGAAATACATAAGCCGGATGCTCAGCCTGTTCAAGGTGTCGGTCCCGGCCGATAAGCGGGCGGAGATCATGAAGATAGCGGAGGTAATGGGTGCGAAGGTGCTCGACGTCACAAAGACCACCATAACGCTTGAATTCTGCGACACGGTAGAGCGCACCGAAACGCTGCAGGCACTGCTCGAGCCGTACGGCATAAAGGAGATGGCGCGCACCGGGGCGATAGCGATAGAGAAGGGCTCGTCGACCGTGAGAAAATAATTTGACTATTACCGCCGCTGTGCTATAATGTGTAAAAGGAAGGCTTATCCATATGTATTTGCGGCGGTGACGGTTCATAAGCGCTGTTAAAGGGGCATCCGTTCCTGTGCCGTTTTTTTGCCGGACATGCAGGCTTGAGCATTGACATAGCCTAACGTGCTGTATGAGAAACACGTCCGTATGTCTGCTTGGCCGCAGTGTTATGCAATGCGGGTGAGGAAAAAGCATCAGCGGCCTGACGGCTGATTTCGCCGCGGCCGATATAAGTAATACCGCAAAATATCCGCAGGCGCATGGCTTTTGCGTGCGCCGTCTGACTGCACATTGCGGGATTTATTTTGCCAACATGCTTTAAAAGCATAGTGATATATTCCACATTAAATTAGGAGGAAATTTTATGTCAAAAATATTTTATGAAAGCGACTGCAATATAAACGCACTGGCCGGCAAGACCGTTGCTATAATAGGCTACGGCAGCCAGGGCCACGCCCATGCGCTCAATCTGCATGAGAGCGGCGTAAACGTCATAGTCGGGCTTTATGAGGGCAGCAAGTCATGGAAAAAAGCCGAGGAGGCGGGACTTAAGGTCGACACAGCGGCCAATGCTGCAAAGCAGGCGGACATCATAATGATACTGGTAAACGACGAGAAGCAGGCAAAGCTTTATAAGGAAAGCATAGAGCCGAATCTTGAGGAGGGCAACGCCTTGGCCTTTGCTCACGGCTTTAACATACATTTCGGCCAGATAGTTCCTCCCGCAAATATAGACGTATTCATGATAGCGCCTAAGGGCCCGGGCCACACCGTCCGCAGCGAGTATGTCGAGGGCAAGGGCGTTCCCTGCCTTGTAGCTATACATCAGGATTATACCGGCCGCGCTATGGACATAGCGCTTGCGTATGCCGCGGGTATAGGCGGCGCCCGTGCCGGTGTGCTGGAGACGACCTTCAGGGTTGAGACCGAAACCGACCTGTTCGGCGAGCAGGCAGTGCTCTGCGGCGGCGTAACGGCCCTTATGAAGGCCGGCTTTGAAACGCTGGTTGAAGCGGGTTATGACCCGAAGAACGCTTATTTTGAGTGCATACACGAAATGAAGCTTATAGTTGACCTTATTTATCAGGGCGGCTTTGCAAAGATGCGCTATTCTATCTCCGATACTGCCGAGTACGGCGATTATACCGCCGGCCCGCGCCTTATAACGGAGGAAACCAAGAAGGAAATGAAGCGTATTCTTGACGACATCCAGAGCGGCAGGTTTGCCAGCAAGTGGATAGCCGAAAACCAGGCCGGCGGCCGTGCAAACTTCCTCGCTATGCGCAGGAGAGAGGCGGAGCATCAGCTTGAGTCCGTCGGCAAAGAGCTTCGCAAGATGTACAGCTGGAACGAAGAGGAATAATTTTTCATATCTTCGCGGTGCAGTATGAATGGCGTTAAAGCAGAATAAAAGCAGCCCTGGCAGGAAAATTCAAACTGTCGGGGCTGTTTTTTTCGTCAGTGAGACTTAAAGCAATGCAGGGGAGAATCATTGGCGAAAGAGCCGCAGACGCGGACCATTTCCGGACTCAGCCTGAGATTATAAAAGCAGTGAAGGATGCTGCTCCCGCCGCGGGCGAGAGAGCAAAAGAAAAACTGAGTCCAAACGCGAACTGCGTCCAGACTCAGTCTAAAATTATAAAAGCAGTGAAGGATGCTGCTCCCGCCGCGGGCGAGAAAGAAAAATAAAAAAACTGAGTCTAAACGCGGATTGCGTCCAGACTCAGTCTGGTGGCTCCCCCTGTTGGGCTCGAACCAACGACAACTCGGTTAACAGCCGAGTGCTCTACCGACTGAGCTAAGGAGGATTATGCAGGGGCACACAGCAAAGCGTACGCCCAATTTAAAATTTTTATCCCGAAAAGGCAAAGAAAAGGGGGCAGAAATGGCATCAAAATACGGGATAAAAATCAGGTGTCGGCATCGACCTATTTTTCCAGGCAGTCGCCCGCCAAGTATCTTCGGCACGAATGAGCTTAACTTCCGTGTTCGGGATGGGAACGGGTGGACCCTCACCGTTATAGACACCGACTTAGCCGCTAAAAGAAGGCTTTGGTGACCCGTACGAGATTCGAACTCGTGTTGCCGGCGTGAGAGGCCGGAGTCTTAGGCCACTTGACCAACGGGCCATATTCCATAAACATTTAGCCTGATTATTATATCAGCCAATACCCGCCCTGTCAAGTGCTATTTACAATAAATTTATGAAAATATTATTTTCTTTAAAGATATAATTATACGAGAATTTAAAATTAAATATATCTATAAAGGAGCATTTGTGTTATACTAAATGCACAGCAGCTGCGGCTGCTTTGAGACGTATCTGCTGTCAAAACCACACAAAAAAATTTAGGAGTGATATTTATGCCGGTTTGGGGCTGGATTCTTATAGCCGCTGCGGCGGTTATAGTCATAGTTGTCATTTACATTATATCCAAGCGGAACAAATTCGTGTCACTGGAGGAGAATATCGATAATTCCTACGCTCAGATTGACGTTCAGCTTAAGCGCAGATATGACCTTATACCCAACCTTGTCGAAACGGTAAAGGGCTACGCCGCGCATGAATCGGATACGCTTGGCAGGGTCATTGAGCTGCGCAGCGCCGCAGAGTCCGCCAAAAACATAAATGAGGAAATGAAGATAAACGCCGAAATAAATCAGGCGCTTTCGCGTCTCATGGCGCTGGCTGAGGCGTATCCAAACCTTAAGGCTGACACCTCCTTTCTGCGGCTTCAGGATGCACTGCACGACACCGAGGGCAAGATTGCAATAGCGCGTCAGGTATACAATGACTGCGTCACTAAATTCAATAAATCCATAAAAATGTTTCCCGGCAATATAATAGCCGGAGTATTTGGCTTTGATGATAAGCAGTATCTTGAAACGGCGGAAAGCGAGAGAGAAAATGTCAGGGTCCAATTCTAAGCTTTGCCGTTCGGCAGCTGTATCACTGATTTTATCGCTTGTGGTGGGGATATTTGTTTTCTTGTGCTTCTGGCTCGGCTCCTCAGGCTCTTTTTCGAGGACAAGCATATATCTGAAAACTCTTAACGCGGATTACAGCGTGAATGAGGACGGCTCGATGGATGTAACGGAGACATGGGTAACAGTATTCACCAGCTCAGGTCATTCCGTTGGCAGCAAGGTGTTTGATGTCCCGGAGCACGGTGAAGAGTACGAGCTTAAGTCCGTGCGGGATTTGACCAACAACAGAGAGTATGTGCTAAGTGCATCTGCAGGCGAGGAGGATAAGGGCTGCTGCCGGCAGTTTACCCGGGGCGGGCGCACGTATTTTGAATGGTATGATAATTTCGGGGATGAAACACGCACGTTTGAGCTTGCGTATACCGTAAAAAACGCAGTCACGCTCTATAACGACATGGCAGAGCTTTACTGGCAGTTTGTCGGCTCTGACTTTGGTCTCAGCATTGACAGCGCAGTATGCACAGTGACGCTGCCGGACAGCGCGGTGTCACAGAACAACAAAATATTCGGCCATCTTGAAAGAAGCATCGGCGGCACCTCAAACGCACAGCTTAGAGCGGACGGCAGCGCGGTGTTTACGGTGGAGAGCCTCCCGTCAGAAACCTACGCCGAGCTGAGGCTGTTAATGGACAGAGACGCATTTACCGGCGGCTATGTGATAAACGCCGACGGGTATGACGCCGCCATGTCGGCAGAGGAGCAGTGGACGTCTGACACGGCAGAGGCTGTTCAGAACGATTTCTCACTGGCAATAGCCGACATTGTTATATGCGCGGCGGCGGTTATCATATGGGCGGTGCTGTGCACTGCTGTACGCTTTAGATACCGTCCCTTTAAGGCGGAATTTATGTCCGAATATTATAGGGAGCCGCCGGAGAATATTTCTCCGGGCGTAATGGCAAAGCTCTACTTTTTCTATAATAAGACTCCGGCAAAGAGCGACGCTATGACAGCGACAGTGCTCAGCCTCTGCAATAAAAGGCATATACGGCTTGAGGAAGCGGGAGATGATATAATAATAAAGCTGGATTCGGCCTCTGATGCCGAACCGCTTACCGAAGACGAGCTGTGCATATACCGTATTTTTGAGCAGGCAGCGTCTGGCGCGGGAGAAATAGGGCTTAAGCAGGTAAACAGATATATAAAGGGCCACCGCACCTCCATGCAGCAGGAGTATCAGAGGTTTAACGCGCTTGCCGAGTCCGGCTTTAACGCGCTTCACTATAAGGATTCGGGGGTAAAGCGCGGTCAGCGTCTGCTTTCGCTGCTTGCAGGAATATCCATAGTGCTTATTGTCATTTTTGCATTTGCTTCGGCAAATTACTATAGATTTTCCTTTGCAGTGCCGGGACTGGCGTTTGCTGCGGCATTGAGTATAATATCAATCATGGCCCTCAGGCGGCTTACGCCGGAGGGAGAGGAGAGCTATGCTAAATGGCACGCCTTCGGCAAATTTATGAAAGAGTTTACCTTGATTGATGAAAAAGAATACCCGTCGCTTGAGCTGTGGGAGAAATATCTGGTTTACGCTACGGCGATGGGGATATCCAAAGCGGTGCTCAAGCAGATAAGGCTGGCATATCCTCAGATGTATAACGAAGGGTACAAAGGCATGTATCTTCCGTATTCTTACCTGTATTTTGCACATCTGCACGGCGGCATTGCCTCCATTGAGGCGTCGATGGGACAAATTTCCAGTTCTATGCAGTCCATACAGCGTTCACTGAGCTATAATCCCAATTCCGGCGGCCACGGCGGCGGCTTCAGCGTCGGCGGAGGCGGAGGAGGAGGCGGAGGTGGAGGTGGTTTCCGCTAAATTTCCAGCAGAAAAGCCTTTACTTTTTGTCGAAAAATGTTATAATTATCTAAGCTTATTATATTTAAGGCTGTTTTTTTGAGGGATGGCTTGTTAGGAAAGGTTGTTGGTATTGTGAAAAAACTCGTAAGCATACTTCTGTGCCTGTGCACAATGGCGGCGCTTATATCGGCATCAGGACAGGTGGAAGTAGAAGAAAAGACCCAGCTTAGCAAGGGGCTTTTAATGTATGTTGGTTATTGGGGATATTATAATGACAAATATCCGGTTCCCACAGATGAAGAGCTTGAAGAAATTCTTAAGGTAACGGATGAGATTATTTTGGTTCCGACAGCCGCCTATAACTGCTACACAGATAAGGAAACCGGCAGGGAAAACCAAGTGCTTACTCATAGGATAATAGAAAATATGGATCCTGACTGGGTAGCAAATCCCGGCATGCTGGATGAGCTTAAGGCGCTCTATCATGACTATGCGTCGTCAATGATATACGCGGGCTATAATATAAGCGACTATGTGGCTGATGCAGTAGAACTGGGCAACCGCATAGTGGAGATTAATCCGGATGCCAAGCTGTGGTATTCGGTTCCGGGCGCTCCTCAGCTCACGGCTCTTACGCACCTTTTTGCAGATTCATGGGTGCAGTGCGTGGAGGAGGTAAAGGAAGCGCTTGACCCCGAGGTGTGGGAGAATAATGTCTGTGGCTTCTATTACAGCGATGAGGACGTTGTAACCTTTGATTACGCGAAATTTGATCCGTCGAAGCCGGAAGAGAATTTTGACAACCCGGACGTCTATGCCATGCGTCAGGTTTCCGATAAGGTACACAGCTATGACAAGGAGCTTATTTGGATACCCTATAGCGCAGACACAAACTCAAGCATATATGAATGCCTCGGCTATGTTGCAAATAAGACGGATATCTTTGATGCCGTTATAATTCAGCCGAGCTACTTCTTCAATTCAGAATATACCGACAATCTTGAGCTTATAAGGGACTGCGTGGAGCAGCAGGCTGTGCTTTATAATTTCGGCTATGTTATCGGCGGAGAAAAAACCTCCGATACCGTAATAGGCTGGGAGATGGAAATAGATGCGACAGATCTGGCAAACGACCCGGGGGCAGAGGCCAGATATCAGGCATATGTGGACACATTTAAAGACCTTGTCGGCGTGTATCCGACGGCCTATTATGCCAGTATAGTGCCGGAAACTGTCGAGGTACTTGACAAGATAGCAGACTTTTACGGTGTACAGGATCCTGTATCCTCCTCATCCTCGAGCTATCCGTCGGAGAATCCCTCGGCCAGCTCGTCCGAAGAGGCGTCAAGTGCTTCGGATAACGCATCTTCGGCTTCAGCAGAGTCTTCGAGCGTGCTCAGCTCTTCAGCAAGCCGGCAGAGCTCTTCCGTAGCCAACCCGGAAACAGGCGAAAGCGTTATGATTGGCGGCGTTGCCGTGCTTGCGCTTATGTCTGCTGCGGCCGTGCTGGTGCTTAAGAAGCGCAGATAATTTAAATGCATAATAAACAAATCCGTTCAAGAGCTTGAACGGATTTGTTTTATCTATGTAAAAATATATTTATTTACGAAAAGCGGTTTACACCTGCTTATCTATAATGGTATAATTTTTTTATTCGGTTTTATAGGAGGATGCAATTACATGAAACGAATCATAAGCGTGCTGCTGTGCATATGTACTTTGGCGGTGCTGATTTCAGGCTGCGCGCAGAACGATACAGTGACTAATGATACTGATGCTGAGGACCGGCAGATGAATAAGGGCCTGCTGCTGTATGTAGGATATTGGGGATACAGCGGCGGCAGATACGCTGTTCCGACCGACGACCAGCTCAAACAGATATTAGAGGTAACCGACGAGATAATTTTGGTTCCAACCGCCATATATAACTGCTACACCGACCCGGAGACCGGCGAAGAAAAGCAGGTCATAACCAACGATATTATAGACAGCATGCCGGCGGACTGGGTCGGCAATCCTTCTGTGCTTGAAAATTTGAAGTCCACCTACAAAAGCATAGCCTCCGGGCCTATATTAGCCGGGTATAATATAAGCGATTATGTTGAGGACGCGACAACGCTTGGGAACAGGCTTGTGGAGCTTGACCCGGATGTAAAGCTGTGGTATTCGACCCCAAGCGCGGCTCAGCTGACTGCGCTTACGCACCTGTTCGCCGATTCCTGGGTACAGCTGGTGGACGAAGTAAAGGCGGCGCTTGACCCCGAGGTGTGGGAGAAAAACGTATATGGCTTCTATTACAGTGACGAGGACATTGTAACGTATGAGTACGCCAAATTTGACCCGTCGAAGCCGGAAGAGAATTTTGATAATCCGGATGTTTACGCCATGCGTCAGGTTTCAGATAAGGTGCACAGCTATGACAAAAGCTTCATATGGATACCCTACAGCTCGGACACAAATGGAAGCACATATGAAAATCTCGGTTATGTTGCAAATAAGACGGACATCTTTGATGCTGTTATAATTCAGCCGAGCTACTTTTTTGACAAGTCTCTGACGAGTAATACTAAGATTATAAGAGACTGCGTAGAGCAGCAGGCCGTGGTGGACAAAAACGGCGATATTATCGGTGAGACTAAGACATCGGATACTGTGATAGGCTGGGAGATGGAAATAGATGCCACCGAGCTTGAGGACGACGAGACAGCCGCAGATAGATATCAGGCATATGTTGACGATTTTAAGGATTTTGTAGGAATATATCCCACTGCATATTATGCCAGTGTAGTGACGGAAACAATTGACGTTATTGACAGAATAGCGGAATTTTATGCGCTCGGCCCGCAGGAGACTGAATCGGTTGCTTCTTCGGAGGTGGACGATTCGGTTGATATGCAGATAATTTTACCGGTCGCCATAGGCGGCGGTGTTGTGATACTGGCTGCCGTGTCGGTGACGGTGGTTTTGCTGATAAAAAAGCGCAGGTAAAGCTTGTTTAGAATTAAGAAATCCGCTCATTGCATGAGCGGATTTCTTTTATGTATCAATAAAAAACTCCGAGCTTGGCACAAATGCAGCCGAGGGGTTGAAAATGCTCCCGACTTTTAATATAATGTGCTTATGATTTTTTATTGGGGGAGATAGGCATGTTAATCAGCAAGGGCGATGTTGTACTGTTTCAGGGCGACAGCATAACCGACTGCCACCGCCATCCTGATAATCCGCTTGGCGAAGGGTATCCGTTTATTGCAGCAAATATTTTTTCGGCACTGTATCCGGAAATGGACGTTACTTTTATAAACAGGGGCATAAGCGGCAATACCGTTAAAGACCTGAAAAACAGGTGGCAGGAGGACTGCCTTGATTTAAAGCCGACTGTTTTGTCAATATTGGTGGGCGTAAATGATACATGGCGCCGTTACGATGATAATATGACGACAACCACGGCTGAGGAGTATAAGGCGGTATACCGCGAAATTCTCGAGCAGGCACGCGAAAAAACATCCGCAAAGCTCATATTGATGGAGCCGTTTCTGATACACCTCAAGGAAGGGCAGAGCACGTGGCGCGAGGACCTTAATCCGAAAATAATGGCGGTAAGGGAGCTTGCGCAGGAGTTCGATGCAGTATATATTCCGTTGGATGGAATATTTGCGGCGGCCATTGCCAAGGCACCGATGAAAACATGGATATTTGACGGCATACATCCGACGCCGGTGGGGCATGCGCTTATAGCAAAGGCATGGCTTGACGCAGTGGGTGTAGACATAAGATGGCCGAAATAAACAAATAATAAAAATGTGAAAAATCCGAGGGGCAAATTTTATGTGTGGCCCTCGGATTTTTTGTATAAAATATTTGTTTTATGCTGCCGGCACTGAAAGCTAAGCAAAATTATCAGCCGACGGCCGGCCGGTGTAATAACCTTTTGCTTATTTTATGCAAGCCGTAAAATGTGCCAAAGCCCGGAAAGCTTACGGTCATATTTAAGCCTGTGATAAGAACTGCGGCGCTATAAATGTGTGAAAGTAATGCGGCCGGGAATCTATCAAATGATGAAAAGAGCGACAAAAAATACAGTGGTAAATGAACTTTTCCATTTTAAAATTCGTCTATATAAGTGAAACCGGTTTTAATTATCAATAATTAATGGGGAGGTGATGATATGGACAAATTCAATCTGCTTCTGGCGCAGCACAGAAGCGTGCTTGAGCGTTTTGTCAGATTCAGGGTGAGCAATCCCTTTGACGCCGACGACATTATACAGGAGGTCTGTATAAGCGCCTATCAAAGCTTTTCAACGTTAAAATGTACTGCTTTGTTCAAGCCGTGGCTGATAAGTATAGCAAGGAATAAATGCACCGATTATTTTCGCCGGCTGGCTAAAACCATGGAGCTTCCCATAAACGAGATATCAGAGGGACGTCTCTCCTACGGCCGAATGGGCATTATCGCAGATAACTGTGTCGGGGATACGCTGGACAAACTGGGAGATAAGGATAAGCAGGTGCTGTATCTGTATTATTTCCGTGAGCTTTCGCAAAGCGAGATTGCAAAGCGCATAGGCATTCCGCTGGGCACGGTAAAAAGCCGACTGCATACTGCCAAAGCAAATTTTAGAAAGCTTTATCCACATCAGCACCTGACAAAAGGAGGAAGCAATATGAAAAAGTTCCCGGAATATTTGCCGGAATATAAGCTTGAAAAGCATAGCCAAGCTCCGTTTCCAGTAAGATTTGAGGAGCTTATGGGATGGTTTATCATTCCGCGGCTTGGTGAACAATGCTCTTGGGCGCAGTATGATATGCCTGAAAGGAAAATTACGGATATTTATTCATCCAAGGCAGAAAAAAGGGTTGTCCTGCACGGAATCGAGGGTGTGGAAATAGAAAACATACACCAATGTGTAAATGACAATACGTCAGGAGAAGAGAATAAGTTTTACTTTATAGCACAGCTTACGGAGGAATACTGCCGCTGGCTCGGCAACCGTTACAGTGAAGACGGCGTGGAGCATATCATAACCTTTCTTGACGGAGATGAATTCTTAAGCGCATGGGGTGCTGGGGAAAACAACATCGGTGAGGCGGTAAATGTAATGCCGCGCGGCGAAATAAACAAAAACGGTGATAATATTACTGCCGGCAAGAGCAGCATTACCGACTGTGTCGGAAGATATACCGTTAATATGGGAGACAGCTCGTATGATACAGACCTTTTGGTCAGCATATTCAACGACGGGCCGCTTACCGAGCAATATATTGATAAAAACGGACGCACTGTTCTCTGGCGCCGTTTTAACCGTGACGACTGGGCCATTGAGCGCTACGGACAAAAATGGAGCGAGCGCTTCCCGGAGAATGAGCGCATCACTGTGAATGGGAGCACGTATATTCATTGGTATGACTGCATCAGTGATTATATCAACCAGTAATTTGCTTGCTTGCACTGGTTTCGGAGGCGCCTGATCCGGCATGGCTCCTCAAGAGTCAGCTGCCTGCCATTGTATCACATACATGCCATCCGTAAGCGGGTAAACAGCATTGCCATTATTAGTATCCAAGCTTTTTACATTTGTTTGATATGTGCTTTCCCGTAAAATACACCTGTTAAGCTTTTCGTTATGGGTCACAGATCAGCACACCACACATTAAGCGGACAATAAAAATGAGACAGAGAGCTTTCTCTGCCTCATTTTGCCGTGTGGATATTTTTACAGCTTTTACCTAAAGGAGCAGGCTTACATCACAAGCCCATTTGTTATCGGAAAGGCACCTAATTAAACCATTCCTTAAACAGCTCAAATACCTCGGGATTCATCATGTTGTCGCGGTTGCTGCAGTAAAAGGCCATTGATTTATCGTGCTTAAACTGAGAGAAATGCTCAACGTAGCCATTATATCTGCGCAGATATTCGTCGCCGTCGGACAGGGTTATAAATTTATTGTCCAGCTCTATCTCCACGCCGATTACAGTATTTGACTTTTTCTCACCACCGTAAGGAGTGCCATTGCTGTTCATAAATACGCCGTTTGTTACGCTGTTTTGGATAATATCGAGATACGGCTCCTTTTCGTCGCCCCAGAGATATCCGGGCTGGAAAAAGACATAGTCAAATATATCGGTCTGATTGGCGATAATGGCTGAGCGCTCCGTCTGCTTACCGTTCAGAGTAAAGGGGATCCAGATAAAGGTTTTGCCGTCCTCGTGAATGATATCGGCGCAGTATTTTGCCGCCTTAACGACGGGATTGTCAAAGTCAACGAGGTTTTCGCTGTTCCAATTCGTGCCAGAGGCGTTTTCAGTCGCCCAATACATGCCGCAGACGTTTTTCTCAAATTCTTCCTCGCTGAAGGCGAGCTTTATTTTAGGATAAATTACGTCCATGTAATGCTGGGCGTAAAACTCGGCGCCGTCGTCGATTTTAATAAACGGGAAGCTGAACCAGAGTCTGGCGTCGGGATTGACGGAGAGTATGCGCTTGCCAAGCTCTATCTCAAAATCTATCTGGGCGTTTATGGTATCGCGGTCATCGGCCTGTATGGTGATGTTGCTCTTAATCTGCTCTTTTTTTGTTTCGAGCTCGTATTCGGAGTCAACACCTAAATCCTCCATTGTAAGGGTGTCGATGTCCTCCTTGCTGCACAGAAGCTTTGACTCGCTTATTTCATTGCCGTTTTCGTCAATATCGCGGTAATAGATAGGGGATACGGCCGTATTTAAAATAAAATCAGTAATGCCGGCCTCAGTCATTTTTCGTATATCGGCCTCCGTAAATTCCGGGCAGGCCTGTGTCCCGTTTCCGAAGCCTATGCCGGTATAAAGCAGCACCGGCATAATTCTGTCAAGCTCAACCGGGTCTCGAAGCGAATTTTTTGGCTCACAGGAGCACAGTGCAAGGCACATGGCAGCCGCCGAAACGGCGGATATCAGCCTGACGGCGCTTTTTGCTAAAAATGATTTTAAATTTACCATTAAATATTTCTCCAATAAAAATTAAAACGGCAGTTATTTATACCACTCAAGAAGCATCTCATTAACCTCGGCATTAAACATCGCAGTGCGGTTGCTGCAATAGATTGCGATAAGCTTGTCAGCCTTGAACTGAGAGAAGTTTTCTACATATGCGTTGTATCTGCGCATATGGTCCTCCGCGGCGCTGCCGGTAACCGTTCTTGCATCGAGCTCTATTTCTGCGCCTATGACCGTGCTTGACTTCTTTTCGCCGCCGTAGGAAGTCCCTGCCGTGGTTAAAACCGCGCCCGCCTTAACGCTGTCGCTTATGTATGTAATAAACGGCTCCTTTTCCTCATTCCAAAGATATCCGGGCTGTAAATATACATAATCGAATATGTCGGTCTGATTAGCGATAAAGCCTATGCGGTCATACTGTATTCCAAGAGTGGTAAACGGTATCCATATCATGGTTTTACCGTCCTCGTGGATTATGTCTGAGCAGTATTTTGCCGCCTTTACCAGCGGGTTGCCGAAATCCACTAAATTTTCCGTATCAAATACATTACCCGTGGCATTCTCCGTCCCCCAATACATTCCGGCTACATTCTTTTCAAATTCTTCGGGAGTGAAGGCGAGCTTTATCTTTGTATATATGATATCCATGTAATGCTCAGCATAGAAGGTTGCCCCCTCAATTATTTTTGTATGGGGGAGCGAAAACCAGAGTTTAGCTTCAGGGTCAATTGCGAGTATACGCTTGGCAAGCTCTATCTCATAGTCGGTCTGCTGGTTTATTGTGGAGAGCTTGTGGCTTACTTCTACATATGTATCGCGTATCACCTGTTCCTGCTTGAGCTGGAGGTCATACTCAGAGTCGACGCCTAAATCCTCCATGGTAAGAGAATATATATCTTCCTTTGTGCACAGGCGCTTTGCATCACCGACAGCATTTCCGTTTTCGTCTATATCCTGATAGTAGGTGGGCATGTGCGTGCTGAGCAGAATAAATTCATGTATGCCGCCGTCAATGAGCGTCTGCAAGTCAGCGTCGGTAAATTTCGGCTGGCCCGCACGGCCGGTGTCGTCATAGCATCCGACATACATAAGCAGCGGCATAGCATGCTCATGCTCAACGGGTTTTTTATAAAGCGAATTTTTTGGCTCGCAGGAGCACAGCGCAAAACAAACCAGTGCTGTAAGCAGGAGAGATATGAGTTTTATTGCTTTTTTCGACATTGATAATACATTAAAAGTCATTTATATTCCTCACTTTAATAGTAAAATAAAAGAGGAATAAGCAATTCCTCTTTTATTTGTCTTTATTCTGCAAATTAACAGCTGCACGGTTTAATAATTATACCATTCAAGGAGCATCTCATTTACCGTGGCATTCGCTACCGCGGTACGATCGCTGCAGTATATAGCAATCAGCTTGTCGGCCTTGAACTGAGAGAAGTTTTCTACATATACGTTGTATCTTCTGTTATGGCCCTCAGGGTCGGCTCCGGCTACCAGCCTGATATCCATTTCTACCTCTGCTCCTATAACGGTGCTCGATTTCTTCTCACCGCCGTAGGGGACACCGGCATTTGTCAAAACTGCGCCTGCGGAAACACTGTCCTTTATATAGCCTATAAACTGCTCTTTGTTCTCATGCCAGTAATAGCCGGGCTGCAGATATACATAGTCAAATATATCGGTCTGATTGGCAATAAAGCCCGTGCGTGTATACTGGTCGCCAACGGTCGTGTAGGGTATCCACATAAGAGTCTTTCCGTCTTCGTGCAGAATATCGGAGCAATATTTTGCAGCCTTTACGCACGGATTTCCGAAATCTACCAGATTCTCAGTGTCAAATACAGATCCGCCGGCATCCTCGGTCGACCAATACATTCCCGCTACATTCTTTTCGAATTCCTCGGGAGTAAAGGCGAGCTTTATCTTTGTATATATGATATCCATGTAATGCTCGGCATAGAAGGTAGCGCCCTCAATTATTTTTGTATGAGGAAGCGAGAACCAGAACTTGGCATCGGGATTAATGGCAAGTATGCGCTTGGCAAGCTCTATTTCATAGTCGGTCTGAACATTTATCGGGGATTCATCGCCGGCAGGGGTGGTATAAGACTCGCTTATTACCCGTTCCTGCTTGAGCTGAAGGTCATACTCAGAGTCAACGCCTAAATCCTCCATAGTAAGAGTGTAGATATCCTCTTTTGTGCACAGACGCTTTACCTCGCCGACAGCATTTCCGTTTTCATCTATGTCCTGATAATATGTAGGCATAAAGGTGGTAAGCAGGACAAAATCGTTTATTCCGCCGTCAACCAGCTCCTGAAGATCTTCATCAGTAAACTTTGCATATCCCGCCCTGCCTGTTTCATCAAGACATCCGACATACATCAGCAGCGGCATGGCATGCTCATGCTCAACGGGCTCCTTATAAAGCGAATTTTTTGGCTCGCAGGAGCACATCAAAACACACATGGCCGCAGCTAATACAAAAGAAGCCAACTGTATTAGTTTTTTCATTGTTTTTCTCCTTTCAGCATTATAATAAATCAGGCGATGATTTATTAATCTTAAAATAGTATTTAAATTATATATGTATCTTAAAAATAAGTCAATGGATATCTTATTATTGTTGTAAAAATACAATCAATAGGGTTAAAATTAATAACTTGTTGATTTAAGGCGGCAGCGTATATTATAATAATGTAAAATGAATTAAATTGGAGGCAGAAATATGCGCGCCGTGGTAACCGTAATAGGCAAGGACAAAGTCGGAATACTCGCACAGGTTTCGTCCGTCTGCGCCGAGTGCAACGTCAATATAAACGATGTCAATCAGTCGGTCATGCAGGATTTGTTTACGATGGTAATGCTGTGTGATATAAGAGAGATGAATGTGTCATTTAATGAGCTGTCCGACAGGCTCGCAAAAAAAGGCGATGAATTAGGGCTTTCAATACACGTGACGCACGAGGATATATTCAATTCAATGCACAGAATATAAAAATGCGAATGTATGCCGATATACCTGCTTTGCGGTTATGCAGCCGGAGCAGAAGTGTTGAGCGAGCAGTACATTTATTTATATTCACTAAACGACAGGGGAATGATTAATGCTTGATATAAACGATATACTTGAAACCATCACAATGATACAGGACGAATGCCTGGACATACGTACCGTTACCATGGGCATATCTCTGCTTGACTGCGCGGACGAGAATATAGACAGGGCCTGTACCAAGGTATATGACAAAATAACGAGGTACGCTGAAAATCTCGTCAAGACAGCGGACGACATACAGACGGATTACGGCATCCCCATAATCAATAAGCGCATAGCGGTGACTCCGATTGCAATAATAGAGGCGGCCTGTCAGTCAAGTGATCCGGTAAAATTTGCGCACAGCCTTGAAAGGGCGGCAAAGGCAGTTGGGGTTAACTTCATAGGCGGCTACTCAGCGCTTGTGCACAAGGGCTTTTCCGCCGGTGATTATGCGCTTATCGAGAGCATCCCGCAGGCGCTTAAGGAGACAGAGCATGTCTGCGCCTCGGTAAACATAGGCTCTACCAAGGCGGGGATAAATATGGACGCTGTAGCGAAAATGGGTCATGTCATACGCCGCGCGGCGGAGCTTACGGCGGACAACAACTGCTTCGGCGCCGCAAAGCTTGTGGTGCTGTGCAATGCTCCGGAGGACAATCCGTTTATGGCGGGTGCCTTTCACGGCGTGGGCGAGGCCGACTGTGTGATAAACGTCGGCGTGTCCGGCCCCGGTGTCGTGAGGGCGGCTCTGCAGAAGTCGAGCGGGCTTGACATTACCGGCGTGGCCGACCTGATAAAGAAGACGGCGTTTAAGATAACCAGAATGGGTCAGCTTGTGGCCAAGGAGGCGTCAAGGAGGCTGTCGGTGCCGTTCGGGATAGTAGACCTGTCGCTCGCGCCTACGCCTGCGGTGGGAGATTCCGTCGCACATATACTTGAGGAAATGGGGCTTGAGTCGGTAGGCGCATGCGGCACGACCGCTGCGCTCGCCATGCTCAACGACGCCGTCAAAAAGGGCGGGATAATGGCTTCGTCCCACGTGGGCGGGCTTTCCGGAGCCTTTATACCGGTTACGGAGGACGCCGGCATGATAGACGCCGCACGCTCCGGTAAGCTTACGATAGAAAAGTTAGAGGCAATGACGGCCGTATGCTCAGTCGGGCTCGACATGATAGTGATACCCGGCGACACGCCGGCCGAGGTGATATCCGGAATTATAGCGGATGAAGCGGCTATAGGAATGATAAATTCAAAGACGACGGCCGTAAGGCTTATTCCGGCGATAGGCAAGAGCGTAGGCGAGGAGCTTGATTTTGGCGGGCTGTTCGGCAGCGGGCCGGTCATGAGGGTTAACACGGCATCGCCGACGAAATTTATTTCCCGCGGCGGACGGATTCCCGCGCCGGTGCAGAGCCTGAAGAATTAATCATGCAGACGGAGCAGTGAATATATAGGGAAATGAAGACCGCAAATGCCTGAGGGATACGGGCTTTCGTCTGGACTTGACAGGACTGCCTTTATAGCGGGGACTTGAGAAAGCGGCGGAAAGACCCGGCACCGGCTTAGCCTCTCAAGGGAGCGCTGAACAATACCATTGCATCATATTCTCTGCTGCCCGCAAACAGGCTTCAACCTATACACGCAGCCTGTGCGGCTAACCGTTTAGCTGCTATTATGTATTCTTTTGCGGAGCAAAATTCGGTTTTCTGCCGGAAATCCCTTTCGCAAAAGCGTTCTATGCATATCCGGCAAAGCCTGGAATGCCGTTTAAGCGGACAAAAATAAAAACCGGCAAGATACGTCTGTGCCGGTTTTGTCATGCGGCATTAAAAATATGGACGTCAGGGCTTACCAGCCTCTTATGCCGCTCTTTTGCAGTGCGTTTATTGTTTTCTGCCGCAGCGGGCCGAACTCCTTTTCCAGGTCTTCAATTTTTTTGGCCATCTGCGCACGCTGCGAGGTGTGTCCCATGGGGCACGCCTCGGCTTTTACGGGAAGATGGAGGCTGCGCGCGGCACGCGCTACATCCCTTTCGTATGCAAAGACCATGGGCCGGATAAGATAGAGCTCCCTGCGAGACAGATAGGAAACGGGCGCAAAGCAGTCTATGCGTCCGCCCAAAAACAGATTCATGTAAAATGTCTGTACGGCGTCGTCGAGGTGGTGGCCGAGCGCAACCTTGCCGCAGCCCTGATTTTTTGCCTCATCGTGCAGCATTCCGCGGCGCATTTTGGCGCACAGGCTGCACGGATTTTTTTCTCTGCGCTGCTCAAATATAAGCTCGTAGAGATTTGACGGACGTATGACATGCTTTACGCCGAGGCGGCGGCACAGCTCGGTTATTTCGGAAAAATCACCTGGCTTGCCGTTAAACTGCATATCTATCGTGACGGCGACAAGATTATACCGTACGCCGTAAAACTGCCGCATCTCGCTGAGCGCGCAGAGCAGCGCAAGCGAGTCCTTGCCGCCGGACACGCCGACGGCAATGCGGTCTCCGTCAGATATCATATTGTATTTTTCCATGGCAGAGCGCATATAGCTCATAAGCTGCTGCATAAAAATCCCCTTTGTTAAGCTTCGGCGCAAAGGCACCGTTATAAAAATGAATCGGGCCGCACGGATATATTTAGTCTTATATGAGTACCCGCATTTATAAATTTATGCCGCGCGCAGAAGCGAGCTTCCCCAAATTTCTTAAAAGTAACGGAATAAAGGTGAAAAGCCGCCGCACAGACAAGCAGCAGACATATAGTCCCTTGCCCGGCCAAACGCACCGGACCAGTAAGTGGAGCACCGTGCGATTATATTTGCGGCGTGTATTTAGACAAACCGTCCGGCGCCTCGCCGGACTTTTTTGCCCGCAGCTAAGATTATACAACAAAAGTGTGAATCAAACAATAGGATAATAAAGAAAATGCGAGATTTTAAAAGAAAATGCGATTTATCAAAATCTAAATTAAAAAAATGATTGACATGTAAGCGCGGCTGTGTTATAGTTAATTTCGCTAAAATGAATTAATTTGTTATGGAGGTTAAATATATGTCTACTTATATGCCGAAAGCGGGCGAGATAACCCGTAAATGGTACGTGATAGACGCAGCGGGCAAAAGGCTCGGCCGTGTGGCAGCTCAGGCCGCCGTATTGCTGAGAGGCAAGCATAAGCCGGAATTTGCACCGCACGTTGACTGCGGCGACCATGTGATAATACTCAACGCAGCCGAGGTAGAGCTTACGGGCAAGAAGCTTGACCAGAAATACTACCGCCGTCATTCCGGATATATCGGGGGACTTAAGGAAACAAAATACCGCACACTCATGGCGACAAGGCCAGAACTGGCGGTTGAGCTTGCGGTAAAGGGCATGATACCTGATACCACAATAGGCCGCAAGGCATTTACAAGGCTGCGCGTTTATAAGGGCGCGGAGCACAAGCATGAGGCGCAGAAGCCGGAAAACTGGACGCTTTAATAAAGGAGGCCAACTAAATGTACGAATCTAAACCTTATTTTTACGGTACCGGCCGCCGCAAGAGCTCTGTGGCTCGTGTGCGCGTATATCAGGGTACGGGTAAAATAACCATAAACGACAGGGACATTGACGATTATTTCGGGCTTGAGACGCTGAAGGTTATTGTACGTCAGCCTCTCAATCTTACCGATACCTTAGGCAAGTTTGACATAGTCTGCCGCGTAGCCGGCGGCGGTGTTACGGGTCAGGCAGGTGCCATACGCCACGGCATAGCAAGGGCGCTGCTCCAGTATGACGAGACGCTCAGGACTGTGCTTAAGAAGGCTGGATTCCTCACGCGCGACCCGCGTATGAAGGAGCGTAAAAAGTACGGCCTCAAGGCTGCACGCCGCGCACCTCAGTTCTCCAAGAGATAATATTTACAAAACAGATAACCACCCGCATTGCGGGTGGTTTTTTATTTTAATCCCGGCTTGACTTTGCGCTCCCGGCAAAAGGATACTCATGCCATAAAACATAAAGAGGACAAAAGTTATTTTACGATATAAAAGGCGTTTTGTGGAGAATTTAGAATATATGTAAATAAATAGGTTAAAAAAGATATTATGGGACAGAATAGCCGTTCCTGAGCTAAGCAAGCGTTTCATTGGTTACTGATTCCGACCGGAAAAAATTTCAGCCGTCAAATATGTATATAATAGCTTTATGAAGCGTTTGTAAACAAAGTGAAAAGAAATATATAATCACTTGACTATTCTAATTTTGCGAGTAAAATAGTTCTATATAAGAACTGTTTTATAAATAACAGTATTTGTTGCAAACCATTTTATGAGAAGGTGTAAAATATGTATCAGACAAATACAATGCTGGCAAATATTCATCTGACTGTTAAATTATATGACAGCATGATGAGGCCGCTTTGCAGCCGGTATAGCCTGTCGCCGATTGAAGTTACCATCATAAGCTTTTTATTTAATAATCCTGGCGTAGACACGGCTGCGGACATTTCATCGCTGCGTATGCTGCCGAAAAGCAATGTATCTCAAGCGATAGAAAGTCTTATTCAGAAGAGCCTTCTTCAGCGCCGGCAGGACACTGAGGACAGGAGGAGAATTCATTTGTCCCTTACGCCTCAGGCTGAATCGATTACTAAAGAAATCGAATTAGTTCGCGAAAGCTTTCAGAAGCAGATATTCAGAGGCTTTGCTGAGGAAGAGAAAAAACAGTTCATTGCATTTAACGACCGTATTGCGGAAAACGCAAGAACGGGAATGCAAACAGCGAGTCTGAGATAAGCATGTGCCGATGCGGGATATAACTGCATTCTGGCATGTGCGCACATCTGACAGACGGACTGTTTATCGAAATTTTTAGAGAAAGGTGAAGCACTATATGATTAAATTGCTTAAAAAGATGCGGGGCAAGGAATGGCTTATGGCCGGCCTCTGTGTCATTTTCGTGCTGGGACAGATTTATTTTGACTTAAGTCTGCCGGATTACATGAGCAACCTGACGGTATTGATAAATACACCTGGAAGCACGATGTCGGATATTTTGAGCACCGGCATGCAGATGCTGGGCTGTACGCTGGCCAGCGCCGTGCTCTGCGTCATGTGCGGCTTTTTAACGGCAAAGGTGGCCGCGGGGTACAGCTTCTCTGTGCGCGAGGCTGTTTTCAACAAGATTGCGGATTTCGGACAGCATGAGATGATGGCCTTTTCGGTCCCGAGCCTTATCAACCGCACCACTAACGACATTACGCAGATTCAGATGCTTGTTGCAATGGGACTGCAGATTCTTATCAAATCTCCGGTCATGGCGGTTTGGGCGATAATTAAAATTATAAATAAGAGCTGGACGCTCTCCGCAATAACCGCCGGTTTTGTGGCGGCTCTGCTTCTCATGATGATATTAATTATCGTCATTGTGCTGCCTCGTGTCCGCCGTGTGCAGAAGCTTACCGACAAAATCAATCTTGTGGCCAGAGAAAATCTGACAGGCATAAATGTTGTCCATGCCTACAATGCGGAGGAGTATCAGAACGAGAAGTTTGAAAAGGCAAATGTGGAGCTGATGAACACTCAGCTTTTTAACCAGCGGACCTTTGCGCTGCTGATGCCGTCCGTTACACTTGCGATGAACGCACTGTCGTTGGTGATATATTGGGTGGGTGCAGCCATTGTAAACAATGTTCCCGTTGCCGATGCCGCCCTTCGTCTTACCACCTTCAGCGACATCGTGGTGTTCGGCACCTATGCCACATATGTTATAATGTCAATTATGATGATGGTAATGATAATCATGCTCATACCCTCGGCTCAGGTGTCGGCCCAGCGCATAAACGCCGTGCTTGACACTACGCCCAGCCTGAAGGAGGGCACAAAATCCGATGCGCCGGAGCAGGGAACGGTTGAATTCAGAGATGTTTCGTTCCATTATCCATCCTCCGGCAAGGACGTATTAAGCCATATCAGCTTTACGGCAAAGCGCGGGGAAACCGTCGCGTTCATCGGCGCTACAGGCAGCGGCAAGACCACACTGGTCAGTCTGATAGCACGGTTTTATGACGCCACCTCCGGCGAGGTGCTGGTGGACGGGCAAAACGTAAAGGACTATACCTTTGACGCGCTGTACGACCGAATAGGCTACGTCACGCAAAGGGCTGTTCTGTTTGCGGGAAGCATAAAGGACAATGTGCTGTTCGGCGAAAGCCGTTCGGAGGGGACTGACGAAGATGTTCTCTCTGCGTTGGACCTGGCTCAAGCCACGGAATTTGTGAGCAAGCTGCCGGAGGGGATAGAGGCGCCCATCGCGCAGGAGGGCGCCAATGTCTCCGGCGGGCAGAAGCAGCGCCTTTCCATTGCGAGGGCACTGGCGAGAAAGCCGGAAATCCTTGTTTTCGACGATTCCTTTTCCGCGCTGGACTATCGCACCGATGCCAAGCTTCGTGCGGGGCTCGAAAGCCAGCTGAAGGACACGACCCGCCTTATTGTGGCGCAGCGTATAGGAACTATTCGCCATGCGGATAAAATTATAGTTCTGGACGAGGGCAGGGCAGTCGGAATCGGCACCCACGACGAGCTTATGGAGACCTGCCCGGTATACAGGGAAATTGCCCATTCTCAGCTCTCAAAAGAAGAGCTGAGCGCGTAAAGGAGGTTATTCAAAATGAGAAGCTTTGGTCCACGCGGCATGCATGTTACTGAAAAAAGCAAGCGCGGCATAGTAGGCATACTCAGGGAGCTGTTTTCCTATTCAAGCAAGCTCATACTTCCTGTGGCGGTAGCCCTCCTGTTCGCGGTTATAGGGGCTGTTCTTACCATAATCGGCCCCAATCTTCTGAGCCGGATAACGGATCTTATTTCTGATTCACTGTTTTCTGAGATTGATTTGGGAGCTATTGCGTCCATTGGCATTCTGCTGCTTATACTCTATGGACTCAGCGCGATTTTTACCTATATTGAGCACTATATTATGTCCACGGTAACGCTGGGACTTTCCCGCGATATGCGGCGGGACCTGTCACACAAGATAAACCGTGTTCCCATGAAATACTTTAATACCGTTTCACACGGCGATATTCTAAGCCGTGTAACCAATGACGTCAGCACACTGCAGCAGGCACTGGCAAACAGTCTTCCGTCAATAATAAGCGCCGCAGCGCAGTTTGTCGGATGCCTTATCATGATGTTTGTCACCGAGTGGCGAATGGCGCTTGCCGCGATAGGGGTAACGGTGCTGGGCTTTGTAATAATGGCCGTCGTCATGCTGCGCTCTCAGAAATACTTTGCTGCCAGACAGCAGAATTTGGGAACACTTAACGGATATATTGAGGAAATGTATTCCGGGCATGACGTTGTACGCATTTCCCGGGCAAACCGGAAAATCAAGAAAACCTTTGGCGGACTTAACGGCCTGCTTTACGACGCAGACTGGCGCAGCCAGTTTTTGTCCGGCGTTATGCAGCCGCTGATGAACGTTGTCGGCAACCTGGGCTATGTGGTAGTCTGCGTATTAGGCTCTGCCCTTGCGATGAACGGACAGATATCCTTTGGCGTAATTGTTGCCTTTATTATGTATGTCCGTCTGTTCACCTCTCCGCTGAGCACGCTGGCACAGGGCATGACGCAGATGCAGACGGCCGCTGCTGCAGGCGACCATATCTTTGACTTCCTTCAGGCTGAGGAGCTGCCGGACGAAACCGGAAAAAGGGAAGCGCCGTCTCAGGTGCGCGGCGAGGTGGAATTCGAGCATGTGCGCTTCAGCTATCCCGATAATCCGGATAAAATTATCATCAAGGACTTTTCCGCGCATATCATGCCGGGCCAGAAGGTGGCCATCGTCGGCCCCACCGGCGCCGGCAAGACAACAATGGTCAATCTGCTCATGCGCTTCTTTGATATAAACAGCGGCAGCATCAAGATTGACGGCATTCCCACCTCTGAAATGACGCGCGAGAGCGTGCACGACATGTTCAGCATGGTGCTTCAGGATACATGGCTGTTTGAGGGCACGGTGCGCGAAAACTTGGTTTATAATAAGGAGGGCGTCAGCGACGAAACGCTGATAGAGGCCTGCCGTGCCTGCGGAATTTATCACTTTATCGAGACCCTGCCCGACGGCCTTGACACGGTTTTGGACGACAGCATCGCCATATCTGCCGGGCAGAAGCAGCTCTTTACCATAGCCCGCGCCATGGTGCAGGATAACCCCATGCTTATCCTTGACGAGGCTACCTCAAGCGTCGATACCCGCACGGAGCTTATAACGCAAAGGGCAATGGATAAGCTTATGGAAGGAAGAACCAGCTTTGTCATTGCGCACAGACTGTCCACCATTAAAAATTCCGATTTAATTTTAGTGCTCAAAGACGGGGACATCATTGAGCAGGGTACTCATGATGAACTGCTGGCAAGCGGCGGCTTCTATGCAGACCTCTACAACAGCCAGTTTGAAAAGGCATCATAATTCTGCATGATGAAAGTCAAAAAAGATAAAACCGCTTTTTGCAATAGGGAGAGGCAGAGTATTGATACTCTGCCTCTTTTTTGAAGCTTCATATTATCAAAACCTGCGGCGGCCTTCGTTTGGTGTTTTTATGCCAATTTATGAACAAATAAGCTTTGCCATAAATGCTTCCTACTTATTTCAAGCCCTTGATAACTGGAATCAGACAAAGCAGGGCCACAATGCCGACAATTCCAACGATTATTCCCGGAAGCAGCATCTCCCACATCATGGTCATGCACATGCCTACACCGAGTATAATAGCTCCGGCAACACCAAGAAGTGTTGCGCCTATTGCCTTGCCGTTAAAGACGATTGCGGGCTTGCCGTCCATCTTCCGGCGGACGATAATCATGACCAGCAGAATCACCGCGCCAATTACACCGATAATAATACCCGGTACCATGGCGCCCCATTCAGGCACCAGCGCCATGCACATTCCGAGAGCAAACAAAATCCCTCCCACCGTGCTCATAATAAGAGTGACGAAATCCTTCTTTTGCATTTTTAACCCTCCGTTTATTTGTGATTTTTCACTTGATGTGTTTATTGTAGGACAGTTATGTTTTTGAATTGATTCCGATTTGTTTGCGATTTATGAAATTGATGTTTTAAAAGCTTTAAATTCGCCCTCATATTTATATGATGAATTTTGCCGGCTGAATTTCCGGCTTATCCATTATCCGGCGCCTTGGGAGATGCACGATCCCGCGTGCCTTGGCTTTAAATGATTTTATTTTACATAAAAAAGCTACCGCCGCCGCAAATACGGCAGCGATAGCTTAAAAAGGACTGTAATAAATTTATATATTAGCTTATGCAGCAAAGTCCTCATGTGCTGCAAAAAATATGGAAACAAATAATGTTTTAGAATCACATAAATGCACTGCCTTATAACATTCTGACAAACAGCGTCCGGGGACTGCTTAGTCATCATAGATAAAGTGCGGCGCAGGGCCAATTCTGATATCAAGGTCTATTAGACGTGCAAGGCTAATAGTCCATGTCAAAAGCATCTGCGGATTATCGGTGAATTGTCCGGGCTGAGCCTGTCAATCCTGCAATGGCTTAGAAGGAGTGCTTTTCCCGATTCCCTGCGATGCTTAAGGTGCAGTGATATACCGGCGAGCGTGTTATCTGAGAAAAGAATTATGCCGAAGCCCATGTAAAAAAATAATTCAATATTTCTTTTCCGCGAATGAAGCTGTGGCGGCGGCTGCTACGTTGCCATGAGCTTCTATCGGAAAGCGTGCCGCTTTCCATCAGCTTCTTGGCCAGATTTTGCCGCTTTACTTATTTTTGGTTATGCTTTTGCCTAACGCAGTTTATTCCCCAGAATATACGCATGCCGTGGAAATTCAGAATGCTGTGTCATGGAAGGCGTTCCGCAGCCGTATCCCAGCACCATCCCCATGTCCGTCAAGCTCAGATACCGCACCAGCGTTTTATAGTGGGCTTCCAGTGCCTCAAAGGTCCAATCATCGCCGTTCCAGGCCGCCGCAAGCAGGGCAGATTTCATATGCTTTCGCTGGATGGAACTGTTGAAGGCACAGAATCTGTCGATTAGTGTTTTCAGCTGTGCGGACATACCGTAGTAGTACAGCGGCGTGACAAATACCATCATATCTGCGCTTAATATCTTCCGGCGAATGCTTTCCATATCATCCTTTTGAACGCAGGGCCCCTCATAGCCGCAATGGATACAGCCAGTGCAGGGACGGATATCTGCATGAGCCGCATCAACAACTTCAAGCGCGTGTCCGGCCTCGCCGGCTCCCTGCATGAAGCAATCCGCAAGCAGATTGGAGGAGCCGTTTTTATTAGGGCTGCCTTTAAGTATTATAATTTTCATTGCCTGTTTCTCCTCGTTTTCCGATTAATCAATGAAGCTCGGCGTCATTTCTATTACCGGACGCTTTGCAGTCCGCCTTTTTCGCCGGAAATCTCATCATTACGGCGTCCGGCCGTCCGGTACAATTCTAAGCAGTCATCTGCCTTGCTTCATGCCGACCTCCTCCTTATATCACATAAAAGCCTCGGCCCAATGCTTTAGAGTATCCTTTTGGAGATTTTCGTTCATAAGGCGCCCGTCTTTTACAACCGCTCCCGGGCAGCATGAGGAAAGCTCTTCTGCGGTTTTCCCCAGTCCGCTGCCGCCGGAGGTGGCGAACAGTATGATAATTTTACCGTTGAAATCATAGCTTTCCAGAAATGAGCGGATAATGTTTGGCGCAGTATACCACCAGATGGGAAAGCCCAGAAAAATCCGGTCATAGTCCTTAATATTTGCATTTGTGTCGGCCAGCTCCGGCCGGGATAACGGGTCCTTCATCTCTACTGAGCTGCGTGAATTTTTATCCATCCAGTTGAGGTCGGCCTGCGTATAGGGTATAGCCGGCTTTATCTCATACAACTCAGCGCCTATTGCATCCGCCAGGCTTTTTGCTGCCTGCTTTGTGACACCACTGGCGGAAAAGAATGCGACTAAGGTTTTATTCATATTATTTTTCTCCTTTTAAAATTCAAATTTGTTACTCTACAGCAGTGACGGTAACTGTCCCGGACATTTCACTGATAAGCTCTCCGCCGGAAACAGCCTGACCCAATTCATACAAAGAAGAGTTTTCTCTGTAGTCGCCGTAGAACATCACCACATCTCCCCACGGAGCGTAATAGGCCAGTGTGCCGGCCCCCGACCGGGCCAATGGGGAGTCAGTGATATCCAGCTCCTCCGGCGGATAAAAAATTTTTTCATTGGTGCTGTAATTCTCGACATCAATGGTAAGAGGCAGCTGCTCATAAAGAGATGTGGCTGCTGTCCCGTCATTGAGCTCGTAAATAACAGCATTTTCTCCAAACTGAACGGAAATACGCCGCCCGGCATTCTGCAAATCTTCCTGTTCTTCCGACGCGGCAGGGGCTTGCTCTGCTGATGCTTCAGCTGCTTCCGGGCGCTCAAAAGAAGACGTCCCTGTTTCGGAGGAAGTCTCCAATCCAGATGCTGCCGGTTCTCTATGGCCTGTTTCGCAGGCGGAAAGCGAAAATACTATGAGGCCGAAAAGCAGTACATTAAAAAATTTTTTCATTTTCAATACCTCACGGTCAGTATCCGAGTCCTGACACCCAATTTTGTATGTCGCCCTGCGAGGAGGCAGCGTCCTCTTCATAACAGTCGAAAATATTGTCTGAAATCAGTGCGTTCGGCGCAGCATCGGAAATAATTTCTACACTTCTGGCCAGCCCTCCAGTGCCGTGAGAGCAAAATAGGTATACCTGCTTGCCGGAAAGGTCGTTTTGCTCCAGGAAAGAAAGGAGCGGCATAGGCACGCCGTACCACCAGTTGGGATAGCCCAAAAACACCGTGTCATACTGCGCCAGATTTTCTACATTACCCGCAAGCTCCGGCCGGGCGTTATCGCCGCGCTCACGATTTGCCCGTGCGAGGCAGTCGTCCCAGTCACTGGGATACGGATCGGTCACTCTGATAGAAAACAAATCCCCGCCGGTTTCCTCCTGAATCCAGCCTGCCAGCTGCTGCACATTTCCGGGTGAGATTACGCTGGGCGAAGCGACGGCGTCCACATCCTCTGCCAAAACTGCGTTATCCGCCCAGGAAAAGTAAGCCACTAAAATATGGCCGGATTCCGTTTCTCCGGTTTCATCAATGGTTTCCGATGCATTCGTGCCTGCGTCGGAGCTGCTGCTTTCTGCTGTGCTTTCTCCAATTGCGGCACTGCCGCTGCCTGAGTGCGCCGAGGAATTTATTCCGGATTCGCCGGATGTCCCGCACGCTGTAATAGAAAGAATTATAGTTATTAACAAAAGGAAAGAAAGTGCTTTTTTCATTTGTATTGCCTCCTGCTCTAAATTAAAAATCGGGGAATCGCTGTGCGGACTATGACTTCTCCGCCTTTATTATAGAGGAGGCTTTGCCCAATGTCTAATACCTATATTTTATCTTTTGTTATGCATTTTCGGCATGGATAAGCTTGATTTGAAGCCAACGGAAGCTGCGGTTTTAAAAGGCATTGGAGGTGTATGCTCCTTGCGGCCTTTTCCTTTGGGTGCAGAGATTTCAATTAAAAGCAGGAAAAACAGCTGAAATAAGTGTTTACTGCTATTATAATAATAAAATGTAAAATATTAGGGAGTGAATAAAATGAGCAGGCGTTATTGGATGCACAGAATTGCACATGAATGGGAAATTTCCTATTCTCTTCTGGAAGAGGGCTATCTTGCAATAGGCTGGAGCAAATTCAGCACATCCGGCTTTTTAAAGCAGGTTAGCGGAAATGACGTTCAAAGCTTTAATAACTTTATGGCCAAAAACAATGAATCCGGCCGTTCGCGCTGGAATCTGTGGCGTTTTTCCCAATTTAAAAAGGGAGATATTGTTGTAGTTCCAATGTTTGATAAGGAATTTACCGTTGTTGAGGTTGAAGAGCCCATATGTAACGTCGGCAGGCTCGTCGGACGAAGGCTAACAACCCAAAAGGAAGAAGAAGCAGAGGTCATGGAGGGCGGAATACAAAATAAGAGTACAGGGTATTGCTATGACATTGGATTTTTGATAAAGGTGCAGCCTCTGACTCAGAGGCGTATTAAAAGAAGCTATGCGGACGCCCGTCTTATATCCAGGATGAAGCTTAGGCAGACGAACGCAGATATTACCGACATAGCCGGCAGTGTTGATGCAGCGCTTTGCGCAGAGTCTCCCATCAGCTTTCATGACAAATTGACTGACGCAGTCACCGCCAATATTTATAGTGTGATTCAAAATTATATTACACCGCAGAATCTTGAGCATGTAGTTTGCTGGTACATGAAGAAAAAGGGTGCGAGCAATGTTTATATTCCGGCCAAAAATGAGCATGGCAAAGAAAACGGAGCAGATGCGGACGTCATAGCAGAATTTGAAGCTCTGCGCATTATTTTCTACATTCAAGTTAAAAAGCATGAAGGCAAAACAGGCAGCTGGGCAATTCATCAGATATCAGAGTACGCCAGCCAAAAACAGGACAGCAGTGATGATTATACATATATTCCGTGGGCTGTCACAACGGCTGAGTTTGATGAAGCGGCCATTCAAGAGGGGAAATCAAAGGGTATTCGGCTAATCGGCGGCAGTGATTTTATCAGAATGCTCATAGACTGCGGAATTGACGACATAGATTCCGCCTTAAAAAGCAACTGAAAAACAGGCTGCCTGAGGCAAACGAGTTTTCCAGCTGTACAATAATTACATCAATTGCCTGCTGATTGGAATAAAGTGAAAATCAATATATATGTGCTCAGTCTGGTGGCAAGAGACAACAAAAAAGATATTGAACCGTTGTAGTGTATAGGCGTGTGAACCCGTGTGATTTATTGAGGCTATTAAAAACAAGGCTAACTTCGCGGGTGTTGGAGTAAAATAAAAGACTAAGCCGGAACGCGAACTGCGTCCAGGCTCAGCCTGGTGGAAATGTTGACAAAATAGATATCAATCCGAAACGCGGGCGATAGAGTAAAATAAAAACCGAGTCTGAACGCGAATATGCGTCCAGGCTCAGCCTGGTGGCAGGGGCAGAAGGACTTGAACCCTCGGCACGCGGTTTTGGAGTGAATGTTGGTTGGCGCAAGCACACATAAACAAAGTCGTGTTTGCGCCTTTTGCGGAGAAGTGGCAAGGAAGACAAATGCCGTTTGATGTTGTATTGATGCTATGAAAAAATCTAAGCAAAATCAAGGCAAATTTTGCACGGCAGTAAACAAAGAAATAAATTTGAGCGAAGTGTTGAGGTATGGTCAGTTTATTCAGACAATTTATGACTATCCCTGTATAATAACTAAGATAAACAAATCAGATAGGTGCATCTGTTTTATCTTTGCAGAAGTCTCCATATTATACTTTTATAGTGCAAATAAATCTGTGATGGGCTCATCCCCTGCACCGCTTTTTCAAAGGCCTGCTGCAAATCATTTGAAATATACAGAAAGTTGCCTGTACCCATATAAAATTCAACAAATTCCGAAGCTTTAATATCAAGCAGTTTTTTATTTCGCACGACTTCTGTTCGACATTTTTGACCGCTTTTGTCAAATCGTCAATATTTCCATGATATTTCCGTATACTTTCATTTCTTCTGGCCATGATATATATTTCTCCGGACTTTCTTATTGCGCCCGGTTCTGCCATTTTTAATGCCCTTACATCTTTAGGCGAAATATTTTTCAAGGATTCCCACTTCAATTCGATGGCAGATTCCATGAAAGACTTTTTCCATGCTGCGTAATTGAAAAGGATCTGCAGTGTGTCACAGTTTTCTGTTTTGGCCGATAATCGTGACAGAGCATTCAGCATAAGTTCTCGATCAATGTTACAATAATATGCTTCTGCAATAGACCCTGCAATAGCACAGATCGTATCACAGTCGCCTCCAATGGAAACTGCTGTTCGCAGGCAGTCCTCAAAGCTGTTGGAGACAAGAAAGCAATAAATCGCCTGCGGTACAGTTTTCTGGCAGCTTTCATCGTCATGAAAATTACTTTTGCGAAGCTTATCATAATTGAAATCAAGATCATAGTATCGCTCGGCGTATTTTCTGATAAATTCTTTTGTACAGCCGATGCGAGCATAATATACACACATGGCAGTCACTTCGGCACCTTTCAGTCCTTCCGGATGGTTATGAGTCACCTGCGTTACTGCCCTTGCATATTCTTTTACTTCTCCTGCCGAATCGGCATACCATGATACCGGTGATATCCGCATAGCGGCGCCATTTCCATAGCTGCCGTAAGGCTGTGGGTTTTTCGACAGCAACCAGCGGATAAAGCGTTCCCCATAACCTGCATTGATAAAGTTTTTTCCCCATTTTCGAAAAGTGGCGATAATTTTTCCGCTGTCGGTCATATACCTTTTTGCATGATTTCAGCAACTGCAAGCGTCATCACGGAATCATCTGTAAAATAGCTGTTTGCCACCAGTAAAGGGAACTCTTTGGCCTTTATATTATTGAATTCATAAGGCAGAACCCACTATATCATTAATCAAATCACCTATCATTTATTCAACGCACCTCTTTTCCGTGACGCCTCTCAATATTTTACAGATATTTTTATCTGTCAATCTGTCTTTCCAGAGCTTATCCCATAAAATGCGTCCGCGCCTCTCATCTCCGGCGATAAAATCCTGTATGTTTTGAAGCAGACTATCACTTTCCGGCAGAGACTTCGGATATGCTTCCAAACGGTACAGCGGTGAGAGAAAGCAGTCTCCGTTTGAAAACAGATTCCCATGCTTGAGCGCGCCGAGAGTCATATTCCATTTTCGCCGCGGCAAAGCACCTGTACGCAACAACAATCAGTGTTGTTGCCGACTTCTATGATTACAGCAGGGCACTCCGGCTGAAACGGCCGGCAGTCTACGCTCACAATATCACCGGCGCAAAACGGGATGGGCAGATTCAAATGCTGCCCGTCCGCGGCATACCGCCGGGATTCAGGCAGAAACAGATATGGCTCCCGTGTTTCTTCCAGCTTTTCAAAAAAGCACGCGCGGTCTTTAAGAAAATAATAGGTGTAGCTGTGGACATAGGAGATTTTTCCGCTCATGGGGTCTTTTGACAGGATCCATTTTTGGAGTTCATACCAGCAAAGATCACTGTAATCTTCACCGCCGCTGTCCATGTCATATCGGATATAGCTCAAGGCATCGTCCACATTGAAAAACGGTGTGCCCGCAGAAATTTTCCGGTCTCCCACCTCTGTATCGTACCAAGCCTCGGTCAGCAAAAAAATCGCTTCAAAGCATGTTTCCAGTTCCTTTAAAGCCAGTCTTATCTGCTCTGCCTGATACGAAAATAAAGCCGTGATCATCCGCTGCGCCGCCGAGTCGGCGACTGATGGTTCTCGCAGAGACAGGCTCTCTGACGGAATATCTTGCAACAGGTTTTCCTTTGCAGCCAAATACTCCGCCCAATGCAGCTTATCCGTCAACGGGACGGGAGCGCCGCAAATGAGCTCGGAAATTTGCCTTTTTGTAAGCGGCACATCGGCAAGGTGCTGCCGCATAGCATCAGAGGGCAGAAAGGCCCGCAATACATCGGATTTCTCCCGCTCAGTCAGCCATTCGTCGGTATAATCCGCTCCATTGATTTGAGAATCGTCGCGAAATTGCTTCATCCTTCTTTTTTCCTCCTTGCCGGCCAGTATCGATCGATTTCCCTCTGCATATTTTCCCGCCCGACCGGATTCATCGTGTGCAGTTCAACGCGGTAAAAGCTTTTCCGCTCTGCAAGCCAGTCGATCAGCTTGATCCCGTCGCCTCCGTCCTTAGCGTAGTCGCCGAGATCATGGTCACAGTCGATGCATTCGATATGGTTTCCGGCTTTTTCACACAGCTCGATATAGCTGATCGCCGCATTGACGCTTGTGCACTATTTGTACCCGGGAGGCGCTTTTCGCAAATCGTCCAACCAGATCTGGACCGGCTCAGGTTCACGGAGCGCGGCCAGTCTCATGCCCTCTTTGGTAATGTCGCGCGGCATAAGGCTTTTGGCGTATTCTTCGGTCAAAATTGCGTGATAGGCACGTGCGAACAGTCCTTCGCTGATTTCACCCTTCAGGCAGTTGCCGAGCGCACACAGCACGCGTCGTTTACCGGTGAGCGGCTTGCGGTAATATTCCAAATTCATATAATTCCACATGGTCTCGTGGTAGATATTCCCGCTTTCATCCTGGAAATATCCCCATGCGGTCATATCCGAATTATCGCCTCCGCACTGGTGGCCGGACGCTTGTGCCTCGCCTGAAACCCCGGTTAGGACAAACGGCCCCTTGCAGTATCCCTGCGTGTTCGGCTCCCAGACGATATCGCCCTTTTGAAACGGCGTGGGGAAAACGAAAAACAATCCCTCAAAAGGGTCGAGCCCGGCTTGGCTCTCCCGAATGGAGAGGATCTCCTTCGTGGCGGAAAGCTCTAATTGAATGCAGGGCTCCTCTGCGTCGGGATATGTTTTGATAACAAGATAGCTTGCAATCCCCCCGTCCTTGTCGTCGCTGATCTCCCGGCTGATCCGGTCGCGGCATTTCTCATAATCGGAATAGATACCCGGGTGCTCGAATCGCGAGCCGTCCTCCTGACATTTCGTCCAACGATAAAATCCGCCGTCGTTTCCACAAAACGCATGCAGCAGCTTTGTCTCCCGCTCCATATACTCGGCAAGAAAGCGGTGCTGGCTGTTGTGCGCCTCGGTGTTGGGGCGTTCCTTGATTGCACAGTCCGGCGTCGTCTGAATGAGCTCCCGCCACGCGGCGTGTTTTTCCGAAAGCGCCGCAAAGCGGCATTGGTAGATGAGCCACGCCGCCTCCAACGATCCGAACGGATATTTTATGGTTTCAAGATGCTCCCGAATATCTCTTGAGTTTATAAAGTGGTACACATTCATAACGTTTTCTCCT
>CALYBL010000031.1 GCA_944412495.1 uncultured Clostridia bacterium | reverse complement strand
AGATGAAGTCAGGAGCGAGAACGGCGCAAGCGGTGGAGGAGCGAGCAGTCAGGTAGGAACTGGCGAGAATGTGTTCCCCATAATTGCCATTACTGCACTTGCTGTAGTGGCAGGCGTGACTGTCGCTATAAGTAGGAAAAAGGTTAAGTAATTAAATATTAAAAAGAGGTAAGACTAATTTCTTACCTCTTTTTAATTGATTTATATTAATAAACAAAAAATGTAGGTTCAAGGAATTGTAAATTATATTTAATGGCGGAATTACTCGGGCGCGGGTAAAAAAACTTGACATACGCATGTTTTGAGCGCAGAATTATAATGTATTTTTGCTTCGTTATTTTGCTGTATTTGAAAGGAGTTCTTTGCAGATGGAAAAGGGAAAAATGATTTATGAGGGCAAGGCCAAGCGCGTATATGAAACAGATGACAAGGACATATATATAGTAGATTATAAGGACGACGCGACGGCCTTTAACGGTGAGAAAAAGGGCACGATTTCGGGCAAAGGCGTAATAAACAACCGTGTAACTAATCATTTTATGCAGATACTTGAGGAGAATGGCATACCGACTCATTTTGTCAAAGAGCTGTCTGATAGGGAAACGGCTGTAAAAAAGGTAGATATAATAATGCTCGAGGTTATAATAAGGAATATAGCCGCCGGCTCCTTTTCCAAGAGATATGGAGTAAAAGAGGGGACAAAGCTCATAGCTCCGTCGCTTGAATACAGCTATAAGAATGATGACCTCGGCGATCCTCTCATAAACGACTATCATATAATATCTCTCGGTATAGCCACGCGCGAAGAGCTTGATATAATAGCGGATTATGCTTTTAAGGTAAACAAGGTGCTTACTGACTATTTGAGGGATCTTAATATCATACTTGTTGACTTCAAGCTTGAGTTTGGCAAGACCTCTGACGGTAAGATTGTGCTCGCTGACGAGATATCGCCGGACACCTGCCGCTTCTGGGATGCAACCACCATGGAGAAGCTTGACAAGGACAGATTCAGACGCGACCTTGGCGGCGAGGTTGAGGCATACAATGAAATATTAAAGCGCGTTTTCAGCAAATAATGTATAAAGGACAGGATTTATTATATGTGCGATGATATAAAGATAAAGGAAGAATGCGGCGTCTTCGGCATAGCTGAAACTTCCGCATGCGACGTTGCCTCACAGGTATATTTTGCTCTTTATGCACTTCAGCACCGCGGCCAGGAGAGCTGCGGCATAGCGGTAAACGACAGAGGGGTTATAACCTATTACAGGGATTTGGGACTTGTATATGAGGTGTTTAATCCTGAGCGCTTGGCGTCGCTGGGGGGCGGCAAAATGGCCATAGGACATGTCAGATATTCCACGACGGGTGATGTGAAGCGCAGCAACGCCCAGCCGCTGGTTGTTAAGCATGTTAAGGGCCCTTTAGCGCTCTGTCATAACGGCAATATAACCAATGCCTATGATCTTCGCCGCCGCTTTGAGATGAACGGGGCAATATTTCACGGCACTAATGACACGGAGGTAATAGCATATCTCATAACCAACGCGAGACTCGAAACCGAGTCGATAGAGGCTGCTGTGGAGAAAGCTATGTACGATTTGAAGGGTGCCTATTCTCTGGTGGTTATGTCGGCGCAGAAGCTGATAGCCGCCCGCGACCCCATAGGCTTTCGTCCGCTGTGCATAGGCAGGACCAAGAGCGGAGGATATGTCGTAGCATCCGAAAGCTGCGCTTTAGACAGCATAGGCGCAAAATTTATCAGGGATATAGACCCTGGCGAGATTGTAGTCATAAAAGACGGCGAAATAAAATCCATACGCACACACTGTGCAGACAAAAAGCCGCACATATGCGTGTTTGAGTATATATATATCGCGCGGCCGGACAGTGTTATTCAGGGCGCGAGCGTGCATGAAGCGCGCCTGAGAGCGGGCGAGTTTTTAGCAAAGAGCCATCCGGTAGAAGCGGATGTGGTAATAGGTGTGCCTGATTCGGGCCTTGATGCCGCTTTAGGATATTCGAGAGCGTCCGGCATACCATACGGTGTGGGCTTCATAAAAAACCGATATGTAGGCCGCAGCTTTATACAGCCTACGCAGGAAATGCGTGATAACGCAGTAAGGATAAAGCTCAATGTGTTGAAATCCGTTGTTGACGGCAAGCGAGTTATTATGATAGACGACTCGATTGTAAGAGGTACGACGAGTGCGAGGATTGTGCGTCTGCTGCGAAATGCCGGCGCCACCGAGGTGCATGTAAGGGTATCATCGCCTCCCTTTACAAATCCGTGCTATTTCGGCGTGGATATAGACAGCAGAGAGAAGCTTATCGCGTGCCGGCGCACACTTGATGAGATATGCAAGGACATAGGCGCCGACAGCCTGGAGTATTTAAGCATTGATGATGTAAGAAGGATAGCCGATACGGAAAGCTGTGATTTTTGCGATGGCTGCTTTACCGGCAATTATCCATGTGACGTTCCGGAGCAGGTGTCAAAAAGCAAGTTTGAGACAAAAATACAGGAGCAGCTTGAGTTCAGCTGATAGATCAGCTTGAATATAAGCTTTTAAATCACGCACTATGGGCAGTTATTGCCGCGGTGCGTGATTTTTATATTAAATCAGAAGAAATATCTGCAAATATTTAAAGTCCCTTTTGCCAAGTTATATTTCCCGGGGAAACTTAATATATAAATTATAAATGGGTATATCACATCAATTTAAACATAATTATTGTACAATTAAATAATATATAGTAAATCACAGTTAAAAATTTTTTGTATTGTATAGATTATGTAAAACTTTGATATAAAGGGGTTGACGAATTTTTAAGATGAGGCTATAATAAAAATAACTTTTAAGAAGGAGTTGCGAAATTATGAAAAAGTTAGTAAGCGGACTTGTTGCCGCGGCAGTGGCAGCTACTATGGCTACAACTGCTATGACAGCTTCAGCAGCTACGAGTTATACGCTGCCGGTAGATGACATCACACAATGGGTAGCTTCCACAAGCAATGGCGTGTGGACGGTGCCAATACAGGAGTCTGAGTACATTACAGCGGAAGAGATACCGGGCGTTGGCATGAGACTTTCTCCGTTGGGACAGATAGGCTGGCCGGCCGGACGTGTTGAGGATCAGACAGGAACTACCGGAGTTTGCAATCTTACCGAAAATGATTATCTCAATTTTGAGATAGTATTTGAGGGCGACGGCGAGACTGACGCTTGGGAGCTCAAGCTCAATCTTGGTGCGAACGGCACTGTTAGCTGCGATGAGACTATAGTTAAGGAAGTAGGAGTAACAAGGGCTAACAACCATATGCCTGCTGGCACATATCAGATGTCTATAAAGATAGCTGATATCCTTAAAGAAGGCCTTGCCGACAGCGGCAATCCCGGCGGCGATGCTCTTTACAACGCTGTTCTTGGCGCTGATGGCAACAATGCTCTTCTCGGCTTCCGTTTCGTAGCGTATGCTATGGATGAGACCGACTATCTCACAATAAAGAGCCTTACGATAGGTACCGACGCTACATACAGCAAGAGCACCTACACAGCTCCTGGTGAAGAGGCTCCGTCAACCTCTACGGGCGGCAGCACGACCTCTACAGGCGGCAGCACGACCTCTACTGGCACGGGCAGCACAACTTCTACCGCATCTAAGGCTCCGACAACTTCTAAAGGCGGCACAAGCAGCCAGGTATCTACCGGCGAGAGCGTACTCCCGATAATAGGTATAGCGGCTCTTGCAGTTGTTGCGACTTCAGCTGTTGTAGTAAGCAGAAAAAGAAAGTAATAAATAGGAATATCAATTCAAAAATACGGATGTATTTTTACATCCGTATTTTTTTTTTTTGAGCACTGTATTCGTACTGCACTAAAAATTTTTAGTCTGCCATAAAGGCAGAAAAATGAGAGTGAATTGAGTTTTTATTAATTGATAATAAATCTGAAATTTTTTGTAATAAGATAGCCGGCAGCCTTTCGTTGTATGTATCAATTATGCTTTATTGGCTGTTCTTATGCGAAATTTTGCAGATATACTAACAAGTTTATAAAGTAAAAATTTTTACTGTAATATTTTTATAATCGAATATAGGTGATTTGTTTAACTGCAATAAGATGCTTTACAGAGGAATATTTAAAAAGGAAAAAGAGCAGACATCAGATAATGTCCGCTCTTTTTTAATACTATCTCCTCTTTATTGTCACAATAGTAGCGGATGTCGCGACAACTGCAAGAGCAATTATACCAACGATAGGAAGAATTGCTTCACCGGTATCTACCTGACTGGTCATAGAAGATGTTCGGCTGCTTACCGCCATACTGCTGCTGGCCGCACTGCTTTGTCCGGCTGACGAACTGCTGTTATCTGTCTGGGCACCAAGCTCTGTATAGGTGTTCTCGCTGTATTCCGGAGAATCGCTTACAGTCCAGCTCCTTATAGTAAGAACATCGCTTGTTTCTTCACCGTATATAATGAACTGAAGCGATATAAGATTAGGCTGTCCGTCCGCGCCAAGAATAGCATTGTACAGCTGATCGTTGTCATACAGGTCTCCGTTATCCTGTGTGGCATTTGTAAGCAGGTCGGTTATGGCAATAGACGCCTGATAGTTGCCGGCCGGGAGACGGTTATTGCTTACCTCAACACCTACTGCCCCTGCTATTGCATTCTGTACGCCGGCTATCGCAGCAGAACCAAAGTTAAGCTTCATCTGCCAGCCGTCCTGGAAACCATCGGCCTCCTGAGTAGAGGTGCCTTCATAGGTGATATTGAAGTTTACATAGTCGTCCTCGGTAAAGGTTACGATACCCGTTGTACCTGTAGTATCCTCCACACGGGCGTTAGGATAACCGTACGGATGATTGCCCGTCGGCCATATCCTCATGCCCTCTGATGAAGCCTCGCCGGTCATATAATCCGACTCTGCAAGCTCAGTACCCCAGCCTGCTGTGCCTGACGAATACCAATACGATATATCATTAACAGGCAAGGTGTACTTTACTTCGGCAGAAGCTGTTATTGCCGCCGCAGACATGGCGGCAGTAACTGCCGCGGCCGTCAGTGCGCTTATTAATTTTTTCATTCTTACAACTCCTTCGCTTTTGTTTTATATGCGTTATAGAAAATTAAACGGCAACGATTAAATGAATCAATCGTTACAGTAATATTATTTCAGAGAAAAGAAATAATAATATTGGTATTATTATTCTAAGTCCAAAATATGCGTAAAAATGGGCATTGTCAATCTTTAGAAATTTAAAAATCATTATTTGTATAAAATATATATTGAATTTATGTAAGCAGTATAGTATAATACAAATAACAATAAATGTGAGGTTGATTATTGACTGCCAGCATTTATAGACATATCGCGGGGTGGAGCAGTTCGGTAGCTCGTCGGGCTCATAACCCGAAGGTCGTAGGTTCAAATCCTTCCCCCGCAACCACGGCAAGTCGCCGCAGACAAGACGTGCACCTCACTTTGTGGGGTGCATTTGCGTTATGTCCGCGCCGGAGGCAGTATCAAAAGTGTCACACCTTAAAAAGGGCCGGTCGCTTTAAACCAAAGTGGCCGGCTTTTCTGATTATTATATTAATATAAGTCTTAAAGCGTGATTTTTTAATATTTATATGTATATTTAAAGCCTATAGACGGCTGATGACGGAGCAATTATTTTTGACTTTTAGGCTGCAGCTTAAGCGGGCCTATGGGATATATTTGATACCCTGCCTGTTTGCTGTATGCTGATGTGGCAGCGGCTTTAGCCGCAAATATAAATCAGAATATTCATTATTTTAATTTTTTAATATGAATCAAATAGATGCACGGCGGCAGTGTGCGGCACAATATTACTGCTGCCGGCGCTGCAGATACAAGCATTGGCTATGCTGCTTTTGTGCGGTATGTCGCACACGCTTTTATCGGCTTTTTTGTGTCTCCCTTTGGGTATGCGCGGCACTGTGATTTATTAAATCCGGAAAGAGGTTGCTTGATATGCCATTTACTTAGCTCGGTTTTATGCGGCGAAACAGTCACACTTTTTGACTAAGGCAGAGGGAGATCACACTGGCGATAAATAAAAAAAGGAAGGTAAGAGTCATGGACAGGTTGTTTAAACTCAAGCAAAACGGTACTACGGTTGGGCGGGAAGTGATTGCCGGACTTACGACATTCTTTGCGATGGCATATATCATAATCGTAAACCCGTCGATACTCAGCGAAGCCGGAATGGAATGGGGCGCAGTATTCCTTGCCACCATTATTGCTTCTATCATCGGCACGCTTATTATGGGACTTGTAGCAAATGTCCCATATGCACAGGCTCCGGGCATGGGACTTAATACGTTCTTTGTCTATACGGTCTGCTTTGCCCTCGGCTTTACATGGCAGCAGGCGCTGTCAATGGTATTTATCTGCGGAATAATCAATATCGTCATTACTGTGACCAAGCTCCGCAAATATATTATAAAGGCTATTCCGCGCAGCCTTCAAAATGCGATAGGCGGCGGCATCGGTATTTTTGTGGCTTATCTTGGACTGTTAAATGTCGGTATCATAAACTTTAGTTCAGGTGTTCCGGCCTTATCCACTCTGAATCAGGCGCCGTTCTGGCTTTTCCTTATCGGCTTGGTGCTTACTGTTGTATTGCTCGTCTGCAAGGTAAAGGGAGCTATACTTATAGGCATTATTGTGACCACGCTTATAGGAATTCCCATGCAGGTTACGACAACCTCGGAAACAATAAGCTTTATTGATGCCTGTCAGCAGCTTCCGACGACCTTCGGCGCTATCTTTACCCGTGACGGACTGGTTTCGCTGTTTACGGATGTGGCTAAAATACCGCTTGTTTTGGTAACTATTTTTGCTTTCAGTATTTCCGATACATTTGACACCATAGGAACATTTATAGGCACAGGCCGTCGCAGCGGCATATTCAGCGAGGAAGACGAAAAGACTATGGAAACCAGCCGCGGCTTTAAGTCCAAGATGGATAAGGCCCTGTTCGCCGACGCAACGGCTACTTCAATAGGCGCTATTTTCGGAACCTCCAACACCACCACCTATGTTGAAAGCGCTGCCGGCATTGGTGCCGGCGGACGCACAGGACTTACCAGCGTTATAGTTGCTCTGTGCTTTGCGGTCAGTGCATTTTTGGCGACATTTGTCAGCGCGATTCCGTTTGCTGCCACTGCCCCGGCGCTGGTGGTTGTCGGTGTCATGATGATGTCATCGTTTAAGGAGATAAAGTGGGACGACTTCGACGAGGCTGTGCCTGCTTTCTTCGCGGGCGTGTTCATGGCACTGTGCTACAGTATATCTTACGGTATTGCGGCAGGCTTTATCTTCTACTGCATAACCAAGATATGCAAGGGCAAGATAAAGGAGATTCATCCCATTTTATGGGTTGTAACGGGACTGTTTATTCTAAACTTCGTGCTTTTGGCTATTATCTAAAATTAATCGAAATAATGGCTCCCGCAGTTCTATGAACAGCGGGAGCTTTTTTCTATTCATGCCCAAAACTCATTTCTTGCCCGGCCGTGTGCCTTGATATGCAAAAAATAGGTGTACGACTTGAGCTTTTCGAGATATCCCTGCCATTATAGCAATCCGCTGTTAATTGAAGCTTGCAGGAGGTTTTGACCTAAGCAAGGAGTATTATTCCGATGCGGCAAAAACTTGGTCAAAAAAGCAGCGCACCTGAATGCTTTCAGGCGGATAGCAGTGCTGGCCGTCACTGATATATGACAGCTTGAAGGACTTCTGTGCAGTGTCCACTAACCATGTGATTGTTATTTCCTTTCCCGCAAACCGCAGCGCCGTTTTTACCACCATGTCATAATGCTTGCATCCGCTTTCGGTATTATCTGTATATTCATCCCGGCGGGCCGATTCGGACCATATGCATTTATAGTCGGCATATCTGCTTCCAAGTGCTTTGTCAAAGGCTCTTGCAACGGTTGTTTCAGGATATTCACTAAGCCTTCCCGTGCGGACTATACTCACCGCCCTGCCGTTAAGATAATATATAAGAAGCACTGTAAGAAAAATCAGAAAAACAAGCCTAAGAAAATTTCTCATTTTAATTCACACAGCCTTTCCGGCCACAGACAAGCAATTAAAAATCACGGTATCCCCGCCCTGCGGCCGGACGAGACGCGATGTAAATTTTGCCAAAAGCAAATTTTTAGGACAATATAGCAGGATAGCGTTATTTTAATAAATGCCTTTTTAATTGCCTTAATATAATCGTCAATATAAAATATCGACGTATTATGACATTCAATGCAGATTAATTATAATATCACATGTTGTGAATTGTCAACACAATATGTGGATTTATTAAGACGAATATCCACCTCATAAATTACAATAATAAAAAGAGGTGGAGAGTATGGAATTCGGCGAAGTACTGCGCAGATTGCTGGAGGATAATGACATTACCCAGCGGCAATTAGCTACTGATTTGAATATGGGCGCGACCACGATTGGAAATTATATTCGCGGCATACGCCAGCCGGACTTTGATACGCTCAAGCTGTTTGCCGACTATTTTAACGTAACAACAGACTATCTTTTGGACTATCAGTCGGGCATTACAAAAGAGCACGGTGAGGACGAGCTGCTCAGAATATACCGCTCGCTGCCGCCGGACAAAAGGCAGCTGCTCATTGAGGAGGGCAAGCTGTTAGTGCGCTTTAACATAAAAGCAATGCAGAAATGAGCGTTTCATTTGTGCGGCTTGGAATTGTGAAATCAGAATCGGGCATGAGACCTTGCGTCTTATGCCCGATTTTTAATATTTATTTTATTTATGGGCGAAATTTAATTATTATGCAGACCCTTTATTTTATATTAATAGCTTTCCGGCGTACATATACCTATGCTGTTTTGCTTGATATTCTGCTCAATTAGATTTTTCGGCACGGGGATATAAAAATATACATTAAATTGCTTCAATGATATTGAAGTTTTCTGCATGCTGTGTTAAGATAAACTGAATTTGTGAAAAGATGTCCGAGCGGCTGAGTAAATGAGGTATTACGGCTATAAGCTTGTGCTTGAGCTTTGATGATTTTTGCCTGCAAGGAGGTAACGCCGTGCTTTATAATGAGTATTACAGCAGTGTATTAAATGTGCTGGATAAGGTCATGAAAAGCCAGAGCGGCAAAATAGAATCCGCGGGAGAGGCAGTTGCTGACTGTATTGAGCGCGACGGCATCGTATACGTTTTCGGCTGCGGCCACTCGCATATTGTCGGCGAGGACTTGTTTTACAGAGCGGGCGGTCTTGCGCCGGTCTGCGCCGTGCTGGACTGTGACCTGATGCTGCACGACGGCGCCGAAAAAAGCAGCTGTATGGAGAGAATATCCGGCATTGCACAGCCCATATTTGATAGATACGGCATAACCGCTGATGATATTCTGATTGTGGTATCGACCTCCGGCATAAACGCCGTACCGGTGGAGATGGCTCAGTATGCGCGCAAAAACGGCGTTAAGGTCATAGCGATAACCTCGTCCTGCTATGCCGGAGACGAGCCGCATAACGACAGCGGCAGACATCTTTATGAATGCGCGGATATTGTTATAGACAACTGCGTTTGCCACGGCGACGCCGTGGTAGATTTGGGCGATGGCCTTCCCAAAGCCGGGCCTGTGTCGACGATATCGAGCTGCATGATAGCACAGTCGGTCATGATATGTGCGGAGGAGCAGCTGCTCGGCCGCTCGATAACTCCGCCGTTATATATGAGCGGGAATGTCGACGGCGGGCGTGAGCGCAACAGGGCGCTGATAGACAGATACCGTCCGCGGATAAAGAATCTGTGATACCATTGAAGGTTGCGCCGAGGAGCGCAGCGATATTCATGTGTGGGGCGCGGCAGGCGATTCCTCGTGATGCATGAATAGCAGTGCTGCTTTGCGGAGGATGTATGGCGGATAGCTTTGCTATAGGCCGATAGGCCGATAAAAATATTAAAAAGACTTAGTTTAAATATAAGCTTATGGAAGGAGCATATTAAAATGGAATTTAAAACCAACGAAGTACAGGTTAAGCTTGACGAACAGTCGGGCGTTTTAACACTGGCTCTCGGCCCCAACGGCAAAATAGGCCTTTGCGCTGAAGACAAGCTTGACAAAACGCCGATATTCAAAAGCGTGACCGGATGGGAGACCTTTGAGGCAAAGGGCATAAGCGGCGTAAAATTCAGCGCCCGCTTTGACAAGGATGGGCACGAAACGACGGGCGCCTATACGATATACACAAAGCCCGGCTGTCCCGCGGTCATGGTCACTACAGAGATGCTCTCCGATGACAGCGGGCCAGTGGAGCTTGAGCTGGAATGGCTCAAATGCAAGGTAGACGGCGTCAAAAGCATACATACCTTAAATCCGAGCTGGTCTATTCCTGCCGAAAAGATGAATGTTGCAATGTCCTTTAGGGAGGACATGTTTGTCGAGACGGAAAACGGCGTCATAGGGATGCTCAAAAGCGGCGAGCCGCAGTTCGACCCCAAAAACAGCACCGCCTGCCCCGACATGTGGTCTATTATAGACGGGCTTGCCGGCTACCGCCAGCTTCGCACCGCCGTTATCGGCTACTGCGAGAGCACGTCTGAGATGAAGGCGCTGCAGGGTGCAGCCAGCGCCTTTTACGACGAGGTTATGGCAATATGCCGTCCGGCGGCAAAGGTGTTTGACGGCGAGCAGCATAAGATTACGCACGGGCACATGTCCTTTACGATAACCACGTCGGCTGACGGCGCCGCGCTTACAAGCATGAAGAATATAGGCGAGGAAAAGGCATTTGCACTGCCTCTCACGCAGGTAATGCTGCGCGACCTCAATACCGGGAAGGAGTTCACCGCCGACACGCGCAGCGGCTGGACGGACGTAAAATTCTGGAATGAAAACGGCGGCGGCCGCATAATGCTCAGCGGCTACGGCGAGTACAGGGAGCTTTCGCTTGAGGTGGTGTACGAGCTGTGCGCTAACGAGCGCGTAGAGTGGGAGACATATGTCTTAAACGGCGAGCAGCAGCTCAGCGTGCTGTCGGCATCATACATGCCGGCGCCGTGGGCGGCGGATAAGGCGTACTGCTTCATGCCGGAGCACTGCGGCTACGTGGCGGAGAATACCACAGACATCCACTTCTACCGCGACGGCATATATCCCCGCGGCTGGAGCTTTACCATGAGCTATTTTGCCGCCTATGTTCCCAAGGGCAAGGGCATGAACGGCTTCTACTGCGGCGTATGCGACCCGTACGGCGCCTTCCGCACAATGAACGCGGAGACCGATCCGATAGAGAAGACGGGCATATTCTTTGCGCGCCTGCACGCCCCCGGCTACGGCAAGGGCGGCAACGCCTTTGCGCTGCCCGGCAAGCTGGTCTGGCAGATGTTCAGCGGCGACTGGTACGACGCGACGCTTATTTATAAAGACTTCATACATACCAAGGCGACATGGCTCCCGGCCGTGGGACCGGAGGGCAGAGAGGACACCCCGCTGTGGGCCAAGGAGCTGCCGGTCTGGATTATGGACTGGCTGCCCAACACCAACCCTCTTGCCGACCCGGTGCCGACGAGCATCAACAAGCGCGACGACGAGCCGGCCGACAAGTGGTATATGGATCCGATAAAATTCCAAAAGGAGATAGGCACGCCGGTAGGCTACCACGTATACAACTGGCACTGGATTCCATTCAACAACGACTACCCGTACTATCTGCCGGCGAAAAAGGAATTCTATGAGAACATACAGAAGCTCAAGGACAACAACATCCGCGTAATGCCTTATACAAACGCCCGCCTGTGGGATACTCATGACAAGGAAGGCGAGGACTGGACGTTTACTAAGCGCGCCAAGCAGTGGGCGACAAAGGACGCATCGGGCAGGCTGTTTATAGAGAAGTACGAGTCTCACGAGCCGAACGGCGAGCTGTGTGAGCTGGCGATAATGTGTCCGAGCAGCGGCGTCTGGAAGGAGCAGCTTGCCGGCATGCTGCGTGAGCTTTTCAACGACGTCGGCGTGGACGGCGTTTACATGGACCAGATAGCGGCCGCGGCCCCGTATCTGTGCGAGGACCCAGCGCATAATCATCTGCCGGGCGGCGGAAGCTGGTGGGCCGAGCAGTATAATCTCATGATGCGCAGAAACCGCCAGGTCCGCGGCGACAACGGCATACTTACTACCGAGGACAACTCCGAGGTCTATGCTAAGGCTATGGACGGCTTCTTAAGCTGGATATGGACCTTTGACAATCTTGTGCCGGCTTTCTCGGTAATATACGCCGGCTATGTAATAATGTTCGGCCGCACGACCAACGGACTCAAGAAGGGTGACGCTGTCTTCCTCAAGTACGAGACGGCGGAGCAGCTTGTGTTCGGCGGACAGCTCGGCTGGATGAACACCGACATTCTCTATCGCGAGGAGGAGTTCAGCTTCCTCAAGACGATGGCCAACCTGCGCTATAAGTATTCACCCTTCTTCTATAAGGGCGAGGCACTGCGTCCTGCGGAGGTCACATCTGATAGGCCCATAAAGCTCACCACTCCGACGTATTTTGATTCCCGCCTGTTTGAGGCAAAGCAGGTGCTGACCGGCACATGGCGTCTGTGGGACGGCAGCCGCACGGTTATGTTCTTGATTAACTGCGACGACGAGGCGGCCAACTTCAAGGCAAGCTTTGAGGCAGAATCGGCGGAGCTTATAGAGGGCGCGGGCAAGCTTTCGGGCATGGGCCGCGATGGTGATGATTTGGTCATAGAGGGCGTTATTGAGCCCAATCAGTATCTCGTGCTGGAGATAAAATAAGAGGAGAATACAAAATGGAAAAAGCACTTTTAGCTACCGAGCAGAGCAATCCGCGCACCGCGCATATAGATAAGATGACGACCATGGAGATGCTGCATGCCATGAACGAGGAGAACAGGCGCGTGGCCGACGCCGTGGAGGATGCGCTTGACCAGATAGCACCGCTTGTAGACCACATAGCAGAGGAGATGGCCAAGGGTGGGCGCATATTCTATATAGGCGCCGGCACCTCCGGACGTCTCGGTATAATAGACGCGGCCGAATGCCCGCCGACATTCGGCATATCGCCGGATAAGGTCGTCGCGATTATAGCCGGCGGTTCTGGCGCCATGGCAAATGCAAGCGAGGGCTGCGAGGATGATGCCGAAGCCGGCAAGCGCGATTTGATGCAGCATTCAATCAATGAGCACGACACAGTGATAGGCATATCTGCGGCCGGCGCGGCGGCGTATGTCATAGGCGCTATGCAGGCGGCCAAGCGCGCCGGCGCCTCTACCGCCAGCATATGCTGCAATCCCGATACACCCATGTCCAAGATAGCGGATTACCCGATTTTTGCAGATACCGGCGCCGAGGCAATAACCGGCTCCACTCGACTTAAGGCGGGCACGGCACAGAAGTTCATACTCAACATGATATCCACCTGCGTTATGATAAAGCTGGGCAACGTGTACGGCAACTACATGATAAACCTCAACCCGACCAATATAAAGCTCCGCAAGCGTGCTGTAAGGACCATATGCACGCTCACCGGCTGCGACGAAAATACGGCGGAGACCGCACTTGATAAAAACGGGAACGTCCGCGGCGCCATTGAGGCCATAAAGGGCGAAAAGGTCGGCGGTGCAAAGTAATGGACAGTCTGTTTATAGCCATTGACGGCGGCGGCACGAAGACCGACCTTGTGCTGTTCCACCATAGCGGAAGCATTTTAAAGCGGGTGCTCACACAGGGCTGCAACCCGAATGACTTCGGCTGGCAGCACACCGAGGATGTTCTTAGTAAGGCACTGTCCGCACTGATGCAGGATGCAGGGGCTAAGCCGGAGTATTTGTTTGCCGGCATATCCGGCGGCACCGTGGGGAACAACCGCGAGATAATGGCTGAGCTTATGAAAAAGTTAGTGCCGTCGGTAAAGCATGTGTCAAACAACAGCGACACGGTAAACGCGCTTTCGAGCGGGATAGGCACGAAGGACGGCTGTGTTGTAATATCCGGTACCGGCTCTGTCGGCTTTGTTCGCATAGGCGGCGGGATGTCCCGCGTCGGCGGCTGGGGCTACCTGTTCGACAAGGGCGGCAGCGGCTACGATTTTGGCAGGGACGCCGTATATTACGCCCTGTGCGCGCTTGACGGCAGGGGCGGGCCGACGCTGCTGACGCAGCTGCTTGAGGAGAAGCTGGGCGGTCCCATAGGCAAAACGGCGATAGATCTGTATCAGGAAGGCAAGCCGGCGATCGCGGCGCTTGCACCGCTCGCCTTCAAGGCAGCCGCCGAGGGCGATGCTGCCGGCAAGAAGATACTTGCGGAAAACGGCGCGGAGCTTGCCAAGCTGTTTAACGTCCTCTCGGCAAAAATGAACGCAGACGTCTGCCCGACAGTTTTAGCCGGCAGCATTTTCCGCGACTGGGACATGCTGTATACTTATGTAAAGCCGCATCTTTTAAGAAAGCACGACTTTATATTCCCCGACCTGCCGCCGGTTTACGGCTCGGCGGTGGAGGCGGCGGCCTTAGCGGGGATAGAGGCGGACGAGAGCTTTAAGAGATGCTTTGCCGCTTCTCTCGATACATGTACCGCTGAGAAGGTGTAATTTTCCGCCCGTAAGGTGACGAAGATTTTCCGAGTATTATATTAAACTCCCCGCATACTCTGATAAAGGTATGCGGGGAGTTTTACCGTCTGTATAAGCTAACAAAGCTTAGGTATAACTGTAACGAAATAATAAGTATTAGCTGGGAAGCTTCGGCCTAAATAAATAATCAGACATAAAAAGGCAGGCTACACTTCACTTCGTACAAGCGGCCGGCAAAACGCGAGACATAGATGGAATACAGGCTTCATAGGTCAAAGCATTTGATTGTTCATAGTCAATGCTTATACCGCTTATGCCGAAGCCGTCACTATTGCGTACAAGCTCGCTTGAACCGCTGTATTCCATTCCGCCGATATTTATTTGGAAGCTAAGAGTCAGTCTGGCGCCGCCCACGTCGCTGTCATATATCATGGTCTCAAATCCTGTATAATTCGTTACCGAGACGTCGTCAAAATCAAAATCAACCCCAAAGTCATATTCCATGCCGTCGGCAAAGTCTTCTATATCGTCCGCAGAGGCTTCGCTTATCGGATGCATCAGACTAGCCGCCGCTTCGTAGTCTTTTTCGCTCAATGCTATCCAAAAATCCTCAGTATATTTTTTGCCGTCGTCTAAGCTGATTCCGGCGCCGCATGCCGACATGCACAGCAAAACGAATATGCTCATAAATACTAATAAAAGCTTCTTATACATTTTGCTCACCCCATAGGAAATATATCATATTTCAGACGTTAAAACAACAGAAATATTTTGTGCCGCCATCATTTTCTTTATGCTTTTATGAGGAAGTAATATTTCTCACATTCCGCTGCCAATAATTTATGAGGGACATCTATCAGTGCGCCCGGCGGCGATGCAGAGCGAAAGCAACTGCAAAACGACAAAAGCCCGAGACTCCCCATACGAGAGCCTCGGGCTTAATATTTGCCGTATAGTGATATGCGGCCGAGCGCACAAAAGCGGTGAATACGGATTATTTTCCGGCAACCCTGAGGGCGTATTCGGCAGCCCTCTCAAGGTCCTGCTCCGTCGGGCGGAAGGTGACCTTGACCGGCTCGTCGATAACATTGAACTTGAGCTGTGTAAGACGTGTCTTTACCATCTCTATCGCCTCGCCGCTCCAGCCGTAGGAGCCGAAAACGCCGACCGGCTTTTTGGTGTTTATCGCGTCTATTCCGGCAAGTATGTCCCAAATTGGCTTTGTGGCATCGCGGTTTATCGTATTGCTGCCTATAAGGAAGCCGTCGCTCTTTTCAAGCTCGGCATTGATTTCGGCAGCCGGCACATCTACCGCATCGAGCAGCGCCGTCTTCACGCCGGCCTTTTCGAGCGCCTCTGCGGCCGCCTTGGCCAGCCTGCGGGTATAGCCATAGGCACTGGCGTATACCACCGGGATATATTTTGTGTCTCCCGCGGGTGCCGGCGTGCTCCACGCCCTATACTTTTCAACAGCGTCGGCAATGGACACCGTGAGTATGGGGCCGTGGCTCGGCAGGACCATGTCAATCTTTAAATCCTTTATTTTGTTTAAGCCCTCAAGGACATACGGCTTAAACGGGCCGAATATACATTTATAGTAATATTCAAACTGACCGTCGTACAGCTCCGGCTTTTTGACGTCGGTGTCGAATATCCCGTTGTCGCAGAAATGCGCGCCCAAGAAGTCGCAGCTGAACAGCATATTGCGGTCGGCAAGATAGGTGAACATGGAATCCGGCCAGTGCAGAAACGGCGCCTGAATAAATTTCAGCTCCGTGCCGCCGAGGTCGAGGACATCGCCGTTTTTCACTATGCGGCTTCCAAAATCCATGTTTGTTATGTCCTTAAGATATTTGTTTGCGGCGGGAGAGGAAACAACCGTAACCTCCGGATAAAGCTCCAGCAGGCGGTAAAGGCAGCCGGAATGGTCCGGCTCCGTGTGGTTGAATATGATGTAATCAAGCTTCTCGCCGCCGATAACGGATTTTATGTTATTTATAAAGTCGCCGGCATAGGTCTCGTGCGCGCACTCTATGAGAGCCGTCTTTTCGCCCTTTACGATATAAGCATTGTAGGAGGTCCCGTACTCTGCGCGCATTATTATGTCGAACACGCGCAGTGACGGATTCTTAACGCCGACGAACCATACGTTTTCTGCAATTTTATATGTCATGAAAATCCTTCCCTTTCAAAAGTACGGCGGCCGCCCTTAAGCGGCCGCCTGAGGCCGATATTATTATCGTTTTACTCGGCCGGCTCGAACATATCCTTGCCGACGCCGCAGAGCGGGCAGGCCCAGTCGTCCGGCAGGTCCTCAAAAGCCGTGCCGGGCGCTATGCCGGAATCGGGATCGCCGACAGCGGGGTCGTAAACATATCCGCAGGCAGTGCATACATACTTCATGGTCACAAACATCCTTTCATTGATTGTTTTTCTGAATATTGCTGTGCTGTCAAATCCTCTAAAGCAGTCAAAGTATGCTGCTTGAGGTATATTCTACAACAAACGCCGCAAAAGCACAAGTACCAAGAGAGGGAAAATATATACAAATTTAATATAGTTTAATTGCGGCTTATTTGGCAAACAATAATATGAACTGCATATTGCGAATAAAGGCAATTTTTATAAATTTTTTGTTAACAAAAATAAAAAATATGTTTTGTATATTATTTGATATTGAAAAGGGACGGCAATTATGATATAGTTAAAGCGCACTAATTATGAATATTTAGTGAAAATTGCCAGTTAAGTCCGAAATGAAAGGGTGTTATGATTTGAAAGTATTTTCCAGTGCTGATATTAAAAATGTGATGCTGGCCGGCCACGCCGGCTCAGGCAAGACCACTCTTGCCGAGGCAATGCTGTATCTTTCGGGCGCGACCGACAGGCTTGGCAAGACCGCTGAAGGGAATACGGTAATGGACTTTGACCCTGAGGAGAAGAAGCGTCAGGCCACGGTTTCGACATCCGTTGCATATTTTGAGCGCAAGGGCAAAAAGATAAATCTGATAGATTCTCCCGGGCTTTTTGATTTTGAGGGAGGCATATGCGAGGCAATGCGCGCCGCCGATACCGTTTTGATAGTGCTTTCGGGCAAATCGGGGGTAAACGTCGGCTCACAGAAGGTATATAAGATGGCAAAGGCGGCCGGCAAGCCGGTAATGGTGTACATATCCAAGCTCAATTCCGACAGTGCGGACTATTTCAAGGTATTAAACGACGTAAAGGATAAGTTTGGTCCCTCTACCTGCCCCGTTGTCGTGCCGCAGCTTAAAAACGAAAAGGCAGACTCATACGTTAATCTCATAACCGGCAAGGCTTATAAATACGACGAAAACGGCAAGGCGTCGGAGACGGAGGAATCCGGCACGCTTGAGGAATACCGTCCGCAGATGTACGAGGCGGTTGCCGGCAGCGACGAGGAGCTGATGGAGAAATTCTTCGGCGGTGAGGAGTTTACGGAGCAGGAGGTACTCTCAGGGCTTGCCGCCGGTACGCTGCACGGCGACATCATACCCGTGCTGTGCGGTTCAGGTCAGACGCTGGCATGCATTGACATGCTGCTTGACGCTCTTGCGGATATTGCACCGTCGGCGGCGGATATGCCTCCGGAAAAGGCCGAGATAGATGGCGCTGAGAAAGAGCTTCCGTGCAGCGAAGACGGTCCTCTTGCGGCGATGGTGTTTAAGACGGTGGCCGACCCGTTTATAGGCAGGCTGTCATATTTCAAGGTGCTGTCCGGAAAACTAACCGGTGCCTCCAAGACAGTGAACGCCAAGACCGGTGCGCCGGAGCGCTTTGCAAAGATATCTATCCCGTTTGGCGCCAAGCAGATAGACGTAAGCGAGCTTTCGGCCGGCGATATAGGAGTTTTCTCCAAGCTTGCCGACGTTAAAACAGGCGACACAATATGCGAGCAGGGACAAAAGATAATATTAAAGGGCGTCGATTTCCCGGCAAGCTGTCTCTCTATGGCGGTATGGCCGAAAAATAAAGGTGACGAGGAAAAGATAGTCTCCGGCATACAACGGCTTATGGAGGAGGATCCGACGATAGGCTATGAAAATAATCAGGAGACGAGAGAGCTTATCGTAAAGGGCCTTGGTGAGCAGCATCTCGACGTCGTTGTATCGCGGCTGAAGTCCAAATTCGGCGTAGATGTCACTATGACGGTGCCGAAGGTGGCTTATCGCGAGACAATACGCAAAAAGGTTAAGGTTCAGGGACGTCACAAGAAGCAGTCGGGCGGCCACGGCCAATTCGGCGATGTGTGGATAGAATTCGAGCCGTGCGACAGCGATTCGCTCGTATTTGAAGAGAAGATATTCGGCGGCGCTGTTCCCAAAAACTTCTTCCCGGCGGTTGAGAAGGGACTTGCCGAGTCCATGCAGCGCGGCACCCTTGCCGGATATCCTGTGGTCGGAGTAAAGGCGACGCTGGTAGACGGCTCATATCACCCGGTTGACTCTTCTGAGATGTCATTTAAGCTGGCTTCCGCTCTGGCGTTTAAGAACGGCATACCGCAGGCATCGCCGGTGCTGCTTGAGCCCATAGGCTCTCTCAAGGTTGTGCTTCCGGACGAAAACATGGGCGATATAATGGGCGAGATAAACAAGCGCCGCGGCAGGGTGCTGGGCATGAATCCCGGCGAGGATAGGATGCAGACGGTAGATGCCGAAATACCAATGGCGGAGACGGGAGATTTTGCAACGCTGCTTCGCTCTATGACAGCGGGACGCGGAAGCTTTACTTTAAAATTTGAAAGATATGAGGAGGTTCCGGCCAATATTGCGCAGAAGATAATCAGCGAGTCGGAGACAGCTGATAGTGACGCAAAATAGGGGCTGTAAATGGGCATATTATATTAAATGAAAAATTAAAAGCAAAATTTTCTATTGATTTTTCAAAATTAAAGTAATATAATAAACTCACCAGAATATTTTTTAAGATATTGGAGGCTAAAAAGATGGAGAAAAGATATGGATTAAGATTCTCTGTAGCTTCTGTCGTGCTCGCTGCAAGCGTAGCTTTTTCCAGCGTTGTAATGGCCAGCGCGGATACAAAGGAAATAGCACCGGGGGTTGCTTACGAGCAGTTCAGCGAAGACGGCGTGAACTTTAATACTATTGAGTTTACACCTGGCGGAAAGCTTCAGGTTGTCGGTGGCATGTCAAACGGATATGTATACGGCACACAGAATGTTCTTGATATGGCTCAGGACGTTGAGGACAATCCGGAGATAGAGGGAGAAGTCGTAGCGGCGATGAATGCTGACTTCTTTACGATGTCTGTCGGCGGCAACGCAAATGCCAACGACTGGGGTGTACCGTACGCTGTGTTTATAAGCGGCGGTCAGATTCTTGCAAGCTCCAGCCATTTCTATAACGGAAACATAGACAGATTTGCCGTAGGCATCAAGTCGGACGGTTCTGTAGTAATGGGCAGGAATCCTGATATGACTTTTGATGCAAAGGTAAATGGTGAAGATGCCTTTGAAGTAGATTATGTCAACCGCGCTCGTCCTCATGACGATGTCGATTATTCGGGAGTATGGAATGTACAGCCCAAGGATCAGATAATACTTTACACAACAGACTATTATACCAGCACAAACACGACAGGCGGCGTTGAGGTAAAGGTAAAGGTAAGCGAGCTTGACCTCAGCCACGGCGGCAAGGTTGTCGGCGTTGTAGAGGGTTCACCGGTCGAAGACGGCAACATGACTATAGAGGAAGGGTATGTTGTCCTTTCGGCTATGAATGATAAGAAAGCCGACCTTTTGGCGCTTAACGACGGCGACCAGATAGAGATAAGCGTAAGCATAGATGACGAGGATTGGCAGGACGTACAGTTTGCTGTGGGCGGCTCTGCTATAGTTGTTGAGGACGGCGAAATAACAAGGAATGCTCAGGCGTCGAACGGCAACTATGAGCAGTCACGTTCACGCACACAGGTTGGTGTTAAGGCTGACGGCACAATGGTGTGGATGACTGCTGACGAGGCCGGCGGAAGCGCGGGAATCACGGTTCCGGAAATGGCGCAGAAGATGATTGATGCTGGCTGTGTAACTGTTATCAACCTTGACGGCGGTGGATCTACCACATTTGTTGGACGGAATGACGACGATACTTTAAGCGTTTGGAACACGCCCATGAACGGCAAGGATAATCTTCGCGCGGTTGCCAACGGCATAGTTCTGGTATACAATGAGAATGCAGATGACGTTACATCAAGCGGTTCTTCTGACACGAGCTCTTCGTCCGATGCCTCATCCGAGTCGGGCGCTTCCAGCACTACAAGCGCCGGCGGTACGGTTTCCACAGCTTCTTCAACGAGCTCTACATCTTCCACAGCTAACCCGGGTACTGGCGAAGGCAGTACAAGGATGATGCTCTTTGTGGCGGCTGCCATGATAGTGCTTTCCGGTGGATTTATAGTAGTAAGCCTTGTTGACTACAAGCATAAGAAAAGTTCTGAGAAATAAGCTTACAAGGTAAAATAAGCAGAGCCATACTGCAATAAACAGTATGGCTCTCTTTATCTCTTAACTTTGATTGGCTGTTATAAAATTATCACGGTTAGTATTTGAAGAGAAAATAAGAATATGGCTATACATAGCTGCAGGGTACAATATGTTGTTGATATATTTTGACAGTCGATTTATGTAAACTTAAAAAGCAAAATATGACGAATTACAGGTTAAATATAACCAACAAGATTAGCTAAACTTGTGTTATAATAGCAAGCGGGTATGGGCAATATTAATATATTTAGACAATAAGCTTTTAAGTTTCCAACATTTTTATTGTTGAATCGACCTAAAAACCGTTGTAATTATATGTGAGGTTGTGGTAATCTATTAGTAGCATATTGTTATCAATATGTAATTGCAAGGGGGAAGTTCAATGGATGAACTGCAGACATTAGGCCGTAAATTTCATTTTGACAAATCTTTTTTTGACTCCCCCGTCAAGCTCAGGTTTATTGAACTTTACCAGGTTGGTGAAATGCACTGCGAGTTGGGATATCATATCGATAAGCATGAGCAGAGTTGCCATGAAATATCATATATAGTATCGGGCGAGGGGATTTTCAAGGTCGACGGCAATGAATACCACGTCGGTGAAGGCGATCTTCTCATAACACGCAGAGGCGAAACTCACGAGATATATGCCTCCGAAAGCAAATCGCTGAGATTTTTTTATTTAGGTTTTCTCTTTGACAATCAGAAGTACCCTCAAAACGCAAGGCTTTATGATTTTTATAATAAAAGCGACGATGTAAAAAGAGAAGATAAGCGCAACATATTAAATATATTCATACCTCTGATTGACGAGTTGTATAACGAGGTAGAGTATTCTCAGGTACTTATAGAAAATTATATTGAAAATATAATAGTGCTCACATATCGTAATTTTACGGAGACAGAGGTGAGCAGGCTGACACCTGAGCTTTCTGTAAACTCGGTCGGGTCGGCCGTATATTCTGTTATAAAGTATATTGACAAGCATTTTGATGAGATAGGCAAAATAAGCACGATAGCTAAGGACTTAGGTTACAGTTATAACTATTTGTCGCGTCTTTTTAAAGGCAAGACGGGAATGACATTGCAGAATTACATACGAAATAAGAAGATAGAAAAAAGTCTCGAGCTGCTTGACAGCGAGAGATTCAGCATAACAGAGGTGGCCATGAAGCTTAAATACGACACGGTCCAGTCCTTCAGCAAGGCATTTAAGCGCACTCTGAACATATCACCGTCGGAATACAAAAAGGGAAAATAAGATTTATTAAAATAAAATTTAAAGTAAAGGGTTGAATGGTGTGAAGCGTATTTTTAAATCTTGTGTATGTGCATTGCTGGTATTGTCTATGTCTTTTACGGCATTTTCGATACCGTCTTTTGCGACCTCGGCGGCAGGCGATGTTGAGGATACTGCAAGTGCTTCTGACTCTTCGGTTCCGTCAACGGAAACCACTCAGGAAACTGAGGGCGAGACCGAAACAGGGGCGGCGGCAGCTGCCGACGAAGCAATATCATACTATAATTATAAGCAGCAGCACGCAAACGATGCTGATGCTACGGAGGAAATTATAGTAAATGCAGATAATCTCGTAAGCACGGACGGGCTTCAGGTCGGTGATTACGATGGAGAGGATAAAACCGTGTTGCTTGAAGAGGATCAGTCGGCAACATGGTCGTTTTATGCTCCTGAGACTGCAATGTATGCAATGACCTTTTATTATCACACGGTAGAGAGCAAGGGCCGCGATATGGAGCTGGCCTTCATGATTGACGGCGAGTATCCGTATTCTTCTGCGGGCAACATATCTCTTAAGCGCACATGGGTAGACGACGGAGAAATAGGCGTGGGTGCTAATGGGAATGAGACAGCTCCGTACCAGGTAGAGGTATACAAGTGGATGACCGCTACGCTTAAGGACAACGAGAGCTACAGCTCTGACACATTCCTTGTTTATCTCACCGAGGGTGAGCACACCTATACGGTCACCTCGACGCGCGAACCGTTGGTAATAGGCACCATAACCTTCCACGGTCAGGAAATAGTTCCCACTCAGGCAGAGTACGAAGCATCTGTCGATGCAACGGCAGGGGATTATGCCGGCGAGCCGATAGTTATACAGGGTGAGGTAGCTGATGAAAAATCCGACAGCAGCCTCATACCGTCATACGACAGGATAAGCCCAATAACGCAGGGCGTATATTCACTTGAAAATTCACCCTCTAAAATTCTAAGGAATACGATTGGAAAGAACAGCTGGTCTAATCCCGGACAGTGGCTTTCTTATGTGGTTGATGTGCCGGAGGACGGCTGGTATTCGATAGGTGTGCGTTATCTGCAGAATACGCAGACGGGCATGGCTGTCTGCCGCAATATATACATAGACGGCGAAATTCCCTCGCAGGACTTTGAAGGAATAGATTTCAGGTACAGTGCAAGCTGGTCTTCGCTGGTAGTGCCGTCCGAAAGCGGCGAGCCGGCAAGGGTTTACCTCACACAGGGCCAGCATGAAATAAAGATAGAAGTTACGCTTGGCAAGTGGTCTGACATAATGGAGCAGGTCAATCAGGCCAATACCGACATAAACGAGATATACAGTCAAATAATAATGATAACGGGAACCAGCCCGGATTCTTTAACCGACTATAGCCTTGACATCCAGATACCCGGAATAGATGCCGAAATGCAGGCAATGTCGGATCTCATGTATTCGCTGGCTGACCAGTATGATGCTCTTTACGGCGACGGCGCCTCAAACTCCGATACGCTTCGTACGATAGCATATCAGATGGCAGACTTTGCTGAAGACCCGGACTCAATACCGGACAGACTGTCCACTTTTGCAGATAACATACTTCAGATATCCAACTGGCTTATGACGAACACCGGTCAGCCTCTGGAAATAGATTATATTACGCTTCAGTCCCCGAGTGACGAAGCGCCGCGCGAGAACGGCAATTTATGGGAAAGATTTGTATTCAGTGTTCGCAAGTTTATAGCCTCTTTCTTTGAGGACTATACTTCAATATCAGGAGAGACAACCTCCGACGATGCCATAACGGTCTGGATAAATCAGGGCCGTGACCAGGCAAACGCTTTAAGCGATTTGATACAGTCGGAATTCACACCGGAAACGGGAATACAGGTTGACCTTTCAATGGTGCAGACGGGAATTGTAGAGGCCACGCTCGCCGGCAAGGGTCCCGACGTGTGTATAAATCTTTACAGAAGCCAGCCGGTTGACCTTGCATGGCGTAATGCTCTGGTTGATTTGACGCAGTTTGAGGGCTTTGAAGAGGTAAAGTCGAGATTTACAGACGGAGCCTTTATACCATACACATTTGAGGGTGGCGTATACGCGGTACCGTACACACAGACCTTTATGATGATGTACTATCGTACGGATATATTCAGAGAGCTTGGAATATCAGAGCCCGAAACATGGGATGACATATATTCGCTTATACCGATACTCCAGCGCAAAAACATGGAAATAGGCATACCGTACAACTCGACAACGACCACGCTTATTGTTCAGCAGGGCATCGGTGTTAAGGACATATTCGCAACGCTGCTTTATCAGCACGGCGGTTCGCTTTACACAGACGACAACAGGCACACCGCGCTTGACTCGCAGGAGGCGCTTGACGCCTTTGAGATGTGGACCAATTTCTATGATACTTATGACTTCAGCACGGACTATGACCTCAATACTGAGTTCAGAACCGGACAGCTTCCGCTGGCTTTTGCAAGCATAGAAATTTACAACACACTGCTGGCGGCCGCGCCTGAAATAAGAGGACAGTGGACAATGGCGCCTCTGCCGGGAATGGTTCAGGAGGACGGCACAATAAACAACGTGTCGGGTTCCTCAGGAACTGCAACATCGATATTTGCCAATGCTGAGAACTATGAGAACTGCTGGAAGTTTGTGGAGTGGTTCTCAAGAGACGATGTACAGGAAAGATATGTAATAAATGTTGAAAACATAGCTGGCTCAGGCTCACGTATTATGACGGCCAATTCAGCTGCGTTTGAAAATATAGGCTGGTCGAATAAGGAATATGCAGCACTTAACGCACAGCGTGAAAACCTTGCTCAAATTCCGGAGGTTCCGGGCGGATATTTCGTTATAAGGTCAGTAGATAACGCTTTCAGGAGCGTTGTAAACCAGGGTGAAAACACCAAGGCTACATTTGAAAAACAGTATAAAAATATTGAGGATGAGATGCAGCGCAAGTGGGATGAATATGAAGCCAGTGCTGCGCGCAGAAATTAAGCTTGCTAAGCAAATTTATAGAAATGGGGATAAATGAGCATGGAAAACAGCTTGACGCTCAATAAAAAGAAGAGCGTATGGAAACGCATAAAAAGCAATGTATCAAGCTATGTTATGATAGCTCCATTCGGGATATTTTTTATACTGTTCTGGATGATACCGGTCATAGGGGCTATTTTTCTGAGCTTTACATCGTTTAATATGCTTGAGCTTCCGGTTTGGGCCGGCCTTTCAAATTATCAGAGGATGCTGCTGGAGGACGATGTATTCTTTACGGTATTGAGTAATACAATAGTTTTTGCAGTGGTTACGGGACCGCTTGGATACATATTTTCGTTCTTCTTCGCATGGCTTATAAATGACATGGGACGCATATTAAGACCTATTTTCACTTTCTTCTTCTATGCTCCTACACTGGCCGGTGCTACGTATATGGTGTGGACCTTCCTCTTCAGCAACAACCAGTACGGATTTTTAAACGGTACTCTTATGAATCTGGGTCTTATAAGCGAGCCGGTGCTGTGGTTGAGTGATGAAACGATAGTAATGTATGTTATCATAATCGTCCAGCTATGGCTGAGCTTGGGCACAGGCTTCCTTGCCTTTATAGCCGGCTTCCAGAGCATGGATAAGAGTCTGTTTGAGGCAGGCGCCATAGACGGAGTAAAGAACAGATGGCAGGAGCTGCGTTATATTACGATACCGCAGATGGCTCCTCAGCTTATGTTTAGTGCCGTCATGCAGATATCTGCGACGTTTGCGGTCGGTGACATAATCATGGCGTTGGCCGGATCTCCGACGACTAACTATGCGGCGGATGTTTTGGTTACATATATGAAGGACCTGAGCACCGTTCGTTTCGAGCTTGGATATGCATGTACAGTTGCGACCTTCCTGTTCATACTGATGATTATACTCAACAACATCATCACGACGGTGCTCAGGAAATACAGCACTGACGACTAAACAGAGGAGGGAAAAGCTTAAATGAAACTGCCGAGAATCCGAATTTTTAAGGAAAGCGTAAACCGCTCGACGGCCGGAAATGTTGCAATTTTTATAATCCTTCTTCTGTTTGCCGCATTCTTCCTGCTTCCCGTTATATATGTTATTATGTCGGCGTTCAAGCCGCTTGACGAAATACTTATCTTCCCGCCGAGATTTTTTGTAAGGCATCCTACAACCACTAACTTTACACAGCTTGGCATATATGTTAATGACTTCTGGGTACCGCTTTCAAGATATATATTCAACAGTGTATTTATGACAGTGCTTGGCGTCGGCGGCGGACTTGTATTTGGAAGCATGGCAGCATATCCGCTTTCAAAGCATAAATTCCCGGGCAAGGCTGTATTTAACCAGATTATTGTATTGTCCCTGCTTTTCAGCGCGGCTGTTACAGAGGTTCCGCGCTATATCGTCATGTCGGTTATGGGACTTATAGACACGCAGTGGTCGATAATTTTACCGGCATGCGGCGCCACGCTCGGCTTGTATCTTATGAGGAACTTTATCGGTCAGATAAACAACTCTATGATAGAGGCTGCCCGTATCGACGGATGCAGCGAATTTGGAATATACAATAAGATAATAATGCCGAATGTTAAGCCGGCATGGCTTACTGTTTTGGTTTTGACCTTTAATACTACATGGAACAATCAGGGTACCACGTTTATATACACCGAAAACCTGAAAGGCCTTGCCAACATAATCACACAGCTTAACTCCGGCGGTACGGCACGTCTCGGTCTTGCTGCGGCTGCGACTCTCATAATGATGCTGCCGCCGATGATATTCTTCCTGTTCTCGCAGAATATGATAGTTGAAACAATGAGCACATCGGGACTTAAGGAGTAAACAGGATAACAGAGTAAAACAAATTTATTTGAAAAAGGTGAAAGTAATGAAGCGTATGCGTACAGGCATGAAAATAGTGCTTTTTGCAGCTATATTAGTTATGCTTTTCCAATTTGCTGTATCTGCTGCTCCTGTTTATGAAACTCCATATCCTACGTTTTTTTATAACTCGGATGACGACGCTGTGGCGTCAAAGGCGGGGTATGAGCCTATTGCTACAATAAGCGGCACGGATTTGGGGACAGCCGAAATGTCATATCCGACCGATATGTATGTAAGTCCGGATAAAGAGCTTTATATATTAGATAACAGCAACAACAGGATATTGGTATTGAATTCTGACTATGAGCTTGTAAGGGAAATAGCATTTACAAACAACGGTGAACCTATGGAAATAGGCAAGCCGGACAGGGCAGCCAGCTATTCATCCGGCATTTTTGTGGATGAGGAAGAAATTCTTATAGCGGACCCTGTCCAGAACGTAGTTCACATATTTGACCTTGAGGGGCGTCTTAAGGCTCAGATAACCAAGCCCACCAATTCGGCGGTAATTGCTGACAACTTCAATTTTATTCCCTGCAAGGTTATAAAAGATAATGCCGGAATTATATATGTTCTTTCATATAACTGCTACCAGGGCTTGCTTCAGTTTGACCAATCCTATAACTTTATAGGCTTTTACGGTGCCGACAGCGTTACGGCAACTGCTGAGGTTATTTTGCGCCAGTGGCTGCAGGATATTCTTCCCGATACAGCATCGGACAGATTGGGCCGAGATGTTGCCGTTAACTATCTTTCTGTAGATATTGACAGCGAAGATTTTGTTTATGCGGTTAAATACGAAACAAGCATTATACCGGATACAGGACAGATAAAAAAGCTGAATCCGCTTGGAAACAATATTTTTGAGGCGTCTGACGGCAAAGCAGTGACATTCGGCATCCGCAACCAGTACTGGGATGATGCTGACGGATTTATTGTATCAAGAATAACTGATGTAGTATATGACGACCTTGGCTTTATTACGGTTATTGATGCGTTTCAGAACAGAGTGTATCAGTATGACGAGGAAACCAATCTGATGTTTGTGTTTGGCGGAGCAAACTCAAACCAGCAGGGTAACTTTTTCAATCCGGTTGCGATAGAGTCGATAGGCGAGGACATAATTGTTCTTGACGGAGGCCGCAACAATATAACGGTATTCCGGAGGACGGAATTCGGGGCGCTGTTCCACGAAGGAATAAACCTCATAAATGATGGAATGTATTCAGAATCGAAGGCAATATGGCAGGAGATTCTGAAAAATGACTCCATGAATCCGCTTGCAAACTCCGGCTATGGCAAAGCTTTGCTGGATGAAGGAAATTATGAAGAGGCCATGTACTACCTTAAGCTGGGGGATAACAGGGAGGATTATTCCGTAGCGCTTGACAGTGTAAGAAGCGACGTAATGTCGAGCATATTCCCCGTCATCATGGTAGTGATAATACTTGCTATTTTGGCCTACTTTATAGTTCCGAGGATACTCAGGAAATACAGAAAGAACGAGTATGAAAAGAAGGTCAGCAAATGGAAGTATCCTTTCCATTTGATGGCACACCCGATAAATGGGTATACTGACTTAAAATTTGAAAAGAAAGGCTCATTGCTGGTAGCAAACATTATATTGCTATGCTTCTTTATCGTAAGCATAATTGTCCAGCAGTCAACGGGATATCTTTTCAATGATAATGACCTTGAGAGCTTTAATATAGTATTTACCTTCTTAGCTTCGGTTGGCATATTCGCATTCTTTGTAGTTGCGCAGTGGGCCGTATCGGTGCTTATGGACGGCGAGGGCACCTTTAAAGAGATTTGGATATTTACAGCATATGCTCTGCTTCCTTATGTACTGCTTATGATACCGATAACACTGCTCAGCAATGTTATGACACTTGATCAGAGTGCATTCCTTACGATGGCGAATATAATAGCCTACGCATGGACAGGACTCGGAATACTCCTCAGCACAAGGGAAGCGCATCAGTTCTCGATGTTAAAGACAATAGTGCTGCTTTTCCTTACAGTAGTAGGTATGTTCTTTGTAATACTCATAATAGGTATTGTATACAGTATGCTTGCCAGACTGGCGGGCTTTATAACACAGATATATACTGAGCTTTCGCTGAGGTAAATTATAAAGATAGGAGACTGCATAAATGAATAAAAGAAAACTGTTATTCAAGATACTTGTATTTGCAGTTGTTTTATGCCTGAACCTGAATCTGGTTGTAGCGTTTGCCGATCCTGACACGTCAAGCAGTTCGTCAAGCAGCACGTCCAGCGGTACGTCGAGCAGCACATCAAGCAGTTCCTCCGGCTCAACTGAGACGGATGGGACGACCGATGGCGAGCAGACCGATGATGAGCAGCAACCGCCGGAAGATATCAATTACGAGCTTGTTGCATCCAACAGCAATTTGGAGATGTATTTTGATTCAACGCTTTGTTATGTTAGGATAGTTGATAAAAGTACGGGCAACGAATGGGTAAGCTCTCCGGATTATTCTCACACATTGTCGGGCGGAGAAACAACTATGTATAATGTGGGCTCGCTCATACATTACTCATACTTTAACGAGTCTGACAACACTGTGAATACAAATATCAGAAGAGGCTCTGTTAATGACGGCAATTTTACAATAGCCGAGATAGACAACGGACTGAAAATAACCTTTACCACATCGCAGCAGTTTGTTATACCGATAGAGCTCAAGCTTGAGGACGACAGCTTCTCCGCGGCTATAATTGTAAATGAAATAACCGAGCCTGAGGATTCAGACTACAGGCTTGCGCAGATATCGCTTCTGCCTTACTTCGGCGCTGTAGGCCCGGATGAAGAGGGCTATGCGGTTGTACCCGATGGATCAGGCGCTATAATCGAATTTAATCAGGCCAGCGCAAGGACATATTCGTACAGCCAAAGGATATACGGAAGCGATTTCGGACAGGAAATAAAAACCCAGTCAAGCGTTACGATGGATGCTCGTCTGCCGATATTCGGAATAAACAAGGAAGGCGCCGGCATGCTTGCCGTAATAGATGAGAGCCCCGCGTCTGCAAGTGTAAACTGCAACATAGTCGGCGAGAGCAACCGTGTCAACAACGCCTACTTCTCATATGTACACAGGACATATGATACGGTTTACATCAACGAGGCCACATGGCAGCAGCAAACGTCAAGGGTTGTGGACGAGGATCCGATTTCGCCGGACAGATTTGAAGTAAAATATTATTTTCTGGAAGATGACTCATCCGATTACGTTGGAATGGCCAACCGCTACCAGCAGTATCTTATAGAAGAGCTGGGAGTAGTTCCGCAGGTAGAGGCCAACGAATCCAAGCTGTATATTGAGTTTTTGGGTGGCGTGAAGAGAATCAAGAACATCCTTGGCTTCCCGGTAAATACGGATATTGCGATAACAAGCTTTGAGGATGTTACCAACATATCCAGCGAGCTGAATGCTGCCGGCATAACGGATTTGTCTGTAATACTTACAAACTGGACAGACGGCACGACGGATTTCACTATACCGTACAAGTTCAAGCCGGAAAGCTCACTTGGCGGCAAAAGCGGCTTTAGGAATATGCTTTCCTCTCTGAATTCGCTTGGCATTGAGATATTCCCGGATGTCAATTTAACGGATTTAAGGAACAATACATGGTCCTATAAGGCAAAGCGCGATGTTATACAGTCGCTTGGCAATGCGCCGATAACTCTTTATCCTTTTGATTTGAGCACCTATTATCCGATAGAAACATACGACCCGATATACCTGCTCAGGGCAGACAAGATGGTAGAGCTTGCGCAGGATGTATATGAAAATTCGTCGGACTATGAATTTACCGGACTGTCCGCATATACGCTCGGCCAGAGGATGTATTCATCATTCGGCAAAAACCCTGTGGGACGCAGCGAGTCTGAGCAGTATTATAAAGACGCGCTTGATATACTGTCTCAGGATGCAAAAATGCTTTTCAGCAACCCTAACGCATATGTTTTCCTTTATGCGTCGGATATAACGGATGTACCTCTGCGCTCAAGCCAATACGGCATGGAAACGCAGGACATACCTTTGTATCAGATAGCCATGCATGGGCTCATAAATTACTCGACGGAGTCACTGAATGCTTTCTATGATCAGACCTACTACAAGCTCAAGGCGATAGAAACTGGCAGTGATATAAAATATACGCTTGGCGCACAGAACTTTGACCAGCTGCAGAATACAGAATACGAGTATTATAACTATATAGACTACAGCGCGTGGAAGGATACTATAATAGAGACATATAATGAGGTATCCGCGGTAAACAGCAGGGTGTCTGATGCGAAGATAATAGGGCATGAATATTTGACCGACGATGTAGTCCGCACCACATATGACAACGGCATAAGCGTGGTTGTAAATTACTCTGACAGCAATTACAGCATAGGCGGTATAAGCGTAGACGCAAGCGATTATGTAGTATTGGAGGATTAGCCGATGAGCATTGCTAAGGCGGAAAAAAAGAAGTTAATAAAAGTAAAGCACTCGCGGCTTGAAAAAAAGCGTGCGGTGTGGGGTTATGCATTTATATCCCTATGGCTTATAGGCTCTATTGTATTTTTCATAATTCCGCTTGCACAGGCCTTTATCTATTCTGTAAACAGCATAACGATATCCGGCGGCGCGCTTGACCTGACATATGTCGGCTTTGATAATTATCGCTATTTGCTGGCAGAGGATCCCGACTTTTACACGGATTTTGGAGAATCGTTAGGTGATATGCTGCTTAATGTTGCCGTTATAGTGCCGTTTGCTTTGTTTACGGCGGTAATATTAAGAGAGAAATTCTTTGGACGTACATTTGCCAGAGCGATATTCTTCTTCCCGGTTATTCTATCGTCCGGTATAGTGCTTACGGTTCTTAAGGAGCAGGTCATGGGCGGCGGTGACGAGACGTTGGAGCTTGCTACGGCATCGCAGTCATCGTACATGTTTGAGGCGCCGGATTTTGCGGATATTTTTGCAAGATTGGGTCTACCCGACCAGCTCATGAATATGATACAGGATTTGCTTTCGCAAATATTTGATATCACGTGGAAATCCGGTGTTCAGATTTTGCTGCTTCTTTCAGCAGTAAACTCGATATCCTCAAGCTCATATGAAGCGGCGGATATTGAAGGAGCAACAGGCTGGGAAAAATTCTGGAAGATAACCTTCCCGATGGTGTCGCCAACGCTGCTGGTTGCCATAATTTATACGGTCATAGACTCCTTTACAGACTTGGCAAACCCGGTAATAACCAAGACAGAGGACTTTATGACAAGCGGTGAATACGCTTACAGCACAGCGCTGGGACTTATGTACTTTGTATGCGTACTTCTTATAATAGGCATAATATACTTTATAATTAATAAGTTTGTTTTCTATGAGAACGACAGATAATAAGAAAATGTATACAATGGCCGCTTAAGGGCGGCGGATTGGAGCTACCAAATATGACATCAATAAAAGAGAAGGCAATTAATACCATAGCCTGGACCAAGGACAACAAGCTGAAAATTGCCCATAAATCCGGAAGAGTGGCAAAGATACTGCTGCGCGCATTGTTTTTGATAGGCATGGGCTTTGTTATGCTGTATCCGATTCTTTTTATGATTTCACAGTCATTTATGTCTATAAATGATGTAAGGAACATGGCAGTAATCTGGATACCGGCTGAGTTCAGCGTAAGACCTATACAAATGGCATTTACATCGCTTGACGTAGGCAACACGATACTCCGTACGCTGCAGATGACGGTTCCGAGCGTTATACTTCAGGTGTTTACATGCGTTCTTACGGCCTATGGCTTTGCAAGATATAAGTTTAAGGGCGGCAAGCTGCTTTTTGGCTTGTTAATATTTGAGATAATAGTTCCTGTCAGCACACTCACAGTTCCGCTCTATGCACTGCTGTCTCAGATGGGACTGTTAGGAAATTACTATTTGTTCTGGATAATGGCCCTGTTTGGAAACGGCATACGTTCAGCTCTTTATATATTCATGATGAGGCAGTTCTTCAGGCAGATTCCGAAGGAGCTTGAGGAGGCGGCTATAATAGACGGCTGCGGTCATTTTGGAACCTTCCTTAGGATAATGGTGCCGAACGTAATACCCGGCATAGTTACGATAGCTACATTCTCAACTGTATGGTATTGGAACGACTATTACTATTCAAAAATGTTTGTTCCGGTAACGGGTCAGGAAACACTGTCTGTAAAGCTTGACCAGATAACGACGCTGTTTACCAGTTCTCAGGCTTTCTTCTCATCGTATTACGGCATATCACAGTCGGAAATACGCGTTATGCTGAACAATGTTATTTCGGCCGCGTGCCTTATAACAATAGCGCCCATGGTTATTTTGTACGTTATACTTCAGCGCCAGCTGACGGAAAGCATCGAGAAGACAGGATTGGTTGGATAAAAAGGGGTCAGACAAAGGTAAGATTTTGACACATACAATCCCCTGTGGATTATTTATAATATATTTGTGGATATTAGAATAAATTTATATTGATGATTCACAAGTATTTAGCCGGAGGGGATATAATATGAAATTGATGATAAAATTGCTGTCGGCAACACTGTCGGCAGCAATCTGTTTATCAACGCTTGCTTTGGCGGGCTGCGGCAGCAGCGGACCCGAGCCGAGAGATGTCGATTTTGAGATATCTGAAGAGCGGCAGGCTGCTATGGACGGTGAAAGCGGTACGATACGCGTGCTTTTTCCGGGGCTCGACAGGGTCGTGGACGAATGGCGCAACAGAGCAGTTGCAAGATTTGAGCGTGATACCGGCAAAAAGGTGGAGTATATTCCCGCCGGTTTCAACATAGATGACAACACGAGTAAGATATTTGCTTCAATAGCTGCGAAGAATCCTTATGACGGCGTATGGGCTACAAGCTCTGATTATCCACTTTACTACGTTAGGCAATATACTCAGCCTATAGGTGATTATCTTGACATGGAAATGCTTCAGGAAAATTACTGGGTAAACATGACAATTATGGACGAATTCTACAAATTTAACGGCGAGTATTATATGGTTGTGCCGTATAATTTTGTAAATCCGTTTTTTTGCTTTTACAATAAAGACCTTATAGAAGAATATGACCTTGAAGACCCTAAGGAACTGTATGAGAAAAACGAGTGGACGGTTGAAAAGATGCATGAGATGGCATATACTGCCCAGCGTGATATTGACGGAGACGGGGTTTACGACATATACGGTATAACATCTCTTTATATGAATTTATGGCAGAGCATGAATCATACCAGCATGGTAACGACAGATGCTAACGGCAAATTTATACTTAACTTTGATGACCCGGCGCTGATGACGTCTTTTGACTATGTGCGCGACGCAATATATGAGAAGGATATATGGGATAATTTAGGCAACACTCTCGCCACAGTAACCTTTTCTCAGGGCCGGCACCTGTTTATGCTTGAGCCATACTGGGGGATATGGGAGCTTTATACGACTACCGATATGGCTCCTTCATTTGAATGGGATCTTGTGCCACTTCCATACGGAAGTGACAATGAAGAGCATTACAACTGCGTTTCCAGTGGCGGTATGTGCTTTATAAACGGCTGCTCCAATCCGTATACTACTGCAACACTCATAGAATATATATGTCAGGAGGACATGTACGAGCAGCAGGACAGGGAGGCCAATGAGATATATGGCCAGTATATAACCGAGGAGCGCAAGGAACTCAAAGAGGAAATGATAGAAAAGCCGTTTTACAGTATGAGCAATGACGGCCTTCTTCCGACAATAGGTCTTGCACTGCTTAATTCGGTCATGCGCGGCGAAGACAATGCCTCTGTTGTAGAGGAGTGGAGAGCCGACTACACGGCGGTCCTTGATAATGTTAATGCTGAGGTAGAGTGGCCAGAGCCTGTGGAGCATGAACCGTATGTTTTCGACTTTGAGAGCAATATAGACGGTTTTGTACTTGGTGCAAATGTAAAGGAGGGCTCAATATCGCAGGCCACTGGCGATGAAGCACTTGACGGGAACGGCTCGCTTAAAATAGAATTTGACACGGAAGCGAATGCAAGAACGGTAAATCTCGCCACCATGACAGAAGATTACAGGTTGTATGGTTATAACACATATGTTATATCCTTTGATTACCGAGTGGATGGTGAGATAACAGAGGATACAGAATATTTCCTTGCATTTTATGATGTGCAGACGAATTCTCAGCGCGATCCGATATACTTTAAGCCGGAGGCATCCGAGAACGGTGAAGTAAGGCATGCGGAGATAACGTTTGAGCCGGTCGCGGACGACCAAGTTGTGCTTACACTGCTTATAGGCTGCCGGAGAGCTCCCGGAACGATAATAATAGATAATCTCAAAATAGAGCAGTTTAGGCAGACATGAAGCTAAATTATTTGCAGATTTCTATATAAATGCGTTACTTAACTGTTACAGTTAATATAAATTAAGACAAATTTTAGAACTCAAAAGTGGAATTAGGATACTTAAAATCGCACTTTGGTAATTTATAATATATAGGCAGCAATTAAAATAATGTTTTTTATTTAGATTGCGTAAACAATATTTGGAGGGATGGGATGATGAAATTTAGAGCAAAGTTTTTGTCGGTAGTTATGGCAGTAGCCATGTGCGTCCCAATAGCGGCATTGTCTTCCTGCAGCGGAGATCAACTGCCTGAGCCGAGGGATGTTGAATTCACTGTATCTGCTGAAAGGCAGGCGGCGATGGATGCAGAATCTGACACAATTCGCGTGCTTTTCCCCGGACTTGACAAAAGCGTAAACGAATGGCGCAACCGCGCGGTAGCGAGATTTGAGCAGGACTACAACAAGACGGTAGAATATATACCTGCAACTTTTAGCGTAGCCGAAAATACCAGTAAAATCTATGCGGCAATAGCGGCACAGAATCCGTATGACGCGGTATGGGTGGCAAACAGTGATTATCCTCTTTTCTATATCAGACAATATACTCAGCCCATAGGAGACTATGTGGATATGGAAATGCTGGAGGAAAACACCTGGGTTAATATAGATGTCATGGACCAGTTTGCGCTGTATAATGGTGATTATTATATGGTGGTTCCGTATAATTTTGTCAACCCGTTCTATGTTTTCTACAACAAGGATATGATCGCCGAGCTCAATATGGACGACCCGATGGAGCTTTATGAAAACGATGAGTGGACGGTGGAGACATTCCATGAAATGGCTTATGCCGCTACTCGCGACAATGACGGTGACGGTGTATATGACACCAGAGGAATAACCACGAACTACACAAATATGTGGGACAACATGAACCATACGGCAATGGTCACAACGGATACAAACGGAAAGTATATCCTTAATCTGGACAGTGAGGCCCAGCTGAGAGCTTTTGACTATTACCGTGATATTCAGTTTAACAAGGCCGGAACATTTGACAACGCCGGAGGCACTCCTCAGGTGAATTTTTCCAGGGGAACTTATCTCTTTATGATTGAACCGTACTGGGCAATATGGGAAATGTATCAGACGGGTGAAGCCGGTCCGTCGTTTGAATGGGATATGGTTCCGCTGCCGTACGGCACTGACAATACCGATAAATACAATGCGGTTTCCTGCGGCGGTATGAGCTTTATAAACGGCTGTCCGAATCCTTATACAACAGCGACGCTTATCGAAATGATTTGTCAGGAAGATATGTATGAGCAGCAGGATAGAGAGGAAAACACAACCTACGGGCAGTATATAACTGAAGAGCGCAAGCTCATGAGGCAGGAAATGACGGAAAAGGCTTTCTATGCCGAATCATATGATGCTCTTCTTACAAATTACGGCAGGGATCTGCTTCAGGCTGTGGGCTATGGCTCTGACAATGCCAGCGCTATAGAAGAATGGAGAGCAACATATCAGGCTGACGTTGACAGGATAAACTCTGCAGTTGAATGGCCGACACTTGTAGACCATGAGCCGTACACATTTGATTTTGAAAGCGGTATAGACGGCTGGCAGGTAGGCTCGACGGTTAAAGAAGCTGAGCTTACTCAGGCCACTGGCGATGAAGCAATTGACGGAAACGGCTCACTTAAGATAGAATTTAATCCGGACGCGAACGGAAGCACCAATGTGCTCGCTGTTTTGGCTGAGGAATACAGGCTCTCAGGTTACACTACCTATAATATATCGTTCGATTATAAGGTAGTGGGTGAGTTAGGCGATGAGGCAGAATATTTCCTGGCCTACTACAATACCTCTACAGAAAAGCAAAGAGATGCTGTTTACTTTACGCCTGAGGCTTCACCAAACGGTGAGGTAAGGCATGCCGAGATAACATTTGAGCCGGTGTCCGATAATGAGACAGTGTTTACAATGCTTCTGGGCGGCAGGAAGGTTCCAAGCACAATAATCATAGATAATGTGACTATTGAGCAGGTAAGAAGCAATTAACAGAGACAAAAAAGGATACTGTTTTGACGCCCTCCGGTAAGGAGGGCGTCATTTTTTCGTTTCAGTTTGTTTCTGGGAATAAAATATTTATATTTACTAAAATTTTTAAACAAAAATTGTCGGCCAAATAATTAAAAAAAAGCCTTATCAGTACTGGAAAAATATATTATTATATAATATAATGGCTGAAACAATTATAATTGGGGGCAGTAAAATGGGCAAAGGCGAAAACTTTAAGGGCATGCTTATGTATACAGGCAGCCGCGACAACAACGGCGAGGTAATATATCCTGAATTCAGCAAAAAGGACATAAAGAAGCTGCTGGAGGCAGGTGTAAATGAGTTTATCATTTTAGACGGCGGGCTTTTATATAATTATTATATTGACGATAATGGGAAATATCATCAGATAGTAACTGTTGAGGACGTAGATAAGCTGCCGCCGGAGATAACGGAAATATCCCGCACACCCGGCTGGCATGAGAAATTTCAGGAGGGCTACCGCAACAGGATAAAGGATACCGGCAAGGGCCGCAACCTCAACGACCATGTCCGCCGTGAGGTAGAGCTGGTCAACCGCATGGTAGAGGTTGATAAGGACATACATATCTGGCTGTCCTTCCCCGGCGTTATACTGCACGGCATGGCGGATATGTTCTGCGATGCATATGAAAAATATGTGTTCGGTCTTGCCAAAAAGATGATACCGGCCGAAGTGTGGGAGCATAATATAAGAGGCTTCTATTTCTCGACCGAGGATATAGTAAACGACTTTACGGTATTCTATCACGAGCGCAATGAGTATAACTCCGATTTTAACAATCCGGTGGTAAAGCTTATCAAACATCTTTCTGGTATTGTACATGCCGACAATAAGAAGATGGCATGGATACCGTATTACCGTCTTGACCGCTGGGCGGAGACCGGCAAGCGCATGGGCTATATAGCCAACCGCACTGATTTTTTTGATTATATAGTAATTCAGCCATCATATTTCTTCTCCAAGAAAACAAAGGCGAATATAAATGTAATCAAGGAGAGCGTCAGACGTCAGGAGGTTGTCGATTTCTACGGCGACCCATACGGCGGTGAGAAGATATCCAAGACAATGATAGGCGCGGAAATGGAAATAGCGGAGGACAGCAGCTGCAGTGTTTCCACCCGCAAGGACGAGGAAAAGAGATATCTCGCATATGAAAAGGCCTTTAAGAGGTTTGTGGGCAAATATCCGATAATTTATTATGCTTCTTATCGTGATTCCATGATGAGCGACAAGGTCTTTGATTTTATAAAGAACTTCTACGGCGGCAAGGACTCAAAAGATAATTAGTGTAAAAAATCACACAGCTTTGTTATATTGCAATCTAATTTGGCCAAAGGCAAAATTAAATTCAGAACACGCCTTGCCCGGCTACAGGCAAGGGTTGGTAACGTGATTTAAATTGCTGCTTGTAGTCAGAAAGGCTAAGTGAATTATTATGGCTGATATCGCTTGCAGGTATAATTATGACGTTGCCGTGATAGGCGGAGGCACCGCCGGCACGGCCTGTGCCGTGGTCTGCGGAGAAAACGGGCTTAAGACGGTTGTCGTGGAAAAGGGCACCTGTTTGGGCGGCTCACAGTCGTCGGGACTCGTGTGCCCGTTTATGTCACATCATATCGTAGGCGCCGGCGATGAACCGTTTCCGCCAATATTAAAAAGGCTTGTCGGCAGGCTTCGCGAGAAATTTCCGAACTGCTCGACCAACGGCGGCATTTCCTTTGACCCGAACTATTTAAAGCTGTTGTATGAGGAAATGGCGGAAAGTGCCGGAATCGACATAATGTACGAATCGGCATTGGCTTATGCCAATACCTCCGATGGGAAAATAGATTCAGTGGTGCTGGCCACGAAAAAGGGCCTGACGGAGATAAAGGCAAAGCTGTTTGTGGACTGTACCGGCGACGCGCTGCTGGCTGATTTTGCCGGGGCCACCGTATTCAGCGGTGAGGACGGCGTGAATCAGCGCACCTCTCTGCGCTTTGAAATGTCAGGCATAGACGGCGACGCTTTTGGCAGATATTTAAAGGAGGGCGGACAGAGCTACTCCAATACAAAAGATAACTTGTACATTGACCATGGCACCTGCCCGGCGTTTAAGCAGTTTCTTAATGATATGGTGGCATCCGGTGAATTGACAAAGCAGGATATATCCTACATTCAGGCGTTCAGCATGCCCGGCAAGGTGGGCGCGCTTGCCTTTAACTGTCCGGAGCTTGGGGAATACGGCGACCTTTTGGATCCGATGGTGGCAAGCAAAATGTATGTGGACGGCAGAAAGGCTGTATATCGGCTCGCGAATGCATTTATAAAGCACCTTCCGGGCTTTGAGGGCGCGTATGTCAGCGCCATTTCCTCCATGCTTGGCATAAGGGAAAGCCGCAGGGTGGACGCTGTGCACAATCTCACGGCAGAGGATATAATATCCAGACGTAAATTCGACGACGCCATTGTCAGAAGCAACTATCCCATAGATATACACGGCAAAGAGCTGAGCTGCGGTAAGATTAAGCTTAATGGCGACGAGCGGTTTTATGAGATTCCATTCAGGAGCCTTCTTTCAAAGGACATTGAAAATCTCATGGTGGCCGGCCGGTGCGCTGGGTTTGACTTTACCGCACAATCGGCGGTGCGTATACAGACGTCCTGCATGGCTATGGGCGAGGCATGCGCTCACGCTGCCGCTATGAGCATTAAGGAAAACACCCCGATAAGAGACGTCGACGGCAGCAGGCTTAAGGACATAATGGTTGAGTTCGAGTAATTTTTACAGCATTTAGCGCTGAATATCGGCATATATTGGCAGATGCGCTCCGGACCTGCTCCGGCGCGCATCTTTTTTATCGCTTAGAGGAGCATTTTTGACCATGCCGAAACGGAAAAAAATATCCTTTTGATACGGCGGGCAGATAAATTCACTTTTCGGGTATAGCCAGGCGAAAAGGCAATAAATACGGCTTCTGAGCTATTATTTATTGCAACGGAGAGGGATTTCTGTTATCATTTACCTAAAGGCACAGCCTTTGAAATTTATAACAGGATGTTAAACTTTAGTTCATAAAGAAAACAAAAAGAAGACAGCAATATAAAGTATAATTATTATGGGCAAATGAAACGCTTTGATAAATGCGGTACAGGCCGAAAATAATATAACGGGAGGACAGCATTATGGCACAGAAAATACTTGTTGTAGACGACGACGAAAACATATGCGAACTGCTCAGATTATATCTTGAAAAGGACGGATATACTGTATCTATATCGCACGAGGGGCAGCGGGCTATTGAGCTTGTGGACGAGTTCAAGCCTGACCTGATACTGCTGGATATTATGATGCCCAAGCTCGACGGCTGGCAGGTATGCAGGGAAATAAGGAAAAAGTCAAACGTGCCGATAATAATGCTTACGGCCAAGGGCGAGACGTTTGACAAGGTGCTGGGTCTTGAGCTGGGCGCTGACGACTATGTGGTAAAGCCGTTTGACACGAAAGAGGTTTTAGCACGCATAAAAGCGGTGCTGCGCCGCACCGCCAACGAAGAGGAGAACGCTGTAAAGCAGGTTGAATATGACAAGCTCATAATAAATCTGACAAATTACGAGCTTATAGTAAACGGAGTACAGGTAGACACTCCGCCAAAAGAGTTAGAGCTTATATATCATCTTGCCAGCAATCCCAACAGGGTTTTCACACGCGACCAGCTGCTTGATGAGGTGTGGGGCTTTGAGTATTACGGCGATTCCCGGACGGTCGACGTGCATGTAAAGCGCCTGAGAGAAAAGCTTGAGGGCGTATCTGATAAATGGTCTCTTAAAACCGTTTGGGGCGTTGGATATAAATTTGAGGTCAAATAAACAATTTGGCAGGTTAATTAGCGCGATATGAAAAAAAGCATTGTAAAAAAGTATTTCATAGTAACCGGCATAATAATAGTAACGAGCTTTGCTTTCCTTGGTATTATACTGCTGGGCTTTATAAGCAGCTTTTGGATAAGTGAGAAATATACCCTGCTCAAAAGCGGGGCGCTGTCGATATCCGAGAGCTATAAAAGCACGTCCAAAAGTCAGGACTCGCGCAACGAATTTCTGCTGTCGGTGCGTCAGGTGGCTGATACTACGAGCACGTCGCTTGTTTTTGCGTTTATGGACGGCACAATATATCTTCGCAATGAGGACATACTGGTTTACGAGGTCGGCGGCGAGATGGAGCATCCGGTGAGCGATGAGGACAGTCTGTTTACCGGTATGGCAACAATACCGGAGAATGTAATAAACACAATACTGCAAAACGGGACGTATGAGGGGCTTAGTACGCTGGACGGTGTGTATAAGCAGCCGCAGTACATGGTGGGAATGCCGCTGAGCGACAGTGACGGCAGCATATCCGCCATAATGTTCATAGCCGCACAGGCAAAGGAGCTCAATTCGTATATACTGGAGATATTCAGGATATTTTTGCTCTCGTCGATAATGGTGCTTATATTTACCTTTTTGGCAGTGTACACCTTTTCCAAGCGCATGACGCGGCCGCTGGCAGAAATGGCAGAGGATTCGCGCCGCATGGCCAAGGGCGATTTTTCGCACATGATAGTTGTCGACCGCGACGATGAGATAGGCGAGCTTGCGCTTGCCTTTAACAACATGAAGCTCTCGCTTTCCTCGCTTGAACAGCTGCGCCGCAGCTTTATAGCCAATGTGTCGCATGAGTTGAGGACGCCGATGACGACAATAGGCGGCTTTATCGACGGCATACTCGACGGTACGATAGACGAGGATAAGAGAGGCTATTATTTAAAAATCGTATCAGAGGAGATAAAGCGCCTGTCGAGAGTTGTGACGTCGATGATGAATCTCGCAAAGCTTGAGGCGGGCGAAACGAAGATGAAGCCGAAGGACTTTGACTTGTCGGAACTGATAACGCGGACCATACTCGTTTTCGAGCATCGTGTGGAGGAAAAATCGCTTGATATACGCGGACTTGAGACCTTAGATCAGGTGCATGTAGTGGCTGACATTGATATGATACACCAGGTGGTATATAATCTCATAGACAACGCGGTAAAATTTACGCCGCCGCAGGGATATATAGAATTCGGAATAAGAGACAGTGAGACGCAGGTGGAGGTCTTTATCAGGAACAGCGGCCAGGGCATACCGGCGCGCCAGCTTCCCAATATATTTGAAAGGTTTTATAAGGCGGACAGGTCGCGCGGAATGGATAAAAACGGCACGGGACTGGGACTGTATATAGTAAAGACTATTATTGACCTTCACGGCGGTCAGATAACGGCTCAAAGCATTGAGGGAGAGTATACGGAATTTAAGTTTAACCTTCCTAAAAACATCCAAGAATATAATGGAAAGGATTAAAGGAAAGGGATGACATTATGCAAAATGACAAGGACTTTAACAGCGAGGATATGCGGATAAATGACGCAACGCCGGCCGATGGCGCCGACAGAACCTTTGAGGACAGGACGAGCACGGCAGAGTTTGACGCCATATCCGAATCCATAAGCAACAGGATTGATGAAGCGGCCGCTGACGTTATGGAGGAGGCCATAAAGGAAATAAGGGAGGACGGCGGCGAAGCCAATACTGCTTTAGAAAACAGCAAATCCTCGGATTATGATGTCGGAGCAGGTAATATGCAGACCAACGGAGCGAAGTCAGAGGGCGTGTACGGCATAAATAACGGAGGCAGTATGAGCGGGCAGGCTTATTCAGGCGGCAATGCTCAGCGGCCCGCCGGCACGCAGCAGTATGGTCAGTACCCGCCGCACACGCAGGGCTATAATTATAATATGCCGCAGTATTTCCCGCCCTATGGCGGTTATGTGCCAAACGGCTATCCCAATACGCAAAGCATAAATCAGCCAAACGGAGCATACCCTCAGCAGCCGTACGCACAGCCTGCCCCAAATCAGTATGGAGTATATGGGCCTTATGGCTATTATATGCCGCAGTATCCTCAACAGCCTGGTGCACAGCAGGGATATGCCGGCTATCAGCAAAACACATTTCAGCAGGGCGTTAACGCACAGCCACAGCAGAATCAGCAGCACACAGGGCAGTCCGGCCGCGATAGGGCCTCGCAAAATTATGCCGCAAGCGGGCAAAACAAAAACCCCGGCGTATACGGCCAGAACACCGCGCCGTATTACGGATATCCGTACCAATATCAGCCAAACGGATATTATGGCCAACCGTATCAGGCGCCGGGTTATAATACCGGCACGGCGGGCGCTGCGGCCGTGAACCGCAGCACACAGCAGCGAAGCAGGGTCAAAAAGCAAAAGCCCAAAAATATCGGGCTTAGGGTTTTTGTCTGTATGCTTGCTGTAGTAATACTTGCAGGCATAGCGCTCACAAGCGCATATTTCCTATTTCCCTCAGACGATGGGAATATATTGGAGAATTATCCGGAAACATCACACTCAAACGAGCCAACAATAGAGGCGTCTGTCCCTTCTGAAACCTACGGCGGTGGGCAGAGCATTGACGTACCGTTAAGCGGCCTGCCGGACGCGGAACGGCTCTCGACTGAGGAAATAGCGGAGAAAACCCTTCCATCGGTAGTGGGCATAGCCGTATACTCTCAGCTGAGCGAATCTCAGGTGAGCTGGGCGACGGGCATAATAATAACGGAGGACGGATATATCGTTACAAATGACCATATATATGACGGTATTCCGGGAGCAGAATTTATAGTCATTACAAGCGACAATAAAAGATATGATGCCGATTTTGTAGCGGGCGACAGCCGGAGCGACTTGGCTGTGCTTAAAATGGAGCAGGCAAGCGGACTCACAGCCGCTGAGTTTGGCGATTCCGGCAGCGTACAGGTGGGCGAAGAGGTTGTCGTAATAGGCAACCCCTATTCAATGACACTTTCCGGCTCTGTCACAAAGGGCATAATATCGGCGACAGGACGCCGCATTACCGGCAACTCGACATATACGATGAAGCTTATCCAGACCGACGCTGCAATAAACCCCGGCAACTCCGGCGGCCCGCTGGTCAACTCTTACGGGCAGATTATAGGTGTCAACTCGTCAAAGATACAGCAGAGCGGATATGAGGGCATAGGCTTTGCCATACCCTCGTCTACGGTAAAGACAGTCGTTGAATCGCTGATAGAAAACGGATATGTAACGGGGCGCGCCAAGCTCGGCGTTACATTTCAGGTGGTGGATTTTCTCACGGAAGAGCTCAGCGGGCTGCCGCAGGGCTTGTATGTTTTGTCCGTATCAGATGAAAGCGGACTGAGCGGAAAAATCTCAGAGGGTGAGATAATTACTCATCTTGACGGCATGTCTCTAAGCGAAACGGCAGATTTTATGGACATAATAGAAGCAAAGCAGCCGGGAGATTCTATAGGGATAAGAGTGTATAATACGAATACCGGCACGTCAAGAGATATAAGCGCAGTTCTTACAGAGGACAGAGGTGCCTCGAGCTATACGGCGGCGTATTGACATCCTCCGCGTTCGCGGCTTGTGGTGCACAAAGAGGAGCAATAGCTGTTGCCATGCGGCTCTGCTTAAAAAAACAGAAGGAGAATACATCTGGCCATGATGTAGTTAGGCCGCTTTATGCTTTGCCTGAGGCTTCTGAGCGTGGTATGTAAAAAAATCAGCCGCAGCAGGTGCGGCTGCCGCAGCGCTGATTTGCAATATTGGCAGTGTATGACTTAACTCTTGAATTATGATGAACGAGGTACATGAGCTTTGATATCTGACTAGCATTAGCTGTCATAGTCCTCAATGCGCTGCTGCAGCTCCTGCTCAGAATATATTGCAAGTCCGCGGCTCAGCTCACGCTGGTCATATTCCGGCAAATCGGTGATAAGCACTGATAATACCTCTTTTGGCGTGTCGCTGCCGTATTCAAATACGGCAAGGTAGCCGTTATATTCTTTCATCACATACAGAGGCTGTGTAGCGCCTGACATTATATTTAAGCGGCTCTGTGCATCTTGGCCGCCTTCACCGGCTGCTGTAAGCGCAATTATTACCGCGCTGAGCACAGCGGCGGCTGCTGTGACAGCGGCAAATATTTTTCTGGATTTATGCACGAAAATCCACCTCCCATATTTATTATCGCCGGTAGCGGCGGCTTGTATACTGAAAAGGTTACAGAATGACTCTCAATTATAACAATATTTTAACCCAATCCGCTTTTTTGTATGCTATAATATAGTGGCTATATTTATTTATCGGATATTTTTGCATATCTGAAAATAAATATATATCATATATTGATGCATCGCTGCTTTAGTCACATAGAGCGGCGGCATACTTGCTAAACAGGAGGTTTTTAATGGAACCTGAAAGATATGGGAATCATCCTTCAAGACGCCCGCCAAAACGAAAAAAACCGGGATTTTTTGCAAGGGTGAAAAGAGAATTTTTCGGCAGTAAGTCAACGGCTGCAAAGCGGATACCGCGGCCCAAGTATAAGGGCTTCACCGGTGAGTTCGGTGTCTCAACCGAACGGCTGCCGTCGGACACATCGCCAAATGTACATTCGCATACGCATATGTACATGCATACCGGCGAGATGAAAGGCAGACATAAATCGTCGGCCGGAGCAAAGGTTCGCAAGGCCTTTGGCATAACCGGCAGGGTGCTTCTTACACTGTTTCTCATAGGGCTTATAACCGGCACGATAGTTGTCGGCGCATTTGCTTACTATGTATTCAGGTATGTTGACGGCAGTGTTGACTTCGATTTGAATAATCTGGTCCTGGATGCCACGACGATAATATACGCCACCGATGAGAACGGCAATCAGTATGAGCTGCAGCGCCTGCACGGGGATGAGAACAGGGTGTGGGTCAGCTATGACGAAATATCTTCATACATGCCCAACGCCACAATAGCCATAGAGGATCAACGCTTCCGCACACACAGCGGTGTTGACTGGAAGCGTACGGCCGGCGCATTTATAAATATGTTTATAGATATTTACTCCTCGCGCCAGGGCGGCTCGACGATAACGCAGCAGCTTGTAAAGAACATAACCGGCGATGACGAGGTCAGCGCTTTGCGTAAAATCCAGGAGATTATGCGTGCTCGGGAGATAGAGAAGACGACCTCTAAGGATGTTATTCTTGAGTGCTATCTCAACACTATACATCTGGGCAACGGCTGCGACGGCATTGAGGTTGCCGCCAACTTCTACTTTAACAAGCATGCATCTGACCTTACATTACTGGAATGCGCCTCGCTTGCAGCCACTATAAGGAATCCATCGAGGTTTAATCCGCTTGATAATCCTGAAAACAACAAGGAGCGCCGCGAATACGTGCTGTACGAGATGAAGGACCAGGGGCTCATAACGCAGGAGGAATATGACCAGGCGATGTCTGAGGAGCTTGTGGTCACCGGCTCAAGCACATCTTCGTCCAGCTCCTCTGTTTACAGCTATTTTGTCGACACTCTGATACGGGAAGTAACCTCAGACTTGATGGAGCAGAAGAACATCACTGAGAAGTACGCGCAGACGCTTCTTTACTCAGGCGGTCTGAAGATACAGAGCACCTTGGTATCAAGTGTGCAGAATGCACTTGACGAGGTGTACAACGACGACAGCTATTTTTATGAATTTTCCGGCGACACGCAGCCGGAATCTGCGTCGGTTGTGATGGACTATGAGGGGCATATAGTCGGCATAGTCGGCGGCCGGGGGGAGAAGACTCAGAGCCTCTCGTGGAACCGTGCAACGGTGGCGACGAGACAGCCCGGCTCAACCTTTAAGCCGCTGAGCGCATATACTCCCGCCATTGAAAATGACCTTATAAATTTTGGTACAAACGTTAGGTCTACGTCATATACAAGCTCATCCGACGGACATACAATAGCCAATAATCTCGGCAGCAGTTCGGTAAGCGTGCAAAAGGCGCTTGAGCGTTCCAGCAACACCGCTCCGGCATGGATAATATCCGACCTGACGATTGATTATTCGTATAATTACCTTACGACGCGGTTTGGCCTTACGCTTACGGATGCAGACAGGGATATAGCACCGCTTGCTGTAGGTGCAACCTCCGGAGGCCCGTCGCTGCTGCAGATGACCGCGGCGTATGCTACCTTTGGCAATCTCGGAAGATATTGGGAGCCTACGACCTATACGGTGATAACCGACCAGCAGGACGATATTGTTCTGCAGCAGGAGGAAAGGTCAACCACCGCGATGAGCGCAGCCACTGCAAATATAATGAATGAGCTTCTGCAGTTTGTAATATACGGTGACCAGGGCACCGGACGCTCGGCATCTTTTGGAGGCGATACCTACTGGCCTCTGTTCGGCAAGACCGGTACCACTGATGATAACCATGACAGATGGTTTATGGGAGGCTCGGCATATTATGTATGCGGAACATGGTTTGGCTTCGACATAGGCCGCGAAATGAGCACTGGCTATACAAACCCGGCAATAAAGGTCTGGAAGGGAGTCATGGAAAAAATACATGCAAATTTAGAGCCGGCAGACTTCCCGGACACGGATGAGACGATATATGTAAGATATTGTACGGAAACGGGTAAGATAGCGCGTTCCGGATGCAGCTCTACACGGCTTGGATGGTATAAGGCATCTAACTATACGGACAATGCGTGCACGGTACACGGCGGAGATATAACAGAGCCGCTGACGAAGCCGGAGCCGCTGACGAAGCCAAAATATTATTAAACATGTAATATGTGCCGTTTACGGTATGCACAGGCAGCGGGAAGCTTTCACGCTGCCTGTGTTTTTGACTTATTTTAAGCCATCTCTCAGCTGTTTATTAGATAAGGCTTAACGGCAGTGGACTTGCGGACGGAAAACAATTTTTATAAAATACAATTTTGACAGGGTATAAAAATCATTTGCCGCGGATATGGAATTCATGATTTGTGACTGCTGTGCATGCTTTAAGGAGGTCAAGCTGTCAAAACGTGTGGTATCGGTCAAGCCAATCTCCGGCGGAAAACGGGTTGCGGCATTTCTGTGCCCCTGCTCCTGCACTAATATTATCATGCTGCTGTTTTAGGGAAATTTTGCTAAATGAACACGCAAAAATAATTGTTTCATACACAGTTGACGAATGTATATTAAATGTGTATAATAAAATCGAATGGAGGTAGTAAAAATGAAAATATTTAAATGCAATCATTGTGGTAATATAACCATGCTGCTGACCGACGCCGGTGTACCGATGCAGTGCTGCGGCGAGAAGATGACGGAGCTTAAGGCGAATACGGTAGACGCCGCTACTGAAAAGCATGTCCCCTTTGTGAAAAAGGACGGCGAGAATGTAACGGTATCAGTCGGTGAGGTAACGCACCCGATGACGGAGGAGCATTATATTGAATGGATAATACTTGAGCAGGGCAGCAATGTTCAGATAAAATATCTCACTCCTTCTGACAAGCCAGAAGCCTGCTTCAAGCTCCTTTCCGACGCACCCTTTACTGTATATGAGCACTGCACACTGCATGGGCTCTGGAGCGCTGAAGTAAAATAATAAGCTAACATAAAAAGCCAAACTATTAAGAGCATAGTTTTAAGAAAACAAACAGAGGGACGGCCGTACGCTGTCCCCCATAAAAAGTTTCTTATCTCACCGCCCCATTTGGCCGGGCTTTTCAAGCCGTGTGCATAGCATTATAAAATTAATCATAAGTTTTTCAGAGTAAAAAGCTGAGCAGCATATTTACTGCTCAGCTTTGTTGCTTTTAGCTCTTTTTTTATATATTACTACAGCTGATAATACAACGGCTCCGGCCAATACAACACATGCGGCGGATATAAGCAATGGGATCAACAGACTGCTCTCGTCATAACCGATATATTTATTATTTGATGAAATAAGAAAAAGTCCGGTTGCAATTCTTCTGCTTTCCTCATCGGTTGGATAATTTACGGTAGCGAGCTTGTCATCCTTGCTTATAAGCATCATTTCAGCGGAGCCGCCGCCGTCGAAATTTATGGCGTTCACACAGCCTAAGGCTGTAAAATATTCTGCCCATTCGTCCATGGTCATGCCGCTGCTGTAGCCGTATTCGTTCAGACTTTGATCGGCAACGGCGGCTACTATGGTTCCGTCATTTTTTATTCCTATAGCAGTGCGTGCCGTCGGCTCAACTATTATGTAGTTGATTTCCGGATATCGCTGCTCGGTATAAATGTCTGTGCTTTGCGTCACCCCGTCTTTGATAATCCAGTTATATGCACCGACACACTGCTCTATGTCGTTAAGATTATCGGCCAATTCGTAGTTGTCGTTTATGCTGTTTAACGAATACTCGACCTCAATCTTGTCACCGACTCTGACGGCAGACATTGTTTTAAAAATATCGCAAAAGGCAATGCATCCCTCCGGTATTTCTAACTCAAGTGTGTTTGTGACTATTTTTTCCACAGTACCGGAGTATACCTTTCCTGCGCGGATGTTGTCGGCATCCTCTATGCCGGATATAAGATAAAATGTGACATTTTTTGCGTCGGTGCCGATGTTTCCGTTTTCCTGCTTTGAGCAAAGGCGAACTACGCCGTCGCTGTTTATCCTGCGTGTAAAGGTGCCTATACCCCACAAGGAGTAATTCCTGTTAAACTGAGTGGTCTCGTATTCCATGATACTGCTCCTGCCGGTGACCTGTATTTTGCCGGAGACAAATATGTTTCCAATATACGGAGTCTTGTCCGCCCTTATTGCAAAAACAGGCATTCTGTAAGAATTGGTAATGCTGGCGGACGAGTTATAAATGACACCGTCAATAATAGTGGTGTTGAGCGGCATGCCTGCGACGGTCATCCCCGATGATTCCATGGCGAACATGTCGCAGTTTATGCCGGCGATTACTCTCGACCCTGTGCTTATTTCTCTCTGCGCCTGGTCATACAGCGATTCCAGCCCCAATACTGTGTCATAAGCAATAGTGGGCTTCAGCATGACATTCTCCAGCCCCGAAATTTCGAGCCTGTTTACAAGGATGCTTTCTTTGTAATCCCCTTGTGAAAGGATATCACTCTCACCATACTCGGAATAATATTGCACCTCGTCAGTTATGGCCTTGCTGAAATAATATGTATCTTTTTGAGCAACAGTGCTGCATGAGCAGAGCAAAGAAACAGCTACAAAAATTGATGCCAATTTATAAAAAAATTTAATTTTCATATTGCACTCTCCTTTTAACTATTGTATAATAACATAAAAATAAATCAAAAACAATTTAAAAATTTCGACATATTGTGACATACTATTAAAAAAGAAGGTGATATAATAAAATTAAAGCCAAAATAAAAGGGAGTGTAGAAAATGAAAAAACGGATAAGTATTGCGGCATTTGTTTTAGCGGTTGTCTTAAGCCTCGGCTCTGTTCCGGCGGTGAATATGCAGACCTTCAGCTACGTTCCGGAAACAACGGCTGTCGATTATGCAGAGCAGTTTATAGCTGAACAGATATCGGTGGGCATAGCGGACAATTGGAACGACACGACACAGATAGCTGAAACAATATATACTTACGACACTGACGGGTATATAAACGGCTATATATTCAATTTGGAGACCGACGGGCAGGAAAGCGGATATATAGTGCTTGACGCTCTGGCCTATAATTTGATGAATGTTACTGCTTTTGGGCTTGAGAATAAATATCACCTTACCGATGAGGAGCTTTTTCCGGAGCTTGAGAATCGTGCGATAGTAAGCAGCGGGCTGCTCACTTATTCATATAAGAAGGATAATAAATATTATGATGCTGAGAGCGGAGAAGAGCTTACGGCGACGGCAGTGCAGCTTAAGGAGGTATGTGCCGAGAGCATAGCCGTGACCCATGAGCTCAAAGCCGAAAGTGAGCTTAAAATGGCGGAGGCTGCGGATATTAATGGTAGTGGTATAAGTACATATGCACATTATTATCCTACTGGCAATATTCCTGATGATTATGTAGCCGAGGTGAACCTTCCTAATTTAGATAATTTCATTCCATGGGAGACAGATGATTTTGATGCTGATAATAATTGTGTGCCGACAGCAATAATGAATATGATGAAATATTGGACAGATTGCAGAGGGATTGCAAAAACAGATTTATTTATAACATCTTGTGGCGGATATGATATTTTAAAAGATCAAACATTTGAAGAAGTAGCTTTAAGTATAAATTTTAACGACGAAAAAGGAGTAAATGCTAAAAAAGCATTTTCTACATTTAGAAAATATTTAGAAAATTGTCACAAAAAAGCTATAGCAGGAGATGACTGTTTAACAGCACAGTGGATTGACTGGGCGTGGTTTAAGACTCAGTTTGCAAATGGTAATGCCGTAATAGTAAATATACCATCAGGTGTTGATGATGTATATACTCCAGAAGTTGATGGAAGAAAAGGGGGACATACGGTAGTGGCGGTAGGTGCATATGCCGCGCCAGGGAATAATTATTTAAGGATAGCTGATGGCTGGTGTGATAACACAAAACATTTTATAGTGTATACTTATAAACGATATGATTGTGCGTGGTACTATCGCTGGGCGTAAAGCATATAATAGTAATAATTCAAAGGCGGTGATTATATGAAAAAGAAGCCGGTTATAGTAACAATAGTGATAGTGGCCGCGGCAGCGATACTCATAGGCGGAGGTATATATCTCTACCCGCATTTGGTTGAGAGAACAGTAAGCCAGATAGTAAAAAATGATATGACTGATGTTGTACAAATAGATTTTTTTAACGCAAATAATGGTAGGAGAGCAGAAGTAACAAACAAAGAAGATATAGACGAAACAATACAATTGATAAAAAATTTAAAGGCTAAAAAGAGTTTCGACCAAGGCGAAGTTTCGGGAAATGGACTAATTATTACATTGACGACATCAAATGGTAAAAAAATAAGCATTTCTTGTTGGCTGTTCATAAGAGGGGTAAAATATGAGTTTAATGAGAGAGAAAAAGAGAGTCGAGATAATATAAGGGATTATCTTGTAGAAAAATACGGCTTAAATGAATGGCCGGAAGAAGAAATGGCAGAAGCGGCAGAGTAGTTTTTCAAGTAAACAGCCTTGAGCAACGTCTCAGGGCTGTTTTTTATATTAAAGCTATTTTCATATTAACTATTGAAATTTATAAATAAATATTGTATTATATAACCACAAAGGCGGTGATTATATGAAAAAGAAGCCGGTTATAGTAACAATAGCGATAGTGGCAGCAGCAGCGATACTCATAGGCGGGGGAATATATCTCTACCCGCATTTGGTTGAGAGAACAGTAAGCCAGATAGTAAAAAATGATATGAACAATATTTTGGAAATAAATCTTATAAATTGGGATAACGCCAAAAGGTCGGCACAAGTAACAGATAAAGAAGAAATAGATGATATAGTGGCAATGATAAAAGATTTAAAAGCAAAAAAGCGTTTTGACCAGAGAGATTCTGATGGCGGTGGATTAATGATTATTATGAAAACGTCTAATGGAGAAGATATAACTTTATCATGCTGGAATGATATAAATGGGGTAAAATATAATTTGTTGGCTGAAGAAAAAGAATTGTTTAATATAAGTCAATATATCAAAGAAAAATATGGCTTAAATGAATGGCCGGAAGAAGAAATGGCAGAAGCGGCAGAGTAGTTTTTCAAGTAAACAGCCTTGAGCAACGTCTCAGGGTTGTTTTTTATATCAAAGCTATTTTCATATTAACTATTGAAATTTATAAATAAATATTGTATTATACAACCATAAAGGCGGTGATTATATGAAAAAGAAGCCGGTTATAGTAACAATAGTGATAGTGGCCGCGGCAGCGATACTCATAGGCGGGGGAATATATCTCTACCCGCATTTGGTTGAGAGAACAGTAAGCCAGGTAGTTGATAATGATATGACAGATGTAATAAAAATAGAGATGCAAAATGGAAATAACGGGAATACGATTGAATTAACGGATAAAGAAAGTATAGATGAGATAACTGCTCTGCTAAAAGATGTAAAAGTACGGAAATGCTTCAATCAATGGGATAGTAGTGCAGGCTGGTCGTTGAGGATAACAATGGCGACAGATAAAGACGAAGAAATAGATTTGTCAGTTGGTCAGGCCGTAAACGGAGAAAGATATGAATATGATGACAGTATGGATATGAGTAAAACTATAGACTATATAAAAGATAAGTATGGTCTAAACGATGTTCCACTTTATTAAGTCCACAAAAAAACAGCCTACGTTTTTTGAACGAAGGCTGTTTTTATATCAATGCTTACGGTTTGTTACGTGTACAGCATAAAGATATATAAAAATCCGATGTGTTTCGAAACATCGGATTTTTATTGAAGGGGATGTACACTTTAGATGCTGTTTCCGGTATGTGTACCCTGCTAGGACAAAAAGAAAAGAGTCCGAACGCGAATTGCGTCCAGACTCAGTCTGTCTAAGCCACATGAAAAAGATATTTTCAGTATTTCGACGGTGGAAGTCGAACTCTCGAACGCGCAAAAAGTTGGCAGCAACAGCGAGCCGAGCGTGACTTTTTGTGAAAAAGGCGGAGCAACGGCGTAAGCGCACTCCGATTTGATGGTGCTGAACAAACCAAAAACAAAAATCTGCTACTTCGTCGGAGAATTTGCCATGACGCGAAGGTTGTAAGATCAGCAGACATCTGCTATTTCTGGACTTTTAGTAATCCCAATTTGAATATCAGTAAATTATGACCTCTCAACAGAGGTTACAGTGTTTTAATAAAATCCTCCAAAAGCCCTGAAAATAAAGGATTTATCACAATGTATTCTCCTTATCTCTTTATACGGTTACACACAAGTTTACTCTTTCTCTCCTTGCTCATAAGGGCAAATACAAGGGCAAGAAAATCTCATAACAAGATATAACAGAGTGTGGCAATCGGGAA
>CALYBL010000030.1 GCA_944412495.1 uncultured Clostridia bacterium | reverse complement strand
AAGGCTGCTGGATAAGGTGGTCGGCGGGGAATAAAAAGTTGCCCTTGTTTCGGCTCGTAAGGGCAAAAACAAGGGCAAACAGATAAGGTTTGAACGAAAAACAGGCGTGAAGCCTTGAAAAATCAATAGTTTTTGAGGATTAGATAGTTAAATTTAAATTTATCGAAAAATATATTTGTAAAAATTAAGAATTGTACTGCCGCATTTTTCTGAAAACCCCTTTTTTATGGGATTTTTGATGATATAATGTTCAAAATCTGCGCTAAACTATGACGCAGTGAAGCATTGCAGCGCCGCTTGACAAATCGGAATGTCGGGCGTATACTAAATCAGGACTGAATAGTTTCGGTAGGTGAGGCTACCGCAGGGATACGGACTGCTGCCGCGAAGTAGTGGAGACACTATGAGAAGGCCAACAGTGTATGTCGACAACAAGGCATGTACTAATGCAGTTTCACTGCCCTGTGATGCTAAAGCTTGGACGATGGTGCGCAGATTTTGCCTTTCGGCATATTGCTTGACTGCGTATGGGAATTTTATCCTTTGCCGTTGCGAAAGCTTTGGCAAAGGATTTTTTGCGTATATTTTTATGTGGCCTGTGCCGGAAGATAAGGCTTTGATAAGCTTTTGTATAGGCATAGGCTTTGAAAATGTGAAATATGCGTTAAAAATTATGCCTTGCCATACTTAGGCATGCGGTTTGTTTTATATTCCGCGCATTTTGCGCTGCGTACTGCTTTGCATACGCCAATGTAACTGACTCTAGCTTTTGCATCAAAATAACTGCTGCCTGTTGCTTGGTCCTGCCATGGCACTCCGGCTGCAGGGGCGATAACTAAGTCAAGTGTGTCTGCGGTGCTTCTTCGCGGGTCAATAGGCTTGAGTATATATGAAACAGAAGGTCTTATATCACAAAAAACTGGAGGTGACGACATGGGCGCAGCCCACAGTGATGATCCCGGCGGGCACAGTTATATATATTCGGCGCTGACGCAGTGTCGTCAATACGGCCGGAATATTTAATGCTTTGCCATAGCGGGTCATGTCTTATCTTATTTTATTCATAGGAGGGATAAGTATATGAACAGGAAAATGGGAAAAGCAAAGTCTAAGGCTCTCGCCGTCGCAAGGGAGTCCAAGAGGAATCTCTTAAGGGCGGCGGAACTGAGTGAAGCCGAGCTTTTAGGGCTTTACGACACCACTCTCGACGGATACGGAGAGGAAATGGTGGAGGAAATGCGCGAGCAGTACGGCGAGAACAAAATGACAAAAATCAAGGGTGACGGAATATTCAAGCAGCTGTTCAGCTCATTTATAAATCCATTTACAATAGTGCTGATTGTGCTTGCGGTTATATCGTTTATTACAGATTTTATGCTGGCGGTGCCGGGCAGCAAGGACCTCACAGCAGTCATAATAGTGGCCATAATGGTTTTCATAAGCGGAATAATGCGCTTTATACAGGAATCGCGCTCGAATAGCTCCGCCGAAAAGTTAAATGAAATGGTAGAAACCACCATACTTGTAAAGCGAAGCGGAGAAGCGCCTAAGGAAATACCGATAGACGAGCTGGTCGTCGGCGATATAGTATACCTTGCTGCAGGCGACATGGTGCCGGCGGATGTGCGGATAATACGTGCAAAGGATTTATTCGTGAGCCAGTCGTCGCTGACGGGTGAGAGCGAGCCGGTTGAAAAGTTTGCCGAAAGCCCGGACAACGGGAAAAATCCGCTGGAATGTGTAAATTTAGCATTTATGGGCAGCAACGTCGTGAGCGGCACGGCAGCTGCCGTCGTCGTCAATATTGGGGATTATACAATATTCGGCTCAATAGCCCGCGATATAAGCCGGAAAAAGGTCGAAACCAGCTTCGACAGAGGAGTAAGCTCCGTGTCTTGGCTGCTTATAAGGCTTATGCTGATAATGGCGCCGGTCGTTCTTTTGGTAAACGGCTTCACCAAGGGCAGCTGGATGGAGGCGCTGCTGTTTGCACTGTCTGTGGCTATAGGACTTACGCCGGAAATGCTGCCGATGATTATATCGACTAATCTGGCAAAGGGCGCCGTCGCCATGTCCAAGAAAAAGGTAATCGTAAAGGACCTTAACTCCATACAGAATTTCGGTGCAATTGACGTGCTTTGCACCGATAAGACCGGCACGCTGACTCAAGACAGGGTAATACTCGAATATTCGCTTGATGTGCATGGCAACGAGGACGAGCGCGTGCTGCGCCATGCCTTTTTAAACAGCTACCACCAGACGGGGCTGCGCAATCTTATGGACAACGCCATAATACAGCATGCAAACGAAAAGGAAATGGTGCACCTGTGGCAGGACTATCACAAGGTCGATGAGATACCGTTTGACTTCAACCGCCGCCGTATGAGCGTAGTGGTGGCCGATTCAGCCGGTAAAACGCAGCTCATAACAAAGGGCGCCATTGAGGAAATGCTGCTGGTATGCTCATATGTCGAGTATGATGGAAATGTAGTGCCGATAACCGACGAGCTCAAGGAAAGCATCAGGGCTACGGTAAACGAATACAACGACGACGGCATGCGTGTGCTTGGCATAGCGCAGAAGACGAATCCCTCTCCGGCGGGAGCCTTTTCCGTAGCCGATGAATCGGATATGGTGCTGATGGGATATCTGGCATTTTTAGACCCGCCGAAGGAAAGCGCAGCTAAGGCGGTATCTGCGCTTTTGGAGCATGGTGTCGCCGTAAAAATACTCACCGGCGACAACGATGCTGTTGCGAAATGCATATGCCGTCAGGTGGGCATAAAAATAGATAATGTGCTGCTCGGCTCAGATATAGAGGAAATGGACAACGATGAGCTTGCCGTGCACGTGGAATCAACGACGGTTTTTGCAAAGCTGTCGCCGCAGCAGAAGTCGCGTATAGTAGGCATTCTGCGCCGCAACGGCCACACTGTCGGCTTTATGGGCGACGGCATAAACGATGCGGCGGCCATGAAGGAGGCCGACGTCGGGATATCGGTGGACACGGCGGTGGACATTGCAAAAGAATCGGCCAATATAATACTGCTGGAAAAGGACCTCATGGCGCTTGAAAACGGCGTAATAGAGGGACGCAAAACATATACCAACATCATAAAGTATCTCAAGCTTACCGCAAGCTCAAACTTCGGCAACATATTCGCCGTACTCGCCGCAAGCATTTTCCTGCCGTTTCTGCCGATGCTTCCGCTGCAGCTTCTCATACTCAATCTGATATATGATATAATCTGCATAGCCATGCCATGGGACAATGTGGACGAAAGCTACCTCAAAAAACCGCGGGACTGGGATGCGTCGTCCATAAGGAGCTTTATGTTCCGTATAGGCCCGGCGAGCACGATATTTGACATAACGACATTTACACTGCTGTTTTTAGTAATATGTCCGCAGCTTTGCGGAGGACATTATGCAGCACTGGACGCGGCCGGGCAGGCGAAATTTGTCGCGCTGTTTCAGGCGGGCTGGTTTGTGGAGTCGCTCTGGACGCAGACCATGGCAATACACATGATGCGCTCGCCAAAGCTGCCGTTCATACACAGCCGTGCCTCGTGGCAGGTTACAGTGCTGTCGGTTTTAGGAGTGGTGGTGGGGACCATTATACCGTATACGCCGCTGGGCACGGCACTTGATATGATGCCGCTGCCGCTTGGATATTATCCGTTCCTTATTGCGACCATACTGCTGTACATGGCCGTGCTCACAGCCGTCAAAAAGCTGTTTGTCCGAAAATTCGGCGAGCTGCTGTAAATTATGCAATACAGGTATTTTGGCCAGAACGATACGGAACCGCATGCTGATACGTCAGCTTGTATATCTGCATTAAGGGCCTATCCATGCTTTTCAAATGCAAAAATAATATTTGCGGAGACCGTGTGTTTTGTCTGTGTTCAGCACCTTAATTTCATGCGAAAAACAAAACCTCCGGGAAAAGGGCGATGAAAATTACCGCTGATACAGATGCTTTTTTAGTTTAATATGTGCTCTTTTCGAAAAGCAGCCTAATACTTTTTGATTATCGTCGTTATCATTTTTAGGCAGATAATGCTGCAAGGGCATCCGTACAGGTTTTACCTGCATGGATGCCCTTGCTTTTGTTGTCTGCTTTTAATTATTCGTCTGCAGTTTTTTCTTTAAATTTCTGATTTCACGGCTTATCCTCCGCCGTACGCCTGCATTATCGCGGTCCGTTCTGGCGCTCAGACGATGCAGCCTGTTTTCCAAAAATGCAATTTTTGCTGAAATATCCATAATGCTTTCCTGCCTTTCTTAAAAAATAATATTTTTATTTTTTATAATTTTCGATGCTGAAGCAGCGGCAAAAATAAATTTTTCACCGGCGTTAACGCCGGGGCCGCTGAAGCCCTTTTCACAAAACAGAAGAAGCGCCCGCTTATTTTTTATAACCGGGCGCACCCGACATCTTACGTTCGACTGTCAATCATTGCGATGATTCGTCCTCCGATGATATCCGCATTATTCAATTGTTTCATTCAATGCTTCTTCTAACAGCCTTATGTGCTTCTGCGTAAGTGCCAGCAGTTTTTTCCGCTCATCCTCATCCAAACGCTCAAAAGAGCGTTCTTTGGCCCGGACCAACGGAGCAATTTTATTCTGTACCAGCTCTTCTCCGGCCTTTGTGAAAAAGATTTGCTTGTTCTTTTTATTTCCGGGTACAAATCTGAGAGAAATAAGGCCCTTGCCCTCTAAAAATTTTAATGCGGTGTTGATTGTCTGAGGAGCGTAAAACCAAGCCTCACATAGCTCCCTTTGTGTACACGGATCTCCGTGCTCATACAGTGAATAGAGCAGCCAAAAGGCGGAATCAGATAGCCCTATGGCCTTTTCATAGTTATGATAAATTACATTCATTTTTTTATGCGCCTGATTAAAAACGGTTAAGACAAAAATACTTGAAGGCTCCATAATACCCCTCTTTTTATCCGAATACGGATGAATCCCCGACCCGATGAAGCCTGCTGTTTTGGAGCGCGCAAAGGGAAATATTGCGTTTAGCCATGTCAGCTTCGGCTACAGTCCCGACAGGCTGCTTATGAGAGATATCAGCTTTGAGGCAAAGCCCGGCCAAAAGATAGCAGTGGTAGGCAGTACCGGCGCCGGTAAAACTACGCTGCTCAATCTGCTGATGCGATTTTATGAGGTGAACGGCGGGAAAATAACTGTTGACGGCGTCAATGCTGCGGAAATGACGCGCAGCGGCCTTCGCAAGAACTTTGGCATGGTTCTTCAGGACACATGGCTGTTTTCAGGAACTGTGGCTGAAAATATTGCCTACAGCAAACCGGGCGCTGCTCGTGAGGAAATTATTGAAGCTGCCAGGGCGGCTAAGGTTGACTACTTCATTCGTACTATGACGCAGGGCTATGATACCATGCTTGACAATGAGGCGGCAAACCTGTCTGCCGGACAGCGTCAGCTGCTCACCATTGCCAGAGTCTTTCTCTGCAATCCGCCTATAATTATTCTTGACGAGGCCACCTCAAGCGTTGATACCCGCACGGAGGTAGAAATCGGCAAGGCAATGAAGCAGCTGATGAACGGGCGTACCAGCTTCGTGATTGCCCACCGGCTGTCCACCATCAGGGATGCGGATACCATTTTGTTTATGGAGCACGGTAATATTATAGAGCAGGGCAGCCATAAAGAGCTGCTGAAAAAGAATGGCGCTTATGCCGCACTCTATTACAGTCAGTTTGAATAAACAGAATGAAAGCTTAAATGCTCCTTTGTCAAGGCTTTCTTAATAATAATCTGCTGATTTTTATCAAAGCAGAGCGCTTTGACGCTTCCTCCTATATATGAAGGGGAAGCGTTTTTCTGTTTAAGCAAAGAATTACCGGCGGGACCGAGACAGCGGAGAAGTCCCAAATGGATGCCGCTAAAAGTCAAGGCCTTTTTTGATAATCAAAAGCATAAATAATATCCGGCCGTCATTGGCCTTTGCCTTGCATAACCGTAAGCACGCTTACAAGGGTAAAACCGTGCTTTGTGTAAATATCAGCGGGCCATGAATATGTCAAGGCCCGCCCTTTTAATTTGCTTCTTAACCGTTTTTATTGCCCGGTTAACAATGAGCCGTAATTATCTGTGTTTATAATAACGACAAACTTAATTGAAAACATGTCGCAAAGGATATAGCTGTTTGGGTCTATCGACTGAAGCAGTATATAGCTTGCTCCGACCTCGGTAAGTATACCCACACGGTCGGTCAGCGTGTTGCCTATAAGAAATTCAACACGTACCCAGCGCCCGATGTTTTGACGGAGAAATCCGGGTATGAATATTGGATTTGTCAGCGTTTCAGGAGTGGTTTCATCGTTCTGCAGGGGCGTGTTAAGCGGCTGAATCGTACGTATACCGGACTGAGCCGGACCCTGATACTGTATAACATTTCCAGAGTTGTTATACGGCGAATAGGGGAGAGATGAGGTAAGGGGCAACGGCTGATTCTGGTAAACAGTCCCGTTTTGCGCGTTTTGGGAATTTGAGCCGCTTACTGGATTTTGGGCATAGCCATATGGCAATTGAGGATAGCCGGTATATCCCGACTGTGCCTGCGGTATGGCAGTATTATTTACGGAAGCCCCGTTTCCAGAGCCTCCTGCAGCCGTGCTGCTGCCCGCGACAGGCTGGCTGACATTGTTATTTGTATTTGTTTCCATCGTAAACTCCTATCTCCGCCGATGATACACATAAGTGCGGCGTTTAAACCCCGCCGTTATAAATATGTACTGTATGCGGCGGTATTGCAAATTAAGTATTGGCATAATACGGCGTGGGCCGGTAGAAGCAGTGGTCGCCTATGCGCGTGTGAAAGGTGCCGGACTCTCCCGGGAAATTCTGCGAGCATGACGGGCTGAAGGGATTGAGATACCACAGGCAGTCGCCGACGGCGTTTAAAAGCCCGCCGCCGAGCGCCCAGTCGGCAATGTCAAACTGAATCTGGTCGGGCGATACGGTATATATCGAGCGCGGATTGGGCCGGCCGCCGACGATGTCTCTCGCGCAGTCAAACTGCCCCTCCTGAAGCAGCACCCGCCTTATATCTCCCTGACATACTCTTTGATATTCTCCTGTGGAGGCGTTGACCCTGTTCATTATTATTGTGGCGACGGCCCTCATGCCTGTATCGCCCTCGCCCTCGGCCTCGCATTTCAACATTCTTGCAAATAATTCTCTGTCTGTAAAGGACATGGCTTTGACCTCGCTGTGTATTTTTTGCGAAAGGGGTTCAGTCACATATTATGCTTATGATACATTGGTTGTGATATGCCGTCAGCAGTAATGAAGCACGGCTTGTCATGCCGTTACACAGACGCAAGCGGGCAGAGAGATTAAATTTTCAATTGCAAGTGAAATCCGCATCAGCATGATTCTGTGCATCATCGTCCCTGCGGTGCCGTGCGGCCGGCTTGTTTTTCCCATTTCTGCGATATCTGCGACAAACAGCTGTATCGTGGATTTCCGGGGCATCTGCTCTGGGCTGTTGACAATAATTTTTACAAAATAATATAAAATTCTCTATGGATTGAAAAAATGCTGCGGCGGTGGTATAATTATTTCGATATATTGTTAATTATGGCTGCCGCAAATAAATCTGAGGCATCCGGCTTTTGCACTCCTGCTTGATGCGGCCTGATCTTTAGTTAATATAAAAAGCAGCTGCTTTAAAGAGGTCTTATGGTGAGCGAGAAGAATATAATCATAGTCTGCGGACACTACGGCAGCGGGAAAACCAATTTTTCCATAAACCTTGCCCTGCGTGAGCGCGAAAAATACGAAAAGGTACTGCTCATTGATATGGACATTGTAAACCCGTATTTTCGCTCGTCTGATTATGCAGATGTGCTTGACAAGAAGGGCATAGACATAATTTCTCCCATATATGCCGGCAGCACGCTTGATATACCGGCGCTGTCTCCGCGCATCGACGCGGCAATAGGCGGCGGTTATCAGAAAGTAATAATCGATGCCGGCGGCGACGACGCGGGTGCAACGGCGCTCGGCCGCTTTTCCGAGCGGATAGAGCGGGCAGGGTATGATATGCTGTATGTCGCCAATATGTACCGTCCGCTTGTAGGCACGCCCGAAAAGGGAGCGGAGGTTTTAAGGGAGATAGAAGCAGCGTCGCGCCTTAAGGCGACGGGGATAGTCAACAATTCGCATCTTGGCGAGTATACCGGCGCTGATACCGTCAGGCTGTCGTCGGACTATATAAGGGAGCTGTCCGAGCTTGTCGGGCTTCCCGTTGTCTGTACGGCAGTCAAGAGGGATATAGCAGATGAATGCGGGCCGTCGGTCAGCGGCCTGTATCCGATAGATATACATGTAATACCGCCGTGGAAAGAGTAACAGGCAGAAAGGCAGTGCTTTATGGAAAAGCTTACTATCAACAGGGAAAAATGCAAGGGCTGCGGCCTTTGCGTAAGCGTATGTCCGAAAAAAATACTCCGTTTGTCGGAGGACGGCTTTAACTCCAAGGGCTACCGGGCAGTGGAGGTAACGGATATTGACAAGTGCATATCCTGCGCGATGTGCGCAACCATATGCCCGGATGTGGTGATAAGAGTGGAAAGAGCGGAAAGGTAGTGATACATATGTCCAAACGCGTACTTATGAAGGGCAACGAGGCATTGGCTGAGGCCGCCATACAGGCCGGCTGCATTCATTTCTTCGGATACCCGATAACGCCGCAGACTGAGGTGGCGGCATATATGTCAAAGCGCCTGCCGAAAATAGGCGGCGTATATCTCCAGGCCGAGTCGGAGCTGGCGGCGTCGAACATGCTGCTGGGCGCCGCGGCGTCTGGGATAAGGGCGATGACGTCGTCGTCTTCGCCGGGGATAAGCCTTAAGACGGAGGCCATATCCTACATGGCCGGCTCGGATGTTCCTGCGCTCATTATAAATGTGCAGCGCGGCGGTCCGGGGCTTGGCGGAATACAGCCGTCGCAGGCCGACTATTTTCAGGCGACCCGCGCGCTGGGACACGGCGATTTTCAGGTGCTGGTTTTTGCTCCGTCAACCGTGCAGGAGATAATGGATTTAGTGTATCTCGCCTTTGACAGGGCGGAGGAATACAGGGTGCCTGCCATGATTTTAGCCGACGGTATGCTCGGTCAGATGATGGAGCCGGTTGTGATAGAAAAGCCGCAGACATCAGCGCATGAAAAGCCGTGGGCGGCAAACGGGCATAAAAATGTCCGTAAGCACAACATCATAAACTCGCTCTACCTTCAGGCGGAGGAGCTTGAAAACCGCGTTGTCGAGAGATACAGGCGCTATGAGGCTATAAAGGCGAAAGAGCAGCGCGCTGAGGAATATCTTATGGACGATGCAGAGATAGCAGTAGTGGCTTACGGCGCGACCTCGAGAATAGTGAAGGCGGCGGTTAAGGAGGCAAGGGAGCGCGGCGTCAAGGCCGGCTGCATACGCCCCATAACGCTGTGGCCGTATCCGACAGATACAATTGTTAAATACAGAGACAAGGTCAAATGCTTCCTTTCGGTCGAGATGAGCATGGGACAGATGGTCGAGGACGTAAGGCTCGCGGTGAACGGGGCCGCCCCGGTGGAGTTTTACGGCCGCACCGGCGGCGTGATACCCGAGCCGGGCGAGGTGCTCGACAAGATAATGGAGCTGGGGAGGTAATAGCATGTCTGTGATATTTGAGAAGCCAAAAGCGCTGTGTGATGTAGATACGCATTACTGTCCGGGCTGCACGCACGGCATAGTCCACCGTCTGGTGGCAGAGGCTATAGATGAGCTCGGCGTTGAAGGGCAGACGGTAGGCATAGCGTCGGTGGGCTGCTCGGTGATGTCATATAATTATTTTGCCTGCGATATGATACAGGCACCGCACGGCCGCGCGCCGGCTGTGGCGACGGGCGTTAAGCGCGCACATCCCGAATGTGTTGTCTTTACATATCAGGGCGACGGCGATTTGGCGGCCATAGGCACGGCGGAGACGGTGCATTCTGCCACACGCGGCGAGAACATAACGGTAATATTTATAAACAACGCCATATACGGAATGACTGGGGGACAGATGGCGCCCACCACACTGCCGGGTCAGGTGACGCAGACGACTCCCTACGGCAGGGACGTGTCATATTCCGGCAACCCCATAAGGGTATGCGAGATGCTGTCGACATTGGACGGAGTAGCGCTGGCACAGCGAGTGGCAGCGGACAGCGTGCCGCATATAAAAGAGGCGCGCAAGGCCATAGTCAAGGCGTTTAAAAACCAGATAGAGAAAAAGGGCTTTTCCATAGTGGAGGTGCTGTCCACCTGCCCGACCAACTGGGGCCTTTCCCCGGTTGAGGCCATGCAGTGGCTGCGCGACAACATGATACCTTATTACCCGCTCGGCGTGTATAAGGATATCGACGATAAGCAGTAAGGAGGCGGCCAGCGTGGAATATAAAATAAAAATAGCCGGCTTTGGCGGACAGGGAATACTCTTTATGGGCAAGGTGATAGCCGGCGCGGGACTTGCGGACGAAAAGGAAGTATCGTGGCTCCCGTCCTACGGCCCGGAGATGAGGGGCGGCACGGCAAACTGCAGTGTGTGCATATCTGACGAGCCGATAGGCTCTCCGCTCGTTGTTAAGCCTAATGTGTTTTTGGCAATGAACCGTCCCTCCTTTGAGAAATTCATAGACTCTGTAGAGCCGGACGGCATCGTCATAGTAGACAGCTCGCTCATAGACGAGAAGGCTTCACGCACGGATGTCAGGGCGTTTTATATACCGGCGACGGAGCTTGCAGAGAAGAACGAACTGAGCGGTCTTGCCAACATGATAATGCTCGGCAAGCTGCTTAAGGAGTCGGCGTTCTGCTCAAAGCAGGCGATAGCGGGCGCCGTTGAGTCTTGCGTCCCAAAATCCAAGCAGCATTTGATAGAGTATAATTTAAAGGCGATTGGCATAGGCGAGAGCCTGTGATACCTGTGCGGCGGCACCGGCGCATGGAGCAGGCAGTATAAAGAGGCCGAATATGATTTAAGGCTTATTAATTTGCCCGATTATGATGTTTGTACATATGCACCGCCTGAAGATGTTTACGGCATTCTTGCAGTTCCTCCCTGCACTGAGGTTTCTATTGCTAAGCATTTTCATGATATAGGTATATTGTTATAAAGTGTATATTTAAAGCCGTTCTCTTAGCTTAAAGAGAACGGCTTTAAAAAATTGGGGGGATATGAAATTTTTGTAGGATATGCTGCCCACGAATGGCAGTCAGCGGTTTATGCGCGTCTGATACCATCCTTATTTTCACAGCTTGCTGCGGCGCTGGCTTTGACCGCTTCTCCGTTAATGACGACAAAAGCTGAGCTTGCAGTATTTCACACAACGGATGTTAATTATACGGCAGAAAGTGTATAAACTCTAAGTACGCATAGCTAAAATACATCTGCAGTGTAGCTGCAGCGCCGTTGCAGTTGCTCATTTGCAGTCCGTATGGCTTATGCACACTTTCTGCCGGAATGTCCCGCAGACGGCTTCATTCTGCGGCAGCCGCTTACTTTTTTCGAGATATCATTTCCCTTGCCTTTGCAAAAAAGACGTTTTATTTTTTTAAACAGCCTTTCTTCAAAGTCGGCAAGCTTTCCCTCGTTGAAAAGTCCTATTATAAGTGCCGCTGCTATAATTATTTCAAATATTGTCAAAACAGTAAAACTACCAGACATGTTAAACCTCCAAGCAAAAAGAACATTTGTTTTATATTGCAAATATATTGTACAATACCCAAAAAGCTTTGTCAACGAAAATTTGTTCGGCAGCCTGCTTTTGGTCCCATAAATGGGACAGGCGTATTTTGCTTCGTCTGTTACTGACATATAATGACGGCGGACAAGCTGCCGACAATAAAGGATATGCATGGCTTTAATGGAATAGTACTGAAAAAACGAAAATACTCTTCTTGGCCTGCCGCGTAAAATGGGTTGAAAAATCGGCCAAATATTGGTAAACTATAATATATATGGCGAAAACAAAAACAGAATGGAGAAGTCGGGCATATGTCTCTTATTGATAACGAAGCGGCTCTGTCGCTGATGGCGGATTATTACGAAATAACAATGAGCGGCGGCTATTTTGACAACGGGATGTCTGATACCGTCGCGTATTTTGACATGTTTTTCCGCCGAGTACCGGACGGCGGCGGATTTGCTATAATGGCCGGACTCGAGCAGTTTATAGAGTTTATAGAGGATCTTAAATTTACCGAAGAGGATATAGCGTTCCTGCGCTCGAAGGGCATATATTCCGAGGGCTTTCTATCATATCTTAAGAGCTTCAAATTTGAATGCGACGTTTTTGCGGTGGAGGAAGGCACACCGATATTTCCGAGAGAGCCGGTTGTAATAGTGCGCGGACCCGTAATACAGGCTCAGCTTATTGAAACGGCTCTGCTTATGATAATAAACCACCAGTCGCTTATAGCGACCAAGGCCAACAGAATAGTGAGGGCTGCACAGGGCAGGTCGGTCATGGAGTTTGGCGCAAGGCGCGCGCACGGGCTGTCGGCGGCGCTGTACGGTGCACGGGCGGCGTATATCGGCGGCTGTGTCGGTTCCTCGCTGACGCTTGCTGAAAAGCTCTACGGCATACCGGCTGTAGGTACCATGGCGCACAGCTGGGTGCAGATGTTTGACAGCGAGCTGGACGCCTTCAGAGTATACGCAAAGACGTATCCTGAGAACTGCTCGCTGCTGGTGGACACCTATAACGTGCTCAAATCAGGCGTGCCAAACGCCATAAAGGTATTTAACGAGGAGATACTTCCCCGCGGGTACCGCCCGCAGAGCATACGGATTGACAGCGGCGACATAACCTACCTGTCAAAGCGCGCCCGCAAAATGCTGGACGAAGCAGGCTTCCCCGACTGCGCCATTATTGCCACAAACTCGCTCGATGAGAATATAATCAGAGAGGTAATAATACAGGGCGGGAAGGTAGACTCCTTCGGAGTAGGAGAGCGACTGATAACGGCTTCGTCCGACTCGGTCTTCGGCGGCGTGTATAAGCTCGCCGGCATTGAAAAGGACGGACGCATAATACCAAAAATCAAAATAAGCGAGAACATAACCAAGCTCACGACGCCCGGCTTTAAGCAGGTGCACAGGCTGTTTGATAAAACGAGCGGCAAGGCCATAGCCGACGTCGTGACACTGCATGGCGAGAGCATAGACGAGAACGCGCCCTACGAGATATTCGACCCGGAATATACCTGGAAGCGCAAGACGGTGACGGATTTTATAGCCCGGCCGCTGCATAAGCAGATATACAAAAACGGGAAATTAGTGTACAAATGTCCGCCGGTGCAGGCGATAAAGGACTACTGCGAGTCACAGGTATCAACGCTGTGGGACGAGGTGTTAAGGCTTGAAAACCCGCACAATTATTATGTGGATTTGTCGCCCGACCTGTGGCAGCTCCGAAAGGACCTGCTAAACAGCAACTCATAAGCATAGGTGAGAAAAAATGAAGATAAGAGGCATGAGAATTTCCGACTACGACGAGGTGTACTCGTTATGGCGTTCCTTAGCCGGCATGGGACTTAATGATGCAGACGATTCCAAAGACGGCATCGGCCGCTTTTTGGATAGGAATCCCGAAACCTGCTTTGTGGCGGAGGAAGACGGGAAAATCATCGGAGCGGTCATTGCCGGAAATGATGGCAGGAGAGGCTATATATATCACATGGCGGTGAGTAAGGAGCATCGCCGGCAGAAGCTGGGCACAAAGCTTTTGGACGCCTGCTTAGGAGCGTTTAGAAGGCTTGGCATAATAAAGAGCGCCCTCGTCGTATTCAGCAGAAAAGGCGGCAACGCCTTTTGGGAGAAAAACGGCTTTAGCGTGAGAAACGACCTGTTATACAGGGATAGGGTACTGCTTGAAGCCAACAGGCTTGATACATAGAAATAGATTGCATAAATCATCGACTATTGGAGGACTTATTAAATGAAAAAGCTGACAGCCTTGCTTATAACTGTGTGTGTTATCATGACGCTGCTTACGGCCTGCGGCGACGGCGGCAGCGGCGGCACTGTTTCGTCTGAGGAGCCGTTTGTCTCGCAGCCGGATTTGTCGTTTACACCGGTCAATGTAAGCGAATACGCCTCGGCCGGCCAGATGTATCCGCTTCAGATAAAGTTAGGAGATACCGCCGATGCTGTCAGGGCACATTATGAGGCTGCCGCATCTGACAGCGGGGACTCAGCGGAAGCGTCGGCAGAAAACGGCGACGGTCACAGCCACGGCGAAATAACCCTGACGGAGAATGAGTTCAGCAATCATACTGAGTTAAGCGCCGTCAACGAGATATATTGCTATCTGCCGGACTCCGGCGAGGTGATATCTGCCATAGTAAGCTACAGCGACCCATACGGCTTCCCGCTTTACGTGGCTACCGAGGATGACGTTATTGCCAATCTCGGCACACCGGAGCGCAGCGGTACGCCGGAGCGAAACGACGTGTTTTTCATGCTTGGCCCGGTACTGGATAATTACCGCATACTTGTCTATACCTTCGGCACGAACAGGGTTACCTTCATATTCAACGAAGGCACACTGATGGCGGCCACGATAGTAAACGCCGAGAGTTGGAATCTTGACGCCGGCTCAGCCGAATGATATTTGTGCTGCCAAGAAACATAGGCAAAAAAATTTCAAAACGCTTAAAAAGACGGTAAAAATATAAATTAAAGACGTTAATCGTAAGTTTTTTCACCAAAAAAGCCCTTTTGTATATACTGGTATTAGAATACAAAGTATATTTTCAAAGGGGCAAATTTTATGAAGATGGGGCGGCGCAGGAGCAGTCCCCTTAAAAGGCTGTTTATACTAATTATAATAACCGCTGTCGTATTTATAGCGATAGACGGCTGCATGTGGCCGTCCATTGCGAATATATCCGGTGTATATGCTCAAAATATTGCGGAGAAGGCGTTCAACGACGCGGTATCAGCGGTGCTCGCCGAGGACCAGGTGAGCTATTCGTCGCTGGTAACGCTGCAAAAGGACGACAGCTCGCAGATTTCCGCAATACAGACCGACACCGTGGCGATGAATCAGCTTAAAGCCCAAATAAGCGATAAGATAATGGAGAACCTTTCAAACAGCGAGTACAGCGAGTTTAAAGTGCCGGTAGGCACCTTTACCGGCAGCGACCTGCTCATGGGCCGTGGACCAAAGCTGAGCTTCAGATTACAGTTTGCAGAAGGCGTGATTACCTCCTATGAGAATGTATTCGAAAGCGCGGGCATAAATCAGACGCTGCACCGTATCATGCTTAAGGTTAAAACCACCGTATGCCTTGTGTCGTCGTGGCACAGCACCTCGGTGGAGATAGAGTCGAGCTACCTTATCGCCGAGACTATACTTGTAGGCAGCGTGCCGAGCGTTTACGCAGATATCGGCCAAAGCGAGATTTTTGGCACATCCTCCGCTGCGGATGCAGCAAGCGGCGGCTGATTTTGGAATTTCATTCAATGCAAGGACGCGCGTCCGTTCATTAATGTAAAGGGCAGGCTGATATTTAATGGCGGGCAGACGACAGCAATGCGAAAGAGGGTTAATATGAGGGACAATGTACAGCAGGAGATAGTAAAGCTCAGAGACGAGATAAACTATCACAACAAAAAATATTATATAGATAACGACCCCGAGATAGACGACCGCGAGTTTGATATGCTGCTGCGCCGCCTCGAGGATTTGGAGAGCGGGCATCCGGAGTATATAACGCCGGATTCTCCCACGCAGCGTGTCGGCGGCAGTGCGGAGGACACCTTTGAAAAGGTGACGCATACGGCCGCCATGCTCAGCCTTGAGGACGCCTTCAGCATGGATGAGATTTACGATTTCGGCGGGCGCATGGAAAAGGCATTAGGTAAAACGGAATATATAGTCGAGCCGAAGATAGACGGACTGTCAGTGGCGATAGAGTACAGGAACGGCCGGCTTTACCGGGCCTCCACGCGCGGCGACGGCCGGGTGGGGGAGAATATAACGGCCAACATACGCACGATAAGGTCGGTGCCGCTGTCGATAAAAACCAATGCGCCGGTGCTTGAGGTCCGCGGCGAGGTGTTCATGCCGCTGAGCTCATTTGAACGACTGGTGGATGCTCAGGAGGAGTTAGGGGAGAAGCCGCCGAAAAATCCGCGCAACGCGGCCTCCGGCGCGCTGCGCCAGAAGGACCCCAGGATAACCGCGTCGAGAGGGCTTGATATATTCATATTTTCCATTCTTTATTCCGAAGGCCTGTCATTTGAAACGGACAGCGAAAGCCTCGGGTATCTTAAGAGTATTGGCTTTAAGATAATACCGTTTTATAAGGTTTGCGGCAGCATGGAGGAGGTCGCGGCAGAAATTGAGCGAATAGGCAGCGAGCGCGGAAAACTGCCGTTTGGCACTGACGGCGCCGTTATAAACGTCAATAATTTTGCACAGCGACAAAGCCTTGGTGCAACCACAAAGTTTCCGCGCTGGGCCATGGCCTACAAGTACCCGCCGGAGGAAAAGGAGACGGTGCTTGAGTCGATAGAGATAAACGTCGGACGCACCGGCGCGCTGACGCCGACGGCGGTTTTTGAGCCGATACTGCTCGCCGGGACTACGGTAACGAGGGCCGTGCTTCATAACGAGGATTTTATAAAGGAGAAGGATATCCGCCTCGGTGACACCGTTATAGTCCGCAAGGCAGGCGATATAATACCCGAGGTTGTGGCGGTAAAAAGCCATGCCGAGAATTCATCGCCGTATCATATGCCGGAGGTCTGCCCTTCATGCGGCGCGCGTGTCTTCAGGGAAGAGGATGAGGCCGTCATAAGGTGCCCAAACGCCGCCTGCCCTGCGCAGCTTGCACGGCATCTTATACATTTTGCGTCGCGCGAGGCCATGAATATTGATGGAATGGGTCCGGCCGCCGTGCATCTTTTCATAGACAGCGGGCTTATATCGTCGCCTGTGGACATATACCGGCTCAGGGCGGAGGATATAGCGGAGCTGCCGCGCATGGGAGAAAAGTCTGCACAAAATCTCTTACAGTCGATAGAGCGCTCAAAGGGCAATGATTTGTGGCGCTTCATTTTCGCACTTGGAATACGCCATATAGGCGCAGCCGCGGCGCGGATACTTGCCGAAAATTTTGCCGGCATAGACGGCATAATGTCGGCGTCAAGGGAGGAGCTTGAGGCGCTCGACGGCTTTGGCGGCGTTATGGCGGAAAATACCTTTGACTTTTTCGCGCTTGACGAGACACGTGAAATGATAGAGGAGTTCAGAAAAGAGGGAGTAAACCTCTCATCTCGGGCGGCAGATGAAACAGAAAAGCCGCTTGCCGGCAAAACGTTTGTCCTCACCGGCACGCTTGCGGAATTTACGAGAGAGGAAGCGTCGGAGATAATACGCAGGCTCGGCGGCAAGGCATCCTCGTCAGTGTCGAAGAAGACCGACTATGTGCTGGCGGGCGAGAGCGCCGGCAGCAAGCTGAAAAAGGCGCAGGAGCTTGGCGTTGAGGTCATAAGCGAGCAGCGCTTTAAAGAAATTTGCGGGTTGGCTTGATTTCTGCTGATATGTGTTATAAAAAAGCCGTTTGTCTGATACGGATAGTGTGTGGTGTTTAGAGAAACACGCTTTTGATGCAGAGACGTCGATATGATAGCGTGTTTGCCGCTAAAGCTATATATTCTCATACAAAGCAGCAAGGCTTTGGCATTGTCATTTGTTTGGACCTTTTCAAAAAAATCAATGATGCTTTCACAAAAAATATTGTTTTAAAAAATCAGCATGAAGAAAACATCTCATGCTGATTTGGTGGCTCCAAATGACAAAATATTGAAAGTAAATTTCTATACTGCCCGCAGATGGCTTACCTTGATTTTTCCGAATCCCACAGCTGCAGATTAAGAAAGCGGACGACGTCTGGGAGTATCTCATGCTTTCAGCCTGCCTGTGGTGGGCCTGCACTCTGATTATTATGCCGGCTTTCAAACATAAATCGTAATGGACAGATGCTTGCTGCCGGTGACTTCCGGCATGGCTCAGCTGAGGCTGTTTTCATCCACCCAGTTTCTGGCACGCTCGACATTTTCGTCATCGGGCATGGCAACTCCGGTTTTTGGCTGCCTCCTGTCCGGCTGCGATATGGCCTGCGTCGCATATGCGTCGTTTGTACGCTTGTCATCCTGCACCCTGCCCGTGAGAACGCCTTTAGTGCTTTTGTTTCCGCTTATTTTTTTTGTGTTTTTATCCATGCTTTTGTCTCCTTTTAAGTTGCTGATATTAGTATTGAAAAAAATGACGGCAATATCCGTTGATTTTTGAGAATTATATGATATAATAAACAGGCGTGATTTGTTTAAAAAGCCATTGTGCTGCTTGCCGGATGAAGCCGTATTCACGCGCTGTGACTTACAAGTAAAAATACGCCGGTGTGTTGGAACTGGCAGACGAGACGGACTCAAAATCCGTTGTCCGCAAGGACGTGCGGGTTCGACCCCCGCCACCGGCACCACCAGGCTGAGCCTGGACGCAATTCGCGTTCCAGGTTCAGTTTTTTATTTTGCCTTTTCTCTCGCGTTTTCAGCAGGTATCCTTTTTGTCAACTAAACCCAGGCTGAGCCCGGACGCATGTTCGCGTTTAGGCTCAGTTTTTTTATTTTACTCCATCGCCCGCGGCGTTAATCTTGTTTTTAATAACCTAAAGAATTCACACGGATTCACGCCTATATACTGAAATGGCCAAATATCTTTTGCTATATCTTGCCAGTCGAGAGCCTCGATGCGCAAGTCGCGTGCAGGGTTGAGCTTTTCCAAAGCTTTGGTGCTCGTGTCGGAGCGGCATCTTTTTCGCAGACTTTTTTACATGCTGAGTCTGGATGCAGTCCGCGTTCCGGGTTTGACTTTTTCTTTTACCTTGCCACCCGCGTTTTTAGCGGGTATCTTTTTGGTCAACATTTTTCACGTCGGAGCAAATTCCGCTTTGCTCCGGCTTATTTTTTGCCTGCGGCTTCAAAATAAGCCCTCCGTCCGCTTCCCTGCCTGATCTCTTGCGATGTTGTCGCGCTTTCTGCTGCCGCATCGAATCGCTTTGTATCGCTGTGCCAACAAATTCTCCCTTCATCCACTCATGGCGGCCGGATGTATTTATTGCCTCTCCTCCTCAAAAGGTCATGCGGCATATCAAACCAGTATTGTCTTTTGATAGTTGAAAGCCTCGCTGCACAGCTTGCGTGTGGTTATTTGACAATGCTTGGACTTATATCAGAATCAGTAGCTTTATCTGATGCTGTCGAAATTTTTTGTTATTTTGAGGGTACAAACAAGTGTATAGAAATTTTTATGATAGAAATATTTTTACATTTTGTATCTTAATTATTACAAAAATGAAACCTGTGTCGAAATCGATTGAAATTCACTGTATAAGTGCATATAATCAATAACAGGTGATAATAATGGCAGAAAGCAAATACAGTCATTTGAAATTTCTTCTCCTGTTTCCGGTTATAATTTTGTATTTTGAGATAGTTTTCAGAATATTCACTGTGGGAGGTCTTTTCAGCCTTAGCTTTTTTCCCATGCTCTTTTTCAGCTTTGCATATGGCTGGATAGGCTACCTTCTGTCATCGCTGCATAAAAATCAAAGGGTGAACAAATATATTGCCGCAGCTTTTATCTTGCTTACGAGTATCCCTTATATCGTGCAGTTTCTTATATATAAGCAGTTCAAGCAGTTTTACGACATAAACACCATGACCGGCGGGGCAGGAGACGCCATCAGCGGCTTTTTCGATGAAATTATCAACCTTATATTTAAACAGGGCGGTATTTTCGTAATACTGCTGTTTTTGCTCCCATTTGCTTTGTATCTCATTTTCAGCACTAAATTTTTCCCGGCGGTTAAAGGCAACTTGGTTACAAGAATTATATCGCCGGCATCGTCGCTGCTTGCCTTTCTGCTTGCCCTTGTGTTTGTTTTCACCAGCAGTATTTACGCCCCTGTCTATTCTTCCCAGTATAATTTTCAGTCGGCGGTGAGCAATTTTGGCCTTATCACCGGCATGCGGTTGGACGTTAAGAATATGCTGCTGGGTAAAGATATTGTATTTGAAGAGCACGATCCCATAGCTTTCCCTAATGGGGGAGACGGCAACAGCAGCAGTGATTCATCAGAAAGCTCGTCTTCTGCTTCATCTGCCTCTTCATCTGATGAGTCCGAAGACGGAGAACAGACATCGGCTCCGGTAGTTTATGGCTATAACAGCATAGATATTGATTTCGACCGGCTCAGCCTGAACGCGTCTTCACAGATAAAGGCGCTTAACGACTATGTGCAAAGCCTCACGCCGTCAAGGAAAAATGAGTACACGGGGCTTTTTGAGGGCAAAAATCTTATCATGATAACCGCTGAGGCTTTTACGGCAGAGGTCATCGATCCTGAGCTTACGCCTACGCTTTACCGCCTTGCGACAAAGGGCATAAACTTTACCGACTATTATCAGCAGTCAAGCGCAGGCACCACTGGCGGAGAATATCAGAACATATTCGGCATGCTGCCGACTGACGGCGGGATGTCCTTTAAAAACACCGCCGATAATCTAAATTATTACACCATGGGCAGCCAGCTTAACCGCTTGGGCTATTACGGCAAGGCGTTTCACAACAATACATACACCTATTACGACCGCAATATCACACATAACAATCTCGGCTATTCCGACGGCTTTATGGGCTACGGCAACGGCATGGAGCAGTATGTGAAAAGATCATGGCCGGAGAGCGATTACGAAATGATAAGCGGGACGCTGCCTACATATATCGACAAGCAGCCGTTTAATGTTTATTATATGACGGTTAGCGGGCACAGCAACTATACCCGCAGCGATAACGCCATGACCAGCAAGCATTGGGACAGGGTGGCAGATCTTCCATTGTCCGACACGGTCAAGGGCTATCTCGCCGCAAATCTTGATTTTGAGGACGCGCTTACATATCTTGTCGAAGAGCTGGAAAACAGGGGAATAGCCGACGATACCGTGATATGCATTTCCTCCGACCATTTCCCTTATGGGCTCGACACCGGCGGCACGCTCGGCAATATGCCTTATCTTTCGGAGCTTTACGGCTATAACGTCAGCAATTATTTTGAAAGGGATCACTCCCGGCTTATTATCTGGAGCGGATGCTTAGAGGATGAGGAGCCTATAATTGTTGATTCTCCGACCTCCAGCCTTGACATTCTGCCTACGCTTTCAAATCTGTTTGGGACTGAATTCGATTCACGCCTTATGGTGGGCAGGGATGTGCTGTCCGATGCACCGGCGCTGGTATTCAACGACAATTACGACTGGAAGACCGACCTTGGCACGTATTACTCATCGAGCAATACCTTTGTCCCAAAAGATGAAGATACCGTCGTACCGGAAGGCTATGTCGAAGCGGTGAAGGCCATGGTGAGAAATAAAATGCGCTATAGCAGCGGCGTACTGGACAACGATTATTTCAGATATATTTTCGGAGGCTGATAATTTGCCGGGTGCATCTGTGAGGCAAGGGCCTTTGATATTTCCAAAACTTAAATTAAAAAAACAAAGCATATTGCTTGATAAGGCTCATGCATAAAAACAAGCATTGCTTAAAGCCTTCTTTTGCCGGCTTGCGAAACGGCGCGCAGCCTGCATAAAACTGTATAGACTGACGTCACCGCAAACCGGCATTGACACGTAAAAAGCACCGCTCTGGTGAACGGTGCTTTTTTGTGATTAAAGAGGGAGTGAAAAATGAAATTTATGATATATTTTCATATAATAAATTTAAGTCTGACATTTTCGCATAAAATATCGCAATGAACCAAACCGATAAATTTCTTAAGAGAGAGGACCTTTGCCTTTCCGCCTAATTTATAGATATAGGTAGTAAGCAGCATACCATTAGCTAAGTGTGTTTTCTCTGTCTCACATTCAACCGGGGCGCCGCCAAGCGTTTTTGGCAAGCGTTGACATATGTTGAACATTTCGCCTGGATTATTGTCTGTCCCAAGCGACATGCCTACCAAATCGGTATCAGACGGAAGTTCAACAGTATCGGTTTGATTTTTATGGGTTATTTCAATTCTCATAGTCCTCCACCGTTATTTTAACATGAGTCCCATATGTCTCCACATCGACAATAGGACCGGTAATACCCTGCTTAACTAAAGCGAGTGCCGTTTCTAACTGAGAAACAGCATTGTCTCCGACAATTTCTTTAAGCGTGCCGTTTTTTTGCGATTTCATTAATACCGATACAGGATAGCGAACAGTAATGTTTGAAGCCTTTACACCGCTGATTGCATTATCATCTGTTTGTATATGAATGGTTAAAATCCGGCGGGCTATACGTTCTTCGTCGGCATCGGCTACTATAGGATAATTTGCTTCGCCGTTGAGCAGCTCATCAGCGGATACATTAAGGGCGGATGCAAGCTCCTTTATGCCGGCAAGATCGGGATATGACAGGTCATTTTCCCATTTTGAAATTGCCTGAGAGGTAACATTCATTATTTCAGATAGCTCTTCCTGTGTATATCCGGCCTGTTTACGAAAATAGGCTATATTCTTTCCGATAGTTTCCATAAATACTGCCATCCTTTCATATTTAGAAATTTGTTTTGTATTCGACTAAGGCCTTATCGTGTCTTTATTATAAGCTTTCCATAACGATAAATGAACATACAAACGGTTGGAAATCGACATTTTTCCCAACTATCTGTTGATTTCTGTGCGGCAAGACATTATATTGTTATTGTCATTAGCGAGTAGAAAACATAGAATGAATTTAATAAGGATTTCGCCAATAAGTGCGCAAACAGAAAAAGCTGTAGCCGAGCGTTCGCCACTTCTCCTTTTATTATGACAAAGCTGTCGCCCGGACTTGGGTGACGCTCTAAGCACTCACTTTCAGTAACCCTCCCAAACGGCTTTCTGCTTATTTTTCAAAAGCGCTCCCAATATACAAACGGCCGGTTCTCGCCGACCAAGCAGCATAAAAAAGCACCGCCCACAAGGAGCGGTGTTTTTCATGGAGCTACTGGCCGGACTTGAACCGGCGACCTGCTGATTACGAATCAGCTGCTCTACCAACTGAGCCACAGTAGCATAAAAGTGCGCTCAATTATTTTACCTAACTTTAGGTCATGTGTCAAGACGTTTGTGAGATTTTCTGCTGATAATCTTAAATGTATGGCCAATATCTGTTACGTAAAGGGCCGCTGCCATACCAGCAGAAGGTCTGAAAGTACGGCAGCGGCTATTTGCCTTTTAAATTTAAAGCGGATTTTTGCCCCTTTTGTAAAATGCCGGTGAAAAAGCACTTTACATTTCTTCAATAAACTGCACGCCCTCCAGTGCACCGTAAGTTTCAATTACGGTGGTATGAGAAATAGCAAATTTGAAGCGCAGCGTCATGGTGGCGGTCACTATCATGGAGCCGTTTTCATTCTTGGTCCGCTTGATTTCCAAGTTGCTTACCGTGCAGTTCTGAGTGCGTGCGTGAGTAAGAAATCTGCTTACGGCTTCCATCCCGGAAAACTCCACATAAATAGTAAATGATTCGGAATTTTTATGCAGGCGTCTATCCACAATCTGCATGGTCCAAAGTGATCCCAATACTGCAGCAAAGCCGATGATGGCACCAGAGTAAAAACCGGCGCCGAGAGCAAGCCCGATACAGGCGGCTGCCCACAAGCCGGCGGCAGTTGTCAGACCCTTTACCTGCCTTTGCTTTGTGACCAGTATTGTGCCGGCGCCAAGAAAGCCTATGCCGCAGATTACCTGTGCAGCAATGCGGCTGGCATCCCCGGTGCCTGTCATGTCAGTAAGATAAATGCCGGTCATCATCGCAAGGGCCGAGCCTACACAGACGACCATATATGTACGAATTCCAGCCGGACGTCCCTTCTTTTCCCGGTCATAACCAAGAATACCGCTGAACAGCAGCGAAAGCGCCGTGCGCAAAAGAATTGACCAGATTGTCAGATCCCTTAAAACAGGTATTCCTTCTAATAACATCGCTTTTTCTCTTTCCTCCATACCAAAAAAGATTATTTAATTAATTTAGCATAAATATTCAAAAAATGCAAGAGAGCATATTAGCAGCTGCAGATTTGGCGTATAACGGCTTATTCAAGTCATCATCAGGAATGCAGCCAATGCATGAGAGCAAAATGTCATGTATTATATCAGAAGCCGTTTATCGAAGCAAATATATATTAAATAGAGAAGTGATATAAACAGACTAATATGACAATGGCATGGAGCCATTCCGAAATCGCCTGATGAATCACTCGGCAAAAGGAGAGAGGCTTTTTACATCATATATATAAAAGAAACATCAAAATTATTCATAGCGCTTTAAATATGAGCTTCCTTTATTGCTTATATAATATATATGTATAGCAGTTTTTTGAGAGTGCTCAGAGATATGAGTGCTTATTTGAGCCGGCAAAATAATTTAAAGAAAATTTACTTGATTTTTGCTGTATTTAGTGTAGACTTAAATTGTAAAATTTTTAAGATAGGGGAAAAGCGAAAATATGAAAAAAACTAAAATCGTCTGCACAATAGGGCCCTCTACCGACAATAAGGAAACCCTGCGGAACATGATTTTAGCAGGCATGGACGTTGCCCGTGTCAACTTCTCTCACTCGACTCACGCACAGCAGCTCGAGCGCGTGAGCATGCTTAAGGAGGTAAGGGAAGAGCTTGGCGTTCCGGTAGCTTTGCTCGCCGATACCAAGGGGCCGGAAATAAGGCTCGGCGTGTTTAAGGACAATAAGGTCGAGCTTAAGGTAAATCAGCAGTTCACGCTCACCACAAAGGATATTATAGGCGACAGCACCGCTGCCTCAGTATCATTTGACGGACTGCCGCATGATGTTTCCAGAGGTGTGAGAATACTCCTTGACGACGGGCTTATTGAACTGATGGTGGAGAGCTGTACTGATACCGACATATGCTGCACCGTAGTCAACGGCGGCGTTATTTCCTCCAACAAGGGCGTGAATGTGCCCGGTATTCATTTGTCGCTTCCCTTTATAAGCAGCCACGACCGTGCCGACCTGCGCTTTATAGTAGAAAACAATTTCGACTGCATAGCTACTTCCTTTACGCGTACTGCCGAGGATATTTTAAAGGTCCGGGACGAGCTTGAACGGCTCGGCGACCCGGGAATACAAATAATAGCGAAGATTGAAAACTCCGACGGCGTAGCGAACATAGAGGAGATACTGAAAGTCTCCGACGGAATAATGGTTGCTCGCGGCGACCTCGGAGTTGAGATACCGCTGGAGGATATTCCGGTCATACAGAAAAAGCTCATAAAAAAGGCATTTTTGTCCGGCAAGCTTGTGATAACAGCGACACAGATGCTTGAGTCCATGATAAACAACCCGCGCCCTACCCGCGCCGAGATGACGGATGTTGCCAATGCTATATACGACGGCACCAGCGGCATAATGCTGTCCGGAGAAACGGCTGCCGGGAAATATCCTGTCGAAGCTGTCGAGACAATGGCACGCATAGCTGAGCGCACCGAGAAGGACATAAACTACAAGGCGCGCTTCCGCAATTATCCGCACGACGACCTTTATAATGTTACAAATGCAATATCCTATTCCGCTTGCTCAGCTGCTCATGATTTGTCTGCCGCCTGCATTATAACCGTGACCGAAACGGGCGCCACGGCGCGCACTATTGCCAAAAACCGTCCGGCCTGCCAGACTGTCAGCTGCTCGACGAGCGACAGAGTACTCCGCCAGCTTAACATGGCGTGGGGCACATATCCGCTGAAATTAGACGAGCAGGACAACACCGACGCACTTTTCGCCCGCGCGGTCGAGGTCACTCAGGCAGCGGGCATAATAAAGGACGGCGACCTTGTTGTCATAACTGCCGGCTCGCCTGTCGGCGTGCCCGGAACCACAAACATGATGAAGGTTCACGTTGTCGGCGATCCCATACAGTCGCAGCCTAAGAACGGTGGACGCAGGTAGCACGTTTTTGCCTCAGGCCACCCACATGACTTGAGATTATATGTTTAGTTTAGGATTTGTCGAATACATAAAGCCTTTATCTTAAAAATCCGCTGCTTATTCGGCGGATTTTTTTGAGCGTACGCGCACACATGCCTGCCGTGCGGGGCGGTACTGATTATTATTGGCAACATGGATTAGGCGAGGGCGTCTGCAAATGCCGGTGTCAAGCCTCTGTGCGGACGTCGGCCGTAGTCCGCTTTTGGGCTTAGCACTTGTTATTTTTCGCCATATTCATATTAATTTGCAGCGGTACAAAGAAGATTTTAACTAATACTGATTTTGAATGTGTGACTGACTTGAATCGTTTATGTGTGCATTAACTGAGAGATACGATTTTTGCCGCTTTAATATATCACCGGACTGTGATAGAATATTCCACTGGCAGAGCACCGTAAATTTTTACGGGTCTCAAGGCTGCAAATATAAGTTTGTAAAGTGAGGAAGGTTTATGCTGCTGTTTTTTATAAGGCACGGTGACCCGATATACAATCCTGACCAGCTGACGCCGCTTGGCCGGCGGCAGGCGGAGGCGCTGGCACGGCGCCTTGCTCAATACGGGCTGGACAAAATATATTCTTCGACCTCCAGCCGCGCGGCCGAGACGGCAGCGCCAGCCTGTGAGCTGCTGAAAAAGGACATGACACTGCTCGACTGGTGCAACGAAAGCCACGCGTGGGAGGGCTTTGCCGCCGATAACGGAAACGGCGGAATGACATGGGTCTTTCAGCAGGAAAAATATATAAAGCTGTTTGTGTCGCGTGAGATTTCTTCCCTTGGCAGAGAGTGGTATGAGCACCCGGCATTTGAGGGCACGCGGCTTAAAGAGGGAATACAGCGCGTTCAGGGCGAGACCTGCGCGTTTTTGGCGTCGCTCGGATATGAGCATAACGACGACGGCACATATACTTCGATACGCGAAAACAGCGAGCGGGTCGCGCTTTTTGCGCATCAGGGCTTTGGGCTTGCGTTTTTAAGCTGTGTGCTGGATATACCGTACCCGCAGTTCTGCACGCATTTTGATATGGGACACACGGGCATGACGGTTATTTACTTTCCCGAAACGCAGGGAAATGTCGTGCCGAAGGTGCTGCAGCTTTCGAATGATTCACATTTGTATAAGGACGGCCTGCCGCTGAATTATCAGAACTGGCTTAGATTTTAAGCCATTGCGGCACGACGGCAGCCTGCCGGTAAAGCCTGCCTGCGCGGGCATCGGCCGCCGGCAGAAAAATTATAAGTCCAGCGTCTTAAATTAATTATAAATAAAGATTGCAATATATCGGATGTTAATGTAAAATAATAGTAAATAAGGAGAGGTAAATATGTCGGTAAGTTTTAATTATAAATACGCGGCTGACGTGATATCGGAGGAGGAATTCACCTCTATTTGGCCGTTTGTCAGCGCGGCGCATGACATGCTGCACGGCGGCACCGGTGCCGGAAGTGATTTCACCGGCTGGCTTACGTGGCCGTTTGATTACGATAAAGAGGAATATGAAAGGATTAAGAAATCTGCGGAGAAGATAAGAAGCGATTCACAGGTTCTGGTGGTAATAGGCATAGGCGGTTCGTATCTTGGCGCCCGCGCCGTTATTGAGTATATTCACTCACCAAGCTACAACCTCATGACTCATGACTCCCCGCAGATATTTTTTGCGGGAAATTCGCTGAGCGGCAGCGAGCTTGACAACGTTTTGAAGTTGTGCGAGGGCAAGGATGTAAGTGTCTGTGTCATTTCGAAATCCGGCACGACGACCGAGCCGGCTATTGCTTTCAGGATATTTAAGGAATATATGGAAAACAAATACGGCAGGGAAGAGGCGGCAAAGCGCATATACTGCGTGACGGACAAAAGCCGCGGCACTCTTAAAACGATTGCCGACAAGGAGGGGTATGAGTCCTTTGTCATACCCGACGAGATAGGCGGAAGGTATTCCGTTCTTACGGCCGTCGGCCTGCTGCCGATAGCGGTATCCGGCGCGGATATAGACGCGCTCATGTCCGGCGCGAGGGATGCGGCAAAGGCGTATGAAAACAGCGATATGGCCAAAAACGACTGCTACCGCTACGCCGCAGCGAGAAGCATTATGTACCGCAAGAACAAGGCGGTGGAGCTTCTCGTCAGCTTTGAGCCGCGTTTTGCCCTTATGGCGGAATGGTTCAAGCAGCTTTTCGGCGAGAGCGAGGGAAAGGACAACAAGGGAATATTCCCTGCATCCTGCATATATTCGACGGACCTGCATTCTATGGGGCAGTTTGTGCAGCAGGGCTCGCGCATAATGTTCGAGACATTTGTAAACATCAAGGGCACGGGCGGCGAGATAACCATAAAGAAAAACGAGGACAACGGCGACGGGCTCAATTTCCTCGACGGCGAGAGCATGGGATATATAAACCAGAAGGCGATGCAGGGCACTCTGCTCGCACACGCCGACGGCGGCGTGCCGAGCTTTATGCTTGAGGTCACCGGCACAGATGAGCATTCGCTCGGCTGGCTCATATACTTCTTTGAAAAGGCGTGCGCGATATGCTCGTACCTGCTCGGCGTCAACCCCTTCAATCAGCCGGGCGTTGAGGAGTATAAGCGCAACATGTTCGCGCTGCTCGGCAAGCCGGGATACGAGCCCGAAAGAGAAGCACTTGAAAAAAGACTCAATAGCTGATAAAATTAAAGGAAATAAAAAATAACCGCATGGGCGGAATTTATATAAAGGAGAGATTTGTATGATATCCATTATCATCGGCAACAAGGGTTCAGGCAAGACCAAGCGTCTCATAGCACTGGCAAACGAGGCGGTAACTTCCTCAAAGGGGAATGTGGTATGCGTCGAAAAGGTGAAAAAGCTCACATACGATATCAGCCACAAGGCAAGACTTATTGCTACCGATAATTATTCCATATGCGGTTTTGATGCGCTTTATGGCTTTTTGGCCGGCATATGCGCCGGCAACTATGATGTGACGGACGTGTTTGTCGACGCCACCTTCCGCATAGGCGGCAGAGATTACGAGGAGCTTGTGGGCTTTTTCACAAAGCTCAATAAGGTGTCTGAGGAATCCGGCGCGAATTTCGTGTTTACCCTTTCCTGCGACGAATCGAGCCTGCCGGAGCAGGTGTTTGAGCTTACTAAGAAGCTTTAACGTCTGATGCAGCGGCCGCGCTGCGGCGTGTTCGTGCAGCCGGTATATGCTTTATATTGTTTACAAATTGCCGGAGCGGAAAAGGCGCGCATTTGCGGCTTATCCGCTCTGGTATATATATTTTGCGGTGTCCGCTATTGTCAGAATTTTGAATAAAAGCACTTGACAACACCGGCATGGGCACTGTATAATATATTGGATATTAAGGATTTTGACTTTTGTCAGACTATTTGTTTAAGGGGGTGCGTAAAAGTGGCATTAGTACCAAAGAGAAGAATATCCAGGACAAGGCGTGACAAAAGGCGTTCGAGCGTATGGAAGATTGACGCACCGAATTTAGTGAGATGCCCCCGCTGCGGTGATTATAAGCTTATGCACCGCGTATGCGGAACCTGCGGATATTACAGAAACCGTGAGGTTATCAAAAAAGAAGCATAAATGCGAAAAAAGAGGAGGATTTTTTCCTTCTCTGTTTTTTTAATATAAACTTTTGAGGTAAGGCTTATGTCGGTAGTAATTGAAACAGTCGAACACGGCAGTGTTGCTTATAAAAAGGGGATACGCCCCGGCGACGTGCTTAAGAGCATAAACGGCAGCGGTATAAACGATGTGCTTGATTATCAGTTTTATATCACCGACGAAAAGCTTGATATAGTAATTTTGCGCGGCGGCAGGGAAAGGCGTGTACACATAAAAAAGCCGGAGTATGAGGACATAGGGCTTGTATTTTCGACATATCTCATGGACGAGCAGCATACCTGCCGCAACAAGTGCATTTTCTGCTTTATAGACCAGATGCCGCCCGGCATGCGCAAAAGCCTGTATGTCAAGGACGACGATGAGCGCATGTCCTTTCTCTTCGGAAATTATATCACGCTGACGAATCTGCGCGAGGAGGACATACAGCGCATAATAAAAATGCATATAAGCCCGATAAACATATCGGTGCACACGACCAATCCGGAGCTTCGCGTGCGTATGATGAAGAATCGTTTTGCCGGAGAATGCCTGAGATATATAGACATGTTCGCGGCGGCAGGCATAAAGATGAATTGTCAGCTCGTTCTGTGCCCCGGCATAAATGACGGCGAGGAGCTCAGGCGTACCATTGAAAAGCTTGCCTCGCTTTATCCGGAGGTGCAGAGCATTGCCGCGGTGCCGGTGGGGCTTACGGCCTACCGCGACGGGCTGGAGAAAATAGAGCCGTTTAACGCGGACACTGCAAAAAAAGTGCTTGATATAATAAACGGATATGGCGACAGATTTGAGAAGGAATACGGTGTGCGGCTGGTATATCCGGCGGACGAGTTCTACGTTATATGCGGGCTTGATACACCGGCTTATGAATATTACGGCGATTTTTTGCAGCTGGAAAACGGGGTCGGCATGTGCACGCTGCTCAGGCATGATTTTTCTGAGGCGCTCAGTACCGCGCCAAAAGCGGTGCCCGACAGGAAAATAAGCATAGCGACAGGCGAGGCGTCATATAAAATTATAAAGCACCTTGTTGACATGGCGCAGGATAAATGGCATAATTTAGAGTGTAGGGTATACAAGATAGATAATGATTTTTTCGGACGCAGTATAAGCGTAACAGGACTTATATGCGGTCAGGACCTGATAAAGCAGCTAAAGGATGCGGAGCTTGGCGAGTGCCTGCTTATATCCGACTCAATGCTCGACAGCGAGAACGCAAGGTTTTTGGACGATGCTACGCCGCCGGAGGTCGAGTCGGCGCTCGGGGTGCCGGTAAGGGCTGTGCCGTGCAACGGCGGGTATGAGCTGCTCTCGGCTCTTATCGGCGAGGAGATATAATATTTGGCATTTGGCTGCTCATCTCCGATAATACATTTATGCGGCAGCCGGCGCCGGCCTTAAAAGCAGTGTTATAAAAAAGCATCATGCTCAGACGGCGGTATTTGTATATGCTTTGTCCGATGTATGCAGTGCTTTCTGCAAACCGTCGGTTTGCACCGGCAGAATCTATTTTAATTTCTGCATAATATGCTGCTTTTGCAGGGCACGTAACATAATTCACATTAAATGCGGATAATATATGCAGACTTTGGGCGGACCTGAATAAAAGCAGGGTATAATTTTATCTCAAAGTATAAAGGATAATGGAAAGGAAGAAGGCTTAAAGCCGATAATATATGGGAAAACCGGTCGTGGCCATTGTCGGGCGCCCGAACGTGGGTAAATCCACACTGTTTAACAAGCTGGTCGGACGCAGGGTGTCCATTGTCGACGACACGCCCGGCGTTACACGGGACAGGATATACTCCGACTGTGAATGGCGAGGCAGGGAGGTACTGCTTATAGATACCGGCGGTATAGAGCCGCACTCCGATGACGAGATACTCACTCAGATGCGGAATCAGGCGAGTCTCGCTGTTGACATGGCGGATGTCATAGTGATGGTGGCCGATCTGCGCACGGGAGTGACGGCGGCGGACGAGGACGTGGCTGCCATGCTGCGCAAAAGCAGCAAGCCGATAATATTATGCGTCAACAAGTGCGACTCTTTAGGCACGCCGCCGGCAGAATTTTATGAATTTTATAATTTGGGACTGGGCGACCCTGTGCCTGTATCGTCGGTGCACGGACACGGCACGGGCGATTTGCTGGACGAGGTATACAAATATCTGCCGGCTGACGACGCCGAGGCGGAGGATACCGACGCTGTGAAGGTGGCTGTCATTGGCCGTCCAAACGCCGGAAAATCCTCGCTCATTAATTATATAGCCGGCGAAAACCGCCTTATTGTGTCCGAAATAGCCGGCACCACGCGCGACTCTGTCGATATGCGTGTCGACAATGACTACGGCAGCTTTATCTTTACTGATACTGCCGGTCTGCGCCGCAAGAGCAGGGTGGACGATAAAATAGAGAAATACAGCATTGTCCGCACAAAGGCGGCGGTGGAGCGGTGTGACGTCTGCGTGATAATGATAGACGCGACTGTGGGCTTTACCGAGCAGGACTCAAAGGTGGCGGGCCTTGCGCTCGAAGCGGGCAAGGGCTGCATAATTGCCGTTAACAAGTGGGATGCGGTCGAAAAGGACTCAAAGACCATGGACAGCTACCGCAAAAAGCTGATGAACGACTTTTCCTTTATGTCCTTTGCCGTTATGGTATTCATATCCGCGAAAACCGGCGAGCGGATAAACCGCCTGTTTGAGCTTATAAAATATGTTGCCGACCAGAACAGCATGAGGATATCCACCGGGATGCTCAATGATTTGCTCATAGACGCAACAATGAGGGTACAGCCGCCGTCGGACAAGGGCCGGAGGCTCAAGATATATTACATGACGCAGTCGTCGGTGCGGCCGCCTACGTTTGTGCTTTTCTGCAACAAGGCGGATTTGTTCCACTTTTCATACAAGCGGTACATCGAAAACCGCATAAGGGAGACGTACGGGTTTGAGGGAGCTCCCATAAGAATGATAATACGCGAGCGCGGCGACTGATTGCAGCGGAGCCTGCGCGGGACAGTGCATAGGAGGAGCTGAATCGGCCGTTAATGCTGCCGGCTTGGCGGATATAATGATGCCGCTGAATTTCAGCGGCGGCGGTTATTAACATAAATTAGAAAATTACGATGATCAGGCATTGCGGAGGAATAACATGACTGATAAAGCGATTGTGTTGCTGGTGTTTCTTGCGGCAGGAGTAATAGCTTATCTCTTGGGCAGCATAAATTTTGCCATTATATTTACCAGGGCGTTTGCCAATGTTGACGTAAGAGACGTCGGCAGCGGCAATGCCGGAATGACCAACGCCTTCAGGGCGGGCGGAAAGTATTCCGGTATACTTACTTTTATATGCGACTTTGCAAAGACTGTCGCTGCTGTGGCGATAGGTCGCTACGCGGTGTTTGCGCTGCTCAATTACCTCCCGCAGACGCAGCAGATAGCGTCGACGATAGACCCGGTGTACGGCGCATTCATATGCGGAGTATGCTGTCTTTTGGGGCATCTTTATCCGATATATTTCGGCTTCAGAGGCGGCAAGGGCGTAGTCACCTCGGCTGCTATGGTGCTGCTCATCGACTGGCGTGTATTCCTTATAATAATAGCGGTTTTTTTGATATGCTTTGCCATAAGCAGGATAGTCTCGCTGTCGTCTATCGCCGCTGCCATATCGCTGCCTATCGCGACATATCTCATATACGATTTCACGCATGCCGCCGGCGTTTATACCTATTCGCCGTTTAACATGGGCCAGAAAAACTTTGAAACGCTCTTTGCATTGATAATAGCGGCCATTGTAATTATAAAGCACCGCGAAAACATAAAGCGCATATTAAAGGGCGAGGAAAAGAGGATGAGCTTTAAAAAGCAGTCATGAAAAATATTATAGAAATAATATTATATAAGAAAACAGCCGTATGAAGCCATACAGCTGTTTTCTTATTATTTGCTTTGTTTGATAACTGCTTCTTTGCAATATGCGCCGCCGCGCCTTATACAGACAAGTGCCGGCAGTATTTAATCTATTGCACCGACGAGATATCCGTCCTTATACCCCGTGATTTTTACATTTATCATGTGGCCTTGGACGTCGTCAGAGGATAAAAAGCGTACCTCCGTATAATTCGCAGTAAGGCCGGAGTAAGCATATATATTCTCATCCGAGCAGGATTCACAGGCAGAGTCAGAAGCCGAAAAAGCCTTGTGTAAATCCTCCGCCGCTTTGCTGTCAAGACGGCTTTCGGCAAGAACCTCATATGTATTTTGAAGCATTTTTTTAAAAAGTCTGTCCCGGCTGTCATTGGCAGCGTCAATCATCAGCCGGCTGCGGCGCGCCTTTTCGGAGTTGCTTACCTGTCCCGGCATTTTATCGGCAGGCGTGCCGCTGCGGCGGGAGTACGCAAAAACATGCGCGGACGAAAAGCCGATGCTTTTCACAAAACTCAGCGAGTCCTCAAAATCCCGCTCGCTTTCGCCGGGAAAGCCAACCATTATGTCGGTGGTGATAGAACAGCCGTCAAAGCTGCGGCGAAGCTTTTCGCAGAGGCTGCTGTAGAATTTGGTGTCATAATGCCGGTTCATGCGTTTTAGCACGCCGTCGCAGCCCGACTGCAGTGACAGATGAAAATGAGGGCACAGCCTTTCGAGCTTTGACATGCGCTCTATAAGCGCGTCGTCGAAATCGTCCGGCTCAAGCGAGCCGAGACGTACCCTTTTTATCCCGTTTATACGTGAGACACATTCAATGGCGTCGCACAGATTAATCCCGCTCTCCTTTCCGAAGGCCGTGAGATTGATGCCGGTAAGGGTTATGTCGCAGTAGCCGTTTTGGGAGAGATATTCCGCCTCGGCCGTAATGTCCTCAAGGCTCTTTGAGCGGACGCGTCCCCTTGCCTTCGGGATTATGCAGTAGGTGCAGTACCTGTCGCAGCCGTCCTCTATTTTTATGTGCGCGCGCGTCTTTTCACCGAAGGTGCAGTGCGGCAGGGACATAAACCCCTCTCCTTTTTTATGCTCGCTTATCCTGACTATGCGCTTACGGCTGCTGAGATATTCGTTTATTATATCGCACAGGTCGCCATAAGCAGAATTGCCTAAAATTATGTCGGCCGCGTCCAATGCCACCGCCTGCTCCGGGAATGCCTGAGGCATGCACCCGGCGAGTATCATAACCGCACGAGGGTTGCTGCGGCGCAGCGAGCGAAGGTGCTGGCGCGACTTCCTGTCGCTCTCGGCGGTGACCGTGCAGGAATTTATTATTATAACGTCCGGCGACTGCGACAGCGGGACTATTTCGTAGCCGTCCTGCCGCAGAAGCTGCGCCACCGCGCTTGATTCGTATTGGTTTACCCTGCACCCTAAGGTGTAAATGGCCGCTTTCATGATACAGTATGTTCTCCCATCAAATATAAAATGTTAACGCTTTGCCGCCTTGATTTTTTGCAGTGATTATTATATAATAGGCAGGTGCAATTTACAATAGCCATAAAAGAAAGCAGGACTGATTTTTGTGCTGGAGCTTAAGATAATACTCAAAAATTACGATGATATAGAAGCGTTTTCTGAAGCTATTAAAGAATGTGATTATGATATATTTCTGATTTCGGGGAACAGTAGGGTCAACGCAAAGTCCACACTCGGAATATACTGCCTTGACCACTCAAACCCGATGACGCTTCAGGCGCACACCGACAGCGACCCGCAGCTTGCCGAAAGGCTCGCTCCGTTTATTGAAAGATAGAGGTTAAAAATGGAAAACGATTACAGAGATTCTGTCAGAGAATATCACTACTCAAACCGCCGGCCGCAGCACGGCAGAAAACGTCCGGGCGGCAGCAAGGTCATACCGGTAATTATTATAATACTGCTGCTTATTATCGTGATAATAGGCGCGATACTTTTAGCAAAGGTACTGTCTTCGGATGATTCGTCAGCCAACGTCAGCTCCTCGGAGATGAGCACGTCTTCCGACGGCACCAATGCCGTCGTTTCGGAGGACGCGTCCTCCGGCGAGCAGAGCGTTACATCGTCTGAGAGCAGCGTATCGTCAGGCACTGCCTCTTCAGGTGAAATAGATTCGCGTTATTCGGTAGGTGAATCGGACGAGCCATGGAATGAGTGGTATCTTAAAATAGTAAGCGCGGCAAATCCGCTGGAGGAAGGGTTTGACCCACCGCTTTCTACCATTACACAGTCATATGCGGCGTACAGCAGCATGAAATTTGACAGCCGCGCAATAGATGCGCTGGAGGATATGATAGCCGCTGCCGCAGAGGATGGCGTTACCCTTACCGTTATATCTTCATATCGCACCATAGAAAGACAGCAGGAGCTGTTTGACGACAAGGTAAGACGCGTAATGCTGGAAAATCCGTCGCTTTCAAGGGAGGAGGCGGAGAATCTGGCAGCTACTGAGGTGACTCGACCGGGAACGGGAGAGCATCACACCGGTCTCGCTGTCGACTTTAATCTGGCAGAGACTGAGTTTGAGGGCACGGTGCAGGATGTGTGGCTGAAAAACAATGCCGAGCGTTTCGGCTTTGTCAATCGGTATCCAAAGAACAAACAGGATATAACGGGAATAATCCCGGAGGCATGGCATTACAGGTTTGTCGGCGCAGAGCATGCCAAGCGTATGAATGAGCTGAATCTGTGCCTTGAGGAATATGTCGATTATTTAAAGGCGGGCAACAGATGAGAGCGCCTCAGATGAGCAAAACAGCCAATATGGCTGTCGGAGCTGTATTTGCGGCGATGTTTTTTATCAGCAGCAACATAATACCTCCTATATATATACTGCCGGGCGTTCCGGTGACCTTTCAGATACTTATCGTCGTACTCATGGCGGCGATACTTGGCACGAAGGGGGCGCTTATAACCCTCGGCACAGTATATGTCCTGACGCTTGCCGGGCTTCCGATGATGTCGGGCTTTGCCGGCGGTATAGGCGCATTTGCACGTCCGTCAGGAGGCTTTATAATAGGCTGGGTGTTCTTGGCGCTCACGGTGGGGCTTTACACTGATTATATTGAGCCGAAGATAGGCGCCTCCAAGGTGAGTGCACACAAAAAGAGCACATATTTGCTGAAATCTGCAGGCTTTATCACGGCCGGCATTATCGGCCTTATGCTGGATTATGCCTGCGGCGCCGTCAGCATGGCTTTTTATAGCGGTGCAGGATTTCTATTTAACTTCACAGCCAGCATAGCGGCGTATACTGCGCTGGATACTGCCAAGGTTATTGCCGCGCTGGCGCTTTGCCGCGCCTTCAGACGCGCTGCCGGCCGGATTTTGGGGCTGCGCCGCTGCCGGTAAGCCATATGCTGCGGACACCTCCTGCTTCAGTACCTGCCCCTTAAGCTCCATTGGTATTGTCAGCGGCTGAGCCGCCTTGTCTATAAGCTGCTTAAATGGTATTTGCTCTTGATACAGTGATATGTTCCCCGCATCCAGCCGTGCTATTTTCAAGAGCGCGGATATGAGCCAGTCTATCCTGTCAAGCCGCCTTTGCATATCACGTATCTGCCCTCGCCGCTGCTCATCGTTCAGCTCCGGGTTCAGCAGCGCAGAGGCGATAAGATTCACCGATGTCAGCGGCGTGCGCAGCTGGTGTGAAATATCCGCAATGGAATCCGCCTACCGTGTTTTGTCGCGCGTATTTCGCACACGCTTGCGTTAGAGCTTGTGCAGTGATGAGCGCACAGACATAGGAGATTTGTTTTATTTTAACGCCGAAATAATTTTTTGTTGACATATACTGGTCCGTGTGATAGAATTTATAAGACAATAAAGAAGAATTATGCGTTCTCACCCTTTGGCGCAGGCTTAAAGGGTCAATAATTTACAAAGCAGGCATAGTTTGCCTGCGTTTGTTGTGTGATTTTAGGGAACGCATAATTATGTGTTCCTTTTATTTTTGGGGAGGTGTTTTAACATAGCTAAAAAGAAAGAAGCCGCCATGAACGAGGAGATAACCGATAAGGAGATAAGGGTTATAGGCGAGGACGGCGCGCAGCTCGGCATAATGCCGGCGGCAAAGGCGCTGGAGATAGCAATATCAAAGGACCTTGACCTGGTGAAGATAGCTCCTCAGGCCACGCCGCCGGTGTGCAAGATAATGGACTATGGAAAGTACAGATTCGAGCAGGCCAAGCGTGAGAGGGAGGCCAGAAAAAATCAGAAGGTTGCGGAGATTAAGGAAGTCCGTCTGTCGCTGAACATAGACAAGCACGACTTTGAGACAAAGGCCGGACATGCGAAGAAATTCCTTACAGGCGGCGACAAGGTAAAGGTATCTATCCGTTTCAGGGGCAGGGAAATGGGACACCCTGAGATAGGTAATAAAATAATGAAGGATTTTGCGGGCCTGCTTGAGGAGTGCGGCGTTATAGAGCGCCAGCCCAAGCTTGACGGCCGTCAGATGCTTATGTTCCTGGCGCCGAAGCCTGCAAAGTAACCTTTAAGGTAAATCAAGGAGGAAACGACAAATGCCCAAGATGAAAACCCACAGCAGTTCCAAGAAGCGTTTTAAGCTTACTAAGAACGGCAAAGTAAAGCGCGCTCACGGCTACAAATCACATATACTCACTAAAAAAAGCGCCAAGCGCAAGAGAAATCTGCGCAAGGGCGGATATGCAACGTCCGCAGATATCGGAAGAGCAAAGCGTTTGCTTCGCGTAAAATAATTTTACTTAATACTCGAATAAACGGAGGTATATAGATATGGCTCGTGTAAAGGGCGCAATGATGACCCGCAAAAGAAGGAAGAAGACTCTAAAGCTTGCCAAAGGCTATTTTGGTGCAAAGAGCAGATTGTTTAAGACGGCGAAGGAAGCCGTCATGAAATCAGGACAGTATGCCTATATAGGCCGCCGCCAGAAGAAGCGCGATTTCCGCAGATTGTGGATTACACGCATCTCCGCCGCTGCCAAGCTCAACGGTATGAACTATTCGACGTTCATGAACGGCCTCAAGAAATCAGGCATAGAAATAAACCGCAAGATGCTTGCGGAGCTTGCCGTCAGTGATGCAGCTGCCTTTACGGCTCTCACAGAGCAGGCAAAATCAGCCTTAAACGCGTAAAAAAATACGCCCGAGAATTGCTCGGGCGTATTTTTTGTCCGCTTAGGCAGAATTTGTGGCTTCGTAGCCTGTAAAATATGCCGATTTGGCCAAGACCTTACCGTGTCGAATTTAGGCTCTGTAAAAAATCTTACGGTTGTGTTATTATATATAAAGTGTTTTTCATGCCGGGATGATAAATATCGGCCTTTAAAGTATGGCACGATATATATGGCGAGGAATGCTTTAAGAGTCCGACCGGAATAGTATGAAAATCTTTAAACGCGGAGGTAGGGCAAAATGGATATTGCGGCTAAAATAACCAGCAGGAGCAACGACACCGTAAAGCTGTGCGCCGCACTTGCCGCGTCGGCCGCAAAGCGGCGCGAGACCGGGCTTTTTATATTAGAGGGAAGGCGTCTGTGCAATGAGGCATATTTGTCCGGCACGGAAATATACCTGCTGCTTTATACCGGTGAGTTTTATGAGAAATATAAGGAATATACCGAAAGAATTGCGCACTGCGCCGAAAGCGTATATGAAACGACGGAGGACATACTCAAAAAGATATCAGATACGGTCACACCGCAGGGTATTGTGTGCGTATGCCGCCGGCCGAAGCGCGCTGCGAGTGAAATAAGGCCGCACGGCTTTTACATAGCATTGGAGAACGTGTCAGACCCGTCAAATATAGGCGCTATCTCCCGCAGCGCCGCCGCATTTGACTACGACGGGATAATTCTCACAAAATCGAGCGCCGACGCCTACTCTCCAAAAGCGCTGCGTGCTTCTATGGGCGCGCTGCTGCGGCTGCCGGTCATAGAGCTTGAGAGTATTGAGGAAATACTGTCTGTAAGCTCTGAAAACGGCATAGCGTCATATGCCGGGGTCGTGTCGGGAGAAGCGGCGCGGATAACTGATGTAGATTTTTCCGGCGGCGCCCTTATCATGGTTGGGAACGAGGGTCACGGACTCAGCGCTGCGGCAGTGGCCGGCGCTGACAGGAAAATATATATACCAATGTCTGAAAAAACCGAGTCGCTGAATGCTGCGGCAGCAGCGTCGATAATGATGTGGGAAAGCAGGCGGAGGTTTTTAAAATAAGCATAGTACCTTTGAAAATCTTTAACCGAGATATATTTTATAGCTCAACCAAAGGTCGCAGACTAAGCGGTAAGTCCTCACAGCAGGGCTTGTGCTGCTCTATTTGGCCATGCAGTGCAAATGAATGTTATACCTGAGCGCGGCTGCTTTAGAATAATTTGCAAAAGTTTTTCTCTTGACAGGAGCGGTAATATATGGATAATAAAATTTATTACGTTTGGATGCAGAGGGTATTCGGCGCCGGCAGCCGCAAGGCGGGAGATGTGCTGGAGCGCTTCGGCTCACCGTCTGCCTTTGCGTTGGCCGGAGAGCATGAATGGAGGCTTTCCGGGCTCTTTTCCGAAAAAGAGCTTGCCCGCATAAAGAGCACACCGCTCACTTTTGCAGAGGATGTAATAGACAGGTGCGAAAAGACAAATCAGCAGATAATTGTCTTTGAGGACGAAAGATATCCCATAAGGCTTAAACGCCTGGTTGATGCACCGCTGGTGCTGTATGTGTCCGGTACGCTCCCGAATATCGACGATGAAGTGGCAATAGCGGTCGTAGGAACGAGGTCTGCGACTCCGTATGGTCATAATACCGCTTTCAGGCTTTCTTACAGGCTTGCGGAATGCGGTGCGCTCGTTGTAAGCGGCGGCGCACTTGGAATTGACTCCGATGCTCACCGCGGCGCGCTTCAGGCCGGCGGCCGTACAATAGCCGTGCTGGGCTGCAGCATAGATTATCCGTATCTTTCAGCCAACGCCGGGCTTCGGCGTATTATATCTGAGCACGGCGCGCTTATCTCCGAATATCCGCCGCAGACCGCGCCGTCAAGAGCCAGCTTTCCCATAAGGAACAGGCTGATATCCGGGCTGGCACTCGGCACCGTAGTTGTTGAGGCAAGCGCAAAAAGCGGATCTCTCATAACGGCGGATCATGCGCTGGAGCAGGGCAGGGATGTTTTCGCTGTGCCCGGCAACATAATGTCGGCGGCGTATGCCGGCTCGAACAGGCTGCTGCGCGACGGCGCCAAGCCGGTTTTCTCAGCGGCGGACATACTCAGCGAGTACACCTCGCAGTATCCGCACAGGATAAACATGGATACGGCGTACACCATAATAGGTGAGGACTTCTTAAAGGAGACGTCAGAAGCCGTTGAGGATACAACAGGCAATGACGGCAAAACCGGTATCAGAACGGCAGGAAGCCGGAACAAGCCTGCGCACGGACGTGCACATGGCAAAACAGTCGCTTCGCCGGACGAAAATGCGCGCGAAAAAATAAAATCCGCATATTCAAAGAGTAATAACGGCGAAAGCAGGGAATATATTAAAAATAACACAGTGAATATTGAGGACCTCAGCGAAAGCGCCTCAAGGGTGCTTGATTTTCTGAGAAACGGTGCGGCAGTCACCGACAAAATAATCGAGAATACAGGTCTGTCCGCCGCCGAGGTATTGGCAGCGGTCACGGAGCTTGAAATACGGGGAGCGATAGAAGTGCTCGCCGGGAATATATGCAAAATAAAGTAAATAAATCCTAATTTATCGAAAAGGGTGTTTAAATGCGAAAATTACTTATAGTTGAGTCACCGGCCAAGGCCAAGACGATAAAAAAATATCTTGGCGGCGACTTTGAGGTCACCGCCTCGATGGGGCATGTGCGCGACCTGCCGAAGTCAAAGCTCGGTGTGGATATCGAGCACGGGTTTAAGCCGGATTATGTTGATATAAAGGGCAAGGAGGAGCTTATAGACAAGCTTCGCAGCGCCGCCGCAAACAGCGATGAGGTATACCTTGCAACCGACCCCGACCGCGAGGGCGAGGCAATATCGTGGCATCTGGCCGAGATGCTCGCGCTGGATGAAAAGGCAAAAAACCGCGTCACCTTCAACGAGATAACCAAGTCCGCCGTCAGAGAGGGCATGAAAAATCCAAGGTGCATTGATATGGATTTAGTCAATGCACAGCAGGCGCGGAGAATACTTGACAGGATAGTCGGCTATAAAATAAGCCCCTTTTTATGGAAGAAGATAAAGCGGGGACTGTCCGCCGGCCGTGTGCAGTCGGTCGCCGTGCGGCTTATTGTCGACAGGGAGGAAGAAATACGCAAATTCAAGCCAAAGGAGTATTGGACGATAGACGCCGCGCTGACGCCGCCCGGCAGGAAAAGAGCCTTTATGTCTCATTTGCACAGCCGTATCGGCGGCAAAAAGCTCAATATCGAAAACGAGGCTCAGGCGGACGAGATACTCTTGGCCGTTAAAGACAAGGACTTTATTGTCACAAAGATAGTAAAGGGCAGGCGTAAGAAGACTCCGGCGCCGCCCTTTATAACATCGACGCTGCAGCAGGACGCATCGCGCAGACTCGGCTTTACGGCGCAGCGCACAATGAAGGCGGCGCAGCAGCTTTATGAGGGCGTTGATATTCAGGGCATGGGCTCAACCGGACTTATAACCTATATGAGAACCGATTCGCTGCGTATATCCGATGAAGCGAGGCAGGCCGGAAATGAATATATACTCGCCAAATACGGCAATGATTATCTGCCGGCCAAGCCGCGCTACTACAAAGCCAGAAGCGGCGCGCAGGACGCCCACGAGGCGATACGTCCCGCAATGCCGGGCCTGGCTCCGGCGGATATTAAAGACAGCCTTACCGCCGACCAGTATAAAATATATAAGCTCATCTGGGAGCGATTTATCGCTAGCCTAATGGCTGAGTGCATACAGGATACCGTAAAGGCGGACATAACGGCCGGTGATTATCTTTTCAAATCCAGCGGGTTTACCGTGAGATTTGACGGCTATACCGTGCTTTACGAGGAAAGCAGGGACGACGAGGATGAGGATTCCGGAGCCCTGCCTCCGCTAAATGAAGGCGACGTGTTGGGCGTTAAGCAGATAGACAAAAACCAGCACTTCACCCAGCCGCCGGCAAGATATACCGAAGCTACGCTCATAAAGGCGCTTGAGGAGTACGGAATAGGCCGTCCGAGCACCTACGCTCCGATAATCACGACGATACTGAACCGTGAGTATATCGAAAGGGATGAAAAACAGAAGAAGATGCTAAGACCAACTGTGCTCGGTGAAGTGACCACTAAGCTCATGGAGGAGCAGTTTAAGGACATTGTGGACATAGACTTTACGGCGCACATGGAGACGGAGCTTGACGAGATTGAGGAGGGCAAGCTTGACTGGGTCAGCATGCTGGATAATTTTTACGGCGGCTTTAAAAATACGCTTGAAAGCGCTGAAAAGGCGATGGACGGCACGCGCGTGAAAATACCCGATGAGGTCACCGACGTGATATGCGAAAAGTGCGGCCGCAATATGGTCATAAAGAGCGGGCGATTCGGCAAGTTTTTGGCCTGTCCGGGATATCCCGAGTGTAAAAACACCAAGCCCATAGTAAAGGAAACTCCGGGATTTTGCCCGGTGTGCGGCGGCAAAATGCTCGAAAAGAAGTCGAAAAACGGACATAAATATTTCGGCTGCGAAAAGGCGCCGCAGTGCAAATTCATGACATGGGACGAACCGACGGCAGAGGTGTGCCCAAACTGCGGCAAGACCCTCTTTAAGCGGCGCGGCGGGCTGCTCATCTGCCTTAACGAGGGCTGCGGCTTTGAAAAGAAGGCCGAGAGAAAGACGCGCGCGAAAAAGATTGCAAAAGAGGCGGAGAAATAATGCGGGCGACGGTAGTCGGCGCCGGACTCGCCGGGTGCGAGGCGGCGTGGCGCATAGCGAACAGCGGAGTAAGGGTGACGCTCATAGAGCAAAAGCCGTCTGAGATGTCCGCAGCGCATAAAAGCCCGCTGTTTGCCGAGCTGGTGTGCTCCAACTCCCTAAAGGCCGAGCGGACGGCTACTGCCGCCGGCATGCTCAAGGAGGAGATGCGCCGGCTTGGCTCCATATGTATTGAGGCGGCGTATACCTGCAGGGTGCCGGCCGGCGGCGCGCTGGCGGTGGACAGGGATAAATTTTCACAGTATATAACGGATAAAATAAGGTCCCATGACAACATAGAGGTCACAGAGCGTGAGCAGACTGATATCCCCGACGGAGTATGCATAATAGCCACCGGCCCGCTCACCTCGGACAAAATGGCCGACAGCATAAAGTCCATGCTCGGCGAGGACTATCTCAGCTTTTACGACGCCGCTGCGCCTATCGTGACGGCTGACAGCATAGATATGAACAAGGCCTTCTTTGCCTCGCGTTATGACAGGGGCGGAGAGGACGATTACATAAACTGCCCGTTTGATAAGCATCAGTATGAGGAATTTATAGATGCGCTGCTCTCGGCGCAGCGTGCGAAGATAAGCAAGCTGGACAAAGGCGGCGTATATGAGGGCTGCATGCCGATAGAGGTGCTGGCTTCGCGCGGGCATGACGCACCGCGGTACGGCCCGATGAAGCCGGTGGGGCTTACCGACCCGCATACCGGACGGAGACCGTGGGCGAACGTCCAGCTCAGGCGCGAGAACAGCGAGGGCACGCTGTATAATATCGTCGGCTTTCAGACAAATCTTAAATTTGGCGAACAAAGGCGCGTATTCTCGCTTATACCCGGCCTTGAGGACGCCGAATTTGTGCGTTACGGGGTAATGCACCGCAATACGTTTTTAAACTCACCCAAGCTGCTTGACTGCGATTTATCGCTCAAAAAGCTCCCGCGGCTGTTTTTTGCCGGGCAGCTGACCGGCGTTGAGGGGTATATGGAGTCGGCGGCCAGCGGCATAGCGGCGGGAATAAACGCTGTGCGCCGCCTGCAGGGATGCGAAACACTGCTCTTCCCGGCAGATACAATGCTCGGTGCGCTTATGAGGCATGTGGGGCGGTCGGAGTCGAAAAATTTCCAGCCTATGGGGGCAAACCTTGGTATTTTGCCGCCGTTGTGTTATACTGTAAAGGATAAACGCGAGCGCTATGCGGCTATAACGGAGAGGGGACTCAGCTCCTTTGACGAATTCGTGTCCCGGCAGGGTGTAAACGGCGGGACGGCTTAATTCTGTCATGTCAGAGCATGCAGCCGCTTTGCTATGCTTTTTATACGGCGAAATAAAACAGACTTTGCCTTGTCTTGTACAAGCCTGCTGCGTTTTACGGCTGCGCATGATAACAGCCGGCCGTTTTTTCCCGCTGCAAAATCAGTGAATATATAAGCGCACAATGATATTTGCGGCAATATGCCGCTTAATCCTGACAAGCCGGAGCGGATAAAACACCGGCAGTGTGTTCGCCGCTTGGCATATATATCCGGTGCAGACAGCCGTATATCGCGGCTTTAGTCTGCAAAATTGATTTGTAAGTATATCTGATAAATTATAACAATGATAATACTGTAAAGGGGAGACCTGAGTATGAAAGTGATAATAGATGCATTCGGCGGGGACAACGCACCGGAGGAGATAATAAAGGGGTGCGCCGACGCTGTGCTGGAGTACGGTGTCGAGGCGGCGCTGTGCGGCGACGAGCAAAGGATAAGGGAAGCCGCTGCTAAAATGAACATCGGTCTTGACAAAATAAAAATAATCCCGGCCGACGGCGTGATATCTATGGAGGACGACCCGAACCTTATAGTAAAGGAGAAAAAGGGCTGCTCCATGGCAGAGGGCATGCGCCGTCTTGCTGACGGGGAGTATGACGCGTTTGTCACGGCCGGCAGCACCGGCGCCGCAGTAATGGGCTCGACCTTTATAGTAAAGCGCATAAAGGGCGTAAGGAGAGCGGCGCTTGCCCCAATAATGCCCAGTGCGAAAAACGGGATAATGGTGATAGACATAGGCGCAAACGCCGAATGCCGTCCGGAGATGCTCGTGCAGTTCGGACTCATGGCTTCGATATATATGGAGTATGCAGAGTCGGTAGACAGTCCGAAGGTCGGCCTGCTCAATATAGGCGTGGAGGAGACTAAGGGCACCCCGCTTCAGCTTGAGGCATACCGTATGCTTCAAAGGGCGCCGCTTAACTTTATCGGCAATATAGAGGCGAGGGAGGTGCCGTCCGGAAGCTGCGACATAATAGTGACCGACGGCTTTTCCGGCAATATAGTGCTTAAGCTGACAGAGGGTGTTGCGCTTTATCTTTTCGGCATGGTGAAAAGCGCCTTCAAGGCGAATGCGAAGACCAAGCTCGCCGCCGCGCTGATGATGCCGCAGCTAAAGCAGCTCAAAAAGAAAATGGATTATACAGAGTACGGCGGCGCACCGCTTATAGGCATATCAAAGCCGGTTATAAAGGCGCACGGCAGCTCTGACGCCAACGCTCTGAAAAATGCAGTGCGTCAGGCCATACGCTACAGCGAGAGCGGTGTTATATCAAAGATAGAGCAAATAATGCCTGAGCTCAACGAAAAGATAAAGTCGGAGCAGGCACTGCAGCAGGACGCACAGTGATTTTCTGAGCAGCCGCAGCTGCATAACGTCCTTCAGCGGACTTTTTAATGAGTTCTGATTTATATTCTCACCGTTGCCCGGCTGCAGGATTTATTTTGCTCAGTGCATGTCTGAACGTGAAAATAACGGGCAATATAATTGCATGAGAAGATGCTTTTATATCGCAGACCTGCCGAATAAGCCTTTGCGCAAACGATTTTATAAAACGAGCAATTTTGATTGGACTGGTAAAATGGATATAGAAAAGAATCTGAAATATACATTTAAAAATAAGGAGCTGCTGAGCACAGCGCTTACGCATTCCTCCTATTCAAATGAGAAGAAAAAAGGGACCGAATCAAATGAGCGGCTGGAGTTTTTAGGAGACTCGGTGCTCTCAATAATAACGTCGGAGTATCTGTTTAAGGAGTACAGCCATCAGCCGGAGGGTGAGCTTACAAAGCTCAGGGCGGCACTGGTCTGCGAGAAATCACTGTGCGAGATATCGAGAGAATTAGGTATAGGCGAGTGTCTTAAGCTCGGTCATGGTGAGGAGCACACAGGCGGGCGTCAGCGCCCGTCGATACTGGCCGATGCGTTTGAAGCCATGCTCGCCGCGATTTATCTCGACTCCGGCATGGACAGCGCGAGGAGCTTTGTACTCCCGTTTATAAAGGAGAAGCTTAAGAATATTGACAGCACAAGCGCACTCGACTACAAGACCACCCTTCAGGAGATAATACAGCAGAATCCGGAGGAGCAGCTTGAATACAGGCTTACAGGCGAATCCGGCCCCGACCACGACAAGCGGTTTGAGGTGGAGGTGCTGCTTAACTCCAACATAATAGGCCGCGGCGAGGGACACAGCAAAAAGGCGGCAGAGCAGGCCGCCGCAAAAGAAGCGCTAAAGCTTATGGGCGAAGTATGAGACACGCGAACATCTCGATATTTGTGCCGCATGTGGGCTGCCGGCACCGCTGCAGCTTCTGCGACCAAAACGCCATAACCGGCGTGCATTCACTGCCGTCGGCGTATGATGTTGAAGAGGCCGTAGCTCGCGCCGGTACGATAGGGCCGGACACGGAAATAGCCTTTTTCGGCGGCAGCTTTACGGCTATCGACAGGGATTATATGCTGACGCTGCTGAGTGCGGCGTATGGATACGTCAAAAACGGAACGGTGCGCGGCATCCGCGTTTCTACCCGGCCGGACGCAATAGACGAAGAGGTGCTGTCGATACTTAAGGCTCACGGCGTAACAGCCGTAGAGCTTGGCGCGCAGTCCATGGACGATGCGGTGCTTGCCGCCAACCGTCGCGGGCATACGGCGGCGGACGTCGAAAATGCGTCTTTCCTTATAGCCCAGGAGGGCTTTGAGCTGGGGCTTCAGATGATGACGGGCCTTTATATGTCGGACGATGAGCGGGATATTTATACCGCCGAGTCACTGTGCCGGCTTTCTCCGGCGACGGTGCGCATATATCCGACGATAGTTTTTAAAAATACATATCTCGGCGCTCTCTTCAGCGACGGGAAATATCGGCCGCAGACATTACAGAACGCGGTGAGCCTGTGCGTCAGGCTGATAGATATATTTGAAAAGCGCGGCATAAGGGTGATACGCACCGGCCTGCATACGATAGATAAAGAAAATTATCTCGGCGGTCCGTGGCACCCGGCCTTCAGGGAGCTTTGCGACAACGCGCGCTGCTATGACAGAGCGATAGAGGAAATAATGCGCTCAGGCGGCAGACACGGCAAATATACGATATATACGGCTGTTGGTCATATGTCAAAAATGACTGGACAACGCCGCGCCAACATATTAAAATTAAAGGATAAGGGCTACGACTGCCGCGTGGAGGAGTCGGACAGGCTGTCGGGCGGAGATATAGAGGTTTTGTTTCTCGGCAGGGCTTAGTGCGCCTCTTGCCGGAGCTTATTTCGCATTTGCACCGCCGATGCGTTTGGACATACATTTAGTCCTCCGTAATTTCTTCTGGAGAGCCGGGCGCACGCAAAAGATAGTTTACATAAAACAACCTTAAATTCTGTGTATAATTATAATTAATCGAAGTATTAAGTTTACATAAAGGGGGACCGGCCGTTTGGTATTAGATTCGATAGAGATAAAGGGCTTTAAGTCATTTCCGGATAAAACCCGGCTCAGCTTCCGCAGCGGCATAACGGCGGTAGTGGGACCGAACGGCTCGGGCAAGAGCAACGTTTCCGACGCCGTGCGCTGGGTGCTTGGCGAGCAGTCGACCAAGTCGCTGCGCTCGGGCAGGATGGAGGACGTTATTTTCGGCGGTACGGCTGAGCGCAGGCCGTCCGGCAGCGCCGAGGTCACGCTCGTGATAAATAACACCGACCGTACGCTGCCGTTCGACAATGATTTTGTGAACGTTACGCGCCGCTACTACCGTTCGGGTGAGAGCGAATACCGCATTAACGGCGCGGCGGTGCGCCTTAAGGACATATACGAGCTGTTTATGGACACGGGTCTTGGCCGCGACGGCTATTCTATAATCGGGCAGGGCCGCATAGACGAAATAGTTTCGTCAAAATCCACACAGCGCCGCGAGATATTTGAGGAGGCGGCCGGCATAACGAAATTCCGCTACCGCAAGGGCGAGGCGGAAAAGAAGCTCAGCGCGGCGGAGGACAATCTGCTGCGCCTGCACGACATATTTTCAGAGCTTAAGGACCGCATAGGTCCGCTTAAGGAGCAGAGCGAGAAAGCGGCAGAGTTCCTTTCTCTGAGCGACAGCAAGAAAAAGCTGGAGATAGGGCTTTGGCTGTACACGCTGGATAAGTCTCAGCAGGCGGTGAGCGAGCAGGAGGAGAAGATAAGCCTCGCGCGGGCAGAGCTTGAACAGCTTGAGCGTGAGCTCAGCAAGACGGAGTCGGATATTGAGGAGCATGCGCTGCTCTCGCAGCAGTGCTCGGCGCAGATAGACGAGATACGGCGTGAAATATCCCAGGTGGAGGAGTCTGCGTCAAAGGCTGAGAGCGACGCTGCGGTAAAAAGAAATACAATCTTCCACAACAACGCCACGATAGATCGGATTCGTGATAATATAGAGTCGCTATCGGGAGACAGGGCGGATATCGAGCAGCGCATGGCCGCGGCGTCGGCGCAGGCGGACGGCTGTGCAGAATCGGTGAGGAAAAAGCAGGAAGCGCTTAATTCCCTTACGGCGGAGCTTGAGGAGCTTATGAACCGCACCTCCGGCTATTCGGATAAGATAGACGACATAAACAAGCGCATGGGACTGCTAACAGCGGAGCTTTCACAGCACCGGGTAGAGCTTGCGGTAGCGTCATCGGCTGTTGAGGAGGCTGGGCAGCGCCTTGCCATGCTCGACGGCAGCGCGGCGGATTATGAGGACAGAGAGCGCCGGCTTTCGGAGGAAAGAGCAGAGCTTAATACCGACCTCGACGCCTGTGATGAAAAGATAACGGAGTGCGGCAACTCACTCAAGGGTTATTCCATGATGCTGAGCATAAAGGAGAAGCAGCTTGCCGAGCGCCAAAAGGAGATTGACGAGCTTTCTTCTCAGATAAGCGAAAAGGAGCGCCGCGCCAAAATACTCGCCGATTTAGAAAACAACATGGAGGGCTTTTTGGGCTCTGTAAGGCTCGTTATGTCGCACAGCCGCAACCTGCCGGGGATACTGGGGCCCGTGTCGCGGCTTATAAGCGTGCCGCAGGAGTATGGGCTTGCCATAGAGACGGCGCTTGGCGGCGCCATGCAGAACATAGTGGTGGAAAACGAAAATTCCGCCAAGCAGGCGATAGCATTTTTGAAGGAGAAGCGCGGCGGCAGGGCGACGTTCATGCCGCTCACTTCAGTAAGGGGCACGCCGATGGCGCCCCCGGCGGAGCGCGGAATGCCGGGCTACATAGGTACGGCGAATACACTGATATCCGCAGACGCGAAATTCAAAGGCATAGTAGATTTCCTTCTGGGGCGCACGGTCGTGGCGGATAATCTTGACAACGCTTCCGCAATAGCGAAAAAAGCGGGGTATAAATATAAAATAGTCACGCTGGACGGTCAGCAGATAAATTCCGGCGGAACTTATACAGGCGGCTCGATGTCGAAAACATCCGGCCTGCTCATACGCAATAAGAATATAGAGCTGCTGAAGAATGAGGCGGCCGCGCTAAAAGAAAAACTCGATAAGGCCGAAAGCAGCTTGGAGGCCGCAAAGCAGGAGGTGTCGGCCTCGCAGGCGGAAATAGTAGCCGCCGAGTCGGTGCTCAAGACCGCTAACGAGGATAAGATAAGGGTGCTTGGCGAAATAAAGCGCGTAGGCGAGCAGCTTGATATGATAGTCTCTGCCAAAACATCTGCCGAGTCGGAAAGGCAGAAGCTTAATCTTCGCATTGAGGAGCAAAGGGGCGAAATGTCTGCGGCTGAGGAAAAGATATCGGCGGCACAGAGCAGCATGGCGGTGCTGAGCGATGAACTGGCGTCGCTGACCAGCGGCCGCGACGAGATAAAGGGCGAGCACGACGCCCTTAGCGCACGCATCTCTGCCGCGCGTCTGGAAATAGTGGCCGCGCAGAAGGACGAGCAGTCGGCGAGGGAGCAGGCATCATCTCTCAGCGACAGGCTTAAGGGCAATGACGACAGACGTGAGCAGCTGCTGGGCGAGATATCGTCGATAGAGGAGCAAAACGCGGCTTTAAACGAAGAAATAACGGATACAGAGGCCGCGGTAGGCAGAATGCGCGAGTCGGCTGAGGCGCACCGTGCCGAGATAGAGTCACTTTCACTTAAGCGCGACGAGGCGGACAGGCAGGCAAACGAGCTGCGCGCCGCAGAGCGCACGAGGATATCGGAGAAGGAGCGTGCCGCGGGCGAGGTCATACGTCTTGCTGAGAAGAAGGACACGCTGCTTCGCGAATACGACGACATAATAGCGCAGCTGTACGACGAGTACGAGCTCACTAAGACAGAGGCGGAGCAGACGGGAATAAGGACGGACGACCCGGCGGCGTCAAAGCGCATGCTGTCAGAGGTAAAGTCAAAAATAAAGGCGCTTGGCGCGGTAAATGTCGCTGCGGTGGAGGAGTACAAGGAGGTCAAGGAGCGGTATGACTTTTTAGACGTCCAGATAAACGATGCGGAAAAGTCTAAAGCAGAGCTTACAAAGCTGATAGACAGCCTGACAAAGCAGATGCGCGAGATATTCACCGAGCAGTTTGGCATAATAAACGGGCATTTTAAAAAGATATTTGCCGAGCTTTTCGGCGGCGGCAGCGCGGATTTGCAGCTTACCGACCCAGACGACGTGCTGCAGAGCGGGATAGACATAATAGTGCAGCCGCCTGGCAAGAATATATCCATAATCGAGCAGCTTTCGGGCGGCGAAAAGGCGCTCATAGCGGTATCGATATATTTTGCGATAATGAAGGTCAACCCGCCTCCGTTCTGCATACTCGACGAGGTTGAGGCGGCGCTGGACGAGGTCAATGTAACAAGATTTGCGCAGTATCTGCGCAGAATGAGCGCCCGCACGCAGTTTATAATCATAACCCACCGCCGCGGGACAATGGAGGAGGCAGATGTTCTCTACGGCGTCACCATGCAGGAAAAGGGCGTGTCGAAGCTCTTGCAGATAAACGCCTCGGAAATTGAAAAAAGCCTCAGCCTGGCGTAAATTTATATTCTGTTGATTTTAATGGGCTTTATAAGCTCAAATTTGTACTGTGCCATATTTTCCGCTGTGATGCCTAAGTATATCCTTTGAGTGGAAATACTGCCAAAATCATAACTTTGATTAAAAATGTGAAAAATCATACTAAACGATTATATTGCCTTCAAATTTTCCTAAGGCAGTATCTTGAAACGGCAGAATTCATAGCACGCCCTGCCCGGCTACAGGCAGGGAACAACGTGATTATAAATTGCTGTTTGTAGTCAGAAAGGCTATGTGAATTAAAATGGGTCTGTTCAGTAAAATAAGCGGCGGGCTTAAAAAGACGAGAGAATCCTTTGCCGCCAAGCTCAACGACGTATTCAAATTTTCTAAAATAGATGATAATCTTTACGACGAGCTTGAGGAAATACTCGTAACGGCGGATGTAGGGGTTAATACATCTATGGCGATATGTGAGCGCCTTCGCCAGATAGTTAAGGAAGAGAAGCTTAAGGAGCCGGATGAGGCCCGCAGCGCGCTTAAGCGTGTTATAAGGGAAATGCTCGGTGATACTCCGGAGCTGAATCTTAACACAAAGCCGTCGCTTATCCTTGTCATAGGCGTAAACGGAGTCGGCAAGACTACTACGATAGGCAAGCTGGCATATAATCTTAAGCAGCAGGGCAAAAGCGTGATACTCGGAGCGGCCGATACCTTCAGGGCGGCGGCTATAGAGCAGCTTCAGGTGTGGGCTGACCGCGCGGGTGCGGAGATAGTAAAGCACGGCGGCGGCTCCGACCCGGCGGCAGTGGTTTTCGACGCGATATCCGCAGCAAAATCTCGCGGCAGCGACGTTATAATATGCGATACCGCCGGCCGCCTGCACAACAAAAAGAATCTTATGGACGAGCTTGCGAAGATATCAAAGGTAGTATCGCGAGAGCTGCCGGAGGCGGATATTGAAACCTTGCTTGTCCTTGATGCATCTACCGGGCAGAACGCCGTCAGTCAGGCAAGGGAGTTTTCCTCGGCATCTGCCATTACCGGCATAGTGCTGACGAAGCTCGACGGCACGGCAAAGGGCGGCATAGTTCTGGCAATAAAGAACGACCTCGGCATACCGGTAAAGCTTATCGGCGTCGGTGAAGGAATAGACGACTTGCAGACCTTTGACGCCGACCAATTTACCGAAGCGCTGTTTGAGGGCTGATATCTTATGCTCGGCGCTTACCCGGAACAAACAGCAGCAGGAGAGAGATAATGACATTTTTTATAGCAACAAAAAACAGAAAGAAGCTTGATGAGATGCTGCGCATACTAAAGCCGCTCGGCATATCTGCAATATGCGAGGCCGACCTTGAGACACCTCTTGAGGAGGTTGAGGAGACGGGCAGCACCTTTGCGGAAAACGCGTTTTTAAAGGCTCAGGCGGGCTGCAAAGCAACGGGTTTGCCGTCGGTGGCGGATGATTCCGGTCTGATGGTGGACTTTTTAGGCGGCGCGCCGGGAGTGTACTCAAAGCGCTACTCCGGCGAGGACGGGAATGACGGAAGAAATATAGCAAAGCTGCTCGCCGCGCTTAAGGATGTGCCGGAGCAGGAGCGCACGGCTCATTTTGTGAGCTCTGTCTGTGCGGTGTGGCCGGACGGACGTGTGCTGCGCGCCGAGGGCAGCTGCGACGGTGTGATAGCGCAGTCTCCTGAGGGCAGCGGCGGATTTGGCTATGACCCGGTGTTTTTATATAACGGCATAAGCTTTGCCGAGATGAGCGCAGGGGAAAAGGATGCAGTAAGCCACAGGGGCAGGGCACTTAACATATTCAGAGAAAAGCTTGAAGAAATGATGAGGGAGAAAAATGCTGACAAGTAAACAGAGAGCGGTACTCAGAGGAATGGCAAACGGCATTGACGCCGTTGTCCATATAGGCAAGGATGGTATATCGCCGGCCCTGATAAAGCAGTGTGACGACGCGCTGACGGCGCGGGAGCTGATAAAGCTCAGCGTGCTGGAGACGGCAGGAAGACCGGCGAGAGAGCTTGCCGACAGCATAGCGCCTGAGCTTAGGGCGGAGGTCGTGCAGGTGATAGGACGTAAAATAGTGCTGTACAGAAGAAATAAAAAGGAACCAAAAATAAAAATTTAAAAAATTGACATAAAATATAAATAAAATAATTGTTTAATTGTAATATAGAGATTTATGCGGGAATATTGTTGTAACGCATCACGGCTTTGACGCAAGGAGGAATAATGAAGGACATCAAAATAGCGCTTTTCGGCGGTACCTTTGACCCCGTGCACAACGCTCACGTAATGCTGGCAGAGCAGATGTATGAAAAAATCAATCCAGACAGATTTATAATAATGCCTGACTGCATTCCGTATCATAAAAGCCACAACAGCCTTACGTCTGACGGCGACAGGCTTGCCATGTGCCGCATAGCCTTCGGCAGCAGGTATGAGGTGTCGGACATGGAGATACTGCGCGGCGGCCCAACATATACGATAGACACTATAGAAAAAATTTCCGCCGATTGTAAGGACTGCGTAATATATCTTATATGCGGCTCCGATATGTTTTTGACGCTGAAAAGCTGGCGGAGATATGAGGACATAATACATCAGGCAGTAGTGTGCGTAGCGCCTCGCCGCGGCGGCGACCTTGCCGAAATAGGCGAATATGCCGACAGCATTGAAAGAGACGGCGGCTGCGTGATAATCAGTGATAAAACGCTCCCGGCAATTTCATCGACAAACATAAGGAATTTGATAAAAGCGGGTATTAACGCCTCGGAATATATTCCGGGCGGGGTTTATGAGTACATAATCGAAAACGGGCTGTACAAGGACTGACGGCTGTGCAAAAAATGTGTCACAATTTCAGCAGTCTACGGGCTGCCAAATGACCATGCACAGACTGACTGGCTTTTGTGCTTACAATAATCGCCGGCTTGACGTATTATGAGCAGGAAATAGCTTTAAGCTCTATTTTCCCACAAAAAATACGGCCGGTTTTTTATTTGTCGGAGGATGAAAAGATGGATTTTAGTGCTTATGAGGAAAAAATTAAGGGGATTTTATCGCCTAAAAGATATTATCATTCAATGCGGGTCGCATCTCAGGCAAGGAGCCTGGCGCAAAAATACGGTGCCGATACCGACAAAGCATATCTTGCCGGAATGCTGCACGACATAATGAAGGAGCTGAGCTTTAAGGACTCGATTGAATACTGCGACAAAAACGGAATAAAGCTCACATTTATTGAGCGTAATACCTATAAAATCCTGCATGGAATAATAGGAGCCGACTATATAAGACAAAATTGTAACATAAATGATGTTGACATAATAAATTCTGTGCGGTATCATGTAACTGCACGCGCAAGGATGAGCCTTTTGGAAAAAATAATATATTTGGCTGATTTCACGTCTGATGACAGAAGCTTTGACGGCGTGGATAATTTGCGTGAGGCGGTGCAAATTAATATAGATACCGGCATGCTGGCGGCATTATCGTTTTCTGTCAGGGAGCTGCTGGACAAAGGGGACTGCTACATACATCCCGACACACTTGAAGCATATAATGATGTAATGAAGGACATATTACGCAATAATTCGTAAGGGAGATAAACATGGCGAATAAAAACAAAAGCATAAATCTGAGCTCTGCGGGCAAGCGCAGGAGGAAAAAGCACAATAAAAAGCTCATTATTATAAATATACTGGCAACTCTTACGCTTGTAATATCGGCAGTTTCGTTAACAGGAATGTTTTTGCTTGATTACCGGCCGCTGCAGCAGGGCGGCGAAAGCGAGGACCCGAATCTGGGCTTTGAAGATATAAGGGCAAGCAATCACAACGGAGTGTCATATTTTCTTGTAACGGGACTTGACGAGAGCGAAAATCTTACCGACGTCATAATGGTTGTATGCTTCGACCATGATAAAAACGAGGCCTCTGTGCTTCAGATACCGCGTGACACATTTGTGGGCACGGAGATACGCACCGGTAATACGGCAAAAGTAAATGCGGTATACGGACATCCCAGGGACGGTGAAAGCAAAATAAAAGCGCTCATGCGCTGCATAAACGACTATTTTGGGCTGCCGGTCGACCATTATGTGACATTTACGCTTAAGGGCTTCAGAAACGTCGTCGACGCTGTCGGCGGCGTAGAAATGACGCTTGACCACAGAATGCTTGTCGGGAACTCCGTGAGCGATGAGCATTACTATCTCGGCCCAGGTACTGTGCTGCTGGACGGCGCTGACGCGGAAAGCTTTGTGCGTCACCGCAACAGCTATGTCATGGGCGATTTGGGGCGTGTCAAGGCGCAGCGCGACTTTGTTATAGCATTTGCCAAAAAGCTTATGAATATGGGCGCGGGCGATATGATGAGCATTGCACAGACATGCTTTGATGAGGTAACGTCCGACCTTTCGATAGGCGACGTGCTGGATTACGTCGGTGAGGTGCGTGAGCTGAATTTTGATAATATCTATTTCTACTCATTGCCGGGACAGAGCATAACCACCAGACCCGACGGACTGCGGCAGAAGCTCTCTTACTTCTCAATACACAAGAGTGAGTATGTTGAGATGATAAATGAGCACTTTTTGCCGTATGCCGACAAAGTTACGGCGAGTGATTTGAAGATAACGGAGCTTCACGACAGCGACGATTACGAAAGCGGAGCCGACGCATATGAGGGCGGCTCTGTTACGGACATAGAGTCTGAGGATTAACGGCGGCTGTCTGCCGGAAATTTCGGCCGTGATAACAAAACCGCAAAACTTAGAAGGGTTAACTTTTATTTATGGATGCATTAAAGATACTTGAGATTGCAGTAAAGGCGCTTGACAGCAAGAAAGCAAAGGACATAGAGGCCATAAAAATAGGTGATCTGACTATAATAGCGGATTACTTCATAATAGCGTCGGCAACATCGTCAACACAGGTTAAGGCGCTGGCTGATGAGGTTGAATTCAAGCTATCCGAGGCCGGAATTGAGCCGGATCACATAGAGGGGAGAGCCACCGGCTGGATACTGCTTGATTACGGCAGCGTTGTTGTGCATGTCTTTTACGAGGAGACGCGCCGCTTTTACGATTTGGAGCGCCACTGGTCGGACGGTCAGCATTTGGACATATCTGATATGCTGATTGAATAGATGGAATAAGGACTATGATTTGCAGGACACCGAATAATCGGCGTCCTGCCTTGCGTTTTAATGTATATAAGGGAGCTGTAGAGCGAAAAAACATTTAATAATAAGTGCTCAAAGCTCTTTTTTATTTTAAAGAGATGTAGTATAATAAATAGAAAATTGCTTTTTGGCATTTGCTTGAGCTTGAGATTTACCCATGATAGGAGGAAATCGCTTTGAAATATGATTTTAAAGCAGTAGAAAAAAAGTGGCAGGAAAAGTGGCGGGAGCTCGGCTGCTTTAAGGCCAGCGATAAGGACGGCCTTGAAAATTTTTATATATTGATAGAGTTTCCGTATCCGTCCGGTTACGGCCTTCACGTCGGACATGCCCGGCCGTACACGGCGATGGACGTGCTTGCGCGCAAGCGCCGCCTGCAGGGGCAGAATATCATGCTGCCCATGGGCTGGGACGCTTTTGGTCTGCCGACGGAAAACTTTGCCATAGCGAATAAAATACATCCTGCAAAGGTTAATGAGAATAATATAAAATTTTTCAAAAGCCAGCTTGAGAACATAGGCTACTCCTTTGACTGGGACCGCGAGATAGACACCACCGACCCGAGCTATTACAAATGGACGCAGTGGATATTTTTGCAGATGTTCAAGCACGGCCTGGCCTACAAGGCGGAGATGCCGGTCAACTGGTGCACCTCATGCAAGTGCGTGCTGGCCAATGAGGAGGTCGTAGACGGCGTGTGCGAGCGCTGCGGAAGCGACGTCGTACAGCGCGAAAAAAGTCAATGGATGCTGAGAATAACCAAATATGCTCAGCGCCTTATTGACGACCTTGCATTGGTGGACTTTCCCGAAAGGGTAAAAACTCAGCAGATAAACTGGATAGGCCGTTCCTCAGGTGCCGAGGTTACCTTTAAGACTACTGCCGGCGACGACCTGCTGATATATACCACTCGTCCGGACACTCTTTTCGGCGCTACCTACATGGTAATTTCTCCGGAGCATCCGTTTATAGACAGATGGGCGGACAGAATAGAAAATTTGAACGACGTAAGGGCGTATCAGAAGGAGTCGGCGCGAAAGTCCGACTTTGAGCGCACCGAGCTTTCAAAGGACAAGACCGGTGTGCGCATCGAAGGCGTGACGGCTGTAAATCCGGTCAACGGCAAGGAAATTCCGATATTTATCTCCGACTATGTCCTCATGACGTACGGCACGGGCGCCATAATGGCGGTTCCGGCTCACGACACAAGAGACTGGGATTTCGCTAAAAAGTTTGACCTGCCGATAATCGAGGTAGTCAAGGGCGGAAACGTGAGCGAGGAGGCATATACCGACTGCGCCGAAGGGATAATGGTAAACTCCGGCATGCTCGACGGCATGAGTGTGGAGGAGGCCAAGAAGGCGATAATAGAATATCTTGAAAAGGAGGGCATAGGCCACGCCAAGGTAAACTACAAGCTGCGCGACTGGGTATTTTCGCGCCAGCGCTACTGGGGCGAACCCATACCCATAATCATATGCGACAAATGCGGCTATGTCCCGCTGGACGAAAGCGAGCTTCCGCTTACGCTGCCGGAGGTGGAATCGTATGAGACCACCGATACCGGCGAGTCTCCGCTTTCAAAGATAGACTCGTGGGTCAATGTGACATGCCCGCACTGCGGCGGCCCCGCCAAGCGTGAGACCGACACCATGCCGCAGTGGGCCGGCTCATCATGGTACTATCTGCGCTACTGCGACCCGCATAACGACAAGGAGCTGGCATCGCGCGAGGCGCTTGAAAGATGGATGCCGGTAGACTGGTACAACGGCGGCATGGAGCACACAACGCTGCACCTGCTTTACAGCCGCTTCTGGCACAAATTCCTGTACGATATAGGTGTCGTCACAACGCCGGAGCCGTATAAAAAGCGCACGAGCCACGGCATGATACTCGGCGAAAACGGCGAGAAGATGTCAAAATCCCGCGGAAATACGGTTGACCCGAACGACATAGTAAGGCAGTACGGCGCTGATACTCTGCGCCTGTATATAATGTTTATCGGCGACTTTGAAAAGGAGGTGTCGTGGAACTCCGAATCGATAAAGGGCTGCAACCGCTTTCTTGACAAGATATGGAGCCTCGGCGACAAGGTAGTCGGCGGAGGAATGAGTGCCGATTTGGAGGCCGACTTCCACCGCACCATAAAAAAGGTGACAGGTGATATCGAAAACCTCAAATTCAACACGGCTGTTGCGGCACTCATGACGCTGGTAAATAAGATACTTGATAAGGGCGCAGTTACAAAAAAGGAATTTGAGACGCTGCTGATACTGCTCAACCCGTTTGCGCCGCACATGACGGAGGAGCTTTACGAAAAGGTGATAGGCGGCGGCTATCTGCATGACTGCAGGTGGCCGGAATATGACGAAGCCAAGTGCGTAGAGAATAGTGTCGAGATAGCCATACAGGTCAACGGCAAGCTCAAGTCGAGAATAACGCTGCCGATAGATATTTCCGAAAGCGAGGCACTTTCAGCCGCCAGGAGTGAGGAAAAAACTGCGGCGGCTATTGCAGGAATGACTATTGTAAAAGAGATATACGTAAAGAATAAGCTTGTTAATATAGTTGTCAAAAAGGGCTGAATATACTTGACACAATAAACTGGGCATTGTATAATATAAATATTGTACAGGGGGTTGTACGATTCTCTGTACAAAGAGTAAAGAATACAAATGTCTTTGCATAAAGCCGGAGGGAGGGAATTGGATGAGCAAAGTGCGTATAAAGGAAAACGAATCGCTGGAGAATGCTCTTCGCCGCTTTAAGAGACAGACTGCGCGCGACGGCGTAATTCAAGAGGTTCGCAAGCATGAGCACTATGAGAAGCCCTCTGTTAAAAGGAAGAAAAAGTCCGAGGCTGCCCGCAAACGGAAGTACCGCTAAGCATTGATTTGCTGGAGCAAGGTGACTTTTTAAGGAAACTTCTTATGCAAACTGAAAAGAGGATACCTTCAACTACGACAAAAATCATAGTTGATATGGTATCCTCTTTTTAAATTCTGTTGGATTTAAAAGAATAATCCTTAAAGCTCACGGCATAAAATCGAAGCCGGTCGTGCAGCTCAAGCTGCATATTGTACTGTAAGGGCATGTGAAAGGAGCATAATCCGAGTTTAGCAGGCCCTTAACAGCAATCACTCATCATCCCTGAGACTGCTGCCGTAAACGTCGGTAACCTCGGTTATCGTCACAAAGGCGTCGGCGTCTATCGACATAACTATATCCTTAAGGCGTGATATCTGAAACCGGTTGACCACAAAGTAAATTACCGTAAGCTCGGTGTCGTTGTAAAATCCTTTTCCGGGAATATGTGTAAGCCCTAATCCATATGAATCCGAAAGCGCCTGACTTATTTCGTCCGCCTTGTCTGTTATTATCATTGCTGCCTTTGCCTTGTCGAGACCCTCGACTATGAAATCCACAGCCTTTACAGATGCGGCATATGCGATGATAGAATACAGAGGCAGCGTCCAGCTTCTCATAATGATTCCTATAGCGATATACAGAATAACATTGTAAATCATGATAAAGGTGCCGACGGTAATGCCTATTTTTTTTGCAAAGATAATAGCTGTTACCTCAAGCCCGTCGCTCGCGCCGCCAAACCGCATGGTAAGCCCGCTGCCTATACCTGAGAGTATGCCGCCGAAGAGCGAGCATAAAAGCAGGTCGTTTCCGGCAAACGGGGAGGAGGTGACGGTATCGACCGGCAGTATGTAGTTTATTACGTATGCTGAAAGCGAGCATATTATTACGGAAAATAATGAGTAGACCGTAAAGACCGTGCCCTGCTTTTTATGCCCGTAGATGAAAAACGGAATGTTAAGTACAAGCAAAAACAGCGAATAGGTGAATGCATCCGGAGTCAGTTCCCACAAAAGCATGGAGGTGCCCGAAAGCCCGCTGTCATATATGTTTACCGGAGCCAAAAACATAACGACGCCTATTGAATTGATTATTCCGGCTATGAAGATGACGATAAAGTTTTTAAGCTTAAGCGATTTCAGGTCATTGAGTATTTTTTTCACAACTACCTCCTTTGGTTGAATGTACGACAGATTAAGTATATAATAATTATAGCAAAACAATATACTTCTCTTCAACCTTTATTTTGATATCTTAGCCTTCACCTCTCGACGCCATACGTCATGGTCAGACGTGAATCTGCTCAAAACCTTATAAATTTACCTCGCTGCGCCAGCTTTTATGCTGGCAGCCGGCATATATTTTTGGAAACTGGACTGTTTAATATGGGGATATTAAAGCCTGACTACAGGTTTAATTCAATACTTGAAATATCTGTGCCATTTCTTAAGGAAAAGGGCATAGAGGGGCTTTTGCTTGATGTGGACAACACGCTGGCGCATCATTTCAGCCAGACTCCGATAGAAGGTCTGGAGAAATGGCTTAAGGAGATAGCTGCGGCGGGCATAAAGACGCTCATATTATCCAATGCGCGCAGCAGCCGGGTTGAGCCGTTTGCCGAAAAAATAGGCGTAGCCTACACCCCAAAGGCGATGAAGCCGCTTCCGTTCAGGGCATGGAGCAGCTGCCGCGAGATGGGTGTAAAATCGAAAAACACGGCGATAATCGGCGACCAGCTTTTTACCGATATGCTGTGCGGCAGCCTGTCGGGCACAACGAAGATACTGGTCACACCCATGCATGAGGAAACGGGCCGGCTGTTTAAAATAAAAAGGGGACTGGAAAGGAAAATACTGAAATGAGAGAGATAAGATTCGGCCCGGCGGGCTCACCGGACAGCTTTTTTGAAATGGGCTATAAGCATACGTCGCAGATGCCGGAATATCTTGAGAAATTCGGGCTTAATGCGTTTGAATATCAGTGCGGCAGGGGAGTAAGCGTAAAGCAGGAGACGGCTGAAAAATTCGGCGCTCTCTGCAGGGAGCGGGGGATAGAGCCGTCGCTGCACGCGCCGTATTACATAAGCATGGCGTCTTCGGAGGAGCAAAAGCGCATAAACTCCATAGGCTATGTGCTGCAGAGCGCCCGCGCCGTCGACTGGATGGGCGGTGACAGGATAGTGGTGCATGTCGGCACCTGCGGCAAAATGGACAGAGCTGCAGCCATGGCTCTTGCAACAGAGACGCTTAAAAAAACGCTCACGGCGCTGGACGGTGAGGGCCTTTCCCACATACGCGTATGCCCGGAGGTAATGGGCAAGATAAACCAGCTTGGCTCGCTTGAGGAGACGATAGAATTCTGCCGTCTTGACGAAAGGCTGCTGCCGTGCATAGATTTCGGGCATCTCAACGCGCGCACCCACGGCTGGCTGATGGAAAAGGGCAGTGTGGAAAAGGTGTTTGAGGAGCTTGAGAACGGGATAGGCATTTCACGTCTTAGGGAATTTCATTCGCATTTTTCAAAGATAGAATACACGGCCGGCGGCGAGAAGCGCCACCTTACCTTTGAGGATACGGTATACGGCCCGGAATTTGAGCCGGTAGCGGAAATGATAGTTCGTAAAAACTGCCGCCCCACCGTCATATGCGAGTCCGACGGCACCCAGGCTGAGGATGCACTGACAATGAAAAACATATATCAGTCGCTTCTGGCACAGAGAAAATAGTGTGCGGCAAATTCAGCGGCTGTTATGCGCCGCCCGACATTATGATGGATTTGACGGGAAGCATGCCGGCATCCATCCGCACTGCTGGGGCTTCCTGTACGCTCATGCCCGGCAGACAGCATGAGAGAACGGCAGATTGCCGTCTTACTACGTCTTTATCGTTTATGAAATAATCAGGGCATTGCACATGGCTTTTTAGTGTGAATGATTCACCTTTATACATTATGTAAACTTATGCAAGGAGGAATACACATGTCTCAAATACTTGTAATAAACGGCCCGAATCTCAATATGCTGGGCAAGCGCGAGCCGGAGATATACGGCCGCCTTACACTCGGGGATATTGAGAAGCTGACGCAGAGTCACGCGGAAAAGCTTGGGCTGAGGTGCACCTTTTTCCAATCGAATACAGAAGGCGAGATAGTGGAGGCGATACAGTCGGTCAGGGATAACTACGACGGCGCGATAATAAACGCCGGCGCCTACACTCATTACTCATACGCTCTACGCGACGCCATCGCGCTTACGGACAAGCCGTTTGTAGAGGTACATATGTCAAACGTTTTCGGCCGCGAGGACTTCAGGCACAAATCCGTAATATCGGCCGTTTGCCGCGGTGTTATATGCGGCTTTGGCGCGAGTGTATACACTCTTGCCGCAGACGCGCTCTCGTCTATCATAAATCCGGCTGAGATAGAGGTGTGAGTTATGCTTTCGGAAAGAATAAGGAAGCTGATGAATTTTATTACGCACAGCACTGATGCCGTTATAATATATACTCCGGCGAACAGGTTTTATTTTACCGGCTTTATGTCGTCGGACGGCGTACTGGTTGTTACCAAGAATCGTGCGGTGTACTTTTTGGACGGACGCTATTACGGCGCCGCCGCAGAGCATGTGGCAGACGGCATCGAACCGGTGCTTATGACGAAGCTCAGCGAGCAGCTTAAGCACATGATGTATGACCTGGGCGCCGAAAACGTCATGCTTGAGAGCGGCATTACAGTGTCTGACCTTGAGCGGTTTGGCTCAATTTTAGACGGCATGAGCGTAAGCGCCTCTCCTCAGCTCGACGCCTTTATAGCGTCGGCGCGCGCCGTAAAATCCAAAGAAGAAGCGGAGTGCATAGAAAGGGCACAGCGCATAACCGAAAAGGGGTTTGAGGGAATACTGAGCTTCATACGTCCTGGAATGACGGAAAAGGAGATAAAGGCGGAGCTCGAGTACATAATGATGAAAAACGGGGCTGACGCCACGGCGTTTGAGACGATAGCAGCGGGAGGCATAAACAGTGCCGTACCTCACGCCGTACCGGGAGATTACAGGCTAAAAGACGGCGACTTTCTTGTCATGGACTTTGCGGCCAGACTTAACGGCTACGACTCCGACATGACGCGTACGGTGTGCATAGGTCAGCCGGACGATGAGATGGTAAAGGTGTACAACACCGTGCTTGAGGCTCAAATGGAAGCGCTGTCCGCGGTGAAAGCCGGGGCTGCGGCAAGTGAGATTGACGCAGTGGCAAGAGACGTTATATCGGCGGCCGGGTACGGAGATTATTTCACGCACAGCACAGGCCACGGGGTCGGCATAGACATACACGAGGCGCCTACGGTATCGCGCCTCTCCGAAAAGGTGCTTGAGGAGGGCAATATCATAACGATAGAGCCGGGCATATATCTCGCCGGCAGGTTTGGCGTCAGGATTGAGGATATGGTTTGCGTCACAAGGTCCGGCTGCAAAAATTTCACTAAGGCGGACAAGGAGCTTATAATAATAGCTTAGGATTTTCTAAATACCTATGAGCAGCTCTGAGCACGGTGCCCGCTGCAGGACTTGACGCCGGCATCCTGAGCGGCTCTGCGGTGCACAGGGCCGCGGCAGGGAAAATATGCTAAATAATACTTGAAATTATACGGCTCATGTTATAAACTAATATGTGTGTAAAAAGATAAACCGCCGAGGGCTCGGCAGATAGGATGGATAATTTATGATTTCAGCAGGAGATTTCAGGAACGGCGTTACTTTTGAGATGGACGGCAGTGTCTGGCAGATAGTTGAATTCCAGCACGTAAAGCCGGGAAAGGGCGCGGCGTTTGTAAGGACTAAGATACGCGACGTTATAAACGGCACCGTTATTGAAAAGACCTTTAACCCGACCGAGAAATTCCCCACAGCATTTGTTGAGAGGAAGGACATGGAATACTCCTATTCCGACGGCGACCTGTACTACTTCATGGACGGTGAGACGTACGAGCTTATTCCCATAAACGCGTCGGAGCTCAGCGACAACTTCAAATTTGTAAAGGAAAATATGACCTGCAAGGTGCTCTCTTATAAAGGCAAGGTCTTCGGCGTCGAGCCGCCGGTATTCGTAGAGCTCCAGGTTACTCAGACCGACCCCGGCTTTAAGGGCGATACGGCCACAAACACCACCAAGCCGGCAACTCTTGAAACGGGCGCAGAGATAAGGGTGCCGCTCTTTATAAACGAGGGCGATATGATTCGCGTTGACACGCGCACCGGTGAATATTTAGAGCGTGCATAAATATAATATAAGAGCACAAATATTGATATTTTTTTGCCGGCAAATTCCGGCGGAGAGGAGACGGAAATGTCAGTATCGGATAAGGTAGCATATATAAAGGGTCTGGCCGACGGCCTGGTTCTTGACGAGAACAACAAGCAGGATAAGCTTATTAAGGCTATAATCGACGCGCTGGATGATATAGCCGCAGAGATAAACTATCTTGAGGAGTCGTATGACGACCTGTGCGAGCAGGTTGACGCCGTGGACGAGGACCTTTCCAATTTGGAGGACGACGTATACGGCGACGATGAATATGACGACGATGACGACGAGATGAATGATGAGGCTTATTACGAGATAGAGTGCCCGCAGTGCCATGAAATACTCTGCATAGATGAGGATATGCTTGATGAGGAGCTTACCTGCCCGTCCTGCGGCACGAAGATAGAGCTTGAGATATCCGACGACTGCTGCTGCGGCCATGACCACAGTCACGGCCACTGCCATGATGATACGGCTGAGGATGATGAATAAGACTTTATCATTAGGCTTGTAACCCGTGTCTGATTCGCGGAATATGGCTTAATAAATGACAGTCAAAAGCAATGGCTCTGCGGTTTTACGCAGAGCCATTTTGAAACAAAGTACCAGGGCTTATAATACTGGCTTATTGTACGAATACCGGCGTCGCTGTCGGTGTCTGCCGTTTTATTGGTTTTGGAGGTGTGCAGTTGCAGAAAATAATTTTTACGTCTCAGCCGGCATCTGCCGAGCTGTGCCTGAATGAGCTGAACGGCGCGGGCTTGAGTTTTAATTTTCTCAAATGGCTCGGCGCCGGTGTGGGAATTTTGGAGACCGATATTTCCTTTTCTGACTTTTCGGTTGCCGTAAGAGAGAGCCGTCTTATTTTTCTGCGCCACATCTGTCCGGCCGATATTGTGATATCGCTGGAAAATGCCGGCGCGGCCAATTTGAATCAGGCTGTTTTGGCGGTATGCGATAATATTAAGGATACACTTCCAAAGGACAGCGGGTTTTCTGTTCAGGTACGGCGTTCAGCGGATGTAAAGTGCGACATATCGGGGCTTCAGCATACAATAGCGGACGAAATCTCCTCCTGTGGCTGCAGCCTTAACGTCAGATGCCCTGTAAATATATTGTCGGTATACATATGCCGTGACGAAGCTTATATCGGAATGTCTGCCGCGGCGGATAATTTAAGCAGCTGGCCAGGCGGCATGCGCAGGTATGCCATGCTTCCCCAAACGGTCAGCCGCGCGGAGTTTAAGCTGCTGGAGGCACTGGAGTATCTCAATATAAGCATAAAGGGAGGACGTGCACTTGATCTGGGCGCGGCTCCGGGAGGCTGGAGCAGGGTGCTTGCCGAAAAGGGCTGCCTTGTCGACGCAGTTGATCCTGCGGATTTGGCTGAAGCGGTCAGCAAAAATCCTAATATAACGCATCATAAATGTCTTGCGCAGGATTTTGCTCAAGACAATAATCGCAGCTATGACATAATAGTGAACGACATGAAGATGGATGTGCAGCAGTCGGCGGGCATTATAATGGATTTTGCCGGCTTTTTAAAGCCGGACGGAATTGTGATAATGACCTTTAAGCTGGTAAAGAAAAACCGCATGGCGGCGATAAGAAAGGGAATAGAGCTGCTGCAGGGAAAATATGAATGCCTGATGCTTAAGCAGCTGTTTAACAACCGGTCCGAAGTAACAGTTGCCTTAAAAAGAAAATAGCTGTGCTGGTTTTATCTTATATTAAATCAATGCCATGATATATTTGAAAAACGGATAAGGTAAAAGAGGTGTGTCTGAATCGGAAGCAATCCGTTTTGCTTAAATTGCCTCACAAAAATGCCTTACATTAATAAGACAGCAGCAGTGATTTTATTGCGGATTTATATGCGAAAAATATTGACAAAGAATTTAATAAATTATATTATATAAGAGCGGCATAATCCAAATATGTGCGGATGTAGTTTAATGGCAGAACTTCAGCTTCCCAAGCTGATAGCGTGGGTTCGATTCCCATCATCCGCTCCACCAGGCTGAGTCTGGACGCGTGTTCGCGTTTAGACTCAGTTTTTTTATTTTCTTCTTCATGCGGGAATGTGGAATTGAATACTCCTTAATGATCTCAAGAAAACACAAAAGCTCATATACATATTAATAGTAGGAAATTTGGTGGAAGGAAAAAATAAAAAGCAGGCAAGCTTTGTACTTGCCCGCTAAATCATTTTTATGTATATAGTTTTTATTAAATTTTATCTCAGCAGCTTTTCAAAGGTGTTTTTTCCGGCGGCTCTATTAAGGTATCATTTTTTATTTTTCTTTTTTACCTTGTAATTAACAACAGCGAACACGGCGTATCCAACCGTCATGCATGCTAAAATTACGATAATCACTACTGTAAAGGAATCGAGTTCTTCGCTGTCATAACCCCTAAATTCGCCGTTGTCTGATATAAACAATAATCCTGTTGAAATTTCTCTGCTTGGTCCGTCGGTAGGGCTGTTGACTGTGTCAAGAGCTCCGTCAGAATTTATTACTATCATTTCGGTAGAGCCCCCGCCGTCAAAATTTACGGCATTTACGGCCCCCTGCGACGCAAAATATTCGCCCCATTCCTCCATTGTCATTCCGGAGCTGAGAGGGTTGACATAGGTTTTGTCCACTGTGGCGGCTATTACTGTGCCGTCGGCTTTTATTCCTATACCCGTCTTTGCTGTTCGTGTTGTGACAATATAATTTAAAGGCGGGAAAGCCTCCTCTGCATAGATTTCCTCAGTTTGAACCACACCGTCCTTGACTATCCAATTATATGCTCCTACACATTGCTCTATGTCGTTCAGGCTTCCTACATTCTTTTTGCCGTCAATTACTTCGTTAATATTATATATAAGCTCCACCTCGTCTCCCACGCTGAGCGATTTTATTATATTCTGGCTTTCCACAATAGCTATGCATCCGTCAGGTATTTTTACTTCAAGACTTTCGGTTATGACATTACTCACGGTACCTCTGTAGGTCACGCCGGCCCTTATGTTTGCAGCATCCTCAATGCCGGAGATTATATAATATTTCAGCGTATCGGAATTTACGCCGTAAGCGGAATTTTCTTCGATGTCATAAAATCTGATGGTGCTGTCTTCATTTATTCTGCTTGTAAAGACGGCTATTCCGTTGAGCGAAAAGTTTTTGTTAAGCTGATATGAAGAATATTCCACGGTATTGTCTAAAGTGATAAGCTTAATGCTGCCTTCTATCTGCAGAGTTCCTATAAATGGGGTTTTGTCACTTTTGACAGCAAATACCGGCAGACGGTGAGTAGAGCCAACGTTGTGTGCAGAGGTATAAAGAACGCCGTCTATTATTGTTGCGTTCATAGGAATTCCTGCAATCAAATCACCGAGCTGTTCCATTGCAAACATGTCGCAGTTAATTCCGGCAATAACTGTCGAGCCGTCTTCCACGGCGCTCTGTGCCTGAGCGCCGATAGTTTCTAAGCCTATAACAGTGCCGTTGGGTATGGTTGGTTTTATGGTCATTTCGCTGTTTTGAAAATCATTAATTTCAATCGTATGTATATTATTAATCTCTGAGCTGCCTTCCTCTTCATAGTCTACTACAACTCGAGAATATACTGCATTATCAGTAATTTCCTTAGTATCTAATACAGATACGGAGGAGCAGCACATAATAAATACTAAATAAACCGCGGTAGCCATGCATATAATCTTAATAATACTTTTTTTCACTTCTTAATCCCGCCTTTTTTATTCCTTTTTGTTGTGACTTGCGCTATATTATACATAGATTATAACTTAAATTCAAAAAATATGGTAGTATTTTCTTCAAATTACTAAAAATGCAGATGCTCTTCATAAATAAAAATCAACAAATTCATTTCGACATATTTCATGCAAATTTTTCTTTATTTAAAAGCGAAATATTCCATATATAAACTATATTAGTTGATATATTTTATTGTTAATTGCCTGTGGCTCCCGATTTTCAACATAGTTCTTTGTGATTATGCATTAATTTTTATATAAAACTATTGACAACTTTTGGCGGCGAATATATAATGTGTATAGGGGATATTGGAAGCTTTTGGATATCTCCGGCAATGATTTTAAGGGAGATGCTAAAAATTTAGAATTACAAATGGAGGGGAAGTTCAATGATTAAGTTTAAAGGACTGTACAAAATTGCTTATGTGGCGCTTGCGGCTGTGCTGGTATGCTCCTTTACGGCGTCGAGCGACGAAAACAGCGCGGATGAATATGTAGACCCGTTTTTGACGTCGGAATTTGCCGTGAATCAGATGACGTCGCTCCCACTGTATCACGAATTGCTCTTCAACATGGATAAGGATGCATACAGCGGAATGTACCTTGACGATAACGGCAATCTCGTGATATGCGCCATAGACGAGAACGAGGTAAATGCCAGTATAAACGAAGCCTTTGACGCTCTTGAAGAGCGGCTTGGCAGGGCAAGGACAAAGGCATATAAGGAGGTGCAGTCGTCAGAGGTTGAGGCTCAGGTGTTCAACTTGGATGCAAATGAGGTAATAGAGACAGACGATTTGGGAAAAATAATTGACGAGGACCTGCTGGAGGTAGCAGTTGAATATGACGGCTACAGTGTAGTTACCGACCCGACGAAGTATTCTGTAAACGAAATGAATACCATAAAAGAGATCATAGCAGAGAATATGAGTGAGCTTGGTGTATATTCTGTATATGAGGATGTATATGAAAACGAGGTTGTAGTCGAGACGAGTAACAGCGGTCTATCGGTAGGAGCGATAAGCGAGAAGCTTGATGAAGCAAAAGCGGAGGCCGTAAGCCAGCAGGCGGCTGTTTTGTCAAGTGCGGATACGGCATCAACTGCATCAGCGGCATCGGCTGCGGAGGCTGAGGAAATAGCCGAGAAAATAGCTGTTTTAAATGACATTGATAATCTGGACTGTGTCAGAATAGAATATACTGAAGAGCCAAACGAAATAGTGCCCACTTCTTCTGTTTACCTTGCCTCTGGTGGAGAAATAAAAAATCGTACTATGTTTTTAAATAAACTTTATGATTCACAGGATTTTGAAGAATATGCTTCATGTTCGATGGGCATGGCAGTTAAGCTTAACGGCGAGGTTGGCTGGCTGACTGCCGCTCATTGCGGAGAAATAGGAGATGTATTTCATACTGTTTCGTGTGATACCCTAACAATGGGAGCATTGAGAAAAAAGGCTGATAATGAAGAGGAAACAAATGCAATAGTTGACGTTGGATTTATAAAGAAAGATGTAAGCTCTAATGTTGCCCCTGTAAAAACAATAATTGGCGGCGGAGAATGGACAGATGATAATTACCATGGCATGCTCGGATATGCGCCTGTAGGAGGGCAAGTGTCTGTTCATTCTTGGAAATTGCCCCCAAATTATAGATCTTCAGGGAAAGTGACTTCAATTGATTCTGTCATAAAATATAAAGATAAAAAAAATTATTATGTATCCAGTGTTAATTGTTATTCTCTACAAGGCGCAAGCGGGGGGCCTGTTGTTATATCGGGAATAATTAACGGCAAAAAATATGCATATATTACAGGATTTGTGTCTGGTAGTAATGATAATTTAGCATATCCGAATACTACTTTTACTGATGTAGCTACTGCTGTAAAATATTTAGGCGGAAATTGCTTTGGATATAGTATAGATTAAACAATATAAAACTACTCAAAAGGGGGTAATATATTATGCTGAAAAGGATCTTAGCTATCGTTCTGCTTGCCGGCGCTGCATTGTTTATCCTGTCTTCGTCTTCGTCCACTCCAAATTACAAGGCTGAAAAAACTTATATGAAAGATGAATGGATTGTTGAAGATGTAAATATGGCAGTAAATTCATACTATTATGAAGACGGAAAATTTTATTTCAATCTGACTATAGACAATAACACAGGCCGTATATTTTATATCAATGAATATGGATATACTGGATATCGCGGGATAGAGTTCAAAAATACTGATGGTCAATGGTATGCATATGATTCACTTGTTTCATATATTGGATTTTCTATGTTAATGCCAATATATTGTTCGGAGCCGAACACATCATCTGATTTAAGTGAATTTCCTATTGATTGGCCATATAGTAAATTTTCAAAGGGTGAATACAGAATTTTAATAGCGGTTAATGAAATTGATGAAGAAGGCAGGAGCGTAAATTTTGAACAACCCCAATATTTCGCCGCCGAGTTCGAGGTAAAATAGATAGTCCCTCTTGCGGCGCTGCCCTTATGCGGCAGCGCCGCACCACCCCATATATTGGGACAAGCCTACATATTGTATGGTAAAATGCAGGACGTTAAACTTTTGGCAGAAATTGCTTCAGATATATAAAATCAAACAGCCATTAGGAGGTAGTATTATGCTGAAAAGGATATTAGCTATCGTTCTGCTTGCCGGCGCTGC
>CALYBL010000029.1 GCA_944412495.1 uncultured Clostridia bacterium | reverse complement strand
TGTAACCGTATAAAGAGATAAGGCAGACACATTGCGATAAATCCTTTATTTTCAAGGCTTTTGGAGGATTTTATTAAAACACTGTAACCTCTGTTGAGAGGTCATAATTTACTGATATTCAAATTGGAATTTTCTGATTATGTCAGAAGCCGTATCATCTGTAAATAAGCATCCAGTTCAACTGTTTTTCCGATTGGGAGGGTAAGCATCGGAATGGTATGGCAACAATCAAAATCAGCAAGTATGGGAAAATTGGGTGTCCCAATTATTTCAATCAAAATTTGATAAGATTTTTTACCGGTTCCCTGATCGTCAAATTTGCGATGTTTTCCCAAAATAAGCCCACCAATCTTATCAAATATTCCACATATCTTCAGCAATGAAAAATATCGTTCGACATGGGAGGCAAATTTTTCCGTATCCTCTAAAAGCAGAATATCTCCCTGGCAAATTTCAGGCATATACTTGCTGCCATAAATTCCGGTTATAGTATTTAGATTTCCGCCGATCAATCTACCAGTTGCTTTCCCGCCGTGCACAGTAATCCACTGATTTGGGATTGGTGTTTTATGAGTTGGCCCCTTTTCCCAGTTGGTGAGTTCGTCTGAAAAAATGGAGGGCATCGTATAAGCATATGGGACAGAATATCCGCCTAGGATATCCTTTAAACATTGGTCTGTTGCCTCTAAAAACGGAGGATACTGCCCAAATGCTGTGAAAAAATTTGGCCCATAGTAGGTAAGATTCCCGTCATTTGGTAAACGCCGAGAAGGATAGCTGTTACATCAGAATGACCGATTATAATTTTGGGCGTTTTCCGCAGTTGTGCATAATTGATATAAGGAAGAATAGAATTGGATACCCTTCCTCCCACAGCCGCCATAATACATTGCACCGAATCATCGGTAACGAAAGTATTAAACTAATTGGCCCGATCGCATATAGAACCGGAATGATATCCATCTTTTTTATCTATCAATTTTCCCAATTTTACCTTATAACCACTTACTTCAAGATGAGAAACCGCCAACATAGTAGCCCCGAAAGCTTTACTGGCCAGTGGATATGAAGGTGTGAATACACCGATTGTATCTCCGCGTCTCAAATTCGGTGGATAAATCATATTATTTTCCTCACGAGCAACTCGATATTGCTTAGAGTCTTTTTTATTCTATAAATATGAAAGACAATTTTTGGTTGATGCCGTAGATATTTTGCGTTTTAATATAGAATCCACAGTATGAAGTTTTCCGAAACTACCATCTGCATATTGTCCTTGTTAGATCGTCTTAATTATGTTTTCTTTTTTGTTCACTTTGCCAGTTTGTTCCGATAATATAAATATTTTTTCAATTTAAGTATAGCAAAACCCTGTAGAAAAAGCAACTTCAGCTTTTTCTACAGGGTTCTACAATGGCACGAATGTTCTTACAGTATTTGAGTGTATAAATCCTCTCTGAAACAACATTGAAGCCTATCGAAGCTGGTTCAATGTTGAAATGGAAGACAGCAGAACGAGCGCGACCTGACTTTTTTCAGAATGAATAAAAGTCAGGGCAAGCGATGTGACGCTTGCCCTGCCGATGGTGCGGGTAACAGGACTTGAACCTGCATGAAGGAACCCTCACTAGAACCTGAATCTAGCGCGTCTGCCAATTCCGCCATACCCGCATATATATTAAGTTTTACCTGATGTCTGCCTAACTCTCCGCAGTGTCTACCCGGCAGCCGCGCTCCGCGTTACTCTTGCGGTGCCCGGCTCTGCCTTCGGCGGACAAGCCGCCTTGCCACTCGCCGACCGCTGCGCCTTTTCGGCCTCGCTGCATCCGCCGCCGGCGGCGCTTCGGCCTCAAAGCTGCCAATTCCGCCATACCCGCATATATATTAAGTTTTACATGATGTCTGCCTAACTCGCTGCAGTGCCTGCCCGGCAGCCGCGCTCCGCGTTACTCTTGCGGTGATGCCGAGCACGTAAAACTTTGGAGTCTTAAAGCTATAAAAGCAGACCGAGGTGAAAGTCGAAAATAAGATATAATATACCCATTTATACCATGCAAGAATAGCATACTGCCGGCTCAAAGTCAATACTTATTAATTGAAAATGCTTTTAAATGGGGGCTAAAAAATGCATCGTGCCGGCTGTTATATCCGTGTCTCGACTGAGGAGCAGGCGGAGTTTTCTCCGCCGTCGCAGCTGAGGGAGATGCGCGACTATGCCAAGAAAAATAATATGCAGATTTTAAACAACCACATTTACATAGACGAGGGAATATCCGGCAGAAGCAGCGACCGCCCGGCCTTTCAGCGTATGATAGCCGCTGCAAAATCCGGAGAGCGGCCGTTCGATGTGCTGCTGCTCTATAAATTTAGCCGCTTTGCGAGAAACAGGGAGGACAGCGTGGTCTACAAGTCCATCCTCCGCAACAAATGCGGAATAGAAGTGATTTCAATTAAGGAGCCTATTGACAAGGAAAACAAGATGTCGATAATCATGGAAGCATTTATAGAGGCTATGGACGAATATTACAGCCTCAATCTTTCGGAGGATGTGCGCCGGACGATGACGGAAAAGGCGCTTAAGGGGCAGTATCAGTCGTCGCCGCCGCTGGGGTATGTCATGACGCAGTCCGGCCTTGTGATACAGCCCGAGGAGAGCCGGGCCGTCAGAGAAATATATTCAAGGTATATTGGCGGCTGCGGCTGCCTGTCGATAGCGCGCTGGCTCAATTCGTCGGGCGTGCGCACCAAGCGCGGCGGCAGCTTTGAAACGCGGGCGGTGGAGTATATACTGCAAAATCCCGTGTACTGCGGTATGGTGAGATGGAGAAAAAGCGACGGCGAAGAAATCCTCGTTTTGGGGGAGCATGCGCCTATTATAGAAAAAGAAGCATGGGAACAGGTCCAGGCGCTATATAAAGAAAACGCGGGGAGAAGAAAGCAGATATCCGCCGCCGACGCAAGGGGAGCCGACTGGCTGTCCGGCATGGTCAAATGCGCTGCCTGCGGCGGGAGCATAGTCAAAGCCGGAGGCTACTGGCGGTGCGGGAGATATGTGCGAGGCAGGTGCTATGCCAGCCAGCATATTTCCGACAAGCTGCTGAAGCAGGCGGTGATAAGCTCAATGCAGAGAGATATACCGCTTGCGGAGGATATAACGTGTCACCGCGCCGGAAGAGAGAGCGGACGCAGCAGTCTCGAAGCTCAGCTTCACAAAAATGCCGCAAGCCTTGAGCGCGCGCGGCAGGCTTATCTTGCCGGTGCCGACAGTCTTGAGGATTATACAGCCGTGGCGGCGCGGCTTAAAAGGGAAAGGGAGAGAATTGCGGACGAGCTGAAAAGAGAGGAGCAGTCGGGCCCGTCAATAAAGGCGTTGGCGGATATTTTTCTGTCGAAGGACATAAGCTGCGAGGCAAAATCCGGCGTCATACGCTCTGTGATAGACTGCATGGTGCTGGACAAAGGGAGCGGCAGCCTCAAAATATATTATAAGTAAGCCCGTGAAAAATCATCCTGATAAGATACGGCAGGCGGCCGTGTGTTCGCAGCAAACGGCATAAATTTCGAGAGCACTGTTGTTTTTCAGGCAAAAGATGGTATAATAAACTTTATAATGCGTTAGAAAACGAGTTATGAAGTTTATTATTTTTCGGAGGGAAAGTTATGAAAACATTTTACATCACTACGCCGATATACTACCCGTCGTCGAATCTGCATATAGGCAATTCGTATACGACTGTGGCGGCTGACGCTGTCGCGAGGTATAAGCGAATGCGCGGTTATGATGTAATGTTTCTGACTGGCCTCGACGAGCACGGGCAGAAGATAGCGCAGACGGCTGAGAAGGAGGGCGTAACGCCTCAGGAGCATGTCGACAGGATATGCAAAAGCACAAAAGAGCTGTGGAAGCTTTTAAACATATCCTATGATAAATTTATAAGGACCACGGACGATTACCACGTAAAAAGCGTCCAGAAGATATTCAAAGAGCTGTATGACAAGGGCGAGATATACAAGAGCGAGTATAAGGGCATGTACTGCACTCCCTGCGAGGCGTTCTGGACAAAGACCCAACTTGTCGACGGCAAGTGCCCCGACTGCGGCCGCGAGGTGACGGAGATGTCGGAGGAGGCATACTTCTTCCGCCTTTCAAAATACGCCGACCGCCTGCTCGAGCTTTATAAAAGCAATCCCGACTTTTTGCAGCCGGCATCACGCGTAAACGAGATGATAAACAACTTTATAAAGCCGGGCCTTGAGGACCTGTGCGTGTCGCGCACGTCGGTAAAATGGGGCATACCTGTCGACTTTGACCCTGAGCATGTTATTTATGTGTGGATAGACGCGCTGTCAAACTATATAACGGCGCTGGGCTACGGCTCGGACGACGATTCGCTTTATAAAAAGTACTGGCCGGCGGATGTGCACCTTATGGCAAAGGACATAGTGCGCTTCCATTCCATAATATGGCCGGCAATACTTATGGCACTCGGTGAGCCGCTGCCCAAGAAGATATTTGCACACGGCTGGCTGATGTTCGACGGTGACAAGATGTCAAAGTCCAAGGGTAATGTCGTCGACCCGGTGGTGCTCAGCGAGAGATATTCGGTAGACGCTATAAGGTATTATCTGCTTAAGGAGATTCCCTTCGGCGCCGACGGCTCCTTTACCAACAGGGCATTTATAAACCGCATAAACTCCGACCTCGCAAATGACCTCGGCAATCTTGTGTCGCGCAGTGTTTCGATGGCTGTAAAGTATTTCGGCGGCAGTATCCCGCAGACGCGTGAGGGCGGTGAATATGACGACGACCTTATGTCGACGGCGGCGCAGGTAAAGACCGAGGTGGAAAAGTATCTTGATGAGCTTCAGTTCGCAAAGGCGCTTACGTCGCTGTGGCGGCTTGTCTCACGAGCCAACAAGTATATCGACGAGACATCACCGTGGGTGCTCGGCAAGGACGAAAGCAAAAAGGACAGGCTTGCCTGTGTAATATACAACCTCTGCGAGACGCTGCGCATAATATCGGTACTGCTCACGCCGTTTATGCCGCAGACGGCCGAGAGCATACAAAAGCAGATAGGCGTCTCTGAAAATGAGGTTACGTGGGACAGCACCCAAAGCTTCGGCGTGCATAAGGGCAGCGGGATAAGCAAGGCTGAAAACCTGTTTCCGCGTCTGGACACTCAAAAGGAATTGGAGGAGCTGCAGGCGCTGCTCGAAAAATCCAACAAGCAATCGGCAAAAGCTGCTGATGAAAAGCCCGCTGACGAAAAGGAAGAAAAGCCTCAGATAGACATTGATGACTTTTTGAAATCCGAGCTTACGGTGTGCAGAGTAACAGACTGCCAAAAAATAGAAAAGGCGGACAAGCTGCTCAAATTTACGCTGTTTGACGGCGTCAGTGAGCGCACAGTGGTTTCAGGCATAGCAAAATATTATTCGCCGGATGAGCTTAAGGGTCACAATGTGATAGTCGTTACGAATCTCAAGCCGGCTAAGCTCCGCGGTGTGGAGTCAAACGGCATGATACTTTCGGCCGACACTCCCGACGGCGGAATAAAGGTAGTATTTGCCGACGGCATACCGGCAGGCAGCAAGCTGAGATGAAATAGTGCTGAATGCGCCGGACTGCGGACATGCCGCTGATGCCGCTTGGGCATAGCCTCAAGGCGTGCTGGATGTGTGCCTAATGTTGCTTGGCGTGGATGCGCGCTCAGTGCCGGCTGTGCATAATCTAAGGTATACTGACTGTTCTGCAACGGCCCTGCCGCGCAATCACCAGCTTTGCCGGCAGGGCCTTTAATATTGGCACGAGCGTTTATCGGCCGTGAGCGGTTTAAGCTGTACGGGAATTTATGGAAGGAATAAAATGAGCGATATAATATTCGATACACATGCACATTATGATATGGAACGCTTTGACGCCGACAGGGAGGAACTGCTCTCCTCTCTGCCGGATAGGGGCGTGCGCGCGGTGATAAACTGCGGGACCCACATCGAAAGCTCACGCGCGTCGGTGAGGCTTGCGGAGAAGTACGACTATTTTTATGCCGCATGCGGGATATATCCGCACGACTGGGACGGCGGAAGGCGCATGAGCGCTTCGTCTGCAATAGATTTGCTGCGGAATATGGCAGAGCACAAAAAGGTCGTCGCAATAGGCGAGATAGGGCTTGACCACAGATATGAGGGCACCGCGCGTGACGCACAGAGGGAGATATTCATAAAGCAGCTTGAGCTCGCGGAGGAGCTTGGCCTCCCGGTCATACTGCACGACGGCGAGGCGCACGGCGATATGATGGACATACTGAGAGAATATAAGCCGCGCGGTGTGCTGCACTGCTTTTCCGGCAGTGTGGAGATGATGCGTGAGGTGACGAGGCTCGGTATGTATATCGGCGTCGGCGGCGCTCTGACATTTAAGAACGCGGTAAAAAGAACGGCGGTCGTAAAGGCCATGCCGGAGGAATATCTGCTTTTTGAGACTGACGCACCCTACATGGCGCCGGTGCCATGCCGCGGGCAAAGATGCGACTCCTCCATGATTGCCTTCACAGCGCAGAGAGCTGCCGAGATACGCGCAACCGATAAATCACGGCTGCTGAAAGCATCCGCTGAAAACGCCTGCCGGCTTTTCGGACTTGATATGTCCGGCATTTGCGGCTGAGCAGAGCCGGCTAAGCAGCGGTATAATACCGACGTAATAGGGAATAGTGCTCGGCTGTGCAGACCATTATATATAGGGGCACGTTTTGAGCACTGCCGAAGAACAAATAAGAGCTGCCAAGTTATCGAGAATAATATACATATTTGACAAATTCTGCCAAAAAACCGCGGATGAACATACCAGCTTGACAAAATATATACTCGGCAGTATAATATAAAAAATCGTAGTTATCGTTGAATTATACAAATGAAGTATAGATTTCAGCGGGAGTTTTTATTAATTTTAACATTACATATAATAAATAATTTTGCTGACGGAATAAGTTGATGAGAATGAGACATGTAAAAATTTCAGTTTGACCGACCGCCTGGGCAGCATTTGTTGAAAAGACGAATGTTGCTCTTTTTTGCTGTATACCGCAATGTTAACTACTTTACGTAGGGTTTATAAAACTTCATATTATTCATATAAATAATTTATGGGCAGAAATGGGAGGTATTATGAGCAGATTAAGCATCATTACTCAAAGTAAGGCTCAGACAACGATAGAAGAGCTTTACAAGGACCTTGAGAGGCGTATAAGCGCCAGCCCGTCAGGACTATGTCCTGTGGATCTGGCGTCGTCGTTTCTCAAGATGTGCCATGCGCAGTCCTGCGGCAAATGCGTGCCGTGCAGGGTCGGACTGGGTCAGCTGCAGAAGCTGATGGAGGATGTACTGGATGGCGAAGGCACTCTTGAAACTATCGACATGATTGAAAAGACGGCGAAGAACATATACTACACCGCCGACTGTGCGATAGGCTATGAGGCGGCGCAGATGGTTTTAAAGGGCATCAAGGGCTTCCGTGACGATTTTGAGGAGCACGTGCTGCGCGGACGCTGCAAGCTTGAGCTTAATCAGCCGGTGCCGTGCGTTTCGCAGTGCCCGGCCGGCGTTGACATACCGGGCTATGTCGCGCTGGTGGCCGAGGGCCGGTACGGCGATGCCGTACGGCTTATAAGAAAGGACAATCCGCTGCCGGCGGTGTGCGGGCTTATATGCGAGCACCCCTGCGAGGTGCGCTGCCGCCGCACGATGATGGATGACCCCGTCAATATACGCGGACTCAAGCGCTTTGCCGTTGAAATGGCCGGCGATGTGCCGCTGCCGGTGCCGGCAGTGTCGACCGGCAAAAAGGTTGCCGTAATAGGAGGCGGCCCCTGCGGAATAAGCGCTGCGTATTACCTCACGCTTATGGGCCATGAGGTCACTATATTCGAGCAGCGGAAAAGGCTGGGCGGCATGCTGCGCTACGGAATACCGAACTACCGCCTGCCGAGAAAGGTTCTCGACGATGAAATAGACCAGCTTATAAGCCTCGGCATAAAGGTAAAAACCGGCGTCACGGTAGGCGAAAATCCGAGCATTGTAGATTTGAGAAACGAGTATGACGCCGTGTACATAGCCATAGGCGCACACATAGACCGCAAGATAGGCATAGAGGGCGAGGATGCCAATGGCGTAATCTCGGCGGTTGAGATGCTGCGCGGCATAGGTGACGACGAGATGCCCGACTTTACCGGCAAGGACATTGTGGTTATAGGCGGCGGCAACGTTGCGATGGACGTCGCGCGTTCGGCCATAAGGCTCGGTGCCAAGCGGCTGAGGATAGCCTACCGCCGCCGCGCCGTCGATATGACGGCCATGCCGGAGGAGGTAGAGGGCGCGATAGAGGAGGGCTGCGAGCTGCTTGACCTCCATTCTCCGCTCCGCATTGAAAAGGACAAGGACGGCAATGTGGCCGCGCTGTGGGTACAGCCGCAGATAATCGGCCCGATCAAAAACGGCAGGGCGGCGCCTGTCGATTCACAGCAGGAGGAGGTAAGGCTCGCCTGCGACATGGTAATAGTGGCTATAGGACAGGGTATCGAGTCAAAGGCATTTGAAAAGTACGGCGTCACCGTAAAGAGAGGCGTTATCGACGCCCTTAACTGGAGCGGCGTCAACACCAAGGACCTCACCGGCATATTTGCCGGCGGCGACTGCGTCACCGGCCCCGCCACCGTCATACGCGCCATAGCAGCCGGAAAGGTCGCAGCGGCAAATATAGACGAATTCTTGGGCTACAACCACATTATATCGACGGACGTTAAAATACCCGAGGTACGCCTTGATGACAGGGTAAGCTGTGCAAGAGTCAATATGAAAGAGCGCAAGCCTTCCGAAAGAGCGAAGGACTTCAATATGATAGAATGCTGCATGACCAAGGAGGAGGCCGACCAGGAGTCGAGACGCTGCCTCCGCTGCGACCACTTCGGCTTTGGCATTCTTAAGGGAGGCAGGGTTGAGAAATGGTAAACATAACGATAAACGGACAGAAGATAAAGGTAAAAGAGGAAACCACCATTCTCGATGCGGCTAAGAGCGCGGGGATAACCATACCGACGCTGTGCTATCTCAAGGGCATAAACGAGATAGGCGCCTGTCGCGTGTGCGTCGTTGAGGTGGAGGACTGCACGAAGCTCGTCACCGCCTGCAACAACAAGGTAAAAGAGGGAATGGTGATACATACCAACAGCCCCAAGGTGCGTGAGAGCAGAAAGAACAATGTCGAGCTTATACTCTCGCAGCACGACTGCAGATGCGCCATATGCGCACGCAGCGGCAACTGCAGCCTGCAGAAAATAGCCAACGATTTAGATATACTTGAGCTGCCGTTTGAGACAAAGCTGCCAAAAGCAGGCTGGCCCTCTGATTTTCCGCTTATAAGGAATGCGCAGAAATGCATCAAATGCATGAGATGCATTCAGGTGTGCGACAAAATTCAGGACCTGCATATCTGGGATGTCGCAGGCACCGGCTCGAGAACGACGATAGACGTTTCGCACAACAGGCGGATAAAGGAATCCGACTGCGCACTGTGCGGACAGTGCATAACCCACTGCCCGGTAGGCGCACTCAGAGAGCGCGACGATGTCGACAGGGTGCTTGATGCTCTTGCCGACCCGGAAAAGATTACTGTCGTGCAGATAGCCCCTGCGGTCCGTGCAGCATGGGGTGAGGCGTTCGGCCTTTCAAGGGAGTTCGCCACAGTCAAGCGTCTTGTATCGGCGCTGCGAAAGGTCGGCTTTAACTATATTTTTGACACTGATTTCAGCGCCGACCTCACCATAATGGAGGAAGCAAGCGAATTTTTGGAGAGATTGAAAAACGGTGACGTTTCCGAGCTGCCGATGTTTACCTCCTGCTGCCCCGGCTGGGTGCGCTTTATGAAATCGCAGTATCCGGACATGGTGGACCAGCTCTCCAGCGCAAAATCGCCGCAGCAGATGTTCGGCGCTGTAGCAAAGTCGTATTATGCGCAGCTGCTCGGCGTTGAGCCGTCGAAGATATATTCAATATCGGTAATGCCGTGCATTGCCAAGAAGCATGAGGCGGCCATACCCGTGATGAACGATGCGGGCGGCGGACAGGATGTCGATGTCGTGCAGACGACGAGAGAGATAGAGCGCCTCATACGCGCTGAGCACATAAATGTCCGCGGACTTGAGGAAGAGGAGTTCGATTCTCCGCTGGGCACCGCCTCCGGTGCCGGCGTCATATTTGGCGCTACCGGCGGCGTTATGGAAGCTGCACTGAGGACGGCGTACTATTTTGTCACCGGCCGCAATCCCGACCCTGACTCCTTCAGCAAGGTGAGAGGCATGGACGGCTGGAAGGAGGCGGAGTTTAATCTTGCCGGACAGACGCTTAAGGTGGCTGTGGCCAGCGGGCTCGGCAATACCAGAAGGCTTATGGAAGCCGTGCGCAGAGGTAAGGTGCAGTATCATTTTGTTGAGATTATGGCCTGCCCGGGCGGCTGTGCCGGAGGCGGCGGCCAGCCGATAGCCGACGGCAGAGAGCTCGCCGAGGAGCGCTGCGAGGTGCTTTACGGGCTTGACAAGGTGAATAATCTCAGATTCTCTCATGAAAATCCGTCCATAAAGAAGTGCTATGAGGAATATTTAGAAAAACCGCTGTCACATCTGGCGCATGAGCTGCTGCATACCAATCACCACGCGTGGACGATGCCTGGCGAAAATGCGCAGAACAGTGCAGGTGAATAAGAGGATTTTGGCAAAGGCTATGCCTCCTGATACAAAATCAAAATTAATCCCGCCGGGGATGGCCTGACCGTCTTCGGCGGTTTTGCCGTTTAGAGAAATCGCAGCCTGTTAGCGGAGGTGCCTCGCAAAGAATCTTACCTGAAACTGCAGCGAAGCTGGCTGCTGGCGGCAAACTATCCAAAATCAGCGTTATAACGGCAAAAGGCGTTTGGCCGTGCTTAACGAAGCTATAAAATAAAATTCAGCGTGTCTTGAAAGCGCTTGCCGGAAATATGTATTATGGAACTGTAAATCAGTTCCCCACTGCCTGACCCGAAAAGCTAAAACCATCGGCTAAGCCTGCGGCAGCAGACGCTTGCTTTGTCTCATGGCTTTTAATCAATTATAAAAAGAGGAGATGACGCTTATGCAGCAGAACATATACGACAACCCGGAATTTTTCAGTGGATATTACGAGCTGAGAAAACGCAGTGACAATTATAACGATTTATTGGAGCAGCCGGCTATGCGCGGCCTTTTGCCGTGCCTTGCAGGAAAAACCGTGCTGGATTTGGGCTGCGGCTTTGGCCGCAACTGCGCGGATTTTCTGCGGCGCGGCGCAAAGCGTGTGGTAGGCGTCGATATATCGCAAAAAATGCTCGATGTCGCAAGGCGTGAATCATATGGAGAGGAAATTGAGTATATAAATATGAGCATGACCGACATTCACGCCTTAAATGAAAAATTCGATTTCGTATACAGCTCACTTGCTTTTCACTATATAGAGGATTTTCATAAGCTGATATGCGACATATATGCATTATTAAATGACGGAGGGCAGCTTTTGTTTTCACAGGAGCATCCGGTAGTCACCGCGACAAAAAACAGCGAGGAAGGAGGATATATCTGTAATGAACGAGGAGAGCCCGTGTCATATAAGTTTTCAAACTACAATGAAAGCGGGCTTCGGGTGATAAGCTGGTTTGTCGATGGAGTTGAAAAATATCACCGTACAATGGGTGAAATACTTACCGAAATTGCTGATGCAGGGTTTATTATAGAAGCAGTCTGTGAAACTTCTCCCGATTCCGAGGTGGTAAAAAAGCACCCAAAATTTAAACAGGAGTATATAAAGCCGAATTTCCTTATCGTCAGGGCGAGGAAGTAAATCAAAGCTTTTTTGCATATATGAAAAAAGCCGGTTCGGCCATTGCTTGACAGGCATAAGCTCTCGAAAGCAATCGTTTGTGTTGTGATAGCCCCGGATAAAAGACGTACACCCTGCAATGCGGTATATGGGGCAGGGATGTGTTTACACGGGCCGCGGCAATTGCCGTGCATCGCAGGTTAACTTGGCAAGCCGCTTAGCCGGTGACGGCGAAGTAAAATGTTATACTGTTGAGCCTATGCCGTTTAAAAGCGGCCTGCTTGCATGTATAAGGCGGCATTGCAAGCGTCTGTTAAAGCCTTAGCTGGGGAAAATTTTTCTCTGCCGGCAGGCAGAAAATTTTATAGGCTGTAGGAAAGCTTTATCAAATTTAAAAAATGTGTTCAGCCGCCTGTGATTGGCGCATGTGTCTGTGCTGCAATGACCGTTTGCTAATATTTGAAGAGTCAGGAGAGACTATTTACATAGCATGCGCTGGCTGCCCGCCTGCCGGCGGCTTTACTATTTTGCAATGCCTGGCCCGCAGCTTTTAAGCACACATAATTAACCCCGTCCGCTTGGCTGCGGGCGGGGGTTAAACTTTAAAATATATTTGACAGAGAGGGGACCTCGCTGTCGGCAAGATGCGTTATCTGCACTATTGTATATTTGCATTCCGATATAAACTGGGATTTGTTGCCGTATTTGATAAGAGGCGGAAGTTTAGATATTGCCAGCCCCACGTCGTTCAAATGAAGATGGCTCGTAAACGGGGCAAGCTCCTGTTCTGAACTTATCCACTCCTCCTCGCTCTTTACGGCAAGCTCGTAGGCAAGCTGATAGTCTTCGTTTTCCGCCGCTTCTACTGCCTGTGAGATTATGCCGATTATTTTATCCTCGTGGCTGAGTATCTGGACAACGCCGACGGTGCAGAAAGAAACGAGCATAAGCATGAGCACGGCAGCCGCTATCAATCTTTTCAAAATATCCCCTCCATTTTACGCCGCTGACGCTATATGCATCAGATATTGCGGCAGCGGCATATTTTCCGAGCAGTACGTTGCTTGATGCTCAGCAGTCCTTGCTTATGATATTGTAATTTCCGTTTTCATCGGCTGTCATGAGAAATACGTCCCTTACCTTAAGCCGGCGTGTTGTAAGAATTTGTTCAACGTCCTTTTGAGTAAGAGAGCAGCGGTTAAAGCTCTCTTTTTTTATTTTTCCGTCGCAGATAAGGCATACATTAAGCGCTGCGTCTGACGCGGGAGCGGTTTTAGTGTCTGACGGTGTAAGCGGCTGCCTGTCGGCGTTGAGCAGCACACTGAGCTTTCCGGTGGTTTCCACTATTGCATATTTTACATCGGAAATATCGAAGACCTCCTGCTGACGAAGACTTTCCATCAGCTCTTCAGCGGTAAATCTTAGATTTTTAAGCGCCTTCTGGTCTATTACTCCCTTATTGATAACTATCGCGGGGCGGCCGTTGAGGAGTCTGCGAAAGGTATTGCTTTTAAGCGATATAACAGAAAGAAATATTTCCAGTACAATAAGCGTGAGTATGGCTATCACTCCGTTTATAAGCGGGCTGTTGAGGTCTGACATCGGAATTGCGGCAAGCTCGGCTATAAGTATGGTTATAACGAGCTCTTTTGGCTGCATCTCGCCTATCTGCCGTTTGCCCATAAGCCTCAGTGCTATCACGACGCACACATAAAGTATAACTGCTCTGATAAATGTCACTGCCATTGTGCTTTCACCCATGATTATAGAAATATAATCATGCTTCTCCTTTTTGAGACGCCGGCGAAGAAACTGCTGGCACGCCGGTAAAGATAAAATATGTTCAGCAGTTATTTTTCCCGTGCCTTGAAAATATATTCAGCAGCTTTAAAATACGTCTTTTAAATAGATTTACTTATTAATGCGTTCTGCCGCAGCAGGATCGGAGGATCTGCCAAATAGATAAACAGGACCGCTGAAGCGGCGGTTTTGTGCCGTAAAAGTTGGAATGGTCACGCACGCATCCAGCAGACTTTGCAATATCCATTACACGTCTGCTGCGTCGTATTTGATGTCTTTCGCTGACGCTTTTTCTGCCTTCACGCACCACTTTAGGCTAATCGGACAATAGTCATAGCTATCGACAGAATCCTTGGATTCCCGACCCCAATAAAAGTCCCCGCGCCTAAGGCACGGGGACTTTTGTGCTTTATATTTAGATACCGGCATTATTTTTTTACTGACGCAATGACCTCAACCTCTACAAGTGCATTCTTCGGCAGCGACTTTACGGCGACGCAGGAGCGTGCCGGCTTCGAGGTGATATATTCGGCGTATACCTCGTTGAAAGCGGAAAAATCGGCTATGTCGGCTATAAAGCAGGTGGTCTTTACGCACTCGTCAAGACTGCTTCCGGCGGCCTCGAGCACGGCGGCGAGATTTTTCATGACCCTGTGTGTCTGCGACCTTATGTCATTGCCGTCCAGCTCTCCGGTGGCCGGGTCTATGGCAATCTGGCCGGACGTGTAAACCATGCCTCCGGTCACTGCAGCCTGCGAATATGGGCCTATCGCATCGGGTGCATTTTTTGTGTATATTTTTTCTGTCATGATAATACCTCCTGTATCAGCTTAAAGCTATTTATTAAGAGCACAGCTCCTTATCCGGCAATGCCGGAAGGGCCGTACATATATCGTGTATGGCCTACGAAATTTTGTAGCCGGCGTTTTTCAGCGCGCTCTTTACCTGCTCGACATGCTCGTAGTTGCGCGTCTCCATAACGACTCTGAGATAGCAGCCGTTTATGTCGGAGTTCGCGTCGGCGCGCTCGTGGTGTATGGCGATTACGTTTGCGCCGGTGTCGGCTATTATGGAGGATACTCCCTTGAGCTGGCCCGGCTTGTCTATAAGCTCAATGCTGAGAGCATATGTGCGTCCGGACTTGAGCAGGCCGCGCTTTATCACGCGTGAGAGAATATTGACGTCGATGTTTCCGCCCGAAAGCAGGCATACGGTCTTTTTGCCCTCTATCGGCACCTTGTTGAACATTGCCGCCGCAACGGCTACGGCGCCGGCACCCTCGGTTATCAGCTTCTGCTGCTCAATAAGCGTGAGTATGGCCGAGGAAATCTCGTCGTCGGTAACGGTCACTATTTCATCGACATATTTGCTGCACAGCTCATATGTCAAATCACCGGGGGTCTTTACGGCTATGCCGTCGGCTATGGTGGAGACGGAGTCAAGCGTTATCTTTTTGCCCTCGGCAACCGCCCTTTGCATGCTCGGCGCACCGCTCGCCTGAACGCCGTACACCTTGACGCTGGGATTAAGCTTCTTTACGGCCATGGCCACGCCGGATATGAGCCCGCCGCCGCCTATAGGGACGATTACGCATTCAACGTCAGGCAGCTGCTCCAAAATCTCAAGGCCTATGGTGCCCTGTCCGGCTATCACGTCCTCGTCGTCAAACGGGTGAATGAAGGTGTATCCCTCCTTCTGATAAAGGCGGAGCGCCTCCTCATACGCATCGTCGTAGGTGCCGTCAACCAGCTTTACCTGCGCGCCGTATTTCTTTGTCGCCTCAACCTTTGATATCGGCGCACCGTCCGGCAGGCAGATAAGCGACTTTATGCCGTTGCGCGTCGACGCCAAAGCAACGCCCTGCGCGTGGTTGCCGGCAGAGCAGGCGATAACGCCGCGGCTTTTCTCCTCCTCGCTGAGCTGCGATATCTTATAAAAAGCGCCGCGTATCTTAAAGGCGCCGGTGACCTGAAGATTTTCGGTCTTAAGATAAAGGTCCGTTCCGGGACATATGTCTGTTGAATGTATGAGGTCGGTGTACCGGATGTGGCCCTTAAGGACGTACGAGGCATGATAGATTTTGTCAAGCGTGAGCATTTTGCTTCCCCCAATAAAAATATTTTATCAGTCAGGCGTCGGGCAAATAAAAAAGCCCTCGCCTCAATATAGAGACGAAGACACAAATCTCCGCGGTACCACTCTATTTGCCGTAAAAATACGGCCGCTCAGCATGCGGCATGATAGCTGCACTCTCATATAACGGTGAGCACCGTCCACGCTTACTGCCGTTTCGGCGTGTCTGCTCGGGAGGGATTATGCCCGGAATATTTTACCGCCTCGCACCTTCACGGCGGCTCTCTGAAAAATATTTGGCCGGACAACGTCTCCGTCACTGCATTTAAATGTATTATACTACTGCTTTTGTCGAATTTCAAGCCCTGCGGCAGGGTGAATTTTTACTAAAAATAGGGAAGGGGGTATACCGGCTTTTTTGTCAGTAGGTATAAAATTTTTGTATAATCGAAATAACAGGCAGTAAGTCAGAACTGTCTGTATGACTTCACCTTGCCGTAAAGTGCAGCGGCCATGTATATTAATTTATATTGCCCTTTGAGTACAGGTCGTAAAAATGGTGCAGCGGCCCGCAGCCGGAGCCTATATCGAGTGAATGCTCAATGCCGGTGGAGACATAAGCCTTTGCGCGCCTTACCGCTTCAGTGATATCCGTGCCGGCGGCGAGACTGCAGGCGACAGCGGCGGAGAGGGTACAGCCGGTGCCGTGGGTATTCTTGGTGTCTATCCTCCTGCCGGGGAAGACAGTGAAGGAGCTTCCGTCGTACAGCAAATCCGTTGGGTCGCCGTCAAGATGCCCGCCCTTTATGAGCACGCTTTTAGGCCCGAAGGAATATATTCTTTTTGCGGCCTCCCTCGCATCTGTCTCCGACTTTATTTTCATGCCGGATATCCTCTCTGCCTCCGGGATATTCGGCGTGACTATGCAGCAGAGCGGCAGCAGCAGAGATATAACCGATTCCACCGCGTCGTCCCTGAGCAGTGCAAAGCCGCTTTTTGATATCATGACCGGGTCAAGCACATAAAATTTAGGCGAGTATTTTTTTATAATGTCCGAAACGCATTTTATTGTATCAACGCATGAGAGCATGCCGGTCTTGACGGCGTCGACGCGTATGTCGCTGAAAACAGCGTCGGCCTGCGCCGTTATCATCTCCGGCGGAATGTCGAGCGATGCAGCGACGCCCTGCGTATTTTGCGCGGTTACGGCGGTGATTATACTCATGCCGTAGCAGCCGTGCGCGCAAAATGTCTTTATATCAGCCTGTATCCCGGCGCCGCCGCAGCTGTCGGAGCCGGCTATCGTAAGCAGATTAAGCATAAATATCTCCTCCCGTTATCAGCCTGCCGGCAAATAGCTATCCGAAGGCTTTTATTTTCCGGATATCCTCGCCGCAGAATTTTTTTATAAAATAACTGCCTATTATCCTCGAAAGCACTCGTTCACCGTATCTGTCCTCAATCTCCTTAAGTGTGAGATTGGTACTCATTATTGTCGGGCGTGAATATAAAAGCCGCGTGTTGACTATGTTGTAAAGCACCGAAACGGAAAAGGCGGTGTTAAACTCCGTGCCGAGGTCGTCGAATATAAGCAGGTCACATTCCAGCAGAGTGCCGAGAGCATCACCGCTTTCCCTGCCGAAATGCTCGTTTTCTATTTTGCGCATAAAGTCCTGTGCACTGCCGTATATCACGCCGTAGTTTTTGTCTATAACAGACTTTGCTATCGCAAGCGAAAGATGTGTCTTGCCAAGCCCCGTCGGCCCCATGAACAGCACACTTTTAGAGGAGAGGCTGAATTTTGAGGCATACTCCATCGCGAACATGAAGTTGTCAGTCATTATTTTCGACGGCACATCGCCGTTTTCGAGCGGCCTGTCAGAGTAATACTCAAGATTAAATGAAGAAAAATCCGACAGCTTGGCCGGAGCTGTGCTGTTGAGCCTGCCATATGCAATATCGCGCGCAAGACGCTCTACACAGCTGCACGGACTGCCGTTTACATATCCAGTGTCATTGCACTCTTTGCATTCATAATGCGGCTCAAGACGGTCGGGGCTTATCCCAAGCTCCGACAAAGCCCGGCCCTTTTCGGCACTGAGCTTATCATACTCCTTTTTTATATCAAAAACGCTTTCGCCGACTGCCGCGGCCTTTGCAGCCTGTACCCCTAAAGAGGAAAGCTGATGGTCTATCTCTGATATGCGCGGACGCAGACGGCAAAGCTTTGAATAGGTCTCGCGCTGCACAGCTTCGGCCTTGAGCCGCCGCTGCTTCACTGCCTCAAATGCCTGCCGGTAAATATCACTGCCGTAGCCCACCCGTAATACCTCCTTTATTTATACTGCTCGTTTATCCTGCGCTCTATTTCGTCAATGTCATAAGACTTCTGCGCCGTTTTCTGCGACCTTGACGAGGCATGCTCGGCATTGCCGTCCGCGACATCCTCCGGTGTCTTTATGCCGGCCTTGTGCCACTTTTCGAGTATCTTGTTTATGTAGGGAATGGATATTTTGGCCGTCGCGTCGACGCACTGGTCGTAAGCAGCACGCAGCATATCCTGCGAAAAGCCCCATTCGTTGACCCAGCGGTCGGCGGCCTGCTGCTCCTTTGCGCTGGGGCGTCGGTGATCTATGGACATGGCGCGCTCAACACGGTTCCACGCCTTGCGGCTGGACATTATTGCACAGATGTGCTTCTCAGCTTTTTCGACGGTGTTTATCTCCTTTTGAGACCAGTCCACCGCCGTCCTTTCAAGATATTTTATGGTGCCCCTGCCCTCGGAAACTATGTATTCGATAATCATTATTATAACTGCGACCGGCAGCCCCTCGTAGTCGTGCAGCCACACAAGCGTAGACGCCTCCGCCTGAGTGATGTTGCGGCCGAATTTCTTCTGCGCCTCGTTAAGCAGAAAGGCTATCTCCGGCGACTCGGCACCGCGGCGCGCCACCTCATCACGTGTCGGCTTTTGGGCGGCTTGAGTCTGATGCCGCTTCACCGCCGCCTTAATTCCGGACGAGACGCTGTGTACAGCGTCGTGCTCTGAAGCAGTGAGTTCAATTATGTTTCCCGCCTCAGAGACCGTGCGGCCTTCGGCAGCAGCGTCAGTCTGCTCCGCACCGCGCTTTATCAGAATGCCGGCCTCCACCCAGTATTGAAGCGCATCCCTTACATCAGGCTCGGCTGCACCAAGTGCCGCTGCGATGTCTGATATTTCCCACTGCCCGCCGTTGCGGCGCAGGAGCCAGAGCAGGGCCTTGAGCTGTATGCTGCCCGCAAGCTTTATATGCCTGTCGACCACCTCCGCCGGGACTGCAAATATTGAGTTGTATGAATCGGGATTTATCTTAAATTCCAATATATTAACCTCCGCTGCTTGATTGTGCTTATTGCCTGCAGCCTTTTCTAGCCAAACTGCGCGGACAGCAGGCTGAAATGCTCATATCATATATGTTAAATGTCCTGTATGCACAAGCGCATAAACATAGGTTTAAGCAGCTCATACGCCGCCAAAAATAACAATAATGACGGTGCAGGATAAGCGTGTCAGAGTGTAATCCATATGTAAAAATGCTTTGCCGCTGTATTGATAAGCATATACCGCAGTGCTTCGGCAATGCAGCGGGTGTGCGCATACAGCAAAAAAACGGACTAAGAATCTGCTGCAAGGTCATAAGGCCGTCGAAAGGCTGACAAATTGATATAAGCATGCGCCGTGCGCCTCATGCAAGCATCTTCTGCAGATGAAGAGCCCGGCGCGGCAGCTCACATATAAAGCCGCCCGGCCTCTGCAGCAGTGCGGTGTACACAAAGCGCAGTGCGACATAAAATCTGTATATAAAACATTATAACACGGGTTATGTAAAAATTGAAATATTAAATTACTGTAATATGTGTAGAGATTGACTTTAACGTCCGTATTTCGTATAATATCTAAGTGAGAATTAATGTAATTGGTGGAAACTCGGAGTTTATGAGCGGATATTTTAAATTAACAGTGTACTGTGAGGAAATGTCCGCTATTTTAATTGATGGGAAAAGATAAGTGTTATGGACAAGCTGAAGAAAAGATTATCGCAGATAGCGTTTATGCTGTGGGACCTTTTGGCGGTTGCGCTGTCTACCTTTGCAATGTACCGCTTCAGGTATTCTAACCTTGACAATCCGCCGTACGCTATGCAGCATTATCAGACGCAGTTTATACTTTCGACATTTGCGGTCATATTTTTAGTCAATTTGATAGCGGGCTGCTACCGCAGCGTGTGGAAGCATATGGGACTCGGCGACAGCCTCAGGCAGATGATATCATCCTTTGTTTCTTTTGTCATACTGGCCGTAGGGCACCGCTGGCTTGAGACCGGGTATATGTTCGAGTTTGTGGCGGGCGTTTGCATACTTTCATTCCTGCTTATGATACTCGGCCGCTTTTCAATACGCCTTGTGACGGCGACGAACGCACGCTTCAGCCGAAGTGCAGGCGATAAGCGAGTGCTGATATACGGTGCCGGCGAGGCGGGTCGTTTTTTGCAGAACAAGCTGTCAAGTCCGCATGAAAATATGCGTCCGGTCGTATTTATTGACGATGACGAATCGCTTATCGGCAAGCGCTTGGGTGGCATCAAGATATACGGCGGCCGCCAGCAGATGAAGGAAGCCATAAAAAAATATTTTGTGGACGAGGTTATAGTCGCCATTCCGACAGCGGACAGGGAAACGCTGGAGTATGTGCTGGAGGTCTGCCGCCAGATGAAATGCCCTGTGCGCAGATTCGGCAACATAGCCGATGTCGACCTTAACACCGCGGTGGTCGCAAACATAAACCTTGAGGAGCTGCTGAGACGCGACAGCGTACATCTTAACATGCAGACGGTCAGGGACTTTATATGCGGCAAGGTGGTCATGGTCACCGGCGGTGCCGGCTCCATAGGCTCTGAGATATGCCGTCAGGTGCTCTCCTTCGGCTGCGCAAAGCTCGTAATATACGATTTTAACGAAAACGGCCTGTTTTATATAGACGCGGAATTAAAGGAAAAATACGCCGGGCAGTACTGCCTTAAGCTCGGCTCCGTAAGAGACAGCAAACGGCTTAAGGAGGTTTTTGACGAAACCAAGCCGCAGATAATATTCCATGCAGCGGCGCACAAGCACGTGCCTATGATGGAGATTAATCCGCGCGAGGCGATAAAAAACAACGTGTTCGGCACTCTAAACGTGGCAAATGCCGCAATAATGCACGGCGTCGAGAAGATGATACTTATCTCTACCGACAAGGCGGTCAACCCGACTAACATAATGGGCGCCTCGAAGCGCATTGCGGAAATGACGATACAAATGCTCAACGGACTGTCAGACACCGACTTTGCCGCGGTGCGGTTCGGCAATGTTTTAGGCTCAAACGGCAGCGTCGTGCCGACCTTCCAAAAGCAGATTGAGCGCGGCGGGCCGGTAACGGTGACGCATCCCGACATGCGGCGCTATTTTATGACGATACCCGAGGCGGTGCAGCTTGTGCTGGAGGCCGGCGCCATGGCGAACGGCGGCGAAATTTTTGTGCTGGACATGGGCGAGCCTGTAAAAATATATGACCTTGCCTGCGACCTTATAAAGCTTTCCGGCCTGCAGCCAAATGAGGACATAAAGATTGTGTTTACGGGACTGCGCCCGGGCGACAAGCTTTTTGAGGAGATAAGCCTCAAGGACGAAAACGTCACAAAGACCAGCAACGCCAAAATATTCGTGATGAAGCCGCTTGAGTTCGACCAGTCGGATTTTGCGTCGGAGATAAAAACACTCCAGTCCACGCTTGACAGCGAGGATATAAACGACATGTTCAATGAAGTTCGCCGGCTCGTGCCGACCTTTGAGCACGACGATATTCAGGCGGCTGATACGGAAACCGGCGGACAGGAGGAAGGCTCTGCCGGAGCAAACGATTCACAGAGTAAGGGTGCAGTTGATGACAGGGGAGAACAGACGGATGTACAGTGACAGCCTTCGCGGCAAATTGGAGAATAAATCGGCGGCAGCGGGAATAATAGGAATGGGCTATGTCGGTCTGCCGCTGCTTGTAAATAACGCGATGTCGGGGCTTTGCTCCACAGGCTTTGATGTAAACGGGGCCGTGGTTGACATAATAAATTCCGGCAAAAGCCATATCCTTGATGTGAGCAGTGATACGGTAAAGGAGCTCAGGGACACGGGCAAGCTGTCTGCGTCGGCGGATTTTTCAAAGCTTGCAGAGTGTGATGTAATAGTAATATGCGTGCCGACGCCGATAGACAGCCACTATCAGCCGGACATATCATATGTGCGCAGCGCGGCTGAGGAGGTGGCGGAAAATGTTTCCGCCGGTACGCTGGTGGTGCTGGAGAGCACCACCTATCCCGGGACAACGGAGGAGATAGTACAGCCTTTGCTTGAAAAACGCGGCTTTGAGATAGGAAAGGACATATTCTTGGCCTTTTCTGCCGAGCGTGTCGACCCCGGCAACAAAAAATACAACACCCGCAACACCCCCAAGGTGGTCGGCGGCGTCACACCGGTATGCACCGAGCTTGCGGCGCTGTATTACGGCACGGTGCTTGAGGGAGCCATACATCCCGTCTCAAGCCCAAAGGTAGCAGAGCTTGAAAAGATACTGGAAAATTCCTTCAGGTTTGTAAATATAGCGCTGGTAAACGAGTTTGCAAAGATATGCGAAAAAATGGATATCCCCGTATGGGAGGTAATAGACGCCGCAAAGACAAAGCCCTACGGCTTTATGGCGTTTTATCCCGGACCGGGGCCCGGAGGCCACTGCATCCCCGTCGACCCGATGTATCTGACATATAAGGCCAAGGAGTATAAGTGCTCCACAAGCATGATAGAAGCGGCGTGCGAAATTAACAGCGGCATGCCGCAGTACTGCGTATCGCGCGTGGGTGAAGTGCTGAACAATGCCGGCAAGCCGCTCAAGGGCTCAAAGGTGCTTATGCTCGGCATGGCGTACAAGCCGAATATCAACGATATACGCGAATCGCCGGCGATAGAAATGGCGAGGCTGTTTATCCAATACGGCTGTGACTTTTCCTACAACGACCCGTTTGTGCCGCAGGTGGATATTGACGGTAAAACGCTTAAGTCGGCCGGCCTTGATAAGGCTGTGCTGGAGGCGGCGGATATAGTCGTCATAGCTACCGACCACAGCGCGTATGACGCGGCGCTTATCGCTGAGAGCTCACGCCTTGTCTTCGATACGCGAAATCTTATGGCGGGAATAGACGGCGATAATATACACAGGCTTTAGACGGCCGCTTAAACGGCCCTGACTTTCGGGTTCAGGGCTTTTGCTGTTGAATTGCGGCTTGCTTTAATGCCGCAGCGGTAAAAGGACCTTGCGGCCTTAAAAGACGCCGTAAAGCCATCGCCGGCCGCGGCCGGATGTATCTGTTTGCCAAATAAGCGACCTCTGATGCGCTGGCGTGCCGCGCGCCTCTTGTTAAAAAGCTGGCCAGCTAAGTCGTCTTGGTAAATATATACTGCTGCTCCGGCGGCCTTGACAGATGAAATTACTTAAGCGAATCTAAGCCTTGCTGCGGTATGATGAATGCTTTTGCCGCAGACCTTGAGAGCGCACCGGTTGATATTATTTTTGACGAAGGCTGACATTAGCCGTTATTTAGTCGCTATGGCAGGTAAATCCGCTTTATGCGCCGCCGCATTGCTGAATTTTAATTGCATGATAATAGCCCTGCGTGCCGGGCCGGCTTAAATAAGGCTTTTGCATCTGATATGCCGCATTTTCGGCCAGCCAATCCGCGACGGAGCGATTATGCCGGGCTGATTTACATAATAATATTATGGTAAACTTATTTATCAAAAAAGAGCTGTTGTGGGCAAGGTCCGGCTTTGCATGGTGCAAAGCGAAAAACAGACGATGATTTAGTGGGGGAATAGCCTTGAATATAGTATATATAAACCATTACGCCGGGTCGGTGTATCACGGCATGGAGTTTCGGCCGTATTTTATGTCGGTTGAGTGGGCGAAGGCGGGGCACAGCGTCACGATGATAGCGGCGGATTTTTCGCATCTGCGAAAAAAGAATCCCGTCATAGAGAAAAGCTTCACGACGGAAAATATAGACGGCGTAGATTATCTGTGGATAAAGACGAACAAGTATCACGGAAACAACCTCGGGCGTGTGCGCAACATGTTTTCGTTTGTAAGACAGCTCAGCAGCCATGCGAAAAGACTTGCTGAGGAACTCAAGCCGGACGTCGTTATCGCATCATCGACTTATCCGTTCGACATATACCCGGCGGAGAAGATAGCAAAGCACGCCGGAGCACGCCTGTATTTTGAAATACATGACATATGGCCGCAGACGCTTTATGAAATGGGCAATATCACAGATAAAAATCCGGCCATGAAATTTATGCAGCATGTGACCGATAAGGCCCTAAAGGACAGCTTCAGGGTAATATCGATACTTCCCGCCGCGGACATATATATGCGTGAGCGCGGAGTAAGCGACGCGAAATTCCGCGCAGTGCCGAACGGGATACTGGCGGAGGACACGTCGGAGCCGGCGCCGCCTGAGGATAAGGCGCTTATCGACAGGCTGAGGGACGAGGGCAAATTCATAGTCATGTACGCCGGCGGCCACGCGATATCTAATTCGCTTGAGGACCTAATCAGCTCCGCCGCGCTTATGGACGGCGGCAAGGCAGTTGTACTTGTCGGCGACGGCGTGGTAAAGCCCAAGCTTAAGGAGCAGGCACGCTCGCTGGGACTTAAAAATGTTTATTTTGTAGACAGCGTTACGAAAAACCAGGCTCTCACCATGCTTAAGATGGCGGATGTGCTGTATATAGGCGCGAAAAAGAGCCCGCTTTACAAATACGGCGCCGGCATGAACAAGTTTTATGATTATCTTATGGCGGCAAAGCCGATAATAAATGCGGTGGAGGCTCCGAACGACCCCGTGCGCGACAGCGGCGGCGGACTTTCAATTCCCGCGGCCGACCCGCAGGCAGTGGCCGACGCGGTCGGCAAAATAGCCGCAATGACGCCGGAAGAGCGGTATGAGATGGGGCAAAAGGGTCTTGCCTATGTCAAGGAGTATCACGACTACCGCAATCTTGCCAAAAAATTTATTGCAGCACTTGAGGAAACAGAGGTTCTGTGATTAAACTATGCTGCGAATACGAAGCCATGTCACACAGATAATGGCGGACGCCGGCCATACTATCACGGCAGATGTGTCTTTGGCCGTTTATCCGATTTAGTACAGAAGCTAAAGCTCAATCGGCGGATATCGCAACATGAGGTACTCTGCCCGGCTCTAAGAGAGCAGGAATGCCGCTTGCACAGGACGTCCTGCAGTGGGCTGCTGAGAGCCGGATGCGATGCCGTCCTGTGCAGCCATTGATGCAATTTAGCTGCCCCTTGATATTTGTAAGAGATTTTCCATATATAAAGGAATGTGAAATCCATGCTGTGACGCTTAAAGCCGCGCTGCTTCTGCGATTGCTTTAATCAAGCTTGGATTTGAGAGGAGAAAAATATATGTCACTGGAAAAAAGAAAGGACTTTCTGCCTTACGGCCTGCCTTGCCACGACGGGGACGAGCTTAAGGGAGTAACGGAGGCCATAGAATCAAACTGGTGGTCGAGAGGGCCAAAGGTGTCGGAGTTTGAGGAGAAGTTTGCATCTATTGTCGGCGCGAAATACGCGCTGGCGGTCAATTCCTGCACGGCGGCGCTGCATCTTGCGCTGCTCTCACACGGCGTCGGGCAGGGGGACGAGGTTATAACCACGCCGTACACCTTCTGCTCTACCGTCAATACGATAGTTCATACCGGTGCAACGCCTGTGTTCGCAGACATAGACCCGGATACCGGGCTTATCTCGCCGGAGGAGATAGAGAAAAAGATAACGCCCAAAACAAAGGGCATAATCCCCGTGCATTATGCCGGGCAGGCCTGCGATATGGACAAGATAAACGGCATAGCGGAAAAAAACGGGCTGTTTGTCGTAGAGGATGCCGCACACGCCGTATGTGCTACATATAAGGGCACTCCCGTCGGCGGGGGACATAACGCGACAGCCTTCAGCTTTTACGCTACAAAGAATTTGTCCACAGGTGAGGGCGGCATGCTGACCTCTGACGATGAGGAGTTTATAAGCAGAGCGAGGGTGATGTCGCTTCACGGAATGAGCAGGAATGCGTGGAACAGATACTCAAAGGGTGGCTCATGGAGGTATGAGGTGCAGTACGCGGGGCATAAATATAATATGACGGATATCGCCGCCGCACTGGGCCTTGCGCAGCTTGACAAGCTGGACGCCATGCAGAGCCTGAGAGAGGAATACGCCTACATCTACGGCAGGGCGTTTGAGGGTGTGAAGGGCGTAGAGCCGCTGAAAATATCCGATATGGGCCGGCATGCGTGGCATCTGTACGCGATAAGGATAAAGAGCGATGAGCTCAGCATAGGCCGCGACGAGTTTGCCCGCATTATGACGGAGGACTATAATATAGGCATAAGCGTGCACTTCATACCCGTGCACCTGCACCCGTTTTATGTAAACAATTATAACACGTGCCGCGGCCAATATCCGAATGCGGAAAAGTTGTTTGATGAAGAGCTGTCGATACCGCTGTATCCGGCCATGACGAAGGATGATGTAGAATATGTCGCAAAAGCAGTCAGAGAAATTGCCGCCCAGCATGCAAAATGATGAGGTGAAAAAATATCTGCCGTATCTTGCAAAGCGCGGGGCGACATTTGCGCTCAAGCGCTTTTTCGATATTTTTGTCTGCCTTCTACTGCTTATAATAACCTCGCCGGTGCTTATTATATGCGGGATTTTGGTCAAGTGCACATCTAAGGGCCCGGTGTTTTACAGACAGGAGCGCGTGGGGAGGTATGACAGTAATTTCCGCATATTCAAATTCAGGACAATGGTACAGGACGCCGACAAGATAGGAGCAAAGCTCACGGTCGGCGACAGGGATCCGCGCATCACGCGCTTTGGACATTTCCTGCGCAAGACCCGATTGGATGAATTCCCTCAGTTCTTAAATGTGCTTGCGGGACATATGAGTCTTGTCGGTCCGCGGCCGGAGGTTAGGCGTTATGTAAATGAGTACACCGACGAGATGATGGCTACGCTGCTGGTGCGTCCGGGAATAACGGGCATGGCGTCTATCAAATTCCGGCATGAAAATGATATGCTTTCCGGCAGGGAGGACCCTGAGAGGTATTACATTGAGGAAATACTGCCGCAGAAAATGCAGATAAATCTCGATTATATCAAGGACATTTCGATAAAAGAGGATTTTCTGATACTCTGCCGCACGATAAAATGCGCGTTTGTTTAACATAAATGCAAAAAGCCGCCGTCATGTTTTTGACGGCGTTTTTTTAGCATAAAAAAGTTAAGTGAACGGATATTTATTTTTTGGGACAGCAGGTATATATAAGTGGATGTTTGATTTTAGTAAACCATTATGATATTATTTATCTATAAAAGCCGGCTGTGTGCTTGCATCTGAAGTGCCGGATTTGATTTGGGGGTCTGAAAAATGAAAAAGCTCGGATTCGGATTTATGCGGCTGCCGCTGCTTGAGAATGACGCGGTAGATATCGATACCGTCTGCAAAATGACTGATATATTTTTAGAGCGCGGCTTTACATATTTTGACACGGCGTATATGTATCATAATTTCAAGAGCGAGACGGTGATAAGAGATGCGCTTGTCAAGAGGCATCCGCGGGACAGCTTTACTCTGGCGACAAAAATGCCGACTATGTTTTTAAAGTCGGCGGACGATTTGGAGCGCATTTTCAACGAGCAGCTTGAAAAGTGCGGGGTGGATTATTTCGATTATTACCTGCTGCATAATCTCGGTGTGAATCATTATGCTATTGCCGAAAAATACAAGGCGTTTGAATTTATAGCCCGCAAAAGGGACGAGGGTAAGATAAAAAAGATAGGCTTTTCCTTTCACGACACGGCCGAGCTGCTTGATGAGATTCTCACCGCGCACCCCGAGACTGAGTTTGTGCAGCTCCAGATAAATTATCTTGACTGGGAAAGCGGCAGCATACAGTCCCGCAAATGCTATGAGACGGCGGTGCGGCACGGAAAGCCGGTCATAGTGATGGAGCCGGTAAAGGGCGGAGCGCTCGCCAATGTACCAAAGGAGGCGGAGGACCTGTTTAAGTCATATGCGCCGAACTCGTCGCCGGCTGCGTGGGCGATAAGATATGCCGCAAGCCTTGAGCATGTAATGATGGTGCTCAGCGGAATGTCGAGCATGGAACAGCTTTTGGACAATACCGCGAATATGCAGGATTTCAAGCCCATGACGAAGGAAGAGCTTGAGATAGTGGAAAGGGCGGCAGACATAATCAATTCGAGCATTTCCATACCGTGCACATCCTGCGGCTACTGCCTGACGGAGTGCCCAAAGAATATTGCTATTCCGAGATACTTTGAGCTGTTCAATGCCGAAAAAAGGTCTGAGCTTGAGGGCTTTTCCACCCATAAGGTGTATTACTCAAATTATACAGAAACCTATGGCAAGGCGTCGGACTGCATAAAGTGCGGAAAATGCGAGCGGGCCTGCCCTCAGCACATAGATATAAGGAATCAGCTTGAGAGGATAGCGGACATGTTTGAATGATTGCCTTTTCATATATGCAGGCAAAACGACGGTGCATATGCTATGTCGGCTGAGGCTGAAATCCAATTTAAAATCAATTTATAATTCAGGGCATGGCTTGATTTCCGTGCCCTGTTTTTATTTGCTATAGCTATGGATTTGCCGCTTTTAAACAACAAAAGCATCATAGACAGCTTTTATAAGCAACGCAGGCACAAATAAAAATATCCGGAATTGGGCAGCAATCGGTTTTGCCCGCATGCATAAAAACAGGGCTTGATAATAACATACCCTCTTGATGCGTCAAGCTATTGGTATGCCTACGGGAGCCGTGCAGGCCGATGATTTGCCTGCTCTGATTTTCCTCTCTGATAAAAAAGGGAAAAGTCCAAGATGACGGCTTGGGCCATGCAGGATTATCGGGCTGCGGCGAATCGTGAAGTCGGGCTGTGCAGCAGGCGCTGCGGCAGTTGGACTAAAGGCATGTTATCCGTTATGGGAAGCATCTGCCTGTGATATGCCTGCAGACTTACAGAGTCCGATGCGTGCTATGTAAGTGGTTCTTAAGACTGAGAGGGTTAAGATTTATAAGGGAATCTAAAGAATGGAAAGTTTGTAGCTTCATCAGCCGCATATAACAAAACGGCCGGATGACGGAATGGCTGAATGTCATCAAAGGAAAATAAATCAGGGCGTACTCGAACGTATCAGCCGCCTGACGCGGATAAATACAAAAAAGCAGGCCGTCAAAGCGGCGGCCTGCTTTCAATATTTAATTTATGAACAGCTTTATTAGCCTGCCTAAAAACGTGTTGGTGTTAAAGGTAAATGGCTCAGTATGCGGAAAGTATATTATCATTCTTATAACATAAGTTACTATAAGCACCGCAACAAAAATCATCGCAAATGCAGTTACTGCCTTTGGGTGACTTTCACGGCAGAATTTCCACAGCAGGAAAAGAGACACGATTGCCGGATAGAAGATAAGCACAAGCGGATGATAATGCAGCGCAGCGGGGATATCACCGGAGAGAAGCTCAAGCGTTGCACGCGTCATGCCGCAGCCGGGGCACGGTACGCCTATGGTTGACTTTATAAAGCATGTCGTGCCGGTCACGAGCTGTGCTATTATCATATATCCTATAATGACAATAAACCAAACCGCATATTTTTTTATAAGGCGGACAAGGGCAGTCTTGAGAGCGGCGCCGTCCGCCCGACTTTTTTTAGCCGTTGTTTTCGCCGCCATCCGTGCTGCTGTCCTCGCTGCTTTGATTTTGACCGGAATTATCCTGACCTCCGCTTTGCGTCTGGCCGTAATACTGCTGATTGCCCGGCTGGCCGCCTTGCCACTGTCCGCTCTGCGGCTGGTAATAGCCCTGCTGACTGTACTGCTGGCTGTTTGCACCGCCCTGATTCTGATTATAATTCTGCTGATTGTAGCCCTGGCCGTAGCCGCCCGCCTGACCGCCGTTGTAATTCCACGGACCTGAGAGGCCGTTTAAATCCGTCTGTACCTGATATTCCATTATGTATATTCCAACACCGAAGAAAATCGCAAGAATAATCCACAGTATAAACGAGGACTGAGCCTGCCGCCCCATACGCCCGGCAAGTTCTTGGGCGGCATTGCCGAATTTGTACATAACATAAATCATGACCGGGAAGCAGAAGCAGCCGAGAATTACGAGCACGGTGTTTATTTCTTCTCGGCCGAGCGCCTCGTTTACCTCCTTTGAGGTAACATATACCCAGTAGATAAAATAGATTCCGCAGGTTACGATAGAGAGAAGTATAACTGTTATGGGTGAACGCTGAGTAAAATTATACATAAACATTTCTCCTTTCTATGATGTTATTAGAATAACATGGCGGCTATGCCCTTTGCAACATAAAAAACACCTAAATTCCTTGAAATTTTTCCTGAATTGAAATACAATATTAAAGGATTGCCGTTTAAGTGTAAAGGGCAGTATTATATTTATTAATTTATTCAGGAGGAATATACAGTATGTCACTGAAAAAGGTTGCAGTAATAATGGGCAGCAAAAGTGATTTGAGCACGGTGAAGCCGGCGGCAGACACGCTTAATGAGTTCGGCGTTCCGTGTGAGGCTCATGTTATGTCGGCTCACCGCACGCCGGCAGAAGCCTGTGCCTTTGCCTCATCGGCAAGGGAGAATGGCTTCGGCGTCATAATAGCCGCGGCTGGAAAGGCGGCGCATTTGGCGGGTGTACTCGCGGCGCACACCACGCTGCCGGTAATAGGCATACCTGTCAAATCGTCAACGCTGGACGGGCTGGACGCCCTGCTTGCAACGGTGCAGATGCCGTCCGGCATCCCGGTGGCTACTGTCGCGATAGACGGCGCCAAGAATGCAGCGCTGCTTGCGGTGCAGATTCTGGCGGTATCTGACGCAGAGCTTTCACAAAAGCTGTCGGATATGAAGCAAAAAATGGCGGATGAGGTAAGAAGCGCCGACGCCGAGGTACAAAAGGAACTGTAATAACCTGAAAAGGGAAACGGAGTTAAAGAGAGGTAATCAGATGAGGAGTTTTTCTGACAGCTATAAGGACGCGGGCGTTGATATAACGGCCGGATATAAGGCGGTCGAGCTTATAAAGGAGCATGTACAGAGCACCTATACCGACGGCGTCGTGTCCGACATAGGCGGCTTTGGCGGACTGTTTGAGCCGAATTTGACCGGAATGACGCGTCCGGTGCTGGTTTCTTCCACCGACGGCGTGGGTACAAAGCTGAAAATTGCTTTTCTTATGGACAAGCACGACACTGTCGGCATCGACTGTGTCGCCATGAGCGTTAACGACCTGATATGCTGCGGCGCACAGCCGCTGGTGTTTTTGGACTATATAGCGGTGGGCAAGAATAATCCGAAGACAATAGCCGCCATAGTGTCCGGCGTGGCTGAGGGCTGCCGTCAGGCGGGCTGCGCGCTGATTGGCGGAGAAACGGCGGAAATGCCTGGCTTTTATCCTAACGATGAATATGACCTGGCGGGCTTTTGCACCGGTATTGTCGATTATAATAAGATTATCAACCATAAGGAGCTCCGGCAGGGCGATGTGCTTATAGCGCTCGCCTCCTCCGGCATACATTCAAATGGCTATTCGCTGGTGCGCAAGGTGTTCAACATAAAAGAGGACAATATAGGGCTTTATATAGACGAGCTTGGCAGGACGCTCGGCGAGGAGCTGCTTACTCCGACAAAGATATATGTTAAGTCAATGCAGTCGCTTATGAGCAGGGTGAAGGTAAAGGCCGTGAGCAACATAACGGGCGGCGGCTTTTATGAGAATATTCCGCGCATGCTCGGCGAGGACTGCCGTGCCGTTATAGACAAGGCGAGCGTAAAGGTGCTGCCTATATTCAATGTACTGCAAAAAACCGGCAACATACCGGAAAGGGATATGTACAATACCTTTAATATGGGCGTCGGCATGGTTATCGCCGTTTCGGAGGCTGATGCCGACGCGGCGATAAAGCAGCTTGTACAAATGGGCGAGGACGCATATGCGGTAGGCCATGTGGAGTATGGCGCTCCGGGCGTTGATATAATATGACTGACGGCGGCCGTGCACGGCGGAGCTATGTATCCGGCCTCTGCGGCCGCAAAGCATGATATGCGGAAATGGCGCAGGACGTCCGTGAGTGTTTTTTACTGAGGGCATATCGGCCGTCGTGTTGGAGATATCTGTATATTGGCGGAGCGTATTTTTTGGACTGTGGATATTGTCAGAAGTCCGAGTAAATATGATTTCAGAAGAATTTGCCTGCTGCTGACGAGCTGCGTGCATTTTGCTGTATGCAGCGCGGGGCGGATTTGACGGGCTGAATGCAGGTGTCAGTGCGCAGGTAATAAACTCATTTATGAGGTGATAGATGTGAAAAATATCGCCGTGCTTGTATCCGGCGGCGGAACAAACCTGCAGGCGCTGATTGACGCGCAGCGCAGCGGTGAGATAAAAAACGGCGTTATATCGCTGGTTATATCGAGCAAAGCGGGCGTTTACGCCCTGAGACGTGCAGAGGACGCCGGGATAAAAACGCTTGTGCTGCCGCGCAGTGAGTATGAGACTCAGGCGGGATTCGACAATGACCTGCTTGCCGCGCTCAAGGCGCATTACATAGACCTTGTGGTGCTCGCCGGCTTCCTCACCATTTTGGGAGACAGCGTCATAGCCGAGTACCGCAACCGCATAATAAACGTACACCCATCGCTTATACCAGCCTTCTGCGGCAAGGGCTTTTACGGGCTTAAGGTACACGAGGCGGCGCTGAGCCGCGGCGTCAAGCTGACGGGAGCTACCGTACATCTTGTTAATGAGGAGCCAGACGGCGGCCCGATTCTTCTGCAGCGCTCGGTAGAGGTCAGAGAGGACGACACCCCCGAAGCCCTTCAAAAGCGCGTCATGCGCGAGTGCGAGCATGTGCTGCTGCCGCTGGCTGTAAGCAAATTCTGTGAGGATAAAATAAGGGTGGACGGAAATATTGCAGCGCTGCTGCCGTGATATGTCCTTATGCCTGGCCATTTGAACATATTCGGCGTGTGCGCTCCGGCAGGTCTTAAAAATAGGACCGCGGCCGCTATGCCGGAGAAGCTTTGGAGAATAAAAGTGATATAGGAAGCTGGAGCTTGGCAACCTGATGCTCAGGCCCTGTAAAATTGTAAATTATTGCGGCTCATGCCGCATCGGAAAGGGAAGATATATATGAAAAAGAGAGCCATAATAAGTGTTTCTGACAAGACCGGGGTGGTGGAATTTGCAAAGGGGCTTGCCGAGCTGGACTTTGAAATAATCTCCACCGGCGGTACTGCGAAAGCGCTTAAGGAGGCCGGCATCGATGTGATAGGCATATCGGATATAACATCTTACCCCGAGTGCCTCGACGGCAGGGTAAAAACGCTGCACCCGCTTATACACGCCGGAATTCTGGCAATGCGCTCCAATGAGGAGCATATGCGTCAGTTAAAGGAGATAGGGGCACAGCCGATAGACGTTGTGGCAGTAAACCTTTACCCGTTCAAGAGCACAATATTAAAGCCTGGAGTCACTCTTGAGGAGGCTGTTGAAAACATAGATATCGGCGGACCGACAATGATACGCTCTGCCGCAAAAAACTGGCAGGATGTATGCGTTATTGTCGACCCGGCTGATTACAGCGCCGTTATAAACGAGTACAAGGAGAACGGTGAGGTGTCAAGGGAGACTAAATTCCGCCTTTGCGGCAAGGTGTTCAACCACACCGCCGCCTATGACGCCATGATTGCCGAGTATATGCGCAAGCAGCGCGGCGATTCCCCGTTTGAGGAGAATTTCACACGCACATACGAAAAGGTGCAGGAGATGAGATACGGCGAGAATCCGCACCAAAAAGCAGCCTTTTATAAGGAAATAGATGCTGCCGCCAACACCCTTCCGGCAGCTGAGCAGCTGCACGGCAAGGAGCTTTCGTACAACAACATAAACGATGCGAACGGCGCTCTCGATGTGCTCAAGGAATTCGGCGACGAGCTTCCGGCGGCGGTGGCCGTAAAGCATGCAAACCCCTGCGGCGTCGGTATCGGCGAAACGATATATGAGGCGTATATGAACGCGTACGAGGCCGACCCCGTGTCTATATTCGGCGGTATAGTTGCCCTTAACCGCGCCGTTGACAAGGCTACGGCCGAGGAGCTTGCAAAGATATTCCTTGAGATAATAATCGCGCCTGATTTTGAGCAGGAGGCGCTCGAAATACTCACCAAGAAAAAGAACATACGCCTGTTAAGGCTTCCGGCAGCGGCGCAGAAGAACCTGCCAGGCACGCTCGACATGAAGAAGGTGGCCGGCGGCCTGCTCGTGCAGGAGCTTGACACTAAGCTCTTAAACGAGGACGAGCTCAAGTGTGTTACCGACCGCGCTCCGACAGAAGAGGAAATGAAGCAGCTTAAATTTGCGTGGAAGGTGGTAAAGCACGTAAAATCCAACGGCATTGCGCTGGCAAAGGGCAACCGTACCGTGGGCATAGGCCCTGGCCAGACCAACAGAATTACCGCACTTGAGCTTGCAATAAAATATTCAAACGGCGCCGCCGAGGGCTCGGTAATGGCGTCGGATGCCTTTTTCCCGTTTGACGACTGCGTAAAAGCCGCGGCCGAGGCGGGCATTACCGCCATAATCCAGCCGGGCGGCTCTATAAGGGATGAGGACTCGATAAAGGCCTGCAATGAGGCAGGCATAGCCATGGTGTTTACCGGCATGCGCCACTTTAAGCACTGATTTCCCTATGTTCGGCAGAGCGGTCGCATAACGGCTGCGTTATGTTAAACACGGCTGAATTTTGCAGATGCTGGATTTATTGACACCGCATATTATTAGGCGGTGTGGCGCAGAGTTTGTACGGTTATGCCCTAAGAGGGCTTGGCAGGCATTTGCTGCCTATGCGTGCAATGTATTTACACATAGTATTTTAGCCGGATCTGAGCAGAAGCGCTGTATTTATAGGATATGTGCAGCATCAGCTTATGCAGGCCGTGGCCCCACACGAAGCACGCTTGCGCCGGACGGTGCTGCTCATGACGCTGCTGTCTCATTTGCGGACGTTGGGCATCAAACGATATGAAAGACTGTGCGCAGCTTAGCGCTCAAGCCGCGGTCACGGCTTTTTGAGCAGAGGTGCTGCGGCGCGGAGAAGGAATTAATATAATCCTTTTTTACAACAATGAAAGGAAAGCGTAAAATGAAGATTTTGATGGTAGGCGGCGGCGGCCGCGAGCATGCGCTTATAAAAAAGCTTAGAGAGAGCCGTTATGCTCCTGAGGTGATATGCGCGCCGGGAAACGGCGGAATAGCCTGTGATGCACGGTGCTTTGACGTATCCGCCGATGATAAGGCCGGAATGGTAGCCCTTGCGAAGCGCGAGGGGGCAGAGCTTGTCTTTGTCGCGCCGGACAACCCGTTGGCTGACGGGCTGGTGGACGCTCTCGAGTCGGAGGGCATACGTGCGTTCGGCCCGACCCGGGCGGCGGCGCAGATTGAGGCGAGCAAGGTGTTCGCCAAAAATCTCATGAAAAAATACGGCATACCAACCGCTGATTACGAGGTCTTTGACGACCCGTCGACGGCGCTGGAGTACATAAGGAATAAAAACGACTTTCCGGCGGTTATTAAGGCCGACGGTCTCGCTTTCGGCAAGGGTGTTATAATAGCTCAGAGCATGTCGGAGGCGGAAACGGCAGTGTCCTCGCTGATGGAGGATAAAATTTTCGGTGAGTCGGGCAGCAGAGTGGTCGTCGAGCAGTATATCACAGGGCCGGAGGTGTCGGTGCTGGCCTTCTGCGACGGCAAAACGGTAAAGCCAATGGTATCGTCCATGGACTTTAAACGCGTATTCGACGGCAATATAGGCCCGAATACCGGCGGCATGGGTACGATAAGCCCGAATCCCTACTATACCGACGAGGTGGCCAAGGAGTGCATGGAAAAGATATTTGCTCCGACTGTAAAGGCGATGGAAAAAGAAGGGCGACCCTTTAAAGGCTGTCTTTATTTCGGGCTTATGCTTACCTCCGACGGGCCTAAGGTCATTGAATACAACTCCCGCTTCGGCGACCCTGAAACTCAGGTCGTTATTCCACGGCTTAAGACCGACCTTGTCGATATAATAAACGCCGTAATAGACGGAAAGCTGGATGAAATCGATATCGAGTGGGACACCGGCGCTGCGGCGTGCGTCGTGCTTGCGTCAGGCGGATATCCGGGTAAATTTGAAAAGGGCAGGGTGATAAAGGGCCTTGATAAATCCGGCGGTGCTGATGGCGTAACGGTGTATCACGCCGGGACAAAGCTTCGTGACGGCAGATTTCTGACGGCGTCCGGCAGGGTGCTGGGCATTACGGCTACGGCGCCGACGGTTGATAATGCGCTTGAAATTGTATACAGACATATCGGCGAAATAAGCTTTGACGGCATGCACTTCCGTACAGATATCGGAAAATGCTGAGGAGGGTTAATATGAAAATCAGGAAAATTATTGCTATTGTCTCCTGCGCGGCCATAGCGGCGCTTGTGGGGTGCAGCTCCGGCTCTGCCGACGGTGTAAATTCATACGCCCAAAACGTGTCATATACTGAGCCCGGCGAAAACGGCTCCCGCACCGACGACGAGGTAGGATTCCAGTTTGACCTGCCGCAGAACGGCGAGGAGATAGCGGTGCTCAACACCAGCAAAGGCACCATAAAAATACGCCTTTTTGAGGAGTCGGCACCGCTTGCCGTCGCCAATTTCAAGGCGCAGATAAGCAACGGATATTATAACGGCCTTACCTTCCACCGCGTCATAAGGGACTTTATGATACAAGGCGGAGACGACGGCAAGGACAGCGAAAGTGTGTGGGGAGATACTTATAAATCCGAGATAAACAGAAATCTTCAGCACTTTACCGGTGCGGTGTCAACTGCCAACAGCGGACTTGACACAAACGGCAGCCAGTTCTTTATAGTACAGGGCCCGCAGGTAACCATGGAAGATTTGGAGGCAGCGTCGTCGTATTATAATATAGACGCTATGACGGAGACGGAAAAGCAGCTTTATGTTGAGCACGGCGGCGCGTACTGGCTTAATAATTATGTGTTTAACGAGTCAACATATAGCGTTTTCGGACAGGTCTTTGAGGGCATGGACGTGGTCAACTCAATAGCTAACGTTTTGACGAACAGAAGCGACAAGCCGCTTGACGATATAGTTATTGAGAGTGCAGCAATAGAAATTTATCAGTAATCATCAGTGTTAATGGGCAGGCATACCGCCTGCCCTGCTTTTTGCAGATACACAGCTTTTTCCAGCATTACGGGCGATTTTGCTCAGGCATTAAAACGGCGCGTAAAAAGTATTATTTTGAGATAGTCAAAGCGCTGATATATATGTTATAATTAGTTGTACTGCGGACTGACGGACAAAGTGTCTGTCAATTCTTTGCAGGATTAGAAACAGAAGGCAGGGCATGACGTATGAAAAAAAATAATTTTTGGAGCCTTACGGGTATGATTTTCGGGATAGAGCTTATTTGCCACGTTATGTGTATACTGACATCGTTTTCGATACTCCTGGGCTTTAATAATATGCTGACTCGCTTTTTGACGCTTATAATTAACTGCGTAATATATTACTCTCTCATATTTGCCAAGGTCCGCCAGGAGGGGGAGCGCGACCGCAACCGTGTAAATACCGGACACATGCAGAGCACACCGTTTAAGGGACTTTACGCGGCGCTCATAGCGTCGTCGCCGCTGATACTGCTGTCTATCCTTCTCATAATTGCAAAGTGCGGCCTTATACCCGGTGAGTTTGCCTCGTGGTTCAGATTCATAAACACGCCGTACGTTACATTTTATGCGGCGCTGATGCCGTCGTCGGTCATGTTCTCCGAGGTATCGGTGCTGAGTGTGATATTGTCGGCGCTCACGCCGCTGCTTATGCCGGCAGTGGCCGGGTTTGCATACGCAATAGGCTATCTTACGCCCATAGGAAGCAGAAAAAAGGCGGCTCGGGCGTGATTTTGCGCGTATAACAAAATGCTGACGGCTGGTTTTAAATAAAGACAAGGCGTGTGTCTTCTAAAAGCATAATTCTCCGCATAAAGCTTTTATGTGGAGGGATATATATGCTTAAAACGAAAAACGTCGTAATAGCGTGCATGCTGCTTGTTGCCGTTATTATTGCCGCGGGGATAACGGGGCATATAGACGATATGGCACAGCCGGCTTCAATAAACACGACCGGCTACCCGCCGGTTATAATAGACGCGGGCCACGGCGGCTTTGACGGCGGCGCCGTCGCAAACGGCATAACCGAAAAGGACATAAATCTGGCGATTTCTTTAAATCTGCGTGATATGCTTACCTCGTCCGGCTTTACGGTCATTATGATACGCGAGGAGGACATATCCGTCCATGACCCTGCGGCCAACACCATACGCACGAAGAAGAACACCGACCTAAACAACCGTCTCAAGGTGATAAACGAAAATAATAATGCCATTTTTGTCAGTATTCATCAGAATATGTACACCGAAAGCCAGTACAGCGGCGCGCAGGTGTTTTATTCTCCAAATAACGAAAGCAGCAAGGCGCTTGCACAAATACTGCAAAATACGATAGTGAAGCAGCTTCAAAACGACAATACCAGACAGATAAAGGAGGCAACCGACTCGCTTTTCCTGCTTTACAACGCCGAGATCCCGGCGGTAATGGTGGAGTGCGGCTTCCTCTCCAACCCGGAGGAGGCTCAGAAGCTTAACACTGATGAGTATCAGCAGCAGATGAGCTTTGCCATAATGTGCGGGATACTCGAATACTGTAGCGGCAGCGAATAGTATGGTTTTCATCGCTTATCCGATCGGCTCTGGCAAGCCGGCCGGTGCGCGTGAGCTTTGGATATTGTGGTGCGGCCTCTGCTCTGCCGGCGTCCTATGCCTATGAACGGCTTACTATGCGCCGTTATGGGCTGAGAGCTGCAAAGACAGATGCAAAATGAAAGGATATGGCAATGGCTAAAGGAATAAAGACGTCATATGTATGCTCTGAGTGCGGTCACCGCGAGCCGAAGTGGACGGGCAAATGTCCCGACTGCGGCGCGTGGGATTCTTTTGTTGAGGAGACGGTATCTTTTGTACCCGAGGCGGCAAAGCAGAGCGCACCGGTGAGAGAGCTCAGCGCGGTTTCGCTTGAGGACATAAGCTTTAAGGACGAGAACAGGTACAAGACCGGGCTCGGAGAGCTTGACCGCGTACTCGGCGGCGGGATAGTAAAGGGCTCGCTCATACTGCTGGGCGGCGACCCGGGTGTCGGCAAATCGACCATTCTGCTGCAGATATGCGAGCATCTCGGAAAGGTGCTGAACATACTTTACGTATCGGGCGAGGAATCAAAGCGCCAGCTCAAGATAAGGGCTGCCCGGCTCGGTGTGACGTCCGCATCGCTCAGCATACTTACCGAAACGGATATTTTGAGCATAGCCGGCTACATAGAAAAATCGTCGCCGGATATTGTAATAATAGATTCTATACAGACAATGAACATGTCGTCTCTCGCCTCATCTCCCGGCACCGTTACGCAGGTGAGGGAGTGCACATCGGTGCTCCAGCGCACGGCAAAGGCTTTGGATATACCTATATTTGTCGTGGGCCATGTCAACAAGGACGGCAACATAGCCGGGCCGAAGGTGCTTGAGCACATAGTCGACGTGGTGCTGTATCTTGAGGGCGACAGGGGACTGAGCTACCGTATGCTTCGTGCTGTGAAGAACAGGTACGGTGCAACGAACGAGATGGGCGTGTTTGAGATGAGCGACAGCGGTCTTGAGGAGGTGCCTAACCCCTCTGAAATGCTGCTTTCCGGCCGCCCGGTCAATACCGCGGGCTCCTGCATCGCATGTGTGATGGAGGGCACGCGCCCTATTTTAGCGGAGGTTCAGGCGCTGGTGTCAAAGACGGGATTCGGCAACCCGCGCAGGGTGTCGACGGGCTTTGATTATAACCGTCTCAATCTGATACTTGCGATACTTGAAAAAAGGGCCGGGTACTATTTTTCAAACCTCGACGTATATGTGAATGTCGTGGGAGGCTTCAGGCTCGATGAGCCGGCGGCCGACCTAACCGTGGCGCTTTCGCTCATATCCGGAATGCTCGACATTGTCATACCCGACGATGTGATAGCCTTCGGCGAGATGGGCCTTGCCGGGGAGACGAGGGCGGTAAGCAATGCGGCTGAGCGAATATCTGAGGCAAAGCGGCTGGGCTTTAAAAGGTGCTTTATACCCGCAAACAACCTTAAAAAGCTCGATATGCGGCAGTTTGACGGTATTGAAGTTATCGGTGTAAAAAGCATTGGCGATGTCATTCCGTTTATCAAGGGACAGAGATGAGCCCGGAGGAGCTTCTGCTGCCTGTTAAAAACCGGCCGTACGTCAATCCGGCCCTCTTGCTGACGCAGTTTATTCTGCCGGATTCTTTATACTTAGCTGCTTAAAATTAGACTGCTAAAAATCCGTATTTACATTGTAATCATTATCAATCAGAATATAATCTGCATTATATAAACGGCACATTTCCAGCGACCTTGCATTATCATAAATAAGGTCTTCCATTGAGCAGTCTGAATCAGTTATCCGTTTTTCTGCCGTATTGGCATACTTTTTTATATCATCATAGTGAGCTTGTATATATGCGCTGCTCATAATTAAGCAGCGGTATTTGATATATTTAAGATAGCTTTCCTCAAAGCTTTTTGCCCAGTCAAACGGAATATAACAGCCCTCAACTATAAGATTTTGATTGTTTTCAATGGCTGTTTTTATGATTTCCCTGACAATAGGCCACAGATAAGCGGTCAGAGCTTTGTCATCGCTCATCGGCGTCAGTGCTGTGTTTTTGCTGCGGATAAGTCCCATTTTAAGGTGGTCAATCGAAAGGTACGGATATTTGTGTTTTTCAAGAAGCCTTTGCGCCAAAGCTGTCTTGCCGGTATGTGATGCGCCTGCTATCAGTATAATCATGCTGTTCCTCCAAATTCCTGCTTGTTGTTTTATTGTACTATTGCATGCTGCTCGGCACAAGGCATTATTGAAATTTCCTGAGCCGCATTAATGCAAAAGCTGTATGTATATTTTGTGGACAGGTATGTGTTTATATGCTAAAATAAACAGACGTAAGAGGTGTCTCCTCTTAAATTCAGGTGGTGATAAATGTGAAATCCCTGCTTATAAAAAACGCCGTGGTGATAAACTGCGACGACAGGTCGCTCAATAAACAGGACATATATATAGAGGACGGAGTTATAAGGGAAGTATCATTTTTGATAAACAGGGAAGCGGACGAGACAGTGGATGCCGGAGGACTGCTGTGCGGTCCGGGATTAGTGGACATGCATGTGCATATGCGCGACCCGGGCCAGACGCATAAGGAGGACATGCATACCCTTTCCGCGGCGGCGGCAGCGGGCGGAGTGACGACGGTGCTCGCAATGCCGAATACGGCCCCTCCGGTCAGCAGCGTTGGCGTTTTGAGGGACATTCTTGACAGAGCGAAGGGCTCTTGCATAAACATACTCCAGGCGGCCTGCGTTACGGAGAATATGAGAGGCGAGCGGCTGTCAGACCTTGAAGCGCTTAAAATTGCCGGCGCAGCCGCGTTTTCAGACGACGGCCGGCCGGTGGAAAACGCTCGTCTTATGCTTCAGGCCATCAAAGAGGCGGCAAGGCTCAATGTTCCGGTGCTCTCGCACGCCGAGGACCTTAACATAGTAAACGGCGGAATAATTAACGAGGGCGAGATTTCGCGCAGGCTGGGCGTCAAGGGCATCGACCGCGCGTCGGAGGACTCCTCAACTGCACGGGAAATGGCGCTTGCCGCGGCCTGCGGCGGCAGTATACATATCTGCCATGTAAGCACGCGCGGTTCGGTTTCAATCATACGTGACGCCAAGCGCCGCGGGGTGAAGATAACCTGCGAGACGGCACCGCACTATTTTACTCTGACAGATGAGGCGCTGCTCTCCTGCGACGCCGATTACCGCATGAATCCGCCGCTCAGAACGCAGGATGATGTGAATGCGGTGATAAGGGGAATCGCCGACGGCACGATAGACGCCATAGCGACCGACCACGCTCCGCACACGGCACAGGAGAAGGCTGATTTCAAAACGGCGCCAAACGGCATTATAGGACTTGAGACGCTTCTGCCGGTGTCATATACAAATCTCGTGAGGGCGGGCAGGATAGACATATTCCGCCTCTTTGAAATGCTTGCATATAATCCGGCGGATATACTGCGCACAAGGGCAAACCGCTTTGCCGGGGGAGACAGAGCGGATATCGTGCTTTTTGACCCGCACGGCGAATTTAAGGTAGATATAAACCGGCTGCACGGTAAGTCCGTAAATACCGCGTTTAAGAACATGTCATTTTACGGAGCTGTAAAAATGACCGTCTGCGGCGGAAATATTATTTACAGGGCATAACAGGCCTTGCGCCTTAAACATAAAAATAAGGGGTGTTAAAATGTCTTTTGACAGGCTTATAAAAAAGATAATAGAGACAAGAAATCCTTCGGTGGCTGGGCTTGACCCGGACATATCGCAGATACCGGCGTTTATAAGGGAGCACGCGATAAGAAATTACGGCGAGACCTTTGAAGCTGCGGAGCAGATGCTTATATCCTTCAATACCGCTCTTATCGACGCGCTTTACGACATAGTACCTGCTATAAAGCCGCAGGCGGCGTTTTATGAGATGTACGGCTGGCACGGCATGAGAGCTCTCAAATATACGATAGATTATGCAAAAAGGCTCGGCATGTTTGTCATAACCGACGCAAAAAGGGGCGACATAGGCAGCACTATGGAGGCATATTCAAAAGCGCATCTGGGAGCTGCCAAGATAGGGAAGACATATCATACGGCATTCGGCGCCGACGCGCTGACGGTAAACGCGTATCTTGGCAGCGACGCCATAGCACCGCTCAGCGAGGTGTGCCGGGAGAAGGATAAGGGAATATTCGTGCTGTGCAAGACGTCCAATGCCTCCTCCGGCGAGCTTCAGGACGTTGACGTGTCCGGCCGCACGGTGTATGAAATAATGGGCGATTTCTGCGAGAGCTGGGGCGGTACTGAGTACGGCGAATACGGCTATTCGCATGTCGGCGCCGTTGTCGGTGCTACTTATCCGCAGCAGCTGAGCGATATGCGTAAGCGTCTGCCGCACACCTTCTTTCTCGTGCCCGGCTACGGCGCGCAGGGCAGCGGTGCTGCGGACGTTGCCGGCGGCTTTGACGATAGAGGGCTCGGCGCTATTGTCAACTCGTCCAGGGGCATTATGTATGCATATAAAAAGCAGAACAGGCCGGAGTCGGAGTTTGCAGAGGCTGCAAGGGACGAGGCTTTGCGCATGCGCGACGAGATTACGGCGCTTATTTCGCTGTAAGCTCATGCCTGTTGGGCCGCCCCTGCCGCCCTTGCCGCGCATGCTGATGATATAGGCGTATGTCTTTCCGCTGCTGTGAGCGGCGGACTGCGCTGCCATCAAATGCATGCTTGTACCGTATGCAGTCAGGCCGGCCGGATATGAGTTGAAATATTACTGCAAGCCGCTGCTTACTTGCCGCTTAAGCAATTCCGATTTGCTGTGCAGAGCAGAGCGCTTTTTGGACTCTGACGCTCATTGGTGCGTGACTTAGACAGAAAGGCTTTAATAACGCTTTTATTATAAAGACGGGGCGCCTTTAATAATGGCGGCTCATTTACTAACAGCGGCCATCATGCAGGCGGCAAAGTGTTTGCTGCTCCTTAATGATTTTACTGTTAAACGACCGCATGCAGAATGCCATTCTTTAGTTTACATAAATCAGTGATTTGACAGGCAGCTCCGGTTCATTTAGATTGCCACTAATACCTAAGCCTGACTCAAGTCTGACGAAATGATGTGAGACGGCTTATAAATGTGCTGTGCGGAAAAGCCGCTGCGTCAGACTAACTCCAAATGCGGGACGGAAAAGCCGGCGGGGAATATATGCATAAGATTTGACCTGGCACAGGGATATTTTTATAAGCTGCGGCATGACGGAATATCAGACAAAGGAGCACGGCGGCGGGACAGAGTGGATGCCAGTCAGGTCTATGTGGCGGCATGGCCTTCCAGACACGCTTGGCAGCCGTTTGATTTGCGGCAAAGCTCAGGCGGGATGTCATGCTGTGCGCAGCTTTTGCCTTAAGGCACATTAAAATGGTATTGAGGAATATGCCGGCGACGCGACTCAGCTGTTTGCTGCTGAAAAGATATACCGGATTTTACTTTTGGAGGAACGCTTGATGAAATTCATACAGGACGACTTTAAAATACTGTATAACCGTGAGATACAAAATGGATTTTTCGATATTCTGGTAGACTGCCCTTCCATTGCCGAAAGGGCGCGGCCCGGCCAGTTTATAAACGTGCTGTGCGGGGAAAAGCCGCTGCGGCGGCCTATTTCCATATGTGAGATAGACAAGTCAGCGGGGAGTATACGTATGGTTTATCAGGTGCGCGGCGAGGGCACAGAGTGGATGTCAGGGCTGTGTGACGGCGGCACTATAAACCTTTTAGGCCCGCTTGGCAACGGCTTTAACATACCTGCAAAGTCGCGCGGAATGGCGGTTGTCGGAGGTGGTATAGGCACTCCTCCGCTGCTGGGCGCCGCTAAGCAGTACCTCGCCGACAACAGCGAGCGCTCATGCACTGCCGTGTTAGGATTCAGAAGCGCAGCTGCCGTTATACTTGAGGATGATTACAGAGCCGTATGCGACACCGTGGTTACTACCGACGACGGCAGCTACGGCCGCCACGGGCTTGTGACGCTGCCGCTTGAGGAGCAGATAGCGCAGGGCGGCATAGACGTAATAATAGCCTGCGGCCCTACGCCGATGCTAAAGGCCGTGGCGGAGGTGGGCGCTGCGCACGGTATAACGACATTTGTATCTATGGAGCAGCGCATGGGCTGCGGTGTCGGCGCATGCCTTGCCTGTGTGTGCAAGACAAGGCTTGCCGGCGAGGAAATGTATTCAAAGGTGTGCACCCATGGCCCGGTGTTCAACGCTTCAAGGGTGGTGTGGTAAATGAGCAGGCTTTCGGTAAACATAGCGGGCGTGGAATTAAAAAACCCGGTCATAACGGCATCGGGAACATATGGCTTCGGCAGAGAATACAGCGAGTTTTATCCGCTCAGCAGGCTTGGCGGCATAAGCCTCAAGGGCACGACGGCAGCGCCGCGCATGGGCAACGAGCCGCCGAGAATAGCTGAAACGCCGTCGGGCATACTCAACAGCATAGGGCTGCAGAATCCGGGCGTCGACGCGCTTATTTCGGACGAGCTCGACTGGCTCTCAAAGCAGGACACCGTAATAATAGCGAACATAGCAGGCAGCTCGGTAGACGATTATTCGGCCGTGGCCGAAAAGCTCGACAAGACGTGCGTAGACATGATAGAGGTAAACATCTCCTGCCCAAACGTGAAAAAAGGCGGGATGGCCTTTGGCACCGACCCGGCTGTGGCCGCCGCAGTGACGAAGGCGGTGCGGCGCAGCACATCAAAGCCGGTCATAATGAAGCTTTCGCCGAATGTCACGGACATAACGGAAATAGCGAGAGCGGTGGAGTCGGAGGGCGCCGACGCCGTATCTCTGATAAACACGATAACCGGCATGCGCATAGACATAAACACGCGGCGTCCCATACTGAAGAACAACACCGGCGGGATGTCAGGCGGCGCTGTGTTCCCGGTGGCGGTGCGCATGGTAAACGAGGTGTATCGCAGCATACAGCTTCCAATCATCGGCATGGGCGGCATATCCACATGGCAGATGGCAGTGGAGATGCTGCTGGCGGGCGCGTCGGCCGTGCAGGTGGGTACGGCTATGTTCAGCGACGCATACGCCCCGCTTAAAATTATAGACGGGCTTGAGGAGTATGCCTCGCGCGCCGGACTCGAAAATATAAGCGAGCTTACGGGCGCGGTAAAGCTCTGGTGATTTATTCCCCCCGGTGCGTTTCAAAATAAACGGACATTTTGGGAGTGCTGTCCGAAATACCCTAATCTGCAAAATTTTATTGTATTCGGACCCGAAATCTTTCATAACTGCTCTTAGTAGAATTTTTCCGTTACTGTCTTGATGGATGACGGCGCAAGGATACGGAAGTCATGCTAAACCCGGAGCACACTTGCGGGAACTGGCATATCATCTCGGAAGTGACCGGCAAAGGGCGAGCATTTTAGGCGTACTCAGCAGAGCGGACGAATTCAGTTTTTTAATTTATGCAAATTTTAAACAGCTGCCGCTCCCGACATCGTTAATGCCGCCGGTCATATTACAGTATAATATTACAGTATTTATATCAGGGAGATATATGAAAAAGATATTGTATCTTGTCCGCCACTGCGAGGCGGAGGGGAATCTCAACAGAATATTTCACGGCAATTATGACTCCGACATAACTGAGAACGGCCGCCGCCAGCTTGAGCAGCTGGCCCTGCGCTTTGCGGGAGCACGGATAGACGCTCTTTATTCAAGCCCGCTGCGCCGCGCAAAGAAAACGGCCGAGGCGGTGGGCAGGGGCAAAGACCTTGAAATAAAGATATGCCCCGGCCTTATAGAGATAAACGGCGGCAGCCTGGAAAACCGTCCGTGGAAGGATTTTCCGCTTCTTTCAGAGAGCGAGGCATATAACTGGGTGTATAAGCCGGCGGAGGTGAGAATGCCGGAGGGCGAGACTATGCGGGATCTTTACGACCGCATATGGGACGCGCTGGCCGGCATAATGAACACGGAGACCGACTCGGACATAGTAGCCGCGGTATCGCACGGCTGTGCCATCCGCGCATTTTTGTGCCGCGCGCTCGGATGGGGCATAGAGCGTCTTGGCGACGTTGAGTGGTGCGACAATACCGCTGTGAGCAAGCTCTTATTTGATGGGGAAAGCTTCAGCGTGGTTTATATGAACGACTCTTCTCACCTTGACAGCAGCTTGTCAACGCTTAAAAAGCAAAACTGGTTTAGAGACAGCGAGAACTATTTCAACGGATGAGTATGTCATCATAATAAGAAAAATATTCAGACAGGAGCGGTATATACTTGATTATAATGGCGGTAGATTTGGGGCTTGTCAGGACCGGCGTGGCATTTTGCGACGAGTCAGAGCTGCTGGCGTCCCCGGCGGGGAATATCGAGGAAAGCGGAGAACGCCGGCTTGCCGAAAAAATCGCCTCAATGGCCAAAGAAAGGGGCGCCGGGATTATAGTCGTAGGCTACCCTGTGAACATGAACGGGACGATAGGGCCGAGAGCCGAAAAATGCCGGGAGATAGCGGACAAAATACGTGAAAAAACGGAGGCTGAGGTCGTGCTGTGGGATGAGCGAAGCACAACTGTTTCGGCCTATGCCGCGCTTAAGGACTCAAACGTAAGGGGACAGAAAAAGAAGGGAATAGTCGACTCTATGGCGGCGGCAATAATCCTTGAGAGCTATCTTGAATACCGCAGGAATACTGCGGGAAGGTCATGACCAAATGTGCTAAAGCTGCGCATCAACGACTGTAAAAAACGGAAAAATCAGATTATTGAAAAATATTTTAATATAAAACAAGCTTACGGGCCGCATAAGACTATGCGGCCCGTAAGCATTGCCGGAGCGGGCAAGGCGCCGGCTGCTTTATCGGTGAAAATCAAAAGGCTTATGTGCTGATAAGCGTAGAAGACTGTAATCATAGCCTTAATCAGTTAAGTATTGCTTGGATGGAATTGGCCGAATGCTTCACTTACAATTAATAAAATGTGCGGCAAGCGTCAATAATCAGTTCTTGTTATTTACAGCGGTGCACAGGCAGGAATGACGCTTTTGATAGCAGCTCAAAAGGACTTTGGAGGACGCCCTGTCTTCACCGGCCGGCGTTCTGCGGAGAACTGCTTTGTGCGAGGCTTTTGCAGCCGCGCATGACCGTGCCGCAGATAGGCTGTGTGCCAGTATTCCGGCATGGCTTTGATTTGGGCTTCACCCGTCGCCGGATAAAATTTATGCGGCATAGCAGCTTTTTCGTTCATTTACATGCTTCCTGCGGCGAAGCAGTTATGATAGTGACTCTGAAATACGTGTGGCGCCGCTGCCCCTGCAAGGCGGGCCGAGAGGCGCCGCCGGCAAAGCAAAGCACCGCTGCTCACAGCATATCAATGTTAAAAGAGAAAAAAAGAGTTTTAATTGCGTATGTTATATGTTAAAATATTATCTGTATAGGAAGGTGATAACATGACTGCCGATAAGATAGATATGCACGTTCACAGTGACAATTCTCCCGACGGCGAGCATTCGGGAGTGCTGCTGTGCGAGCACGCCATAATGTCCGGGCTTCGCGCCATTGCAATTACCGACCACTGTGAATGCAACGAATATATTGAAAAGGGATATAACAAATCTATACGCCAGTCGAATTTTGAGGCGTCCAAGGCGCAGGCGGTGTTTGAGGGACGTCTGCTCGTTTTGAGGGGAATAGAGCTCGGACAGCCGGACCAGGACCCTGAGGCTGCAAGGGCCGTGCTCAGCTCCTGCGAGTTTGATTTTGTCCTTGCCTCGCTTCACAACCTTGTCGGGATGGAGGACTTTTACTATCTCGATTATTCCGACCCGAAAAACGACTACAGGGATGTTCTGGACAGATATTTTGATGAGCTGCTGGTCATAGCCGGCGAATATGATTTCGACTCTCTGGCGCATCTTACATACCCAATACGCTATTTTGGCATAGATATAAACGACATTGACTTTAAGCGGTATGATGCCGTAACCGATAAAATACTTTCCGCATTGGCGGAGCGTGGAAAGGCTCTGGAGATAAATACCTCCGGCATACGCAAGGGGCTGGGCTACCTTGTGCCGCACGATTATTATGTGAGGCGGTTTAAGGAGCTTGGCGGGAAATATATAACCATAGGCTCCGACGCGCACACCTGCCATGACGTCGGCAGCGATATTTCGGCCGGTATAAAGACCGCCGCCGACTGCGGCTTTGCCGAAATAGCTCTTTATCAGAACCGCGAGCCGGTGCTTATACCTATAGAATAGGCAATACAAATCTTAAGTGGAGATGATTGTATGGATAAGATTCTTAAGCTGCTCAACGACAACGCGCATTACAGCGACGCAGACATAGCGGTAATGCTCGGCATGGAGGAAAAGGAAGTAAGCGAGCATATACGCAGGCTCGAAAGGGACGGCATCATATGCGGCTATAAGCCGGTGGTGGACTGGGAGAAGGAGGACGACACGCTCGTTACTGCGCTTATCGAGATAAAGGTTATACCCAAGCAGGACGAGGGCTTTGAGTCGATAGCCAAGCAGATAATGACCTTTGAGGAGGTTGAGTCCGTATATCTCATGTCCGGCGGCTTTGACCTGGCTGTAATGGTTCAGGGCAAGACCTTCCGCGAGGTCGCCATGTTCGTTGCAAAGCGGCTGGCACCCATGGACTCCGTTCAGTCTACGGCGACGCACTTTGTGCTCAGAAGGTATAAGGAGATGGGCGTAAAGCTTTCCGCCGACGAAGAGGACGACAGAAGCTTTGTAATTTAGCCTGATGTAATTATGTAAACCAATCCGGCTTTTGGCTTTGAATTTTGGCTTTTGGTTTTTGGAGTGTGGCTTTTACTTTCGCTTTGTCTTTTGCTTTAGCTTTTGGCGGCGCGGTGTGGGAGACAAAAAGTCAGTCGTGCATATGTCAAAGCGCGCCGGATAGGAGCTTGAATTAGCTTTAAGGCTTCTTTTTGCAGTGCGGGGAGCGTTATCGGGCTTCGCGCGGGAAGCGGGAAAGGATAGAACAGGCCGTCTGTGGAGCTTGGCGTACGGCAGCTTTTCCGGCATAGACACTGCTGACAGCTGTCAGCAGTGCAGAATCTCCGTTATCGAAAATGTGCTGTGAAGCTTTAACGCCGGGATTATGAGCGTTTTGCGTGAGCTCATCGCAATCGCCGCCGCAGCGCCGCGCTGCCGGAAGTCTTTATGCGTGTATAAATGGCCGATATGGCAGTTATGCTTATATTTGCGCAGCGGTATAATGCGAACGGGAGCGGACTGCTCCGCGGCAAAACGCCGCATCTGTAAAGAGCCTTATATATGGAGTGGTAATATTATGGATTATAACAGTATGCTGAATCCGGTGGTGCGGGATATGAAGCCCTCCGGCATACGCAAATTTTTCAGCATTGCCGAGGAGATGGACGACGTGATATCCCTTGGCGTGGGCGAGCCGGACTTTAAAACGCCGTGGCACGTGAGAGAGGCGGGAATAAATTCGCTGCGCTCCGGCAAGACGAGATACACGGCAAACGCGGGACTTAAAAGGCTGCGTGAGGAAATATCAGAGTATATGTACCGCAGATTTGACCTTAAATATTCGGTGCCGCAGGTGATGGTAACCGTCGGCGGCAGCGAGGCGATAGATTTGTGCATACGCTCCGTCGTATCGCCGGGCGACGAGGTTATTATTCCTGAGCCGTGCTTTGTCTGCTACGACCCAATAACGCGTATGAGCGGCGGCATCCCCGTCCCGCTTGAGACCAAGGTGGAAAATTGCTTTAAAATAACGCCGGAGGAGCTTGAGGCCAAGATAACGGACAAGACCAAGCTGCTCATACTCCCGTATCCGAACAATCCCACCGGCGCCGTGATGCGGCGCGAGGAGCTGGAAAGAATAGCGCCGGTAATAGAAAGGCATAATCTGTTCGTCCTCTCTGACGAGATATATGCTGAGCTTACATACGGCGGCAGCAGGCATGCTTCCATTGCGGAGATAGACGGCATGTACGACCGCACGGTGGTCGTCGGCGGCTTTTCAAAGGCATATTCCATGACCGGATGGCGTTTGGGCTTTGCCTGCGGACCCGAGCCGCTCATATCGCAGATGATAAAGGTGCATCAGTATGCCATAATGTGCGCGCCCACAACGGCGCAGCATGCGGGGATAGAGGCCATGCGCAGCGGCGACGAGGACATACTCGAAATGCGCGGCCAGTACGATATGCGCCGCAGATTCATAGTGAACGCTTTTAATTCGATAGGGCTTGACTGCTTTGAGCCGGAGGGTGCATTTTACGTTTTTCCGTCTATTAAGCGCTCCGGCCTTTCGTCGGAGGACTTCTGTGAAAAGCTGATATATTCCAAGCGTGTCGCGGTCGTCCCGGGCACGGCCTTCGGAGAGAGCGGCGAGGGCTTTGTCAGGGTGTCCTACTGCTATTCCATCGAGCATATAAAGGAGGCCGTCAGCCGCATAAAGGACTTCCTTGATGAATTTGGCGTCTGATTTTGCCTGATTTAATATGTCAGGCAGCATCAAAATGCATTGCGGAGGATATACATGTCACTGCTAAAGGCAAAGGCGATGGCTAAAATAAACCTGACGCTTGACGTAACCGGGCGCAGGGACGACGGCTATCATGACATAGAAAGTGTAATGCAGTCGGTCACACTTGGCGACATTGTCTCTCTCAGCGCTTTTGACGGCGGCTCAGATATAACCGTAAGCTGCTTTGGCCGCTCATGCGGAGAGGAAAACACTGCCTACATGGCTGCGAGGGAATTTATGCGCATATCGGGGAAAAAACTGAGCGTGCGCATAGAAATAGAAAAGCAAATCCCTCAGGCGGCCGGGCTTGGCGGCGGCAGCGCGGACGCGGCGGCAGTGCTCGTTATGCTGGACGAGGTATATGGGCCGGTAGACCGCGGTGAGCTGTACAGGGCCGCGCTTAACGTCGGCGCGGATGTCCCGTTCTGCATTAGCGGCGGCACAGCTCTTGTAAAGGGTATCGGCGGCAGTGTCACGCAGCTTGAGCCGGCGGGGGAGCATCATGTAGTTATCGTAAAGAGCGGCGAAAAGCATTCCACCGGCCGCATGTACTCGATGATAGACAATATGGAGGACAGCTCGACCTGCTTTACGCGTAATTTTATAAGAGAATACGGGAGTGTCGGCTTTTTAAGCGCCGCAAAGTATTCAGGCAATATTTTCAGCCGGCTTTACGCCGGATATGAAAGCAGCACGGAAAAAATGCACTCCTTTTCACCGGTCATGGTATCGCTCAGCGGTGCGGGCCCGTGCATATACGGGATTTTTGACAGTGAGAGAGCGGCAAGGGCGTGCTTTGAATATTATAAGTTCAGGGATGAGGAGGCTTATATCTGCAAAACCTGTCCGCACGGCGTGGTGCTGTTATGACCGGAATCTGAAACGGCCGTGCGCTGTAATTACGGGGAAATTATAAAAATTTACCGATAACGGCAATGTCGGTTATCGTGCTTATGGCGGCATTTTGGCATGTCCGGCTTTTTGACTGGCAGCTTTTAACAAATATATCGCAGAAAATCATAATTTTGCTTGACTAATAAGGCTTTGTATGGTATAGTTATTGTACCTCTGCAGGGTCTTTTTTTTTGAATGAATATTTTTCAGTGAATCCTGCACCGGCCGGTCCGGCGAGAGGGAGGCTAAATTTTTCCGCAATAAACGGGAGGTGCCGTAAAAAATGAGAGTAAAAATCACATTAGCATGTACTGAGTGCAAGCAGCGCAACTACAACACGATGAAGAACAAGAAGAACGACCCTGACAGGCTGGAGCTTAACAAGTACTGCCGCTTCTGTAGGAAACACACCCTCCACAGAGAAACGAAGTAAGGAGGAAAAAGGATGAAAGCAGCCAGTTGGATTACAAAAATACTTACGTGTATTCTGGCAGTAGCGGGCATAGTGCTTTTCTTCATGCCGTTTGTAACAATGGCGACTACCGACGGCAGCGTTTCGCTTACAGGCGCACAGCTTTCCTTTGGCGGCGGCTATGACGTAGGCGGCGAAACGGTAACGCTTTACAAGTCGATGTACTTTGCCTTTGCCTTTATACTTTCTGCGTTCGGCGTACTCATGGCGGCCCTTTCCTTTAAGTTCAAGGGCACGAAATACGCGGCCCCGGCGTTTGAGCTGGTAGCGGCTATAGCGCTTTTGGTGTATGTGCTGAGCAATGAAGTCAAGTTTGTCGACTATCGTCCGTTCACACTGACGTCTATCGGTGCCAACTATACAATTTTCCCGGTGATAACGCTGATAGTGCTGTTCCTCGGTGCGGTTGCCGGCGTGGCGTCGCTGCTTACTGCCGACTATCTTGAGGTGGCGCAGTCAAAGGGTGCAAAAAAGCCTATACTTGTCAGAATCGGCCGTTACTTAAAGGATTTAAAGAGCGAGATAAAGAAGGTAGTATGGCCGACAAAGAAGACTCTTATAAAGAATGTAACGGTAGTTTTGCTTATGTGCCTTATAATAGGCGGATTTATCTGGCTTATAGATTTCGGCCTCGCATCGCTGCTTAATGTAATTTACGGCTAATTGGGGGATGACAGATGTCGGAAGAAGCAAAATGGTATGTTGTCCACACATATTCCGGCTATGAGAACAAGGTCGCCACTAATCTTGAGACGATAGTGGAGAACCGCAAGCTCGAGGACTGGATATTTGACATAAAGGTTCCGACCGAAAAGGTGACGGAAATAAAGGACAACAAAAAGCGCGAGGTAGAGCGCAAGATATTCCCCGGATATGTTCTTGTAAAGATGATAATGACGGACGATTCATGGTACGTTGTGCGCAACGTGCACGGTGTTACCGGCTTTGTCGGTCCGTCCTCGTCAAAGCCCGTTCCTCTGACCGACAGTGAGGTTGAGGCGCTCGGCGTCGAGAAGCATACGGTTGAGGTGGGCTACAAGGCAGGCGACAACGTGAAGATAATCGACGGGCCGCTGGAAGGCTTTATCGGCGTAGTGGAAAGCATTGATATGGCAAAGGGCAGCGTGCAGGTCATGATATCCATGTTCGGACGCGAGACGCCGGTCGAGCTGGAGTTCGACCAGGTGGAAACGGTTTAGTTAAAAAACCTGACGGTTTTTTTTGCGGCGCAAAGCCGCATATCGGCACATTTGTGCCGGCAGATGGGAGGAACGGTAATACACCGTTTCGCTTAACCACATATTATCGGAGGTGCAAACTATGGCTCAAAAAGTAGTGGGCTACATCAAATTGCAGATACCTGCCGGAAAGGCAACACCGGCGCCGCCGGTAGGCCCGGCGCTGGGTCAGCACGGCGTAAACATTGTGGCGTTTACGAAGGAATTCAACGAGCGGACAAAGAATGACATAGGTCTTATAATACCTGTTGTAATAACGGTATATGCCGACCGCACGTTTTCCTTTATTACAAAGACGCCGCCCTGTGCAGTTCTTATAAAGAAGGCATGCGGTATTGAGAGCGGCTCCGGCCAGCCGAATAAGGTGAAGGTCGCAAAGATCACCAAGGAACAGGTCAAGAAAATAGCCGAGCAGAAGATGCCGGATCTTAACGCAGCCAATATTGAAGCAGCTATGAGAATAGTAGCAGGAACTGCTCGGAGCATGGGCGTCGAAGTAGTCGATTAACTGTTCCCGGGTGGGAGGAATAATCCGAGAAAACCACTCTATTGGGAGGTAAATGTAAATGAAACATGGTAAGAAATATAATGCAAGCTTAGGGCTTATAGACCGCACGAAGCTTTACGACGTGCCCGAAGCCTTTGATCTTGCAGTAAAAACAAAGACAGCGAAGTTCGATGAAACTGTAGAGGTACATGTCCGCCTTGGCGTTGACTCACGTCACGCAGACCAGCAGGTCAGAGGTGCCGTTGTGCTTCCTAACGGTACTGGTAAAAGCGTAAGGGTTTGCGTGTTTGCCAAGGGCGATGCCGCCAAGGCAGCCGAAGCGGCCGGGGCAGAAATAGTAGGCGCTGAGGAGCTTGCGGCGCGTATTCAGAAGGAAAACTTCATGGACTTTGATGTTGTAATAGCTGCGCCTGATATGATGGGCGTTGTCGGACGTCTTGGTAAGGTGCTTGGTCCGCGCGGACTCATGCCGAATCCGAAGGCCGGTACAGTCACGCCGGACGTTGCTCGCGCTGTTACTGAGGCAAAGGCCGGTAAGATAGAATACCGTCTTGACAAGACAAACATCATACACTGCCCGATAGGCAAGGTGTCATTTGGACCTGAGAAGCTTTCTGAAAACTTCAGCACACTGCTCGAAGCGATAGTCAAGGCCAAGCCGGCAGCTGCCAAGGGACAGTATATACGCTCCTGCGTAATAGCAACCACGATGGGTCCCGGCATAAAGATAAACCCGAACAGGGTCGGCGGCCAGCAGGCGGAATAATCGCTTGACAAAAAACGGTATATATGTTAATATAATTAGGCTTTCCAAAGACAGCAGGTGCATCTACTGCATAAATCCTGCCGAGGAACAGGCATAATGATTTGATTTGTTTGATTTATTGCCCGTATCCTCTTTGGATGCGGGTAATTTTATTTTGAAGCCGTGGGAGGTGAAAATATGCCAAGTGAGAAAATCTTAGCTTTGAAAAAGCAGGCGGTTGAAGAACTCACGGAGGTTTTGAAGAATTCCTGTACAGGCGTTATTGTTGATTATAAGGGAATAAACGTCGCAGACGACACAAAGCTGCGCAAGGAAATGCGCGAGGCCGGTGTCAAGTATTCGGTCGTAAAGAACTCCATATTGTCCTTTGCTTTTGATAATATCGAAATGCCGGAAATGAAGGAGCATCTTAACGGAACGACTGCTATTGCGACATCTGAAAGCGACTATATAGCCGCTGCGAAAATTCTTGCGGCTTATGCCGAAAAGAGTGATACTTTCAGCATTAAGGCCGGCTTTATAGACGGTAAATATGCCACGAAAGAGGATGTCGAAACTCTTGCAAAGCTGCCGTCAAGAGAGGAGCTTGTTGCGAAGGCTCTCGGCGGACTCAACGCACCTATATCCGGACTGGTTTATGCGCTTAATGCCAACCTTACCGGTCTGGTGGTTGCTCTTAACGCTATTGCGGCGAAAAAGGGCGAGTAAAATAAAAAACAAAAATAAAATTTTGGAGGTTAACATATCATGGCATCTGAGAAGGTAACAAATTTAATTGAAGAAGTAAAAGCATTAACGGTTCTTGAGCTTTCTGAGCTTGTAAAGGCCCTTGAAGAGGAATTCGGCGTTTCTGCTGCCGCTCCTGTAGCTGTAGCCGCTGCTCCGGCTGCCGGCGGTGCTGCCGCTGCCGCTGAGGAGAAGACCGAGTTCGACGTTGTTCTCGCTGAGGTAGGCGCTGAGAAGATAAAGGTTATCAAGGTAGTACGTGAGATAACCGGTCTTGGCCTTGCTGAGGCAAAGGCTCTTGTCGACGGCGCTCCCAAGGCTGTTAAGGAGGGCGTTTCTAAGGACGACGCCGAGGAAATGAAGAAGAAGCTTGAGGAAGTCGGCGCTAAGGTAGAGCTTAAATAATTTTACTTTAAGCATAACGGTTCGGTATTATATACCGAACCGTTTTTTTGATTGTGTGCATAGGTTAAGCAAAATGTATTGACTTTAAATGGCGGCGGAAAAGCTATATAACAGATTTTGAACAGAGCAATGAAATGTTTGATGTAAAAATGTCTAAGTGCAGAAAAGCAGCAGGCAAATTGATAATTTACACTGCCGCTTTTCTGCAACATTTTTAGGAAGGATATTATTAGATAAGTTAAATTTCTCAGGATAACGCCTCTGGAAAAGACAGCTTGAGTGTAATTACGCCGTCAGAATAGTCGGCCGTAAGTGAGCCGCCCATATTTTCAGTGAGAGTGCGCGCTATTGAAAGTCCCAGCCCGGTAGAGCTCCGCCCGTTCTGCACGGTAAAAAACCTATCGAAAAGACGTCCGAGATCTATGGCGTCAAGCTCGCTTGAGCTGTTTGAAAAAATCATCTCACCGTTTGGCCTAAGCTCTGCGACAAAATCGCAGTCGCTGTATTTTGCGGCGTTGCTGATAATATTCCCGAGTATTCGGGAAAGAGAGGATTCGTTTAAATATCTTACTATCTCGTTTTGCGGCATAATAATTTTCGGAGTGATACCCCTTTGCGTAAGCAGTCCGTAATATGCCGCAAGGCATTCCTCAAACGCAGAGTTCAGCGAAACTGATTCCTTTTCAATATATCGGCTGCCTGAGAGAATTACGGAAAAATCCAGCAGCTCCTGTATGAGATTTTTCATGGTTTGTGTGCGTTCGGAAATAATGCTTATATATTCCTTCGCCTTTTCGCTTGCCTCCTCGCCCTTAAGCAGGTCTAAATATCCGCTTATGGCAGTAAGAGGGGTGCGCAGGTCGTGAGAGATACTCGTTACAGCCTCTTTAAGAGTTCTGTCGCCATGCTCATATTTCAGCCTGTTCATACGTATGCTTTTCAGCTGGCTGTCAATATCGGAAGCAAGCTTTCGCATTTTACTGTCACCGGAGGATATTTTTATGCCGGTATTTGTATCGCCCGATGCATGCGCTTTAAACTGACGCCTTATTTCATCTGCCGCCTTTCGCAGACTGAAAATTTTAAGGCTGAGAATACATATTAAGATAAAGAATACTGTACATAATGCTGTAAGAAAATATATCATACGCTTACCTCCAGCCTTTGTTAATAATGCTCTTTATTTAATGTTTTTACGTCTGAAGAATATTATACCGACGGCAGTGGAGATGATAATTACAATAACAGAATAAACCGGCATTACCCATATATTAACTGTGTCCATCATGCCTATCTGGAAGCTTTGCCCCGTGGGCAGGAAATCAATGATAAACTGATATAAGCTGCGAAGAAAACCGGAGACATATTCCGGGTTTGGAATTTTTTGAGAGGTGATATCATTGATGGAAGGAATATATGAGATTTTATATTCAGATATGTTTAGACGGTTAAACAAAAATGTTACCAATATAATAGTAATGACGACAGACGCAATAGAAAAAGATATTGCGGTGCTTCTGTTTTGATTAAGCATTGAAATCATGGTAAAAACAGCGGCGCATGCAAGCACCATGAATACTGTGCTGAGTGTATATGCAAAAAATGTCATTGGCTCAAGTTCAAAAGAATCCAGCAGTGGTATGCCGACAGATAATGAAGCGACCATGTGACCAAGCAGGATAAATATGCTTGATACTGAGTTGGTTACGAAATTGGCAAGGTAGATTTTTGTGCGTGAACAGCCGGTTATAATTTTATTTTTTAAGGTTCCATAATCGTAATCTGAAGTTGTAAAAATGCTGACGGAATAAGAAAGTAAAATGGGGATAAGCAGAACAAGCTGAAAGAAGACATCGTCAAGCGTCGGTCCGCCGGAAGTAACGCCTAATGAATCTCTGTATTCGTATACGCAGGCTGCGGAGGTGCAAAGAATCATTAAGAAAAAAATTACCCAAAACGAGGTGCTTTTTGCAAGCCTGCGGAAGTTTGAGCGCAGCAGGTCAGACATTTTTACCGCCTCCTATCAGATTGATATAATAGCTCTCAAGTGTTTCGTCTCTCTCAGACAGACCCAAAATATTACATCCTTCGTTCTTAAGCGCTACTGCCATATCGGTTATATTGTGCTCTCCGTATATATCCGCGGTATTTCCCGACGTTATCCTGTATTCCATGCCGCCAGCGTCCATCACCTTAATAAGAGAGGTCATATCCGACACCTTAACACTCATGCACTTCCGGCATGAGTGTTCTATCTCGGCGGCGGTTATCTCCTTTATGATGCTTCCTTTATCAATAAAGCCATAATGTGTCGCCATTTTTGAAAGCTCGCCCAAAATATGACTGGATATAATAATAGTTATCTGCTTGTCACGATTAAGTCTTATAAGCATCTCGCGTATTTGGATAATGCCCTGCGGGTCGATTCCGTTTGTGGGCTCGTCGAGCAGTATTAAATCGGGGTCGCCGCAAAGTACCAGTGCAATGCCGAGCCGCTGACGCATGCCTAAAGAAAAATGGCTTGCCTTTTTCTTTTTTACGTCTGACAGCCCGACCATGTCGAGAAGCTCATCAATACCGTCAAAATTCGGCCGGCCGAGTATGCAGTACTGCTGTTTGATATTTTCTTCCGCTGTCATATTAAGATATATTGCCGGACTGTCAACAATGGCACCCATGCGCCTGCGCATACTGCCAATCTCCCTGTCTGAGTTTTTGACTCCGAATATGCTGTATTCGCCGCATGTCGGGTACTGAAGGCCGCATATTACCCTGATAAGAGTGGTCTTTCCGGCACCATTTTTACCTATAAGGCCGTATATCGCGCCCTTTTCGACATGAATTGAAATATTGTTCAGCACATTTACGGCTCCATATCTTTTGCACAGATTGCTTGTGGTTAAAATATAATCCATATTTTTGCTCCTTTCTCAGGATGTGTATATAATAACGCTAAAATGTAAAGGAAGCGGTTAAGAACAGTGTTAAGAAAACAATAAGATAATAAAGTTTTTGATTATGAAGAGGGAATATACCCAAAATATAAGATTTTTGCTGCCGCTTATCTAAAAAATAAAGCCGCCTGCTTAAAGCGGTTTTGCAAAACGGCAGGCGGAGTCATTATAATATCCAAACTTAAGCCAGTGCTTTGCCAAGCGGCTTGAATTGAGCGGTAAGAGAGCATTGGCAGCGCCGGCAAAAGCACGTTTTTTCGAAAATAGTTCTAAGCCCGCAGTCAATGCGGCTTTATGTCTGCTTTAGATAAACGGTTTTTGACAAAGCGCGATATAACCGGCAAAAGCGTATGGCTTTACATAGACATGAATCGAATATAATTAGCCGCTGTAAATGCATAATCATAATACAGCTTAAAATGTGCTGATAGCTTTTCGGTGCCTTGAATGCACAATTTGCAGCAGAATAAAGCTTTTACAGTGCGGTTAGACGGCTATACTAAATTTTTGTGCGGGAGATAACAGGAGAAATGCGCGGCCCTTACAGGTCGCGCATTTTAAAGCCTATACCCCACACGGACTCGATATAGTCCATGCCGCCGGTTTCCCGCAGCTTTTTTCTCATATTGCTTATGTGCACCTTAAGCGAATTTTCATCAAGACAGTCGGCAGTATCTTCGCTTATTAAATCGAGAAGCTGTGATTTTGTAATAACCTGGTGCGGATTTTTCATAAGCTGCTTTAATATGGCAAATTCCGTTTTCGTGAGATGAATTTTTTCACCGTTGACCATAACGGTTCTGGTCTCTGTCATAAGCTCAAGGCCGTGGAAGCTCAGCCTGCCGTCACCGCCCTTTTGAAGACCGGCGCTGCGCAGCTGTGCAGCTATTCTTGCAAGCAGCTCATTGGTGTCAAACGGCTTTGTAAGATAATCCGCCGCGCCGCTCATAAGAAGCTCTACCTTATCGTTTACATCCGCTTTTGCGCTTATTACGATAACGGGTACGCTGCATATTTTGGAAAGTATTTCTTCGCCGGAAAGCCCAGGAAGCATTAAATCGAGCAGAATCAGGTCGGCGCTTTGTGATGAAAGCAGCAGCAGCGCCTCTGTGCCGGAATATGCACGCAGAACGTTGTATCCTGAGCTGCTTAGCAGCTCCTGAAGCATGTTTCCTATGTTTATGTCATCATCTATTACGGCAATGGTTTTCAAACAGCCACAGTCCTTTGCAAATGTTTTATTATGAATATTTACCTGATATATTATAATATATTTTTCGCATATTTGCTATTACAATTTACAGGCAAAAAAATATCCTGTCAAAAATGACAGGATATTGCGGTGATAAACATAATTTGTCCGCGGCAAACGTTTTACGGCCGGGGCAGGGAAGAATAAACAACTAATACTCACCCAGCCACCCCGCATCAGAAGTAAGTACGGCTCTTTTTTCAGCGAGGCTTTTTGGAACGTCGATAATTCGCTGATTTGTACTGCCGCGGAAGTTTAGCTCTAAGCTGCGCTTTTCAAGCACAAATCTGCCGTCTATCAGAATATCGATATTTTCCAGCAGCTCTCTCTGCTCCGGCGTGCCGTTTATAAGCTCTTCAAAGGTATATCCGGAGTATGAGGCGACCTCATAGCCGCTTTGCCTGAGCATACGCGCAAGCCTTGCAAAGCCCGCCGCCTGTGAAAACGGCTCGCCGCCGGAAAAGGTAACCCTGCGGCATATGGGATTGCGCTTTACGATGTTAAATAGCTCTTCTTCCTCCATGGGCGTGCCGCCGGAGAAGTCCCACGTTTCTTCATTGTGACAGCCTGCGCAGTGATGAGGACAGCCCTGGCAGAAAAATACCGTTCTTATGCCAGGGCCGTCTACAATGCTGTCGTTTTCAATACCGGCAATTCTTATCATGTCCGACGAATTATTTGCCGCAGGCGCAGTCAAGACCGTGCTTTACGCGGTCGCGCTCTTCGGCACGCTTTGCATCGTTCCACTTGTCCATTGTGCCCACAAGATATCCAGTAATGCGGCGAATGCGCTCAAAGCCTATGCCTTCACCCATTTTTGCCTTTATGTTATTTTCTACCATGCTAAAAACCTCTTTTCAAAGCCTATTCTATATAATATGTGTATTCTGCGTTTAACTAATGTAATTATACCATATATTGATGCGAATGTCTACTGTAATCGTATATAAATTTAAAATATTTTTAAATTTTCATAAGGAAATAAAAATTAAGGCGCAGCTTTCCTTTGACCTAATCGAAAAATTTATTCTATACCCTGAAAAACCGGGATGTCAGGGTACATCTTCTTAAGCTCGGCCATTCGTTCAGGGGAAATTGGCTCACCCTCGTGCCTGCCGCAGCGCGGACATACATCATTTATCACTCCGACATATCCGCACACAGGGTCGCGGTCAACTGGGTGGTTTATACTGCCGTAGCCAACGCCGGCGTCGTGCATCCAGCGGACAACCTCCTCAAATGCCTCGACGTTCTTCGCAGTGTCGCCGTTAAGCTCGACATAGCTTATATGTCCGGCGTTGCATAGCGCGTGATACGGGCCCTCAAGCCTTATCTTGTCATACGCGGATATCGGATACCATACCGGTATATGAAAGCTGTTTGTATAATACTCCCTGTCAGTAACGCCCGGAATTTTGCCGTAGCGCTTCTGATCCATGCGTATAAAGCGGCCCGCAAGCCCCTCGGCAGGCGTTGCCAGAAGAGTAAAGTTCATCGTCATCTCCTGCGATTTTTCGTCGCAGAAGTCTCTCATATACTTAATAATTTCAAGACCCTTTTCCTGCATTTCCTCGCTCTCGCCGTGATGATGCCCGTACAGTGCAGTCAGAGTTTCGGCAAGGCCTATAAAGCCTATGGAAAGCGTGCCGTGCTTGAGCACCTCTCTTATGCTGTCATGCGGACCCAGCTTGTCGGAGTCCAGCCACACGCCCTGACCCATGAGGAATGGGAAATTATAAACATGCTTGCTGGCCTGAATTTCAAACCTGTCGAGCAGCTGCTGCGCCACAAGCTCCAGCACTCCCTGAAGCTTTTCATAGAACAGCGCCTCGTTGCCGCGGCTCTCAATGGCTATACGCGGAAGATTGATGGAGGTAAATGAAAGATTTCCGCGCGAATACGCTATCTGGCGCGACGGGTCGTAAACATTGCCCATTACCCTTGTGCGGCAGCCCATAGTGGCGACCTCCGTCTCCGGGCGGCCGGGCTGATAATACTGAAGATTAAAGGGCGCGTCTATAAATACGAAGTTCGGGAAAAGGCGCTTGGCGCTTACCTTGCAGCTGAGTCGGAACAAATCGTAGTTAGGGTCGCCGGGATTATAGTTCACACCCTCCTTAACCTTGAAAATGTGAATGGGGAAGATGCAGGTCTCTCCGTGCCCGAGCCCGGCGTCCAGCGCCATGAGTATGTTGCGTATGGCCATACGTCCCTCGGGCGAAACATCGGTGCCGTAGTTGATTGAGGAGAACGGCGTCTGTGCGCCGGCGCGGGAATGCATGGTGTTGAGATTGTGCACAAAGCCCTCCATGGCCTGATAGGTGTCCCTGTCGGTCTTCTGCTCGGCGCGCTTCCTCGCGCGCTTAATAAGGTGCCCGGCATCGGCCGAGGAAATACCGCAGGATTTGCCGAGCCCGCCGGCTACCGCCGTATCGAACGCCTGGCTGCATTCGAGCCTTGCCGTTTCTCCTGTGGCACTCTCGGCGTCTGAAATGACTGCCTTAACAGTCTCACTGCAGTCGTCCTTGTCGAGAAAATCCTCTATAATTTCAGTAAGCTCGTTGCGGTATGCCTTCCTGAAGGATTTTGCAATGCCCTCTGCCATGCCGTAGTCGAAATTCGGTATTGACTGCCCGCCGTGCTGGTCGTTCTGGTTGGACTGTATGGCTATAGCGGCGAGCGCTGCATAGCTCTGAATGCTCTGCGGCTCTCTCAGATATCCGTGGCCGGTGGAAAAGCCGCCGTGGAACAGCTTGATTATATCTATCTGGCAGCAGGTGGTTGTCAGAGAATAGAAGTCGAAATCGTGTATATGGATGTCGCCTTCGCGGTAAGCCTCGGCATGCTCCGGCCGAAGGAGATAGTGCTCGTTGTATGCCTTGGCGCCGGCCGCACCTATCTGGAGCATGCTGCCCATGGCTGTGTTGCCGTCGATATTGGCGTTGTCGCGCTTCATGTCGCTCTTTCTCGCATCGACCTGCGTTATCTCGTCAATGGTCTTCATGAGAGAGGTGCTTGATTCTCTCGCACGGGTACGGTTTGCGCGGTAAAGTATATATGCCTTTGCCGAGGCGCTGAAGCCGTGATTCATAAGCTGCTGCTCAACGGTGTCCTGAATGGCTTCGATGTCGGGCGCATCGCCGTCAAACCGAAGCTCAAGCGAGCGCTGGACGTCGTTTGCAACTCTGGCGGCGTCAGCAGCGTTGCCTTCGCCCGACGCTTCCATTGCCTTTAAAATAGCCGCCGCTATTTTCTGCTGGTCGTATAGTACTATACGTCCGTCACGTTTTGTAATGCTGTGAATCATGTCCTGTTTCCCCTCTGCTGAAATATAGTCGGCAGGCCGCCGCAAAAAAACAGCCGCCTTTTGTCGGAATAAAAGAAAAACACAATATATCGTGTTTGGAATTTTTGCGAGCAACTATATTTTGCATTATTTGCTCCTGATTGTCAAGATGTAATTTCAAAAATAATAAAAAATTTTTATGTAAATTACGTATTGGAGTATGAGAATAGGAAATACGCACACAAAGTACAAAATAAATTCCGCACAATAGACAAATTTTCAAAATGTGTATGTTTGAAAATATATACCGTTTATGTTATAATTAAAAATAATAAAATGAATAACGAACAGCTGAATATGTATTACTATATCTGGGGGAGTGTTTATGAGAGAACAGATAGCGCAAAAGACATTTGACGAAGAACGCGCGTTATACAATATAAAAAATACCGATGTGTGCTCCTGCACCTTTGCAGGTCCGGCGGACGGTGAGTCGGTGCTTAAGGAATGCCGCGACATCACAGTTAAGGATTGTAATTTTTCGCTGCGCTACCCGCTGTGGCATGCACACGGCTTTAAGCTTATAGACTCAGCTCTCGACGATAAAACAAGGGCGCCGATATGGTATTCATATAACGGCAGCATTATGGGCAGCACAATTGACGGAATAAAATGCCTGCGCGAATGCAGCGACATAAGCCTCAGCGGATGCACGGTAAATTCGCCGGAGTTCGGGTGGAAATGCAGCAAGCTGGTTATAGATGACTGCGACATGGCGTCGGAGTATTTTCTGTTTGAAAGCAGGGACGTAAAAATTGACAATCTGCGTATGAGCGGAAAGTATTCCTTTCAGTATATGGATAATGTCACGGTAACCAACTCGGTGCTGGATACGAAGGACGCGTTCTGGCACAGCAAAAACGTAACGGTTATGGATTCGGTGGTAAGGGGAGAGTATCTTGCGTGGTTTTCGGAGGGCCTCACGCTTATAAACTGTGAGATATCCGGTACTCAGCCGCTGTGCTACTGCAAGGATTTGAGGCTTATAAACTGCCGCATGGAGGGCACAGACTTTTCGTTTGAATATTCGGATGTCGATGCCGATGTAAGGAGCGGAATACTGTCGGTAAAGAATCCCCGCAGCGGACGGATAGTAGCCGACAGTGTCGGCGAGGTGATATGGGGCGACGCGGTAATGGAATGCAGCGGAGAAGTGATAATAAGAGGCCAATAGCTGTGCAAGCTGCCGGCTCTTCTTTCTTTCTGGCATGACACTAAATTCCGAAAAATGGCTCAAGCTATAAATATAAGCGTATTTTCCAAATAGTTAATATGTATTTTTATGGAAAAATGCTTGACCTGAGACCTTAAATTTGGTATAATAATTCTTGATAAGAAAAGGCGCAAAAAAATCTCTGGAAATTTTAGGAGGCTTTAAAATGACAAAAAAGATATGGCAGAAAAGGCTGCTGTGCATAGCCGTGGCTGTAGCGATGGCTGTTATGCTTATACCTGTTACGGCATTCGCGGACGGGGACGTTGCAGAGGTTGACGGGACAGGCTATGCGACTCTGCAGGAAGCTATAAACAACGGCAACGGCAAAACCGTAACGCTGCTTGCCGCCACAACGGAAAATATTGTTGTTGAAGACGGGACTGCCGTAACGCTGGATCTCGGTGCCTTTACGATAACGAACGACGGCTCCGGCCACACGATAACCAACCGCGGCACGCTTACCATACAGGGCAGAGGTACGGTTGACAATGTAAATCATGCGTGTGCCGCGCTTTGGAACGAGGGTACTGCTGTCTTAAACGGCGGCACCTTTAACCGCAGCCAGGAAACGGGATCGTCTGCTGATGTTTCGGGCAGCAATTCATATTACACTGTTGTCAACCACGGTACGATGACGATAAATGACGGTGTTACCGTTACTCAGAACGGCAAGTTCTCAAGCCTTCTGGAAAACGGCTGGTATGATGGGACCCAAAATACCTCCGGCGCCGATTCCGTGCTTACTATCGAGGGCGGCACCTTCAGCGGCGGACTTAACACGATAAAGAACGATGATTACGGCGTGCTTTATATTAACGGCGGAAGCTTTGAAAATGTGGCTCAGGCCGCACTCCTTAACTGGAACGAGGCTGAGATTTCCGGGGGCACATTTACGGCCGACGAGACCTCTTCCTGCGTTGTCCTCAACGGCTACATCAACGATACGATGGATGCCGGCACGCTGAAAATAACAGGCGGCACCTTTACCGGCGGTGAGGGCACGGATGCTCTCAACACCATGGGCGGCTCTTACAATTCCGGAGCAATAGAAATTTCCGGCGGCGAATTTAACGGCGACATCGTTTTAGGCAACGGAAACAGGTCAAGCGGTACGCTGAGCATTTCGGGCGATGCGGTTGTAAACGGCAATATTTCCAACACAAACAGCGACGCTATAACTGTTACCGGCGGCACTATAACCGGAACTGTATCCAACACAGGCACCGGTACAACTGAGATTTCCGGCGGTGAATTTACGGTTCAGCCCTCAAGCGACCTTATATCCGACGGTGCTGCGGTTGCAGGCTATACAGCGTCGGGTGCGGCGGCTGCAACATACTATGTCGGTGCTGATATAATAGCAGCGGCTGCCCAGAATGCTGAAACCGGCGACTCAATAGAAATACTTTCCGGTGATGTAGACCTTACAATAGTAAACGGCGGCGTAACTGTTACTAACAGCGGCGACGGCAGTGTTACGGTAAACGACACGGATGTGCCGGCCGACGGCAGCACGACAACACATGTTCATGAATATGTTAACGCGTACGACGAGAACAATCATTGGCAGGAGTGTGAGTGCGGCGATAAGACAGAGGCTGAGCCGCATGAATTTGGCGAGTGGGTAATTGATACAGAAGCGACCGAGACGGAGGAGGGCACACGGCATCGCGAGTGCACCGTCTGCGGCTATGTTGAAAACGGGACTATACCCGCAACCGGCTCTACATCTTCGGAGGATGACAGCGCATCGTCCGGCGACGGCACATCTTCCGGCAGCAGCGCTTCTTCAAGCGGCAGCACATCATCGGGAACATCCTCTCAGACGTCAAGCGTGGCGCAGGTAGATACCGGCGACGGCATGAATGTCACGGTGTTTGTAATGATAGCTCTGCTGGGCGCTGCGGGAGCAGCTACTTTCCTTGTTACACAGCGCAAAAAGGCTGTAAGCAAAAGATAATCAGTTGCTTTAACCTTAAATAAAGCAGCGGGCAGATTTCGGTTCTGCCCGCTGTATTTATTGAATGCTGAAAAATCCCATATTTTAAATCCGGGCGGAGAGATAATAACTGGAGCACTTTTTGCGGGAAATACCTTTCTTTGTTAAGAAGGCTCTCAGAATAACAAGCAGCAGTGTATAAAACAGAGCGCAGTTGTCTGATTGAATGATATAAGAGTATGTGTGCTATCCTATTAATGCAGAGGCTAATCCGAGAGCAGGACTCTTCTATAGTATGCAAAAGCTGCCGTTTCAGCGGCAGCTTTTGTGCCGCCGTCTGCGGGTGCGGTGATTTTGCCTTGCGGTTAGTGTCATACTTGTGCCGCTGAGAGGGTTAGAAAACATATTCTTCAAATTATTCGGCTACTTTGCAGCATTTGTTCGCTTATATCCTGCGGCGCAGGCAAAGCGGAAAGACAGAGGAACAAATTTTTTACAGGGAATTTTTTGTCTGCTTTATGTGCTTAACAGCAGGCCATATATATGCTTGAGAGCTTATAGGACGGCCATTTGCTAAAGGGCAAGCAGGGTTATCTCTGTTGGGTAAATAGGTGAGCTGTTGTATCTGAGATAAAATTTATAATCCGCAGATATATCGCAGATCATTTTCGGTATTTTCCATAAATCCTCGTTGTTGTGATAAACAGATATAAGCAGCTTTGGATGCTCGTTTAATATGTGATTTTTTGCACCCATTATGGCTCTTTGCTCAAACCCTTCTATATCCGCCTTTATGAGCGTTATGGGCTCATCTATATCTTCATCCAGCGTGGTCATTTCCACACCGCCGCTGCCCTGTGTCTCAAGCGTGTTGGCGGAGGCGCTGGTGTCGTTGCCTATAAGCGACATATTTGCGCTGATGTCCCCGACACCCTTGAGCCTGAACTCGATGTTTTTGTACGCCTTGAGGGTTTCCTTAAGTATTTCAAAGCTCTCCGGAGTTATTTCATAGCAATATATTTTTTTATAGCAGTCCTCACCGTAATTTTTTATATATGAAAGCACTGTGTCGCCGGTATAGGCCCCCAAGTCGACCACCACCTCATCACTGCTGCATTTTACCAAATCCAAATCGAAGTAGTCGTCGAAAAGATTCTCCTTGGTCTGGGCGGCGCTGAGAAAGTCGTAACGGTACCAGTTGCTGAGGATGGCGTACAGCGTTTTTCTGGAGCGGTAGTCGCACAGCCTTTCATATACCCATGCAAAATCGTCGATGTGCTCATAAAGCGCCTTTTGCTTCAGCTCTATTTCCTCATAATTGCCATTGTATATATCGAGATAGCCCCAATAGCCGAATTGGTTGAAAAAGTTCATGCAGCTTACCTTCGTGACCTCCGGAACGGCGTCAAAGCTCTTTCTTATCCTGTAATACAGCTCCTTTTCGCTGAGCGACTTTATCTCGTCTCTCAGCTGATAAAAATTTCTGTCAATTATATTCATCAAATTCACTCTCCCTGTTAGAGTATATTAGAGGTGAGCGATAAATATTTATCCTTATTGTCTCTAAATTAAGCTGCCGGGAAGCGAATCCGATGTGCCGAAAAAGCGCCGGCGCGGCGCATTTTCACATTTTTACCCTTGCCGGGCGGCAGCCCGCCTGCGGTCTCAAAAGCAAAAATTCATCCGCGCCGCCATCATTTTCGGTGCGTGCAGCTTTAAGCGTGCTGATTTTTGTGCAGGCAAGGCATAAAACGCAGTTAATCCTTTCGGATTAACGGGGCTTTTAACGCAGCGCGCGTAAATCAGCCGCTTAAACCCATATTGTGTTCGGCTCCCGGCGGTTTAAGCTTACATAATTGCTTATGCCGGCTGCCGCTTGACAAAAGCGATAAAGACAGGAGGTGCTTATGGAAGAATATGAATAAAATATTTTATAATATTTGCATGAATTAAATATAAACAATTTTTGTTGTGTGTTTATTGAAAAAAATGCGGATAAGTGGTATGATAAATTAGATATTTTTGTATAAAAGTCGGTTGTGGGGTGTAAAATTTGATTTGGAATAAAGAATATGAGACCATGAAGCGCGCCGATATAGAGGAGCTGCAGCTTAGACGCATTAAGTGGGTGACGCGCTACTGCTATGACAACGTACCGTTTTACAGAGAGAGGATGGATAAGGCAGGCATCGACCCAGGCAAGATAAAATGCCTGTCTGACATAAAATACATACCGTTTACGACAAAGAACGATTTGCGGGATACGTACCCTTTCGGCATGTTTGCAGTGCCGACTAAGGATATCGTCCGCATACACGCCTCCTCCGGCACAACCGGCAAGCCGACGGTGGTCGGATATACTCAAAACGACCTTGACAACTGGGCGGAGATGATTGCGAGGTTAGTTACGGCCGCGGGCGCTGACGAAAATACGATAGTGCAGATAGCTTTCGGCTACGGAATGTTCACCGGCGCGCTGGGGCTGCATTACGGACTTGAGAAGATAGGCGCGACGGTCGTGCCGTGCTCGACCGGTAATTCGCAAAAGCAGCTTATGTTCATGCGCGACTTTAAAACGAACACGCTTGTGGCGACGCCGTCCTATGCGCTGTATTTGTCAGAGCTTGCAAAGGAGCAGGAGTATCCGATGAGCGACTATAATCTCAAACTCGGCCTGCTTGGCAGCGAGGGCTGCACACCCGAGATGCGCGCGCAGATAGAGAAGAACTGGGGCATGTTCGTGACCGACAATTACGGTCTGTCTGAGACGGGCGGCCCGGGAATGTCGGGCGAATGCCGCGAGAGAAACGGCCTGCATATAAACGAGGACTTTTTCTACTGCGAGATAATAGACCCCGACACCGAAGAGGTGCTTCCGCCCGGCAGCACCGGCGAGCTTGTGGTGACTACCCTTACCAAGGAGGGTATACCCATGCTGCGCTACCGCACGAGGGATATAACCCGCATAGTGTACGAGCCGTGCAAATGCGGCCGAACCACCGCGCGTATGGATAAGATAAAGGGCCGCAGCGACGACATGCTTATTATAAGGGGAGTAAATGTTTTCCCGTCGCAGGTGGAAAGCGTTATCGTAGGGATAGAGGAGCTTGGCCCGCATTATCAGCTTATTGTCCGGCGCGAGGGCTTCTCCGACACACTGGAGGTGCAGGTGGAGCTTATTGACGGCAGTCTGCTGAGCAGCTTTGAAAATCTTGAAAGGCTCCAGACGCGCGTGCACGACCGGCTTAAGACGGTTTTAGGTCTTGAGAGCAAGATATCGCTCGTGCAGCCGAAAACGCTTGAGCGGTTTCAGGGCAAGGCCCACCGCGTGCTGGATCTGCGCGGCGAGGGGCAAAAATAGTACTGTTCCGGTATAAAAATCGCGTATCGTACTTGTGATGGCGTGCCGCCTGGCATGGCATATTTATCCTAAGCAGGACTGTCGATTTCGCTGCCGGTGACACGGCTTGACCGTCCGATGCACCGTCGCCCAGCATGGCCCAAGCCGGTAGCCTGAGCCATGCCTCGCCGGCAAACTTCATATTTTTCGGCACACTGATTGCAGACACAGTAGTATGCGCAGAGACTCAAAATATCATAAATGTAAAACAAAAAGATAAAATTGCCGGGCAATTTAAATACAGTGCTACGGCAGTGCTTGATATACAGCCTAAGGAAAGGATGTTATTTTGAATGGGAAAAAACAAAAAAGAGCTGCTTTTAGGCAACGAGGCGGTTGCGCGCGGGCTTTACGAAGCGGGCGTGGAGCTGGTTTCCAGCTACCCCGGCACGCCGAGCACCGAGATTACCGAGAGCGCGGCCAAATATGACGATATATACTGCGAGTGGGCGCCGAACGAAAAGGTCGCGGCGGAGGTTGCGTTTGGCGCGTGCGTCGGCGGCGCGCGTGCCTTCTGCGGAATGAAGCATGTCGGCCTTAACGTTGCTGCCGACCCGCTTTACACGGCGTCCTATACCGGCGTCAACGCGGGCTTTGTCATCGGCGTGGCCGACGACCCGGGCATGCATTCCTCACAGAATGAGCAGGATTCCCGGCATCACGCTATAGCATCGAAAATAGCCATGCTGGAGCCGGCGGACTCGCAGGAGTGTCTGGACTTTGCCAAGATGGCATTTGAGCTGTCTGAGCAGTTCGACACGCCGGTTCTGCTCCGCCTCACGACCCGCATAGCGCATTCGCGCAGCCTTGTAACGACTGGAGAGCGGGAAAAGCGTGAGCTTAAGGACTTTCCGAAGAATCCTGAAAAATATGTCATGATGCCGGCTATGGCGCAGAAGCGCCACGTCGTGGTGGAGGAACGCATGCTTGCGCTGCGGGACTGGGCGGAAACCGCCGCAATAAACCGCACGGAGCTCAACGCCGGCGCAAGGATAGGCGTCATAGCTGCGGGCGACTGCTATCAGTATGCGCGCGAGGCGCTGGGTGTGAGTGCGAATTATCTTAAGCTCGGCATGGTGAATCCGCTGCCCGTACAGCTTATAAAGGACTTTGCGGATAAATGCGAAAGGGTATATGTGATAGAGGAGCTTGACGATATAATCGAGACGCACTGCAGGGCAAACGGGGTTGAGGTTATCGGCAAAGAGCTGTTCAGCAGGCTTGGCGAGTTTTCGCAGGCTACTGTGCGCAAAAATATACTCAAGGCTGAGCCGGAATATCTCTCGGCAAAGGCGGAGATACCGGGCCGTCCGCCGGTGCTGTGCGCCGGCTGCCCGCACAGAGGCGTGTTTTATACGCTCAAAAAGCTGCGCTGCAACGTCAGCGGCGATATAGGCTGCTATACCTTAGGCGCGCTTGCACCTCTTAAATCCATTGACGTGAGCACCTGCATGGGCGCATCTGTCACGTCGCTGCACGGCATGAACAAGGTGCGCGGCAGTGAATTTGCTTCAAAGTCTGTAGCAGTAATAGGCGACTCGACTTTTGCGCATTCAGGGATAACCGGCATAATAGACATAGCCTACAACAAGGGTATATCTACTGTAATAGTGCTGGATAACTCCATAACCGGCATGACGGGGCATCAGCAGAATCCAACCACCGGATACACGATAAAGGGCGACCCCACCGCGGCGGTAGATCTGACGGCGCTGTGCAAGGCGTGCGGAATAAACCGCGTGCGTGTGTTTGACCCGTATGACCTGTCCGCGGCGGAGCAGGCGATAAAAGAAGAGCTGGCCGCTGAGGAGCCGTCGGTGCTCATATCGCGCCGCCCATGCGCCCTGCTTAAGCAGGTCAAGCACAAGCCGCCGCTTGTGGTGGATGAGGATAAGTGCACCGGCTGCACGAGCTGCATGAAAATAGGCTGCCCGGCCATAAGCATGAAAGGCGAGGGCAAGGGCCGCAAAGCGGTGATAGACTTTACGCAGTGCGTAGGCTGCGGCGTATGCAGCCAGATGTGCAGATTCGGCGCGATATGTGAAGGGAGCGGCAAATAATGGAGAATACCTGCAAAGTAGTTGATACGTTCGATATAATGATAGTCGGAGTCGGGGGACAGGGCACGCTGCTGGCCAGCCGCCTGCTGGGCGAGGTCATGATGTCCATGGACTATGACGTGAAGGTCAGTGAGGTGCACGGCATGTCGCAGCGCGGCGGCTCTGTTGTTACATACGTCCGCGCAGGCGAAAGGGTGGCGTCGCCCATCATAGAAAAGGGCGAGGCAGACCTCATACTCGCGTTTGAGAAGCTTGAGGCGGCGCGCTGGCTCCCATATCTCAAGCCGAACGGCAAGCTCATAATAAACACGCAGGAGATAGACCCGATGCCTGTCATAACCGGCGCGGCGAAATATCCGGAGAATATCATAGACGATATAAAGGCTGCCGGCGCGAACGTCATAACGGTCGACGCACTGCCGCTGGCGGTGGAGGCGGGCACCGCAAAGGCCACCAACGTCGTGCTTATAGGCGTAATGGCAAAGGCTATGGGCATCCCAAAGCAGATCTGGCTGGACGCCGTTAAGGACACCGTCCCTCCGAAGTTTTTAGACATGAATCTTAAGGCATTTGAGCTGGGATATTCGAGATAATGATGTGTCAAACTGCGCGCCGCATATTGAAAGGCATAGCGCTAAACGGCGGATATGACAATGAGATATGAGGAAGTGGCGCACTGCACATAAAATATACCAAAAATATATTGCTGCCATCTGCTGCAGGCATGTCGGAAATTATCTGCGGCGGCATGCTTTGCAGAATGCCGCAAAGCTTAAGGCAATGATGAGACATATGAGATGTACAGCCGGCGGCGGACAATGGCGGGCATAAAAATATCCGTGAAAATCAGAGCGATAAAGGAGTGTTGCAGATGGAGAACCATTATTTTCAGCCGGAGGTGGAGTGCGCCGACCGTGAATCCCTGCGCGCACTGCAGTCACAGCGCCTGAGAGAAATGATTAAAAGGTGCTATGAAAAAGTGCCTTTTTATCGGAAAAAACTTGATGAGGCCGGGATAAAGCCGGAGGATATAAAATCGGTAGACGATATAAAGCGGCTGCCGTTTACGACAAAGAATGATTTGCGTGACAACTATCCGTACGGCCTCTTTGCCGTTCCGCGTGAGGAGCTTATAAGGATACACGCCTCCTCAGGCACTACCGGCAATCCCACAGTCGTCGGCTATACCCGCCATGATGTAGACGTTTGGGCCGACGGCGCTGCGCGCGCTTTGGCGGCGGCAGGCTGCACGACGAGCGACTTTGTGCATGTGTCCTACGGCTACGGCCTGTTTACCGGCGGACTGGGACTTCATTACGGCGCGGAAAAATTGGGCGCGGCGGTAATACCTGTCTCCTCCGGCAACACTCAGCGTCAGGTGCAGATACTCAAGGACTTCGGCTCAAACTTTTTATGCTGCACCCCATCATATGCCGCGTATATTGGCGAGACCTGCAGGGACATGGGCGTTGATACAAAAGAGATAGCGCTGCGCGGCGGTATTTTCGGCGCAGAGGCGTGGAGCGAGGGCATGCGCGAGAATATCGAAAAGCTGCTCAATATAAATGCATACGATATATACGGCCTGTCTGAGATAGCCGGCCCCGGCGTATCGTACGAATGCCCGGAGAAAAACGGCCTGCATGTTTGTGAGGATTATTTCTATCCTGAGATAATAAATCCCGAAACGGGCGAGGTGCTGCCGGACGGCGAGTACGGCGAGCTGGTATTCACCTGCATAGGCAAGGAGGCACTGCCGCTTATACGCTACCGCACGAGGGACATATGCGCTCTCAATCATGAAAAGTGCGCATGCGGGCGTACGCTTGTACGCATGGCAAAGCCGCGCGGACGGACGGACGACATGCTGGTAATACGCGGCGTAAACGTTTTCCCGTCACAAATAGAGTTTGTGCTCACAGGTATGGGGCTTGAGCCGAACTATGTGCTCGTGGTCGACAGGGCACACAATCTCGACACTCTTGAGGTAAAGGTCGAAATGACGCCGGAGATGTTTTCCGACTCTGTCAAGAACATTGAAGCCGTCGAGCGCCGGATGGCCGCTAAGCTTCATACAGTGCTCAACATATCGGCTAAGGTGACGCTCGTAGAGCCAAAGTCGATAGCGCGGTCGGAGGGCAAGGCGCAGAGAATAATCGATAATCGCAAAATATAGGCTTTAGCCGCTCACAGATATATATATAATTGCAGCAGGCCGGACTGTTATATATACCGCTGCATCTGTATAAAAAACAAGCAAAGGTCAATAAAAATCCAAAAATAAAGCAAGGGGGATAAACATGATAATAAAACAGCTGTCAATTTTCGTAGAAAACAAAGAGGGACGTCTTTCGGAAATAACTCAGACGCTTGCCGACAACAATGTTGACATCCGTGCGCTGTCCATAGCCGACACGACTGATTACGGGATACTGAGGCTTATAGTGAACAATCCCGACGCGGCCCTGAGCGCTCTTAAAAGCGAGGGTATGACGGTGTCGCTTACCGATGTTATCGCCATTGCTGTACCGGATACGCCCGGCGGACTCAATAAGGCCGTAAAGGTCCTTTCGGAGAAAAATATAAGCATTGAGTATATGTATGCCTTTTTAAACCCGCGCAAGGATACGGCGTTTGTCATAATGCGTGTTGAGGATAATGAAAGAGCCATAAAGGCGCTGACCGACGGCGGCATACGCTTAATGCATAACGACGAGATATATTCTCTATAATAATGTGACTTAGGGCAGGGCTCAAAGCACCGCTTTGGGCCCTCCTTTTGCATTAAATATGTAAATCGGACCGCTGATGTGAAGAGATGTACTGAGAAGTTATTTACGCTGCATAGCTCAATCATTGAAAGATGCAGGGCTTGCAAAGAAGCGGGCTGTATTTTATTCAAAGCCGCGCGCAATAAATCATCTGCTTTTTATGAATGAGCCGTCATTTTCCGGCATATATATTACAAAAGCCTGCTCTGCGGCGGGAAAGCGGAGCAAAAAGATATATACGGAGAGATGGCGGTAATTATGTTTAAGAAGATATTGGCGGTATTTGTCTGCCTTGCTCTGCTTGCTCCGTCGGCGGCGGCAGCCGACACTTCGGCACTGACGGAGGAAAATATCACGACTGAATATTTAAGCGATGACCTGCTCGAGCCGTATTCCGACGCTGCGGCCGAGGCAGAAACTGTGCTTGAGCTTAATGCAAAGTCTGCGGTGCTTATGGAAAAATCTACCGGCAGAGTGCTTTACGAGCAAAATCCGCATGAGCGTTTAGCTCCGGCGTCAATCACGAAGATAATGAGTCTGCTGCTTATTATGGAGGCGATAGAGTCCGGCAAAATTACGCTTGAGGATACGGTGAGTGCCAGCGAGCACGCTGTCAGCATGGGCGGCTCACAGATATGGCTTGAGGCCGGCGAAACAATGACGGTAGATGAGCTGCTCAGAGCGGTAGCCATAGGCTCTGCAAACGATGCCACTGTCGCCCTGGGCGAGTATATAGCCGGCAGTGAGGAGGCGTTCGTCAATATGATGAACGAGCGCGCGGCCGAGCTCGGCATGGAAAACACGCATTTTGTAAACTGCACAGGACTGGATGCTGAAGAACACTACACCTCTGCCTATGACGTGGCGCTTATGTCCCGTGAGCTTATAATGCACGACCTGATAAAGCAGTATTCATCAGTGTGGATGGATTCCCTGCGCGAGGGTGAGACGCAGCTCGTGAACACGAATAAGCTCGTCAGATTTTATGAGGGTGCTACCGGTCTGAAAACGGGCACGACTGACGAGGCGGGATATTGCCTGTCGGCAACGGCCGAAAGGGACGGCATGGAGCTTATAGCCGTTGTAATGGGAAGCGATTCCGGCAACAACCGCTTTAATTCCGCAAGAAAGCTTTTGGACCATGGCTTTGCAAACTACGTAAAGGTCAGCCCGTCGGTAGAAATGAGCGAAATACCGCCCATCAGCGTTACTGGAGGAGTGGAAAGCTCAGTCCCTGTCAGCGAAATAAATCTGGAAACCGTGCTTATAAGCAAGGGTATGGAAAATTCCGTAACCGCACAAATAGATGTTCCTGAGAGTGTAGAGGCGCCGATAGCGGCCGGTCAGCAGATAGGAACGGTGTCCGTTATGCAGGGAGACGAGGTGCTCTCACAGACTCCTATCAGCGCCGCAAGGGATATTGAAAAAATGACCTTCTCAAATGCCCTATGGATTCTGCTGCAAAAATTATTCGGGGCATAAGCGTATAAAATAAGGATAAAAACGGCCTGTGCAACGAGGGTACGGTGCACAGGCCGTTTTTATATCAGCATTAGGCAAAGCGCTCTGGCTGCCTGACAGCAAAGAGTATTGCCTCACGCGTACGGGTCAAGCCCGCCGAAAACGGAAAAGCCGGACCGGCAATATGGCTGCGGGGAGCCTTGTTACGCATTTGATACCGACGAGTCCGGACTGCTTCCTCACGGTAATTGAAAAATTGTGTGCCGAAGGCGTTATATTTGGCAATGGATTTACATTAAATAAATTATGTGATAATATAATAATATAAAAATTTTTGAGGTATTCTATGTTTCATAAAGCGATTACTTTTTTTCTTACATTAACAGCAGCGGCGGCACTGCTTTTGTGCCCGGGCTGCGGTGAACGGACGGCCGTGTTTGAAGCGGATGGGCTTTCGATATCACTGACTGGCGATTATAGGGAAGAGGAGCAGGAGAACATGACGGCGTATTATGAATCGTCAAGGGCTGCCGTCATGATACAGAAATACAGCTTTGCGGAGGTAAGCGGCGCCGGACTTTCGACAGACATAAGTACGGTTGACTATGCTGAACTGATAATACAGTCGGGAGGGCTTGATTCGGCCGTAACGGAAGAAGACGGAGTAGCTTATTTTGAGTATGTCAGCGAGGTAGACTCGGTAAGCTTCAGCTATCTTGCATGCGTGTATAAGGGCGGCGATGCCTTTTGGCTGGTGCAGTTTTCGTCTATATCTGATATATACGACGAAATGAAAAGTGAATTTTTGACCTTTGCAGCATCGGTTGTGATTTAAAATAACTATTAAAAACCGGCGGGATATTGCTCCCGCCGATTTTTTGCATATTTAAATCATCAATAAATTGATGTATAAAACCAGACAGAGGTAAATATAAACGCTATTGATGCTGCCAAGACAAAATTCCTTATAAACTGTTTTATTCTGCCGCCGTTAAATAGCTGCATCCACAGCGAGAGGAAGTACGCGCCGGCGAGAAGAGTCGGAACGATATACCTGAAGTCCATAGTGCAGCCGTAAGGCAGTGTGATATTGAAAATTATAAAGGAGACCATCTGCACTGCCCAAACCGCGAACATAACCCAGTTGAAGAAGCGTCGCTCCTTGTTTTTGTCCTTTATAAGAACATATATCATAGCAATAAGCGACGCAGCTATCACTATTATGTTAAAGAGGACAAGCAGCCACGCAATAAGGTTGAAGTCCTGTGAGAAGGAAAATTCGCCGAATACCGAGCATTTTATGGTATACGCCGGCATGTTGTAATTTTCCCACGGCAGGCAGTAGACGTTAGATGTAAGCTCTTTAAAATCGAGGAATAAAAATCTCTGCAGCAGCGAGTGGCTTTCGCTGAGGTCCGGCAGGCCCGTTGCCGGAACATAGCCTATCGGCTGGTCAAATCTTATGTTGTTGAGTATCGGATGCCACAGCGCGAGCGGAAAGCATATCAGAGCAAATACCGCAAACTGCGCATAAAATCTGCCCTGCCTGTAAAATTTGGGCTGGTTGAGCCATTTTATCAAAAATACCGGGCCGATAATAAGCGCAATGGTGCCCGTCGAGAGCTTTGTCATCATGCCAAGACCGATTGCTACAGCAATGAATATTATATTTTTAAATGTGGGGTTTTTGTACCACCTTATGCAGTAAAGCAGTGCTATGCACGTAAACATTACCGATAAAACATCGTTGTTAAGGCTGCCGCCGAGTATTAAAAATGTAGGATGGACCGCCATTATTCCGGCGGCTATAAATAGTGCGCGCCCCTTAAGCCCTATTTCATAGAAAATTTTGCATGCAACGACCATTATCACAAACGAATAAAACGCCGTCAGTAATTGCAGCCCTTCATACGAGCGTACGAGGTCAAAGCCCATAAGCTGGAATATCTTAAGCAGGCACGCCGCCAAAAAGTGGTGCAGCGGCGGATGGTAAAACTGATTTCCGAAATTATCCGGCAGTTCCCAGTCGGTGAATATTTTGTATATATATTCATAGTGTCCCTTGTCGCCAAGGTCGTAAAAGTCGTGCTGACGCACATTATACGGCGTGCACAGCACATAATAAATCCTCAGTATCAGCCCTATGAGCAGTATTACTAAAATCACATGCCTGTGCGTTATTTTTTTGCAGTAAAACGCCGTTGCGGCAAACACCGCAAGGCTGTATATAAGCGCTATGCATATATATTGTATCCCGCGTATATTAAAGTCCTCGGCCGTGGTGTTGACAAACAGGCAGACAAACAAAAGAATAAGCGCTCCAATGAGATAAACAGCGACGCTGTTAAGGCGCCTGTTGAGTGATTTTTCATTCATAAGCACAAGCACGTCCCCTATAAAAATTTTAAACCGCATTAAATAAAAAATTCAGATAAAAATAAATATATAACGCTTTTAATCTTCAACATTATCGGCTTTTAGGCCATTATAACATAATCCCGTAAATAAATCACTTTATATTTTGGGCGAATTTATAATATTTGCTTTAAAATGCTTTTTATAGAAAAACAGACTCACAAAAAATGTAACGGAATACGTCGAAAAGCGAGACTGATGAGTATTCGCGAAAAAAATAACCGTTTAAGATTATTATTGCCTTAATAGCCGGCCGAAAACGGCAGATATTAATATTGATAAATGTTTTGTCAGGCTTGCATTTATTTAAATGTGAGTTTTTTCATTTAAAATTAAGGAGATAATCAATATGTTTAATATAAATTTCAAAAAAGTCAGGAGGGCAAAGGCAAAGATAGCGCTCGCGGCGGCGTCTCTGCTTTCGGCTGCTGTGCTGACAGTTTCATCAGTTGCCGGCAGTGAAATTTCAGATACCTTTTCGGTAATAAAGGGAGAAAAATTTTACATTAACAGTATTCTTCAAACGTCGGAGAGCTATACTCAGAAAGCAATGGCAGTGGACAGTCTGCCGGCCTCTACAGCCTCGTATACCACGAGCATAAGACTGTTCGGAATAATACCTATTAAGTCGGTCAATGTGGAGGTGGTTGAAAAGCAGTATGTAGTGCCGTGCGGCACGCTTTTCGGGCTGAAAATATTTACCGACGGCGTGCTGGTTGTCGGCATGACAGACGTATCTGCCGAAAGCGGACTTGTAAATCCGGCTCAGAACGCTGGCATTAAGATAGGCGACGTCATAATATCAATAAACGGTGAAAAGGTAAACAGCAGCGGTGATGTTGCATCGGCAATAGAGGGCTGCAATGGCGAAAGCGTCAGCGCACAGATACGCCGCAAAAACATGTCGTTTGAGGTTAAGATAACACCTGCTAAAGAGGCATCCGACGGAGTATACAAAATGGGACTTTGGGTAAGAGACAGCTCAGCCGGCATAGGCACGCTTACCTTTTACGACCCGGATAGCGGCATAGCCGCGGGACTCGGACACGCCCTGTGCGACGTTGATACCGGAGAAATGCTGCCCATAATGTCGGGAGAGATGGTGGAGGCCGAGATTCTGGGCATAACCAAGGGTATCAGCGGCGACCCCGGAGAGATAAGGGGCAGGTTTAAGAGCAGCGTGAGCATAGGAAGCCTTGTACAGAATTCAGAGACGGGCGTTTACGGCGTGCTTAGCGAAATAAAGGATATGGAGACGGTTGAGGTGGCGCTTAAGCAGGAGGTCGAGAAGGGAGCGGCGCAGATAATTTGCACAGTTGACAATGACGCCGGCCCGCAGTATTTTGACTGTACAATAGAAAAGGTTTATTATAATGATGACAGTCCTACACAGAATATTGTGCTTAAGATAACGGACGAGGAGCTTTTGGAAAAAACGGGCGGCATAATTCAGGGGATGAGCGGAAGTCCCATAATCCAAAACGGCAGGCTTGTCGGTGCCGTTACACATGTTTTCGTGAATGACCCGACAAAGGGCTACGGGATTTTTGCTGAAAACATGCTGAAAACCGCGAATGAAGCCGAAGCAGCGTCGGCGGAAAAATAAAAATAAAAAATATAAAATTTTTTCTCTGGAAATTATTGATTTTATTTCCAATATATGGTAATATAAGGACGTTGAATATACAAATTGTGGAGGTTAAAAATGAAAAATCAATTAAAAGTAGTAATTGCGGATGATTCTACGGAATTTTCACAGGCCTGCGCGAATTCGCTCAGAAGCAGTGGAATGGAGGTTATACGGGTGCCGAAGGACGGCCGTATGCTTCTCAAGATTGTCAAGGATGAAAAGCCTGACGTGGTGCTTACAGATGTATTCATGTCAAATCTCGACGCTCTTGGAGTTTTAGACTCTATTTTCAACGATGTCGAGATAAATCCCAAGCCGCAGGTTATGGTTATTGCGAGCATCGATAACCCAAGGCTTGAAGAAGAGGCAATAAGGGCCGGTGCAAGCTATTATTTTATAAAGCCGTTTGATATTGACGTTTTGGCAGAGCGCATAATGCAGATATCAGATTGGTCCAAAATAGGTGTGTCAAATATTTACAAAAGAGAAACAAAGAGCACGGACGAAAAGGTCGACCTTATGATTATGGTAACGAATATACTGCATGACATAGGGGTGCCGGCACACATTAAGGGGTATAATTATTTAAGAGACGCCATAATTTTGTGTATAAAAGACGCTAATATGATTAATTCAATAACAAAGCAGCTTTATCCGACGGTTGCAAAGATGTATGAAACTACCTCCTCGCGCGTCGAGCGAGCGATAAGGCATGCGATAGAGGTTGCATGGGACCGCGGAAATGTTGATATACTTAACTCGTATTTCGGATATACAATAAACAACGGCAGAGGCAAGCCGACAAACAGCGAATTTATTGCCATGATATCCGATAAGCTCAGACTGAGACTTAAGGTATCATAATCAAATAGATAATATTTTAAAAAGCCCGCGTCAGAAAAGGGCGGTGATAATAATTCACATATACGGCGATATAAAATGCCTTGATGTAAAAAAAGCCAATGTGAACATATTTGTCACCGTTTGTTCGATGCGGGCTTTTATTTATCTTATAAATTTATTCAGATTGACTTTAGATAACATATATTGTAAAATTATTCTAATATAGGACTATAGCTGCTGTAATAACAAAGGCTTATGTATTTTTCGGAGGTGCAGGCGGTTTGGAACCAAAGTATAAACGGCTGCTGATAAAGCTCAGCGGCGAGGCTCTTGCAGGAAGCAAAGGCTTTGGAATAGACATGGAAAAGGTAAATAAAATATCCGAAAGCATAAAGGTGTGCTCCGATATGGGAGCCGAGATAGGCATAGTTGTCGGCGGCGGAAATTTCTGGCGCGGCAGGACGAGCGAAAACATGGACCGCACCCGTGCAGACCACATGGGAATGCTTGCTACTGTGATAAACTCGCTTGCACTTGCTGATGCTTTGGAACGCATTGGGCTTGACGTAAGAGTCCAGACCGCTATATCCATGCGCGAGATTGCCGAGCCATATATCAGAAACAGGGCGGTGCGGCATCTTGAAAAGGGGAGAATTGTCATATTCGGCTGCGGCACCGGCAACCCGTTTTTCTCCACCGATACCGCTGCTGCGCTCAGAGCGGCAGAGATAGATGCAGAGATATTCTTTAAATGCACCAATGTCGACGGCGTGTATACCGGCGACCCGAAAAAGGACTCGGACGCCAAAAAGTACGACGAGCTTTCGTTCATGGATGTTCTTAACAACGGACTTCAGGTAATGGACTCCACGGCGGCGTCGCTGTGCATGGACAATAACATTCCGATTTTGGTTTTCAATTTGGATAACCCCGAAAATATAGTAAAGGCACTGTGCGGTGAGAACATAGGCACGATAGTAAAATAATTTTTATGGAGATGATATTATGGACGCAATGATAAACGGCATGAAGGAAAAAATGGAAAAGACTGTGGACGTACTCCACGGAGAATATGCTACCATGCGCGCCGGCCGGGCGAATCCCGCGATACTTGAGAAAATTACGGTCGACTATTACGGCGTTCCGACGCCGATAAATCAGATGGCTGCCGTTTCGGTCTCTGAAGCGAGGATACTCGTTATACAGCCGTGGGATGTTTCCACGCTTAAGGACATAGAAAAGGCCATAAACGCGTCGGAAATAGGAATAAACCCGCAGAACGACGGCAAGGTCATACGGCTCATATTCCCGCCGCTGACGGAGGAGCGCCGCAGGGATCTTACAAAGGATATTCACAAAAAGGCGGAGGAGGCTAAGGTGGCCGTTCGCTCCATAAGGCGCGACTGCATAGAAAAGTTCAAGGCCATGAAGAAGAACTCCGAGATAACCGAGGATGACCTGTCGTTTTATGAAAAGCAGGTGCAGGACGAGACCGACAAGTTCTGCAAGGAGATAGACTCACTTTCCGCGGACAAGGAAAAGGAGATAATGGAGATATAGCTTATTTCTTTTATCTGATATATATTTTTGATTTTTGTCAATAATATTATCGCAGCTTGGTTTACGGAGGGGTTTGTTCTGCTTTTTAAAAGAAAAAAGGCGGAGATAAATCTGCCGAGGTCCATAGGTATCATAATGGACGGCAACGGCCGCTGGGCCAAAAGGCGCGGGCTGCCGCGCTCTGCCGGCCACTCTGCCGGTGCGCGCACCTTTAAGACGATAGCGCGCTATGCAAACAGGATAGGCATAGAGTACATGACGGTTTACGCATTTTCTACGGAAAACTGGTCACGCCCGAAGGACGAGGTCGATAATATATTAGAGCTGTTAAAGCAGTATCTGCGTGACGCTTCTAATTTTAAGGACGAAAATATAAAGGTAAAGTTTATAGGCGATTTTAGCGGACATATTTTAGACGATGAGATAATGAGCCTTATCAAGGATGCGGAGGAAAATTCGGCCGACGCCACAGGCATGCAGCTTAACATAGCGCTTAATTACGGCGGCCGGCAGGAGATTGCGGATGCCGTGAAAAGGATTGCAGAAAGGTCAGCAGCCGGAGAGCTTGATGTGCAGGATATAACGGAGGAGCTTATTGCCGAAAACCTCTACACAGCAGGTCAGCCGTATCCCGACCTTATAATAAGGCCGAGCGGTGAGTACAGGCTTTCAAACTTCCTGATATGGCAGTCGGCGTATGCCGAGTTCTGGTTTTCGGACGTGCTGTGGCCGGATTTCAAGCCGAAGCATTTAGACAAGGCGCTTGAGGATTATTCATCGAGGAGCCGGCGCTTTGGCGGCATATGATTTTAAAGCCTCACATTGGGATTTGCAATATAAATTAGAAATAAAAAATATATAGCTGACTGCTATGGAAGGGAGCCTTAATGAAAAAGAGATTGATAACCGCGGCGGTTGGTATAGCGTTTTTCATTGTGATTTTATTTTTTTCAGGCGGGATAGTGCTTAACATAGCTGTCAGCATACTCAGCGTTATTGCCATTTGGGAAATATTTATCGCTACAAAGTATATCAATAACATACCGCTGCTTATTGTAAACATGGTGTTTGCGTTTGCGGTGCCGTTTTTCCGCACACCTTACTCAAACGACGCAAGTAAGGTGTGTATTTTGCTGTTTATAATTGCCCTTTTTGTAATTATGCTAAAGCAAAAGGTAAAGATAGAGCATATAGGTCTTGTCTTTATGATGAACGTGGTTATATCCTTTGCGTTTTCGAGTATTATTTATTTAAGAGATTTGCCCGAAAGCGAGGTATATAACCTGCAGCCCATAGACGGTGCGTTTTTCATTGTATTTGCGGTTGGAGGCGCGTGGATTGCGGACGCCGGCGCCTATTTTGTCGGGCGCTTCCTCGGAAAACACAAAATGGCACCCACAATAAGCCCTCATAAAACGTGGGAGGGCGCGGTCGGCGGAATAGTCGCAAATGTGGCCGGACTTATGCTGATATCATTTGTATACAGCATGTTCTATCTCAAGGACGCCGGACACATAAATTATATAGCGGTGGCAATTTACGGCGTGCTGTGCGCGGTGGCGGCGATAGTCGGCGACCTTGCGATGTCATTTATAAAGCGCTCCTGCAATATCAAGGATTTCGGAAATATAATGCCGGGGCACGGCGGCGTGCTCGACAGATTCGACAGCCTTTTACTTGTGGCGCCGCTGCTTTACGTCATGCTTCCGCTGCTGCCGATAGTTATCAGGTAATAACTTGCCTGCCTGCGGTGTGCGCGTTCAGCAGGATTAAGGAGTGCCAAATGCTTTACCATGCATCTCAAACGGCCGGGCTGGAGGTCTTGACGCCGCATGTGTCAAATCACGGCCGGCCGCTGGTTTATATGTCGCTCAGACGCGAAAACGTGCTGGTATATCTCAGCAATGCAGTTGAAAGATATTGCCGTCAGGCGGGAATAAGCCATACCGGCATATATCACAAGTGGGCAAGCTACGGCTTTGCCGGCGGCAGGCTGATATTAGAGGAATATTATCCGAATGCAACAGCCGACACATATAAGGGCGTGCCGGGCTTTATATATACGGCGGACACGGCACGTGATATGCGGCGCAGTCCGGATATACCGTTTTCCGTTATCACGGAGAGAGATGTCAGGATCACCGGCTGTGAAGCGGTGCACGACGCCTATGACGCTATAATGCTGGCTGCCGAATCCGGAAAGATTATTGTAAAAAGCTTTGAGGAAAACAGCGGGGAAAAGCTCAAATGGATACGCCGCACGGTGACAGAGGAATATAAAAAAGCCGAAAGTGAGCCCGAATACCGGGCATTTTTAAAAGCCAAATTTCCGTTTGTGGAATTGTGAATCGGACGCAGAGCCGGAAAAATCATGACAAAGCTTTAAAACGGTCTTGCCAAAAGGCTTCTGATATAAGCTTAAGCCCTTGAACTTTCATTTCAAGGCTTAAAGGTGCTTTACGAAGGCGGTCTGAGTGCAGGAGCAAAAACGTGCGGGTAAAATCACCGGCTGCGGCCGTGAAATTTATAAGCATATTTTTAGGCGGGCGTTAAGATGAGAAATGTAATAATTTTAGGCTCGACCGGCTCGATAGGCAGGCAGGCGCTCAGCGTATGCAGGCATCTCGGACTGAGGGTGGCGGCCATTGCCGCCGGCAGCAATATTGAGCTGATGGAGCGTCAGATAAGGGAGTTTAGTCCGGGTGTAGCTGCCGTCGCCGACGAGAAAAAGGCAGCCGAGCTTAAGGCGCGCGTAGCCGATACCGGCACGAAGGTGCTCTCCGGAAGTGACGGCGTTTGCGAAGCGGCGGTCTGCAAACAAGGTGATATAGCGCTCAGCGCTATAGTGGGCGTCGCCGGGCTTAGGCCGACGGCTGAGGCAATAAGGACGGGCAAGGATATAGCGCTCGCCAATAAGGAGACGCTGGTTACTGCGGGGCATATAATAATGCCAATGGCGAAAGAATACGGTGTTGATATTTTGCCGGTGGACAGCGAGCATTCAGCTATCTTTCAGTCTATGGCGGGCAACGGGGACAACAGGCTTAAATCTATTATACTGACAGCATCCGGAGGTCCGTTTTTCGGATTTGACAGAGAGCAGCTGAAGAATGTGACGGCAGCACAGGCATTAAAGCATCCGAGCTGGAGCATGGGCGCAAAAATTACCGTTGACTCTGCGACAATGATGAACAAGGGACTTGAGATAATAGAGGCGGCGCATTTGTTCGGGATAAGCGTAGACGATATACGTGTGGTAATACACCGCGAGAGCATACTGCACTCCGCCGTGGAATATGAGGACGGCTCGGTTATAGGTCAGATGGGCGTGCCGGACATGCGCACCGCCATACAATACGCCTTTACATATCCGAAGCGGTATCCATCGGAGGTCGAGCGTCTTGAGCTTGCCAAAATAGGAAGAATGACCTTTTACAGTCCGGATGACGAAGCCTTTGAGGCAATGTCGATATGCCGCGCAGCCTTTAAATCCGGCGGCGCCGCGCCTGCAATACTCAACGGCGCAAACGAGGCGGCGGTCGCGCTCTTCCTCAATGGACGCATTGGCTTTTCGGATATAACCGATGCGGTTAAAAGCGCTGTTGATAATATAAGGGGCAAAAGAGCCGATACTATTGAGGATATACTCGCGGCGGACGAGGCGGCGCGCAGCTTTGTCACCGAATTATACCGCTGATTAATTGATGCTCTGTTGGTAAATAAATTTTATAATTGCCGCGAGTATTATTGCTTTAAGTACGGCATTACCAAAGACGGCTTTGTACGCATCCCGATATCTGCCTATGCGGGAAATGAATCAGTTGTGCAGTGATGCGTTTTGCACTGATTTAGAGCGTGGCTGCAATTTTTATATGCCGGGCTGCGGTTTCTCTTATTAATGTGGAAGATAGGCAGATTTAACTTTTTTAATAAAGTCAAAAATTTAATAGTATATTTATTAATAAGACAATTTTTGCAGTTACAATGTAAAGTATAATTATTTGCACAGAGGTGGTAACCATCGGAATTCTTGCTACCGCAGCGTCGATATGGTCAACCGTTTGGCCGATATTGGCCGCCATTGCCATATTTTTATTTTTTATATTAATACACGAGCTCGGACATTTTCTGGCAGCGAAGCTGATGGGTGTCAGGGTAAACGAATTTTCTATAGGGTTTGGCCCCAAAATGTTTTCATTTGGCAAAGGTGAAACGAAATACTCCGTTAGATGGCTGCCGCTTGGCGGATACTGCGCTATGGAGGGAGAGGACGACGACAGCGAGGATAATAAGGCATTTGGGAAAAAGCCGGTTTGGCGCCGCATTATAATAACCGTTGCCGGCGCGCTTTTCAATATACTGCTCGGCTTTATTATAGTGGTCATAATGACGGCGGCAACGCCGGTGATTGGCACAACTACCGTTGCGCAGTTTAACGAAGATGCCGTGAGCCCGTCGTATGGACTTATGGAGGGCGATAAGATTATATCGGTAAACGGAAGCAGGGTTTTTGTTACCGATGATATAACCTATTACGCTGCAAGCTCTGCCGACGGAAATGTGCAGATGCAGGTAAAGCGCGACGGCGAGGTAATAGATCTCGATATACAGTTCGGCGCTGAAAACGGTTATCCTGCCCTTGACTTTAAAGTGGCGCGCGCTGAGAAAAATATCGGCACCGTCATATCCTATTCCTTCTGGGACTCCATATCCATGATGAGAATGATATATTCGTCGATAGGCGGAATGCTTACGGGACAGTACGGGCTCGACGACATGGCCGGCCCTGTCGGCATGGTGCAGCAGGTTTCGCAGGCGGCTGCGTATGGACTGGATACATTTTTGTGGATAGCGGCGCTCATAACAATAAACCTCGGCATATTCAACCTGCTCCCGATTCCGGGCCTCGACGGCGGACGCCTTCTTTTCCTGATAATAGAGGGAATCGCGCGGCGGCCGGTGCCAAAAAAATACGAGGCATATATTCACCTTGCGGGACTTGCACTGCTGCTTGTGCTCTCAGTGGTGCTGATATTCCACGACTTTTTCAGAATATTCACCGGCGGATAAGCCTTTATGTGTGAAAAATATCCGTCACGGTGCTTATGAATAACGTCAGGACTTCGCTGATGCAAGGCAAAAACACTGTATGCAAATATTTTTATGCTCTGCATTTTCTCACTCTGAAAGCATAATTTCCAGCGTGTGGCCTTGGCATGATAAAGCAGTTGGCTTTGCGTCTGTTATTGACATGTGAAACGGGGCGGACGCCGCTTTATAGCTTTGACAACGAAGAGATAGAAAATTTTTAAATTTATCCCTTCTTTTTTACTGCTTGTATGTTATAATTATATCAGCCGGCCGGTGTGATTCTGAGAATTGCACCGGCTGCTCTTAAAGATGAAGGTGCTTTACATAATTCTTATATAAAATATGCTTGATATTTTTGGACCATACGTCCCAGCGTGCCAAGCGTATTTTTTATTATTGATTTAATTTGAGCAAAATTTTGTCCGTCTGGCGCACCGCAGACATAATGCTTTAAGCAGAGCTTTATGCAAGCTGATAAGTTTACATAATTTTTTTGCTTGTTCTGCCGGTTCAAGCTGAAAATACGATTGAGCTTTCAGTGGGCAGAAAATTTTGGCATAAATGCGGTGTGCTGCAAATGTGGCGGCTGAAATTAAAATCTACCACATTTTCAAACGGTGCTGCTTGACTGTATATTGCAGAGCAAGTTGGCAGAAAGCAGATATTACGGCATGATTTTTAAGATTTATCGAAGCGTGCTTTTTATATAGATTTTAAACCGACGGTTATGCTCTGTCTGGGAAAGCATTTACGAATTGTCAAAGCAATACAAAGGCATTATAATTGGCCTTACAGGACATGTGAGAGTCCTTATTTATTATATTCGGCAGTGAATCTGCATTTGCCGGCAAAGGTGCATCATGGCGAATTTGGCAGCCCCTTTACGCAGACAGCAAATAGTTTTGGCAAAGCGCAAGCCGTCGTATTATCACGATATATTTTGCCGTAGAAGCTTGTGCACTTTTTGCAGGAATGCTTCTAAATAAACTCTGCTGTTACGGATAAATGCCGCACAATGCTTTGCGGCCGTCCCTTTTGAGAGGAGAAAGCAAAAATGAGTATACATAAAACCAGACGAGTCAAGGTGGGGAGCATAGCTGTCGGCGGAGGAGCGGAGGTTTCGATACAGTCAATGCTCAATGCGCCGCCGCATGACGCGGAAGCGAATGTACAGCAGGCGATGCGGCTGGAAAGCATTGGCTGCCAGATAATAAGAGCGGCGGTGCCGGACAGGGAATCGGTCGACATAATATATAGACTCAAAGAAAAAACGAATATGCCGGTAGTGGCGGATATACATTTTGATTACAGGCTGGCGCTTGAGGCTGTTGAGGCGGGCGCTGACAAGATAAGGATAAATCCCGGCAACATTGGAAGCAGGGACAAAGTTGAGAAGGTGGCCTCGGCCTGCGCAAAAAAAAGGCTGCCGATAAGAATAGGCGTAAACGCCGGCTCACTCGAGAAGCATCTGCTGAAAAAATACGGAGCGCCGTGCGTTGACGCGCTGGTGGACAGCACGCTTTACAACATATCGCTGCTTGAGGAGCTGGAGTTTTACGATATAATAGTTTCAATAAAGTCATCTGACGTTCCGACGATGTTTGAAGCGTATAAAAGGCTTAGTGAGAAGTGTGATTATCCGCTGCATTTAGGCGTGACCGAGGCGGGCACAAAGCATATGGGCGTCATAAAATCTGCGGCCGGAATAGGCGGGCTGCTGCTGAGCGGCATAGGCGACACCATACGGGTGTCTCTAACCGATGACCCGGCAGAGGAGGTATACGCCGCACGCGACATACTCAAGGCCATAGGAAGAAGGAAGGGCGGACCCATGCTTATCTCATGCCCGACCTGCGGCCGGACAAGGATAGACCTCATCTCCCTTGCAAAAGAGGTGGAAAGGCGGCTTGAGGGCTGTACAAAGGATATTACAGTCGCGGTAATGGGCTGTGAGGTGAACGGTCCCGGCGAGGCGTCGCACGCCGATATAGGCATAGCCGGCGGCAAGGACTGCGGCGTGATAATCAGGAAGGGAGAAATACTGCGGCGTGTCCCGCAGTCAAGGCTTGTGGACGAGCTGATGGCGGAGATTGACAAGCTGTGAGGCGTGTTATGACGGGTACATTTCCGGCATACAGCATGCGGCGAAAATGCGACATATCTTCAAATTATAATATCAAGCGGACGGGAAAGACTGCGCTTGCAGGTTAATATTCAGACGGGCTATTTGACAAACAGGCGAGCATCATCGGAGATTTATTTTTATTTATTTGTATTATAAATTGGCGTATGCTATATTTAAGAAAATGTTATTGAAAATTCTGTGATTTCACAGAACAGAATTTAAGTGAGCTGTCTGCTTTGCTCTCGTTGCTTTTACCTGACAATACGGATATTTTTCATGTGCCGGAGACTGGTGAAGAAATGGGCAGCGCCGGTTTGACTGCGCGGCCGGCGGAAGGCAGTTGTATTTAATGCTTGCCCGGGAAATACACACTTTCGGCATTGAGACTGCCGCCTGCGCACATGCGGATATGTCCTGACTGATGCAAGGGCATTGACGGGTGGCGGTGGATGGCCTGCGGCTGTATTCGTCCGCTGCATACGGTGAATATCCTAAGGACATAAACATAAAAATATTGGATTTACGGAGAAAATAATGGGGAACAAAAGCTTTATTGATTTGTTTGGAGAATACATAGGCAATGAAGGCAGAGAGGCCATGGGCGCTGCAGAAGTGACACGCTGCAGTCTTGACTTAGAAAAAAGGCGGCTGGATATTGTACTTGGCAGCGGGAGTATTATTCCTCCTGCCGCACTGCATGCGGCGCAGTTCTCACTGATAAAGAGCCTTGAGCTAAACGGAGCTCAGATAGCGGTGAAATATGACTCCGGCTTGTTTGACTCCGCCGCCGCAATGGCGGTAATAGACGAGCTCAAGATAAAAAGCTCCCGCGTAAACGGCTTCTTCGACGGCGCCGAGGCGGGCATAGCGGGCGATACCGTTACCTATAAAATACGCAATGGAGGGTACACTGCGGTTGCAAAGCTCGGGCTCGAAAAGGAGATAGCTGACATTATTGAGCAGGAGTTCGGCGTAAGATATAATGTCGTATTTGAAGGCACATTGGAAGCGTCGGAGGAGGAGACGGAAAGGATAAGGGCCGAGGCTGCAAGGCAGGCCGAAGAGGAGAGACGGAAAAGGGCGGCCGCTGCTGCGCTAAGCTCCGGCGGCAAGGCAAAGGCAGCGATTAATAAAAAGGAGCATGACGGTGTTCCCGACGAGAGCATGAATTATTATCCGTCGAGCGCCGTCGTGCTGCTCGGCAGAGAGATAAAGGGCAAGCCTATCGAGATGAAATCCATCACCCCGTTTAACGATAATGTGACGGTGTGGGGCAAGGTGTTTGATTTGGAGCGCCGCGAGACAAAAAACGGCGACAAGATAGGCATAAGCTTCTGCATCACCGATAAAACGTGGTCGTATAAGGTGAAAACATATCTCAGGAAAAACGACGCCAAAGCGCTCGACCCACTGGAAAACGGCATGACGGTGCTTGTAAACGGCACCATGACGGACGATGCATTTGAAAAGGAATACACCATAAGGCCGAGAGACATATCGGCGGTGGAGCCGTACGTGCGCATGGATACGGCCGACGAGAAACGCGTTGAGCTGCACATGCACACCAATATGTCGAGCATGGACGCCATAACCAGCGCGACCGACCTCATAAACCGCGCCTACAAATGGGGCCATAGGGCCGTTGCCATAACCGACCATGGCGTAGTGCAGGCTTTTCCGGAAGCAATGCTCGCGGTAAAAAGCATACGCAAGTCCGGCGGCGATTTTAAGGTGATATACGGTGTTGAGGCGTATTTTGTAAATGATATGATAGGCGCCGTGACGGGCGAAAGCTTAAACACCACGTCGGACGCGTTTGTCGTTTTTGATGTAGAGACGACCGGGCTTTCGGCGGCAAACGACCGTCTTACCGAAATAGGCGCCGTCAAGGTGGTCAACGGCGAGATAACGGCTTCGTTCAATACCTTTGTCAATCCCGAGCGGCCGATACCTCAGAAGATAACAGAGCTCACCAGCATCACAAACGAAATGGTAAAGGATGCGCCTAAGGAGGAGGAGGCCGTACGCTCGTTTTTGGAGTTTGCAGGCGAGAGCGCCGTTTACGTTGCGCACAACGCAAGCTTTGATATATCCTTTATTAAATCGGCGTGCGGCCGGCACGGCATAGCCTTTGACCCGGCATTCATCGACACTGTCGTAATGGCGCGGGCACTGATGAAGGATTTGCGCAATTACAAGCTCGACACGGTGGCTAAAGCTCTGTCGCTGGGTGATTTCCACCATCACCGCGCCTGCGACGACGCCGACATACTGGCCCGCATATTCCTGCGCTTTTTGGAAATGCTGCCGGGCGGGTGCAAGACCGTGTCGGAGATAAATACGGCGCTTACCGGCTCTGACGTTAAAAGGCTGCCGTCAAAGCATCAGATAATCCTTGTGAAAAACGCCGCCGGGCTTAAAAATTTATACAGGCTTATTTCCGCATCCCATCTGGATTATTTTTACAAAAAGCCGCTGATACCCAAAACGCTGCTCAACAAGCATCGCGAGGGGCTCATACTCGGCAGCGCCTGCGAGGCCGGCGAGCTTTACGACGCGATAAAGCTCGGCAGGCCATGGGGCGAGCTTTTGAGCATTGCCGAATATTACGATTACCTCGAAATACAGCCTGTCTCAAACAACTTGTTCCTTGTCGATGAGGGTATAGTCAAGGACGAAAACCAGATAAGAGAGTTCAACAAGACTGTGGTAAGGCTCGGAGAGAAGCTTAAAAAGCCCGTCGTCGCCACCTGCGATGTACACTTTATGGACAGGGATGATGCGGTATACCGCTCCATACTGCAGGCGGGTCAGGGCTTTAAGGACGCGGATCGGGCAACTCCGCTTTATCTGCGCACCACCGACGAAATGCTTAAGGAGTTTGAGTACTTAGGCAGGGAAAAGGCATATGAGGTTGTCGTGACGAACACCAACAAAATCGCCGATATGATAGACGGCGACATACTGCCCATACCCGACGGAAACTTCCCTCCGTCTATTGACGGCGCCGACGATACTCTTAAGACCACCACCATGAACAGGGCGAGGGAGATATACGGCGACCCGCTGCCGGAAATAATAGAGCAGCGTCTTGAGAAGGAGCTTGGCTCCATAATAAACAACGGCTTCTCGGTTATGTACGTTACCGCTCAGAAGCTGGTGGCCGATTCGGAGGAGCACGGATATCTTGTCGGCTCGAGGGGGTCTGTCGGCTCGTCGCTGGTAGCTGCCATGGCGGGAATATCGGAGGTAAACCCGATGGCTCCGCATTATGTCTGCCCGAAGTGCAAATACAGCGAATTTTTCACCGACGGCAGCGTCGGCTCCGGCTTTGATTTGCCGGAGAAAAAGTGCCCGAAGTGCGGTGCTGAGCTTAGCCGCGACGGACACGATATACCGTTTGAGACGTTCCTCGGCTTTAAGGGCGACAAAACCCCGGATATCGACCTCAATTTTTCCGGTGAATATCAGTCCTATGCACATAAATTTACCGAGACGCTGTTCGGACGCGAGAACGTTTTCAAGGCCGGCACCATATCCACTGTTGCAGAAAAAACGGCCTTCGGCTTTGTCAAAAAATACGCTGAGGAGCGGGGGATGATACTTAACAAGGCGGAGACCAACCGGCTCGTCAAGGGCTGCACCGGCATAAAGCGCACGACGGGCCAGCACCCCGGCGGCATGGTCGTAATACCGAGAGACAAGGATGTTTACGACTTCACACCCGTTCAGCACCCGGCGGACGACACATCTTCAGATACAATAACGACGCACTTCGACTTCCATTCGCTGCATGACACCATACTCAAGCTCGACATACTCGGCCACGATGTTCCGACGATATACAAATATCTTGAGGAATACACGGGCAAGCCGGTTATGGACGTACCCATGTCTGACAAAAAGGTCATGAGCCTGTTCACTTCTCCGGCGGCGCTTGGAATTACGCCGGAGGATATAGACTGCCAGACCGGCTCGCTTTCGCTGCCGGAGCTCGGCACGTCGTTTGTGCGGCAGATGCTTATGGAGACGCAGCCCAAGACCTTTTCCGACCTTCTCCAGATATCGGGCCTTTCGCACGGCACGGATGTCTGGAACGGAAATGCGCAGGATCTTATAAAGGACGGTACATGTACGATATCGGAGGTTATCGGTACGCGCGACAGCATTATGATATATCTCATACATAAGGGCCTTGAGCCGTCGATGGCGTTTAATATAATGGAAATAGTGCGTAAGGGCAAGGCGACAAAGCTGCTTACAGAGGAGCACCTAAGCGCAATGAGAGAGCATAATGTGCCGGAATGGTATATTGACTCCTGCATGAAAATAAAATACATGTTCCCGAAGGCGCACGCCGCCGCCTACATGATATCGGCGCTCAGGCTGGGCTGGTATAAGGTGTACTATCCGGCAGAGTATTACGCAGCGTATTTCTCGGCGCGCGGCGAGGACATCGACGCAAAGACGGTGCTCGGCGGACTGCCGGTAGTCGTTTCAAAAATGAACGAGATAAAGATGAAGGGCAGGGAAGCGACGGCAAAGGAAAACGCGACCTTCTCCACGCTTCAGATAGTAAGGGAGATGCTGTCGAGGGGAATATCGTTTCTGCCGGTGGATTTCTATAAATCCAAGTCACAGAAATATCTTGTTGAAGACGGCAATATAAGACTGCCGTTCGGCTCTCTGAGCGGTGTCGGCGAAGCGGCCGCGGATTCACTCGAGCAGGCGGCGCAGAAGGGAGAATATTTGTCAAAGGAGGAGCTGCAGTATACGGCCAACGTGTCAAAAACCGTCATGGAGGCCATGAACGAAATAGGCACACTGGATTTTCTGCCCGACTCCAATCAGATGACGCTTTTTTAACGGAGGGTGTGCCGTGGACGGAGGAAAGCTGAAAAAAGCGAGGCGTGGCTGTGCCTGACTCGGCCGCGGACTTAGGCAACGCCTTGCTTTGGCACTTAACAGGGCATAGGATAGGCATTGATATGCGGCAAAAGCGTCATCCGTGGCGGACTTTCTTTTTCAAAATAAAGCTCACAGAGTTAAATCGCAAAGTTTATATTGCAATCTTTGATATTTGCAAATATAATATATTTAGATTATACGGGGCGCCGGAGCCTGTCTTCTCAATATATTGCCCGCGGCTCTTTCCGCCTTAAAAAACAGGAGGAAAATATATGTTAGTATCTGCAAAAGACATGCTTAACAAAGCAAAAAAAGGCCATTATGCCGTCGGCCAGTTCAACATCAATAACCTTGAGTGGACACGTGCCATACTCGAAACGTCTGAGGAGCTTAAGTCACCGGTAATACTCGGCGTTTCCGAGGGCGCAGGGAAATACATGTGCGGCTTTAAGACGGTAACCGCCATGGTGACGGAAATGGTAAAATATCTCAACATTACCGTTCCGGTGGCTCTGCATCTGGACCACGGCACATATGAAGGAACAAAGGCGTGCATAGAGGCCGGCTTTTCCTCGGTTATGTTTGACGGCTCACACTATCCCATAGATGAGAATATAGCCAAGACAAAGGAGCTTGTTGAGGAGACAAAGGCCAGGGGTATATCGCTTGAGGCGGAGGTCGGCTCCATAGGCGGTGAGGAAGACGGCGTAATAGGCGCCGGCGAGTGCGCCGACCCCAACGAGTGCAAGATGATAGCTGACCTCGGCGTTACGATGCTGGCGGCCGGCATAGGCAACATACACGGCAAATATCCGGCAAACTGGAAGGGCCTTTCCTTTGAAACGCTCGATGCAATACAGAAGCTCACCGGTGACATGCCTCTGGTGCTGCACGGCGGCACAGGCATCCCGGACGATATGATTAAAAAGGCGATAGACCTCGGCGTATCAAAGATAAACGTCAACACGGAGTGCCAGCTGTCCTTTGCGGCGGCCACAAGGAAATATATTGAGGAGGGCAAGGACCTCGAGGGCAAGGGCTATGATCCGAGAAAGCTCCTCAAGCCGGGCTTTGAGGCTATCAAGGCCACCGTTAAGGAAAAGATGGAGCTGTTCGGCTCTGTCGGCAAGGCATAGGCTCTGTAAGCAGATGAATGTCTGCGGCGCGGGTATTTTATTCATCACCGGCGTATGCAGTCTGAGCAGAATAAAGTTAAAAATCCGCGGTGACTTCACCGCGGATTTTTTGTATCCGTCAAATCGTCAAAACACCCGGCTGCAGTGTGCAGGAATGAAAAAGCTTTGTGATAAACATTTCATGCAGAAGTGTCTTTCCATAATAAAATGCATTTTGAAAATGCGGTATATGATGTGGTTATAGAGTTCAGTGCCCTATATAATTTTGTGTTGATTTTTATTACATATTATATTATTATTAATATAATAAAAATTATACAATTTATATATTATTAATGGGGGTATATGCATGAAATTATCGAAAACAATAATAAGCATTATTCTGCTGGCTGTTATGTGCATCGTTATGCCTGCCTGCAGCGGCAATAGCGGAGAAAGCTCAGATATAGACGATATATTGACTGAAAAGCATACTATGGTTGCGGTTGTAAAGGGAAATGACGATAGAGGACTTATTGTAGAAGAGATAAAGGAGTCTGATTCGGATGCAGAGCCCGGCTCTGAATCGGACTCTAATGACCTGTTTGTTATACCCAAAGATATGAGGATAAGCAAGAAATTTGATAAATTTGAAGTGGGAGACCGGGTTGAGATAGTTTACAGCGGAATGTTTTTTCACACAATACCGGCAATATTTTCGAATGTCCATTCTATAAAGAAAGCGGATTAAATTTTATATTGCATAGGCGTGTTATAAGGATTTATAATATGTATATAAATACCTGCTGATGAGCTTTTAAAAGCGTTTTATTGCTTTAGCGAGGCTGTTATTTACTGTACGAAGATAAACGGTCTGTTATCGGCGGGGCGGATTATATCAACCCATTAATTTGAAGGAGGAAGTAAAATGTCAAGTCAGAAACCTGTTCCCGGGACAGGCGGCGAACGCTATATCCCGTATAACGAACGCACGGGCGAGTGCTCCCTTGTGTATTTTACAAGAGATCTATCGTCTGATGGACTGAGGAATATTTTTAGCCGTGTCGGCGGAAATATAACGGGTAAGGCTGCCATAAAGCTTCACACCGGCGAGCCTCACGGACCGAATATAATTCCGCGGCCGTGGGTGGAGTCGCTTATAAAGAATGATTTGCCGAACGCCTCCATTGTCGAGACCAACAGCTATTATGAGGGCGGACGCTACACTACGGAGCAGCACAGGGAAACGCTCAAGATAAACGGCTGGACCTTCTGCCCGGTAGATATCATGGACGCCGACGGCACTACGGCTCTGCCGGTAAGGGGCGGAAAATGGTTTGATGAAATGCACATGGGCAAAAATATACTCAACTATGACTCGCTGCTTGTGCTCACGCACTTTAAGGGCCATGCAATGGGCGGCTTTGGCGGCTCGAATAAAAATATAGGCATTGGCTGTGCCGACGGGCGCATAGGAAAGGCGATGATACACACCACTCCGGGCTCTGATGACATGTGGGATATAAATATGGAAGAATTTATGGAACGCATGACGGAATCCGCAAAGGCAGTTGTGGACCATTTTAAAGAGCATATTACTTTTATAAATGTGCTGCGCAATATGTCGGTGTCATGCGACTGTGAGGGAGTCGCTGCGTCGCCGGTCGTAACGCCGAATATAGGCATAGTTGCCTCTACGGATATTCTCGCCGCGGACCAGGCGTCGGTAGATTTAGTGTACGCGCTGAGGGAGGAGGACCACAGGGCTTTGGTCGAGCGCATAGAAACGCGTCACGGACTCAGACAGCTCAGCTATATGAAGGAGCTTGGCATGGGCAACGACAAATATCACCTGATAGACCTTGATAACGGCGGCAATGAGATAAGCGTGCAGGATGCCGTAAAGGACGTCGTCCCGTTTAAGTCGGAATAAAACGAAGATTTTCTAAATCCGGCTTTTGTCGGAATATAGGGAAAAACAGGCCGAAGAGCTGCTGCTCTCCGGCCTTTAGCTTGTCAGCTTAGGCTAAACGGTGCCTCCGGGATGTGCTGAGCGGAAAGCTTTAAAATAAAGAGGTATTGGCATAGTGTCAGATGGCAGAAGCTACAGCTATACCGCTGTGGAGATATGGCTTGTCGACCCACGCCCGCCTGACAGTAAAGGCCTTGCGGGATTCTATAAGCAGCGTGAGATGAAGCGGCAAGCCTTCATAATGGCATGTTAACGCGCCCTCGCTGCCGTACCGGTCAGCGGACACGGAGAGCGGCAGGGCCGTTGTCATCTCTCCTGGAGATTTAGCCATCTTATGACGGCAACAGTCATGCCATGCAGAGATTTGCGGCAAAGTGTCTTATTTTTTCCCTATGCGCATGCGGTAGCAAAAAAGAATATCAAAGGTTCTATCAGCAAAAATGTCATATATTGCCCTTCGAAATGCGGAAACATCGCTTTCAAGCTTTTCAGGATGTATTTTAAGTATCGTCTGAAGACTTCCCTGGCTGAGCGCTATTCCCACAAACCTCTCAGCCGTACAGCATTCCCTGCTGTCAAAGAGAATTTCCCGGAAGTATCTGAAATATCCGCTTGCCCTGATGTTTTCCAGATGATGCTCTTTTTCCCATCTGTGAAATGTGATTTTTACAGATGGGTCGTTTTGCTCAAGCATACGCACCTTGTCAAACAGCTTGGAATACTCGAGCTCTGCCTGCCAGCAGCTGACCGGCGGCCAGTCACAGTCAATGGTGGCAAATATTCCGCCGGGCTTGAGGATGCGGTTTATCTCAGTCAAAGTAGAAGCAGGATTCATCCAGTGAAAGGACTGTGAGCAGACAACTATATCTGCATATCCGCCGGGCAGGCCGGTATTATCTGCGTATGCCTGCTTAAAGCTGATATCTTGAGTCGATTTTTTCATTGCTGTCAAAATCATATCTTGGCTGGGCTCAATGCCTATTGCCCGTAGGCATCTATCTTTCCATATAAGGGTAGATAAGCCCGTACCGCAGCCCAAGTCGATTACTGTCTCAGGAGTTCTTTCCAGATAATTAACTATTATATCGCAGGCCTTGCTTGGAACGGTTGGCCGGAAGCTTTCATAAATATCGGCAAATCCCGAAAACCTGTCGGCGTTCAGCCTCGCGTCAGAGCCGTCGGATAACATAGGAGAAGCTGATGCCTTATTCAGCATGATATCATATTTTTCAGCCAAGAGCTGCATTGCTTTTTCATTCGGGACGGACCTTCCGCTTTCCCAGTCAGCTATATCGCTGAGCGTCACGCCAAGTGCATCGGCAAGCGCCTCACGCGAAAGAAGGCTCATAAGGCGTGATATTTTTCCTTTCGTATTCATGCTATCGCTCCATGTTTTTTATTATAATATAAATCAGCATCCGTCTCCGGTCAAGCTTGTAAAGTCAGTTTTGCCCGCAGGCCTGATGTAAATCCATCTGAAAGGCTGTTAAAGCGGACGATTTACTGCCGTAATATATTTTTGTGAATATTTTCCGGCGCCGGGATAAAAATATCTTATAATTTTAATATGCGGCAGCCGTCATCAATGCTGTTGACTTGGAGTTTTATATAAAGTAAAATATACTATGGCACTATGGCAGTTTTTGGCAGACTGTGAAATGGCAGGATTTTACTGAGTTGTATATAAATTGTATCTGAAAGGAGACCGGCCGTGCGGCCGGAACGTGCAATATGTCAGACAATAAAATGAGCGAAGCAAATAAGTCAAGGCGACCGTCTTTTCCGAAGCGGGCGATAGTTACGGCGGGCATGCCTTATGGGGAAAAGGAGCTGCATTTCGGGCATGTAGGCGGGGTGTTTATACCGGCGGATATGATGGCACGCTTTTTGCGCGACAGGATAGGCAGCGAAAATGTGCTCTTTATTTCCGGCACTGACTGCTACGGCTCCACTATTGAGGTCGGCTTTGAGAAGCAGAAGGACAGCGGGAAATACAGCAGCATACTTGAATATGTAGAGTCAAATCACAACAAGCAAAAGGCGACGCTTGAGAGGTTTTATATCAGCCTTGACCTGTTTGCCGCGTCGGCGCTCGGTGAGGCGGGGGAGATACACAAGGGCGTGTCCGCAGAAATTTTTGAAAAGTTTTATGATTCCGGCGCGCTTATGCTTGATAATGCATATCAGTTTTATGACGAGGAGGCCGGCACGTTTTTAAACGGCCGGCAGGTGGTGGGCCGCTGCCCAATAAGCGGCTGCAAATCGGAATCCGCCTATGCCAATGAGTGCGCCCTCGGACACCAGTATATGGAGCAGGATCTTATAAATCCGGTAAGCACGCTCACCGGTAAGCGTCCGGTGCTGAAGCTTGTGCAGAACTGGTACATTGACATGGAGAAGTACCGCGCCGCGCTTATGAAGCGTCAGGACGAGCTGCGAGCGAGGGATAATGTAAGGGAAAATCTCATAAAGGTGACGGACGAGTTTTACCGCGACCCTGCGATATATGTAAAGCGCGAGTTCATGCCGCAGGTTGAGTCGCTCTCCAAGCTGCCGGAGTATAAAGTGACCGATGACGAGAAAAAGCCGTCAGTGACGCTGACCTTTTCCTGCCTGGCCGACCGCGAGAAGGCGTGTGAGCTGCTCAACAAAAACGACATACGCTACCGCACCGGCAAGACCATTGTACCGTTCAGGATATCCGGCAACGGCGGCTGGGGGATACCGGTACCTGAGAAGGACGGCATAGCGGGCCGCACCTTCTGGGTATGGCCGGAATCGCTGTGGGCGCCCATATCCTTCACCCGTGCGGCGCTTAAAAACCGCGGCTGCGATGAGAATGAGTGGCTTAAGTGGTGGACGGACGACGACAGCGAGATATACCAGTTTATCGGCGAGGATAACATATATTTCTACGGCATAGCCGAAATGGCGATGTTCATGGCGGCGTCGGAGCAGATGGAAAAGGGGCTGCGTCTGCCGAATATAATACCGAACCGGCATATATTCTTCATGGGCAACAAGGCGAGCAGCAGCGGCAAAATAAAGCCGCCGATGGCGGACAGGCTGCTTGACTTTTACACTCCTGAGCAGATGCGCATGCACTTTTTGGGTATGGCGCTCGCTGCCAAGAGCGTGAGCTTCAGCCCGCGCGCCTTTGCTCCCGAGGATGCAAAACCGCAGGACAACTTCGACCCCGCGCTTAAGGAGGGCAGCCTTCTTACAAACGTATTTAACAGGCTTGTGCGCTCCGGCTTTTATTCGCTTCAGAAATATTTCGGCGGCGTGCTTCCGCGCGGCGAGATAAGCGCCGAGGTACGGGAAAAATGCGACAGCCTCATACTTAAATATGAGGAGCATATGTATAAATACGAATTCAACGCGATAATAGAGGAGCTTGACCTGTTCGTGCGCGAGTGCAATAAGCGCTGGTCTGCGGTAAGCCGCGAGGCCAAGGACGACGCCGGTGCCATGGGCAGGCTGCTTGTCGACACCTTCCACGAAATACGCGTGCTTACAACGCTTTTCCATCCGATAGCGCCTGTGGGCTGCGAGATGATAAGGGAATATCTGCGCGTGCCGGAAAGCCTGTGGAGCTGGGACAACATATTTGAGGAAATATATTTCTTCTTTGACGACGCGGCATCGCATGAGATGAAATTTTTAGAGCCGCGGATTGATTTTTTTGCCCCACACGAAAGCCAGATTAAGAAATAGAGACATCTTACGTCCGGAGCATTTATATCAGCCGCATTATACCGGCCGGCGCATGGCGATATTGGATTTGATGGATTAAAGGCTTTTTGCGATAGAGCTCTTCCATCGGAAATATTATTTATAATTCAAGCATTAAATACGCCCGGCGGGGAAATCCCTCCGGGCGTTATGATTATTGCCTTTAGGCTCAACCCCCTGACTGAACCAGGGGGTAGGAAAAAGGCGCTGGCAAAGACAATGTCAAAGAACCGCATAGTTATGAAAAGAGAAAGAAAGGAAATGGTCACCTCATAGGGACACGGAATTTTCTGCGTGAGGTATTCTGCTTAAAGAGATAAGCTGGAAAATCAAAGAGAACTGGTTTGCCAGCAGCAAAGTAAGCGATGCAATAATAGTTTTTCAGTAGCCCTTACAGGGATCAGCAGGTTCTGGCCACTCTGTGGGCTGTGTATACCACTAGTTTACTATTGGCTTTTATTTTCCCGCTTACGTCTTGATAACTCAAGCCAGTGGGACAGGCAGAAAAGCTTTAACGAAAGGTGTTGCAAAGGAGAATCGGCTTTTGTGAAGCCAAAACACAAAGAAACAGCAAATTAAAGTTAAGCGAGCAGGCTGCCGCTGTCTGTTTAATCCGCTTGCCGGCGGCAAGCATGTGATACGGTGCATTATTCAGCGGCTTTTGAGTGACCAAGCCGGCAATCGTCACAATAAAGCTTGAGTAAGCCGTTGCTTAAATCCATGGGCAATAATTTGAGAAAGGACCATGGGAGGGAGCCTGTTTCAGCAGGCTAAATAGCAGCAGTAACTGTATGCTCTAGGACCTAGAAAACCGTCATGCCTTTCTGAGTCTCCACATAATGACTGCAGAGGCGGCAAGGAGAACAGAAATAACCGCGCCTATAACCGAAAAGTAGCTTATCCCGTATAAAAGCGGAGTAAGAGACCATATCAGCGCTGCGACAGAGCAAATAAAAGCAGCAGTAATGAGCCCCTTTTTCCTTGTACACAGCCATATTACAAAAAGCACAGGCAAAGCGGCCGACAATACGGCGGTCAGCAGCGGCCCGAAATTCGCGTATCCGAACGGAGTAAGGCTGAAATATGAAAAGGTTTCTCTTACGGCGGTTTCGCCGGCATCCGGTGCGGTGGCAAAATTGAGCACGGCACCGTACGGCAGCGCCTCAAGCACGATAATCACGGCAAAGAGTATGAACGCTGCGATGCAAAACAGCTTTTTCACGGTGTATCACTCCTTTGCTAAATTATAGAATAACGACTTTGGCAAGTCAATATTCTATATGCCGTCGGATTTAAAGTCAGAACAGGCGGCAGAACGGCCGGGCCAAAAATAATACACTGATCTTTAATGCTGCTTGCAGATGCAGATGAGTCCGCCGCCTGTTAAAAGCGTCAAACGGCGGTTAATTTTTGACCTGCTGCCGCAGTCATACTGCCCGCAGCTGCTGTTGCATCCTTAATTTGAAACTATTTGGGCGACAGCTTTCTCATGCAAATTTCCGCAGGCAGCGGCACCTTTTACATGCTTAACAAACAGTCATAACCAACCGGCTAAGCCGACGGATTGAGTAGCCTATAAGGGCTTTTACCGGCAGGCGTATCGAGATGTATTAACGAGATGCCTTGAGCTTTATTCCGCTTGCATCACTTGCCACACGGCCTGCAAACGGGCGCTCGCCGTCCTAACGGCAGCCTTCTCTCACACAAAATTATTGTAAGCAGCACATTTCGCTAGGTGCCTGAAGCTAAAGCTTTTCTGCCGTCCCCGTAAAACCGGCCCTTTTCGGTTAATCAGACAGCAGTCATAACCAGCGGCTAAGCCCGGTGGTTTCACTAACGCAATAAAAAAGCAGCGGAATTGCTCCGCTGCTTTTAAGGCTTAGCTCAAAATTACTTCTTCAGATTATAGAAGGACTTGATACCGGCGTATACCGCGTTTCTGCCGAGCTCGCTCTCAATCTTGAGCAGGCGGTTGTACTTGGCGATTCGGTCGGTACGGCTCATGGAGCCCGTCTTTATCTGGCCGGCGTTAAGGGCTACGGCGATATCGGCTATCGTTACGTCCTCGGTCTCGCCGGAGCGGTGAGATATAACGGCGGTGTAGCCGGCGCGCTTTGCCATCTCAACGGCGTCGAGTGTTTCGGTGAGCGTGCCTATCTGATTAACCTTAACGAGTATGGAGTTTGCAACACCCATCTCTATGCCCTTTGCAAGACGCTTTGTGTTAGTAACAAAGAGGTCGTCGCCGACAAGCTGGAGACGTGAGCCGAGACGCTCGGTGAGTATTTTGAAGCCCTCCCAGTCGTTCTCGTCAAGGCCGTCCTCGATGGAGATTATCGGGAACTCGTTGAGCAGGCCCTCGTAGAAGTCTATCATCTCGGCGGAGGTCAGGCTCTTGCCCTCGCCCTTAAGGTCGTATTTGCCCGTCTCCTTGTTGTAAAACTCAGATGATGCAACGTCCATTGCTATGCATACATCCTTGCCCGGCTCGTATCCGGCGGCCTTTATGGCCTCTATTATAACCTCAACGGCCTCGCGGTTGGAAGCAAGATTCGGAGCAAAGCCGCCCTCGTCGCCTACAGCCGTGTTGTGGCCCTTGTCGTGAAGAACCTTCTTAAGAGAATGGAAAACCTCAGCGCCCATGCGTATAGCCTCTTTGAAGGTGGGAGCGCCGACAGGCATAATCATGAACTCCTGGAAGTCAACGGAGTTGTCGGCGTGAGAGCCGCCGTTTAAGATGTTCATCATAGGTGTGGGAAGCTGCTTTGCATTAGCGCCGCCGAGATATTTATAAAGCGGCAGGCCGTGATAATCAGCAGCTGCGTGCGCAACGGCCATAGAAACGCCGAGTATCGCATTCGCGCCGAGCTTTGACTTGTTCTCGGTGCCGTCAAGCTCAATCATGACGCGGTCTATCTCAGCCTGGTCCGTAACGCTGTACTTGCCTATGAGAGCCGGAGCAATAACGTTGTTGACGTTGTCTACTGCCTTCAAAACGCCCTTGCCGAGATAACGGCTCTTGTCATTGTCGCGAAGCTCTACAGCCTCGTGCTCGCCCGTAGAAGCGCCGGAGGGAACCATGGCCCTGCCGTATGCGCCGGACTCGGTAACTACCTCGACTTCAACCGTCGGGTTGCCGCGGGAGTCTAAAATTTCTAAAGCATTGATTTCTTTGATAATGGACATACTGACACTCCTTAATCTTATATTGTTTTTATTATACCAAGTTCTTATACTATTTTAAAGCATATTTTCCCATATTTCAATGATGTATCGGCAATACTCATGAAAGCAATAAATTTCAGTTTTTACAGGTGCATTAATTTATGTAAAATCAATAAAAGAATTGTGGTATTATGTTCACTTTGAACTGATATATTTCAGTACATTAGATTCTGCAGGAAACGACTTAGCCCTGTGCAAGGTCATGTGATATAAGGGCTTTCGGGAGGCATGAAAATGCAATGAGCACAGGAAAAGAGGTATTAAAGTATATTTTTTTAGTGTAGTTTTTATATTGACAATAAATGTGTTTTATGTTATAAAAATAGGAAGAATCTACATATTACTAACCGGCGCAATAAAGCAGGCTGCGTGCAGACTATTTTTGAAACGCGTGCTTCGACGCAGCACATGAGCCACAGAATCGGGCGTTAAAAAAATAGGAAGAATCTACATATTGCTAACCGGCGCAATAAAGCAGGCTGCGTGCAGACTATTTTTGAAACGCGTGCTTCGGTGCAGCACATGAGCCGCTGAATCGGGCGTTAACAGACTGTGCTTTTGGAAGATTGATTGCATTTTTAATGTCCTCCGCCTCTTTTGATTAAGGCATCCTTGGCTGCATGGCGCGATGTGCGGCGGCGCAGCATAAATTGAATCGTTTGGTTAAATATAATATTAAAAATTTGAATGCTTTTTCTTCTGCGTGCCGAGATTGCTTTATTTTGCCGAACGGGAAGTAAGGCTTATTTTATTTCGGGAATTTATTATTTTGCTAATTCGCACTTGTTGATGTTAAAGTTTGCAGGTGCCTGTAAAAATACTTATGGCTGAATACAGCCTGGAACGGGAGAGATATTATGGACAGGCCGGTACTTGAAATAAAAAATCTTAAAGCCAGCGCCGCCGGCGTACGTATATTAAACGGAATTGACCTTACGGTAAGAGGCGGTGAGATACACGCTCTGATGGGGCCCAACGGCTCCGGAAAGTCCACTCTTTCATCGGTTATAATGGGACATCCCGATTATACTGTTGAGGAGGGAGAGGTGCTCCTTAACGGTGAGAATCTTTTGGATAAGAGCGTGGACGAGCGTGCCAGAGCCGGTATGTTTCTTGCGCTTCAGTATCCGGTGGAGATAAGCGGCGTCACGAACTCGCAGTTTCTGCGCACGGCGGTAAACGCCCGCAGGGAGGAAAACAATCCTATACCGTATGCCGAGTTTGTCAAGAAAATGCGCGCCGCGGTCAAGGACCTCGAGATGAACGAAAATCTGCCGAAAAGGTATTTGAACGATGGCTTTTCCGGCGGTGAGAAGAAGAGAAACGAGATACTGCAGATGAAGCTGCTTAATCCGTCTATTGCGATACTTGACGAGATAGACTCCGGCCTTGACATAGATGCCGTGAGGATAGTCGGCAGCAACGTAAGCAATATGGTAAAGGAGCGCGAGGGCGGCCTTGGCGTTATTGTCATAACGCACTATCAGCGCCTGCTGGAATATATAAAGCCGGATTTCGTACACGTACTCAGCAAGGGCAGAATAATAAAGAGCGGCGGCTGTGAGCTTGTCTCCATGCTGGAAAAGGAAGGCTACTCATGGATTGACGCCGATGAAAGAGGTGCCATGTAGTGCTGTGCAACATGAGTACCGAAAACATGACGGTATATGACATAAAAAACGGCACTCCGGCCGATAGAAAAGGGAAACTGAGCATATCCGGCGGCGCAGTCTGCATTGACATATCCGACACGGCGGCAGTTATGCTGAATATGACCTTTGACGCAGCCGGGACCGGCTCCAGGGTGAATATAAGCATAGCCGACGGCGCAGAGGCTTATCTTGTGGAAAAATACTCCGGCGCCGGTGCGGCTGCTTTGGGCGCTGAGGCAGTGCAGTGCGGCGTGAATATAGCGCTTGGCAGGGGCAGCACGCTTAAGCACCAGATACTTTTTGAGGATGCTTCTTTTACGGCCGCGTACAGCCTTAAATGCGACGCGTCGGCTGATTCGGTATATGACTGTTACCAGTCCAATATAGGCGGCACGGCGGGCTGCAGCACCGAAATTAACCTTAACGGCTGCGGCGCGTCGGTTTCGTCGCACCTCATAGCATTCTGCAGCGGCAGCGACGACCAGCGTTATGATATAAGGATAAATCACCGTGCGAAGGGCACTCGCTCGAGAATGACGAACTGCGGTGCGGCGGCTGATACCTCAAAATGCATAATAGACTGCGTAGGCTTTATAGAAAAGGGCGCGTCGGGCTCGGATGCATATCAGAAAAGCAGGATTATATCACTCTCGCCGCATGTTAAGGCTCATGTAAGCCCTGCGCTGCTCATAGACGAGTATGACGTCAGCGCGGGACATTCCGGCAGTGTGGGCGGCATTGACGCAGAGGCGCTTTATTATATGCAGAGCCGCGGCATAAGCAGAGCCGAGGCGGCGGCAATGTTTACCGCCGGTTTTTTGATGGGCGCGGCGGATAAGTCGAATAGTGAGCTTTATGAGGATATTGAGCGGCAGGTTAAGGGGAAGATAAGCGCTTTATAGCCTCAGCCGCGTCTGCTGACGGGAAAGCGGTGCGGTATACCCGGCGCTTTATAAGGACTGCAGCGCAGTGCTGTGTTAAATATATAGGTCTGCGGTCGGACCGCGGCGGATTTTTGATATCAGAGACATTTTACGGCGAGCCTGCCGGAACGCATGACGGCGGGCACGGCTTGAAAGAGGACTTTATATGCCGGCAAATATATATGACGACAATTTATTCCGCAGGGATTTTCCTTTTTTTGAATCGGAAAACGGCGGATATGTATACTTCAACAGCGCGGCGACGGCGCTTAAGCCACGCTGCGTGATAGACGCGGTATGTGCTTATTACAGCAGCTATTCCGCCAATGTTGACCGCGGAGTTGATTCGCTTGGCTACAAGGCAACAGAAATGTACAACGCCGCGCGCGAAAAGACGGCGGCCTTTATCGGCGCATCTGACAGCGGCACGGTTATATTCACAAGGGGAGCCACGTCGGCGCTTAATATGGTTGCGTCGTCCTTCGGGAATATGGTGGTTGAAAGCGGCGACGAGATAGTGACCTCCATGGCGGAGCATCACAGCAACTTTCTGCCGTGGCAGCAGCTGGCGGCGGCAAGGGGCGCAAGGCTTGTCTTTGCTCCCACTGACAGCCTCGGCCGCGTCACGCCGCAGGCGCTTGGAAGCGTTATGACCGAAAGGACGAGAATAGTCGCGCTTAATCACATATCCAACGTCTACGGGGCGAAGAATGATATCAGGGCATTGGCCGCGGCCGCACATGAATACGGCGCGTATTTTGTGTGCGACGGCGCGCAGGGCATAACGCACGAGAGTGCAATGGTCGAGGAAAACAACGTTGATTTTTACGCCTTCAGCGGGCATAAGATAATGGGCCCAACCGGCATCGGAGTGCTTTACGGTAAGCGTGAGCTTTTAGAAAAAATGCCTCCGGCGGAGTTCGGCGGAGAAATGGTATACACGGTCGATTATGAGAATGCCGCGGGCACTCAGTTTAAGGACCTGCCGGAAAGACACGAGGCAGGCACTATGCCGATAGCGCAGGTGATAGGCATGGGTGCAGCCATTGATTATCTTATGTCGTTTGGCTACGACGTTATACGCCGCCGCGTGGATTTCTTAAGGGATTATATGATAAGCCGGCTCGAGGCGGAATGCCCGAATATCGAGATATACAACAAGGGCCAGCGCGACAGCGGCATCGTGACGTTTAATGTGAGGGGCGTGCACTCTCACGACGCGGCATCGGTGTTTGACAATGACGGGATAATAATAAGGGCGGGGCATCACTGCTCGCAGACGTCACACGCGCTGCTGTGCGTGCCGACGAGCCTGCGCGCCAGCCTTTATATTTACAATACAAAATCGGAGATAGACAGGTTTATTGAAACGGCGAAAAAGGCGGAAGGGTTTTTAGATGTTCTATTCAGCTGAAGATTATAAGGAGATAATATACGACAATTACAGCAATCCCCGCAACAAGTGCCTCTCCAAGGACAAGGATTACTGCACATGCGAGATGAAGAATCCATCCTGCGGGGACGAGCTGATTGTCCAGCTCAAAAAGCACGGCGACACCATTGAGGACTGCCGGCACAACGGCCGCGGCTGCAGCATATGCTGCGCCAGCGCATCCATAATGAGCGAGCTTGTAAAGGGCAAGAGCGAGACGGAGGCAAAGCATCTATACGACGAATTCATGTCGATGGTGTCAGGCGGCGATTATGACGAGGAGCTTCTCGACGAGGCGGCCGCCTTCAAGGGCGTGGCGCAGCTTCCGGCGCGGATAAAGTGCGCGACGCTGTGCTGGAAGGGCATGCACAGGCTTCTTGACGAGCCTTGCGGAGATGAAGGTGAAAGCAATGGAAAATAACGATATAAACAAGGGCGCATGGAACGACGGTGACATCGGCGTTTTAAAGCTCGAAAAGGGGCTCAGCGAGGAGGTCGTAAGGCAGATTTCCGCTCTTAAAAAGGAGCCGGAATGGATGACGGAGTTCAGGGTAAAAAGCTACCATGAATTTATAAAGCATCCGCTCCCACAATGGGGCTGCGACCTTACGGGCATAGATTATGATGACATATACTATTATCTCAAGCCGAGCAAGGGCGTTGCAAGCGACTGGGACGACGTGCCCGAAAAGATAAAGGACACGTTCGACAAGCTGGGGCTGCCTGAGGCCGAGCAGAAGCATCTTGCCGGCATAGCGACGCAGTACGAGTCCGAAATGGTATATCACAACATGCGCATGGAATTTGAAAAGGAGGGAGTCATCTTCCTCGACACCGACTCGGCGCTTAAGGAATATCCCGACCTGTTTAAAAAGTACTTCGGCAAATTAGTGCCGTATACGGACAACAAATTTGCCGCGCTCAACAGCGCCGTATGGTCGGGCGGCTCTTTTATCTATGTACCGAAGGGCGTTGTTGTGCAGAAGCCGCTTCAGTCCTATTTCCGCATAAATTCCGAGAACATGGGTCAGTTTGAGCGCACGCTCATAATCGTGGACGAGGGTGCAAGCCTGCACTATGTCGAGGGCTGCACCGCACCGGCATATTCCACCGACTCACTGCACGCCGCTATTGTTGAGATATTTGTCGAGAAAGACGCGCGCTGCAGATATACGACAATACAGAACTGGTCAAACAATGTGTATAATCTTGTCACAAAGCGTGCCGCGTGCGAGGAAAACGGCGTTATGGAGTGGATAGACGGAAATATAGGCTCCGGCATAAACATGAAGTACCCGGCCTGCATACTGCGCGGCAGGGGCGCTTCGGGCACCACGATCTCGATTGCGGTGGCGTCCGAGGGGCAGATACAGGACGCCGGCTCCAAGATGATACATTTAGCGCCGGACACGTCGTCACAGATAATATCGAAGTCCATTGCCAAAAACGGAGGCAACGCAACATACCGCGGCACGGTATTTCATTCCCCCAATGCGCTCAATGCGAGGAGCAAGGTCGAGTGCGACACGCTGCTGCTGGATGAAAAATCCAAGTCGGACACAATACCGACAAACGAGATAAACAACGGCACGTCGATACTCGAGCACGAGGCCAAGGTGTCGAGGATATCCGGCGAGCAGCTGTTTTACCTCATGAGCCGCGGCCTCACAGAGGAGCAGGCGAGCGAGCTCATTGTGCTCGGGTTTATAGAGCCGTTTTCAAGGGAGCTTCCTATGGAATACGCCGTTGAGCTTAATCAGCTCATGAAAATGGAAATGAAGGGTTCAATAGGGTAAAATAAGAGCCGGACTGCACTGTCAGACCGGCTTTTTTACATAATATGCGTACTAAGGAGTCTGACGGATTCATATATTATCGCCGGCTTAAAGCTTAAAGGCGTTATTGTCCGTATCGTAAATATGCTGCGGTTAAAAGAAGTATGCCGTTTGCCGGCTTTACCGGAACTGCAGTGCGGCAAGCGGCGTATGCCGCATATATTTTATGCTTGGGTTAAAGAGCGCGTGGCTTTATTTACATGATGCCGCCTCTTTTTTGTTGAATAAACGGGACATTTGGAATATAATATAAGCATATTTAAAGTGCGCAGCTTAAGACTTAGCCGCAGACAGTGTCTGCTGAGCAGCCGGCATGGACTTTGGCCGAACTCGGACGTGCTTACGGGCGTTGCGTATTAGATACTGCTTTAAAGGAGTTATTTATATCTGTTTATGGAGAACAGCACGCTTAATAAGACCTTGGATTACATAGACCGCATACACGAAATACTTCTTCAGAGATATGATATCCAGCCAAAGGCGCTGGTGCGCACCTTTGGCTGCCAGCAGAATGTCAGCGATTCAGAATACATAAAGGGAATGCTGGAAAAAATGGGGTATGACCTCACGGATGATGCCGGCGAGGCGGAGCTTATAATTTACAACACCTGTGCCGTGCGCGAGCACGCGGAGGACCGCGCCTTCGGAAACATCGGCGCCCTAAAGCCGTATAAGGAGAAAAGGCCGGAGCTTATCATAGCCATGTGCGGCTGTATGGTCAGCCAGCCGGCGGTGGCCGAAAGGATAAAGAAAAGCTATCCGTACGTGAATATAGCCTTTGGCACGAACATGCTCGAAAAATTCCCTCAGATGCTTTATGAATATCTGAGGACCCGCAAGCGTATTGTCGATACTTCCGGCGCGCATGAAAACGCGCTGGTAGAGGGGCTGCCGCGCCGCCGGGACAATACTCTCAGGGCGTGGCTTCCTATCATGTACGGCTGCAACAACTTCTGCACCTACTGCGTTGTGCCGCTGGTGCGCGGCCGCGAGCGCAGCCGCGATTACAGGGCTGTGGTGGCCGAGGCTGAGGAGCTTGTTGCATCCGGCGCAAAAGATATAACACTGCTTGGGCAAAACGTCAATTCATACGGCAAGGGAAACGGCGACGGCGTATTTTTCCCTGATATATTGCGCATGATAAATGACATAAAGGGAGATTTCAGGATACGCTTTATGACGTCGCACCCGAAGGACTGCAGCGACGAGCTGCTCAGGGCCATGTCCGAGTGCAAGAAGGTCGCAGGGCATCTGCATCTGCCGCTTCAGTCCGGCAGCAGCCGGATACTTAAGGCCATGAACCGTCATTACACCCGTGAGGAGTATCTGAGGCTCGTAGATAAGGCGCGCAGACTTATGCCGGATATATCGCTTACCAGCGATATAATAGTAGGCTTTCCCGGTGAGGAGTATGAGGATTTTCTTCAGACGGTGGATATCATAAAAAGAGTAAGATTCAGCATGCTGTTCACATTTATATATTCAAAGCGCGGCAACACGCCGGCCGCACGCATGGAGGACAGGATAAGCGACGAGGAAAAGAGCCGCTGGTTTGAAGAGCTGCTGCATGAGCAGGAGACCATATCCGACGAGATAATGGAGAGCTTTAAGGGCAGAGAGGTAAGGGTGCTGTGCGAGGGCGTAAAGCCGAAGTCGGGTCTGCTTTACGGCCGCGCGGACAATAATATGTCGGTCACCTTCAGCGGCGATAAAAGTCTTATCGGTGAGTTCGTAAATGTGAAGATAGACGACTTTAACCACACCGTGTTAAAGGGCGGGCTTGTAAATTGATTTCGGGAGGAAAGCAAATGGACGCAATTGACGCCGCAAGACATCTCGGCGAAGAGATACAAAGGGATGTAAGATATATAAATTTCAGGCAGGCACAGCTTGCCAACGAGGAAAATGCAGAGCTTCAGGAAGCTATAGCCAAGTTTAACAGGATACGCGGCGAGCTCAAGTCGGAGCTTGAGACGCAAAGCGGTATATCCGTCCGGGCGGACAGCCTTAAGGGCGAGCTTAAAGCGGTATACGCGCAGATAGTAAATTCCGATGGCATGAAGGAATACAACAGAGCCAAGCAGGAGCTTGACGAGCTTAAAAACGCGATAAATTCGATAATAGCGCAGTGCTTTGCCGGCGGCGACCCTCAGACCTGCTCTCCGGCATCGGCCTCCTGCAACGGCTCCTGTGAAGGGTGCAGCGGCTGCTGCTGACAGTGAGCATAAAGTTTGAGTAAACGGAGGAAATGTTGTGGCCGGATCTACAAAAATGATGGACCAGTATTGGCAGATAAAAAATCAGTATAACGACTGTATTCTGTTTTTCAGGCTGGGCGACTTTTACGAAATGTTCGAGGACGATGCAAAAATAGCATCTGAGGAATTAGGCCTTACGCTGACCAGCCGTAACAAGAGAAATGCCAAGGAGGGTGAGGAGCAGCCGCCGATGTGCGGCGTGCCGTATCACAGCTGTGAGGGATATATAGCGAGGCTTATCTCGCGCGGCTACCGCGTAGCCGTCTGTGAGCAGATGGAGGAGCCGCGTCCCGGCAAGGACATCGTGCGCAGAGAGGTCATACGCGTAATATCTCCGGGCACGGTGCTGGAGGACAGCATGCTCGACGAGAGCCGCAACAACTATCTCGCCGCTGTGGTGATAAAGGACTCCTCGGCCGGTATATGCTTTGCCGACTCCTCCACCGGTGCCGTACATATGACGGAGCTTGGCGGCAGGCTCCTTTCGCAGAAGATAATGTCGGAGCTCAGCCGATTTACGCCGAGCGAGCTTATAGTGTGCAGTGCTGCCGCAAATGACGCGGAGCTTATGCAGTTTGTAAAAGCCAAGATAGGCTGCCGAGTGGAATACAAGGGTGATGAATGTTATGATTACGGCCGTTTTGAGCCGATGCTTTTAAAGCACTTTAAAAAGGAAAAAATAAGCGATATCGACGAGGCGCTGTCCCCGAATTCCTCGGCTGTGCTGGCGCTCGGCGCGGTTATGGATTATCTTTACAATACGCAGAAAAAGGGTCTTGATTCCATAAACGAGGTGGACTATTACAGCTTTGAGCAGTACATGAATCTGGACATGGCGGCACGCGCCAATCTCGAGCTGACGGAGACGATGCGCTCAAAGGATAAAAGAGGCTCGCTGCTGTGGGTTATAGACAAAACAAGGACGGCAATGGGCCGCCGTCTCATGCGTCAGTGGATGGAGCAGCCGCTGCTGGATTACAACGCGCTGGTAAAGCGTCAGGATGCGGTGGAGGAATTGGTGCAGAACTCCATTGACCGCTCCGAGCTCTGCGGACTTTTTTCGCGCATAAACGACCTGGAAAGGCCAATGACGCGTATAGTATACGGCACCGCCACCCCAAAGGAGCTAAATTCGTTGGCGTATACCCTCAGCCAGATGCCTGCGGTCAAGTCGATACTGTCAAAGTTTAATTCCGGGCTGCTTCGCCAGCTCAACGACAGGATAAGTCCGCACACGGACATATACGAGCTTATCTTTGCGGCTATTGCCGATGACCCGCCGTCCCAGATAAAGGAGGGCGGCATAATAAGAGAAGGATATAACGAGAGAGTCGACCTTCTGCGCTCCTATATGAAAAATTCAAAGTCTATTTTGGAGGAGCTGCAGCAAAAGGAGCGCGAGCGCACCGGCATAAAGAACCTGCGCGTGGGCTTTAACAATGTGTTCGGATATTTTATAGAGGTCACAAATTCCTACAAGGGCAGCGTACCGGACAATTACATAAGAAAGCAGACACTGACAAACTGCGAAAGATATATAACAGAAGAGCTTAAGGATTTTGAAAGCAAGGTGCTGGACGCGAAGGAAAATCTTTACGACCTTGAGTACCGCCTATATGATGAGGTGCGCAAAAAGACGGCGGAGGCGATAGACAGCATAAAGCAGACGGCGTCCGCCGTGTCGAATGTAGACGTGCTGCTCTCGCTTGCGCAGGTGGCATCCGACAGGAACTACAGACGTCCCACGCTCACGCGCGGAAGCGCCATAAACATAAAAAACGGCCGGCATCCGGTGGTCGAGGCCATTTTGGACGTGCCATTTGTGCCGAACGATACTGTTCTTGACGCCGACGACAACCGCTGTGCCATAATAACGGGGCCTAATATGGCCGGAAAATCGACATACATGCGTCAGGTGGCGCTTATTACGCTGATGGCGCAGATGGGCTCGTTTGTTCCGGCGGACTCGGCGCAGATAGGGCTTGTCGACGCTATCTTCACACGCGTCGGCGCGTCTGACGATTTGTCGATGGGTCAGTCTACCTTTATGGTCGAGATGAACGAGGTGGCGGATATAATAAACAACGCCACCAAAAATAGCCTGCTGATTTTGGACGAGATAGGGCGCGGTACGTCCACCTTCGACGGCATGGCTATTGCGAGGGCGGTGCTTGAGTTTGCCGCGGACAAGAAAAAGCTCGGCGCAAAAACGCTTTTTGCCACACACTATCATGAGCTGACGGAGCTTGAGGACTGCATTGAGGGCGTTAAGAACTATAATATAGCGGTAAAAAAGAGAGGGGACAATATCACCTTTCTCCGCCGCATAGTAAGAGGCGCAGCGGACGACAGCTACGGCATAGAGGTGGCAAAGCTGGCGGGCATCCCCGACGCGGTAATAAACCGCGCCAAGCAGGTGCTTCACAGTCTGGAGTCGGGTGAGATAAAGACACAGCCTCAGCACCGGCACAAAGAGGAGCGGGACGAAACGCTCGCCGACATCGCCGCCTCAAATCTGGTCGGCGAGATAAGTAAAATAGACGTTGAAACACTCACGCCCATTGAGGCGATGACAAAGCTGTTCGACATAGTAAACAAGGCCAAAAAGCTCGGCATGTAGCGGCTGATATCTGTGCGGTATCTGCTGATAGGCGTTGCTTTGATTGCGCTAAAGGCGGAAGGCTTTTTTCTTGAGGTAAAGCATGAATGCCTTAACTCGTCGTTTGACAAAGGAAATATTTTGGCGCTTTGGTTGTGAAAAAGCGCTGCGGCCGGTTTGGGCCGCACGAGGAAAAAGAATACTGCTCTGCTGCGGGCAGTTATAAAAATATAATGGATGTAAGCTCAGATAAGGAGAAAGATAATGTCGGCCGAAAACAGAAAAAGCAAGATAAACGTGCTTGATAAGCACTTAGCCGAGCTTATCGCCGCCGGCGAGGTGGTCGAACGGCCTGCGTCGGTGGTGAAGGAGCTTGTGGAGAACGCCATTGACGCAGGTGCCAAAAATATCTCTGTCATACTGCGCGGCGGCGGAATATCTTTAATACAGATAACCGACGACGGCGGCGGGATAGAGCATGAGGATGTTCCGCTGGCGTTTCTGCGCCATGCCACCAGCAAGATAGCGACCGAAGACGACCTTTACGGCATACTCACGCTCGGCTTCAGAGGCGAGGCGCTCGCATCCGTTGCAGCGGTGGCAAGAGTCAATCTTTTCACAAAGACGCGTGACGAGGACTTCGGCACGCATTATCATATAGAGGGCGGCGAGGAGCTTGAATATGAGGAGGCAGGCTGCGCCGACGGCACTACTATCATTGTGGAGGACCTTTTTTTCAATACTCCTGCGAGAATGAAATTTCTTAAAAAGGATTCATCTGAGGCGTCCGCCGCTGCAGGAGCAGTAGAAAAGATTGCACTCTCTCATCCGGAAATATCCTTCAGGCTTACAAGAGACGGCAAGGAAATCCTTCATACACCGGGGGATGGTGACCTCAAATCTGCGGTATACGCCGTGCTCGGCAGGGAGTTTGCCGCGACGCTTATTCCTGTCGACTATGCTCTCGGCGGCGTTAAGGTGACGGGCTTTATCACAAAGCCGACATTCTCCCGGGGCAGCCGCGGCATGCAGTATTTTTACATAAACGGCAGATACATAAAATCCGGCACCATTATGACGGCGCTGGAAAACGGCTATAAAAACAGCATAATGGTAGGAAAATTCCCGGGCGCCGTGCTTAATGTGGAGCTTGCACCGCAGCTTGTGGATGTAAATGTACATCCGTCGAAAATGGAGGTTAAGTTTTCCGATGACCGTCCGATATTCAGTGCTGTATACAATGCCGTCAAAACTGCGCTGTCGCTTAACGACACCTCGTCTGTTATGAAGCTTTACGGAGAGCCTCAGAGCCGGGCTGATGCAAGGGAGCCTGATTCGTCCGGTACTGACGCATCGGCTTCGGCCGCTTCACGTCTTACATATCCGGCGCCCGCGGATGAAACAGCCGACACTTTTAATTCCGGCATGGTGGAATTTATTGCGGACGATAGGGAGGAAATTTTTCAGGCAGGCGTATTTAAACAGAATGAATCAAGCGATGTATCAAATGCTTCGCGCATTGGCTATAATATGTCCTATGCGGGAAAAGGCAGCAGGCGGCCCTTCTCACACAGCGGCAAAAGCATTGATATTTTTGCAGACGACGAGCCTTCTAAGGGGGACGATAAGGAAGCGAATGCTCAATCCGGCACAAAAGACGCCGACTATTACCTTGACGAGGCCGAGCCGTCTGAGGATGAATTTGGCGGAGAGCTTTTTTTGCAGGACTCTAAACCCGGCACTGAGGGCAGCAGAAGTTCCTGTGCTGCACAGACGGAGGAGCCCGTTCTTTATACCTCTGATAAAGCAGCCGAGCCTAAATTTTTAGGAGAGGCGTTTTCTACATACATCATAGTGGAGTACGGCGACAATATAGTGTTTGTGGATAAGCACGCCTCCCATGAGCGGATTATATTTGAGCGGCTCAAAAGCAGCATGAGCACTGCGCCGCAGCTGCTGCTAAGTCCTGTGGTCATAGCTTTGGGCAGTGACGAATACGACGCGCTGCTTCAAAATCTCGACACTGTGTGCAAGGCGGGCTTTGAGATAGAGGATGCCGGCCGGAGCAGCGTTGCCGTGAAGGCGGTGCCGCCGTTTTTGAATGAAAAGGATATTGAAGGCGTTGTTACAGAAATGGCCGGCAAGTTTAAATACGGCTCAATGGCGGCGTCTGAGAAAATAGACTGGATATATCACACAATTTCCTGCAAGGCTGCCATAAGGGCGGGCGATAAATCAAGCGAGCGCGAGCTTATGGAGCTTGTTAAAAGGGTTGTGGTTGAAAAGAGTATCAGATTCTGCCCGCACGGCAGGCCGACGGCTTTTATACTCACGCGAAAAGAGCTCGAAAAGCAGTTTAGAAGGATAGTTTAGCTGAAATCGGCTGTACTCCGGCATATATGTATACTTGTGCGAATACGGATATGCCGGATATTAGCGGAGACTGTGGATATGTGCCGGCAGTCTTAAAACTGTAACAGACACGACAGCGGTCGGAGAATTGGAAGGCTGCTATAAAAATATCAAATATCCGGCTTAATGGAGCGAGTAGCATTGTAAAGATGATACCCTGAATCCTCCGACAAATGAGCTTTTCGCTTTAGGCGGACAAGGCCAATGCTCTGCCGCGGCAGACTAAAGAGGCTTTTTCCGAAAGGGAGCGCTTATAACGATAAAGAGCCGCTGATGCTTGATTCAACTTGTTTGCGGCCGCCGGATGAAGGCGTGAGAGCCCTCATATGCCCGCTTATTATAAAGCCGGCTGACGGCTTTTTCAATTCCTGCGCAGCCCGGCGGTGAACGGGTGCTCTTGATTAAATATAAATTAAAGAGGGGCTTTATTTTGCAGAATACGATACCGGTAGTTGCGGTTACGGGTCCTACGGCGTCCGGCAAAACGGCGCTTGCGGCGAGGCTGGCCGAGCATTTCGGCGGCGAGGTGGTGTCCGCCGATTCCATACAGATATACGAAGGGATGGACATAGCCTCGGCAAAGCCGACGCCTGAGGAGATGCTCGGTATACCTCACCATATGCTGAGCTTTCTGCCGCCGCAGTGCGAGTATTCGGTGGCGGAGTATGTTTCGCTTGCGTCGAGGGTAATAGGCCATATCCGCCGCAGGGGTAAAAATATAATAATTGCGGGCGGAACAGGGCTTTATATTGATTCACTGCTGAGCGGAATACGTTTTTCTGAGGTCTCGCCGGATAATGAGCTTCGCCGCCGGCTGAGAGAGCAGGCGGAGAAAGAAGGCAGCGGCCTTCTGCACGATATGCTGTGCGAATATGACGCCAATGCCGCCCAAAGGATAAATCCGAACGACGCCGTGCGGCTTATACGCGCAATAGAGGCATATCTGCTCAGCGGTAAAACGGCGGCCGTGCGCGCGGAGGAATCGAAGCTGTCGCCTTCTGCGTACCGCGCGTTTTATATCGGATTGTATTTTCACGACAGGCAGCGGCTTTATGACAGGATAAATTCCCGCGTCGACGCCATGGCAGAAGCAGGGCTTGCGGATGAGGCGGAGTATTTTCTGAAAAAGGGCATTTCAAAAACGGCGATGAACGCCATAGGCTATAAGGAGCTGATGCCGTTTATAGCGGGAGAGGCTGGGCTTGACGAATGTGTCGGGAGGATAAAGCAGGACACCAGACGGTATGCTAAGCGGCAGCTGACGTGGTTTAGGCGGAACAAATCCACGCACTGGATAGACGTACAGGATAAAACGGCCGGCGAGATTTTTGATGAGGCGCGGCGGCTTATCGAAGAGACGGAATTTTTAGGTTAGGATATAAACATGTCCTGAAATAAAAATACCGTTTTTTTATTTGCATATATATGCTATAATAATTACAAGATATTGTACGCCTGCTTTATTCCGTTAACACATAATTCAATAATTTGTGCTATGATTGCACTTAACGGGAGCGGCAGGCATGTGAGCGATGCGGGTTGTACCTTTTGCTGCTTTGTTTGGTTTTGGATTATCCACCGGCTTTGACGGGATGCTTACGCGCCTGTGCACTGATGATTATTTTGCCATTTCAGCTTATGAGGCGCATAAGGAACGGCAGAGCTGCGGTTTGTTCCAACGATATCGGGCGATTAAATGATTTTTCAGGACGTGGTATGATTGAGGAAAAACATATTCAAAACGATAGGCGTCGCACTGGCGGCCGTTTTGCTTGTTGTGTATATATCCGTCCAGATAGTCAACGCCCTGACGGAGTATAAGACGGAAATGGCGGTAATGCACTCGGCCTATGACAGCATAACCTGCAATGGCTTTATCATAAGAGAGGAAAGCGTGCTGTCGGACAGCAGCGGCGGCGTGCTGAGATATGTCTTGAACGACGGCGGGCGTGTAGCAAAAAACGGCGTCGTGGCGGAGGTTTATTCAAGTGAAGATGCGGTTTATGCCAAGGAGGAGTATGAAGAGCTGACAGAGCGCATAAGCCGCATGCAGGAGTCTGAGCAGCAGGCAAAGGGCGGCAGCGTAAATATTGAGACAATAAGCAGCCAGGCGCGCAGTGACCTGCTTGAAATGCTGAGCTCCTTTGATGACGGTGACATGGATAGTGTTTATGACATATCGGAGGAATATCTCGACCTTATAAACCGCCGTCAGATAATAACGGGAGATTTGGAGGGGTACGGCACACTGATAGCCGAGCTTCAGACGCAGCTTGACGCCGTCTCCGGCAGAGTGCAGTCGCCGCTGGGCAGCATACGCTCGGCCAGCTCCGGATATTTTATAAAGAGTGTAGATGGCTATGAAAACGCGATATCGGTAAGCGAGCTTGAAAATCTGACACCGGAGATGCTAAGCTCAGTCACGCAGTCGGACACGGGCAATGCGATAGGCAAGATTGTGAGTGACTATGACTGGTATATAGCGGCGGAGATTGACAACACCACCGCCATGTCGCTGTCGGTTGGACAAACCTATTCGATAGATTTTAATATTGACTCGGTCGGACAGGTACCGGCGACTGTGAAATACATGAATCGCTTTGACAGCACAACTGTTGTGGTTTTCTCCTGCAGCTACATGAACAGCGCGCTTGCTCAGCTGCGCAGCTGTGAGATAGAGATAGTGCTTAAGGAGTACAGCGGGCTTGTGGTCAGCACCGATGCAGTGCGCATCGTAGATGATGTAAGGGGAGTTTATGTAGACAACGGCTACATGATAAAATTCAAGCCGATAGAGGTTATATACACCGGCGACGGCTTTATGCTCTGCAGTGAATCGGAGAGCAAGGACGGGCTTGTGCTGTATGACGAAATAGTAATAGGGGGAAGAAATCTTTATGACGGGAAAATTGTCGCCTGAAGAAATTGAGGCAAAAAAGAGAGATTTTGATGAAAATTACAAAAGAGTGTTGTATAATATAAGCGAGGCGGCGGTTAAATCCGGCCGCAGCGCCGGTGACATAAGGCTTTTGGCGGCGACCAAGACAGTCGACGTCGCAGTGATAAACCACGCGATAGGGAGCGGCATAAAGCTCATAGGCGAGAACCGTGTTCAGGAATATCTTTCGAAAAAGGAAGAGCTGCTTTCGTGCGAGTTTCATTTTATCGGACGGCTTCAGACAAACAAGGTGAAGTATCTTATCGGAAACGCGGCCATGATACAGTCGGTTGATTCCGTAAGGCTTGCGCAGGAGATAGGGCGGCTGAGCGTTAAGAGCGGGCTGTGCACCGATATACTGCTGGAGGTAAATATTGGCAAAGAGGAATCGAAGGCCGGCTTTATGCCGGAGGAGATACCGGAAAAAGCCCATGAAATAAGCGAAATTGCCGGCATAAGGCTGAGAGGGATAATGGCTATACCGCCTGTAAGTGAGGACGGCGGGGAGAGCAACCGCGAATATTTTAGAAAAATAAACAAACTATTTGTTGACATGCAGGCTCAAAAATTGGATAATAGTAATATTGATACAATGTCCGTCGGCATGTCCGACGATTATGCCGAGGCGATTATGGAAGGCTCAAACATGGTGCGCATAGGCTCTGCGCTGTTTGGTAAAAGAATATATTTTTAGGAGTGTTTTTAAATGGCGTTCATGGACAAAATAAAGAACATATTCAATGTTTCTGAAGAGGATTACTATGACGACCTCCCTGAGGACGATTTTGACGATACCGAAGATAATGAAAAGGAGCAGAAATCCGTATACGATGATTACGACATTTCTTCGTCATCATCTTACGGCTCCTCGTCATACTCATCTCCGTCAAGGCCGCGCAGCGACGATTTTTCGGACAAGCGAAACAAGGTGGTAAATATAAACGCCACGACAAAGCTTCAGGTCGTGCTGGTAAAGCCGGAACGCTTTGACGACGCTCCGTCTATAGCCGACCATCTCAACGCCAAGCGCACGGTGGTGCTCAATCTTGAATCCACCAGCAAGGACGTTGCGCGCAGGCTCGTCGACTTTTTGAGCGGCGTCGCCTATGCCAATAACGGCCAGCTTAAGAGGGTAGCAAACAGCACCTTTATAATTACTCCGTTTAATGTTGATATAATGGGCGACCTGCTTATAGACGAACTGGAAAACAGCGGCCTTTATATTTAGATATTGGCTTGTCTTAAATTTTATGTATTAAGCGGGAGCGTTTTAATATACATATTATTGATAGCATAGCCCTGCTTTGCAGTAAAAGCAGCTTTAAAATTTGAGGAGGTAGTTTAATTGTTTACTCCGGAAGAGATTCGCAGCGTTGAGTTTAATAAGTCCACTGTAGGCGGATACAGGTCTACTGACGTTGATTATTTTATAGAGGACGTCGCCGTGACCGTAGAAACGCTTAACAAGGAGAACGCCGAGCTTAAAAAGAAGCTCGAGGTGCTGGCTGCAAAAATTGAGGAATACCGCAATGACGAGGACAGCATACATATAGCGCTTGTAAATGCGCAGCGCCTTGCGGACCAGCTTAAAAAGGATGCACAGAAGGCACATGACGAGCTTGTTTTAAAGGCCGAAACCGCGAGCGATAAGCTTGTATCAGAGGCTCAGGCGCAGTCCTCCGAAATGCTGGAGCAGGCGAAGAAGCGCGCCACCGACCTCATAGCCGACGCGACGGAAAAGGCCGAGGCGATACTAAATGCGGCCAATGCGAGCGTTGCCTCTCAGCATGACGCGTATATGAAGATAAAAGAGGATGCGTCCAATTTCAGAGGCAGACTGCTGTCATATTACAAGGCGCATCTTGAGCAGATAGATAAACTGTCGGAGGTACTCGACTCTGATCCCATTTCCGCAGCAGAAGAGGCAGTGAGCGCTCTTGGCGGCAACCATATTTTGAATGACGACTTTCAGATAGAGATAAAGCCCATTGATGTTGACGATACGGCTGAGTCCGAGACAGCTCAGGAGGAGCCTGCACAGCATGAGCAGCCTGAAATAAATGACGAAGCAAGCGAGCCGGAGATATATTCCAAAGAGCAGGAAATAAACGACGCTGTGCCGTTGCAGGACAATGCCGCTGCTATAGAGTATGAGGGCAATGCGGACACATCCGGAGCAGAGACGTCTCAGTCGGAGGAGCCGGCGCAGGAATATTCCTTTAAAAGCGAGGTAAACGCCGAGATAAACACGGCGGGAGACGCCGGTACTCAGCGTCCGGTCGGCGGATTTCAGGTAAGTCTTGACGATTTTGACGATGATGACGACGATTTTGACGTATCGTCAAATACCGGCAAGCTGAAATTCGGCGGCTACAGCATTGATGACGATGATGAAAATGACGACGAAAAAGCCGGCTTTGGATTTTTCAAGAGTCATAAAAAATAAGGATACGTAAGATATATGAGAGAAAAAGTAACGGTACGGCTTGTGCCGCTGGCTGTTGCAGCATTTTTTGTGCTGCTTGACCAGCTGACTAAATTCTATATAATCGCCAATTTCCACCTGCATGAATCACAGACAGTGATAGACGGCTTTTTGGACTTTACCTATGTCCAGAATACAGGCGCGGTGGGCGGCATTTTATCAAATCACAGATGGATTTTTATGACGGTTACGGCTATAGTCGTGCTTGCCTGCTTTTTTATCATATTGTCAGGGAAAATGAAATCCAAGCTCATGCTGTGCGCGCTGACGTTAGTTCTCGCCGGCGGCGTTGGAAATATGCTCGACCGCATATTTAGGGGTTATGTTGTTGACTTTATAGATTTGACTATAGGATTTCTCGATAACTTCTTTATTTTCAATATAGCGGACTGTCTCGTGGTTATAGGCGTTATCTGCGCGATGCTGTATTTTATAGTTGACATATCGGAATCCTCGGTCAAAAAGAACAAGGTCAGCTGACAATGGAGGACATGCGCCGCATAGATATTACGGCTGAAGAGGCTGACGCCGTCCGTGTTGACAAGGCTCTGGCGGACAGGCTGCCTGACATGTCGCGCAGCTTTATAGCTAAGCTTATAGACGAGGGACATGTAACGGTAAACGGTAAACCGTCGTCGCGCAGCACAGTTTTAAAGACAGGGGACAAAATCGTGATTACGCTTCCTCAGCCGGTTTCGCCCGAGGCGGAGCCGGAGGATATTCCGCTTGACATAGTGTATGAGGACAGCGCAGTGATTGTAGTGAATAAACCGCAGGGAATGGTGGTGCATCCGGCGGCGGGGAATACCTCCGGCACGCTGGTCAACGCGCTGCTTTACCATTGCGGCGATTCTTTGTCCGGCATAAACGGCGTGCAGCGTCCCGGTATTGTCCACCGAATTGACAAGGGCACAAGCGGCCTGCTCATGGTTGCGAAGACCGACGAAGCGCATAAGCGTCTTGCCGAGCAGATAAAGGCGCATACTTTTACAAGAGAGTATGAAGCGGTAGTGATAGGGCGCGTCAAGGCTGCCGACGGCACTGTCAACGCGCCGATAGGGCGGCATAAGATAAAAAGGAAGCAGATGGCGGTAACGGCTGTTAATTCCAAGCCGGCTGTTACGCATTATCATGTTCTGGCTTATTACGACGGATATACTCATATGCGGCTCCGGCTCGAAACGGGGCGGACGCATCAGATACGCGTGCACATGGCGTATATAGGTCATCCGGTGGCCGGCGACCCGGTGTATTCAAAAAGGAAGATACCGGGGCTCAAATATCAGTGCCTGCACGCCAAAAAGATAGGTTTTATACATCCTGTCAGCGGGGAGTATATGGAGTTTGAGACTGAGCTCCCCAAATATTTTCAAAAATTTCTGAACAGCTTGCGGAGGGTATATGGCGAAGGAGAAAATCCTGCTGATTTCTGATATAGACGGCACACTGGTAACGCCGAAAATGGGCATGCCGGCACAAAATGTGGCGGCAGCGGCACGGCTCAAGGCGGCGGGGCATTATTTCACAATAGCGACGGGGCGCTCATACAAGGCGGCGATGCAGTACGCGCGTGAGGTCGATATAAACGCTCCGGTCATAACCTTCAACGGCGCCGCGCTTTATGACTATTCGGCAAATAAGTTTATAATGACGAAGGAGATGCCGGAGACGGTGGTCGGCATTGTCCGCTCAATATACAGCAGGTTTGCGGAGGCTGGCATAGAGGTACATACCGAAGACGACATATATATGATACGCAACACTGCGCTTACAAAGCGTCATATAGAGCAGGAAAACCTTACCTATATAAATGCGAGCGTAGACGATATTGCCGGCATAAGCTGGCTTAAGGTGCTGCTGACGGCTCCTCCGGAGGTAATGCCGGAGCTTGAAAGCTATGCCGCTTCTCTGAATATACCGGAGCTTGACTTTGTCCGTTCCGGCATACCGTATTTTGAAATACTCAGCCATGGCGTCAACAAGGGCACGGCACTGCCGAGGCTTATAGAATATTTAGGTATAAGGCCGGAGAATGTTTATGCGATAGGCGACTATTACAATGACGTCGGGATGCTGAAGGCAGCGGCACACACAGCCGCGCCGGCCGGTGCGCCGGACGATATAAAGGCGCTGTGCGAGTACATAACATGTCCTGTGGAGAGCGGCGCGGTAGCTGACTATATAGACCGCATTTTAGATAGTATATAAAACGTCTGCGGCACGGCCGTCCGAAATGCTTTAGACGGCTGCTGCCGGTATTCGGCGTAATTTATATTTTTAGGCGCTTTGAGCGGCTTAACACTGCTGTAAGCGTCTGAATACGGGGCGCAGCCCTTATAAAAATGGGAGGATAAATAATGGAGCAGGCACAAAAAAATATGCTGCTTAAAACGGCATGCAAGGTCAGGATGGGTGTTATTGAAGGCACGACGGAGGCGAAGTCCGGGCACCCGGGCGGCTCGCTTTCGGCAGCTGATATTATAACATATCTTTATTTTTGCGAGATGAACGTCGATCCGAAAAATCCCAAAAAGGCCGGCCGCGACCGCTTCGTGCTCTCAAAGGGTCATGGCTCCCCGGCGCTTTACTCGGTACTGGCGCTAAAGGGCTTTTTCGATTTTGATGAGATAAAGAATCTGCGAAAGATAGGCGGCATGCTTCAGGGTCATCCGGACATGAACAAGATACCCGGCATAGATATGTCAACCGGCTCACTGGGTCAGGGAATTTCTGCGGCGGCCGGCATGGCGCTGTCTGCAAAGGTATCGGGTGACAGCTACAGGGTATATACTCTTCTCGGCGACGGAGAGCTTGAGGAAGGACAGGTGTGGGAGGCGGCAATGTTCGCGGCCCACAAAAAGCTGGATAATCTTATTGCGTTTGTGGATAACAACGACCTGCAGATAGACGGAAACATAGCAGATGTCAACTCGCCCAAGCCTATCGACAAAAAGTTTGAAGCGTTTGGCTGGGCTGTGTTTGAGATAGACGGCCATGATTTTGACCAGATAGAGGACGCTGTGAACAAGGCAAAGCAGGTAAAGGACAAGCCGTCGGTCATAATAGCGAAGACGGTTAAGGGCAAGGGCGTCTCATTTATGGAGAACGTCGCGGACTGGCACGGCAAGGCTGCAGCCGGCGAACAGGCGGAGCAGGCCATGGCAGAGCTTAAGTCCGAATATGAAAGGCTTGCATAGCCGGTATCAAGGCAAAAATGCGGCTGATAGGATTTGCGGCCGTGTGACCAGCAGAGTGTTTTAACACAGATTGAATGGGAATATAAAAAGAAGGGGTATAATTATGGCAGATATAATAAAGAAGGCAACACGCGAAGCGTACGGCAAGGCGCTTGTCGAGCTTGGCGGCAGATATAAGGACATGATTGTGCTTGACGCGGACCTTTCCGGCTCAACAAAGACCGGCGATTTTGCAAAGGTGTATCCCGACCGCTTTTTCAACGCCGGCATAGCCGAGCAGAACATGATGTCGATAGCCGCAGGCATAGCGTCGACCGGCAAGCTGGTGTTTGCGAGCTCCTTTGCGATGTTTGCGGCCGGCCGTGCATATGAGCAGGTACGCAACTCGATAGGCTATACGCATCTTAACGTTAAGATAGGCGCCACGCACGCCGGCATGTCCGTAGGCGAGGACGGCGCAACGCATCAGTGCAACGAGGACATAGCTCTTATGCGCACCATCCCAGGCATGACGATAATAAATCCTGCTGACGCCGTAGAGGCGTATGCCGCGGTAATAGCCGCTGCAGAGTACGACGGCCCTGTGTATTTAAGGCTCGGCCGTCTCGCAGTGCCGGTCATAAACGACGACAGCTATAAATTTACCATGGGCAAGGGTATTGTGCTGCGCGAGGGCAGCGACGTCACCGTCATGGCTACCGGGCTTATGGTAAATGAGGCGCTGATTGCCTACGATATGCTTAAGTCGGAGGGAATAAGCGCACGCATAGTCAACATTCACACAATAAAACCGATTGACGAGGCGCTTATAACAGAATCGGCCGCAAGGACCGGCGCCATTGTCACGGCGGAGGAGCATTCCGTGATAGGCGGACTCGGCGGCGCGGTGGCGGAGGTCATCTGTGAAAAATATCCAGTGCCCGTGCTGCGCGTCGGCACCGAGGACACCTTCGGCATATCAGGCCCGGCAGCGGATGTTCTTAAATATTTCAACCTCACAGCCGAGCAGATAGTAAAGAAGGCCAAGCAGGCTATAGCGGCGAAAAAGAATTGATTATGCCCATAAATCTGCCGGCATAGAATTTTTCAGGTGCAATAGTCAGGCGATATATATTTCATGTGATTTTGCTTATGCGGCATATAAAGTATTCCCGTTTAAATATAATTCTGCTTCAGCGAGGTTAAAGGGCTTATGTACCCAATAATTCATATACTCGGAAGGGATATATCCACCTACTCCATATGCGCGCTTGTCGGCGTGCTTGCGGTGTTTGCGTGGGTATATTTTCTGCCGAAGCACCGTAAGACGATTGTTAAAGAGGACGCGATAATAGCCGGCTTAATTTCCGCCATAGGTGTTATCGTGGGCGGACATTTGCTTTATGCAATCACCAATATTCCATATATCTGCAATGTTATAAGCCATTATTCCAATTTTGAAAGCTTCTGGCAGTTTGTCCAGTACCTGTTTATTGCGTTTGGCGGACAGGTATTTTACGGCGGTATGCTTGGCGGTCTGCTTACAGGGTACATATATCTTCGCGCACGAAAAATGAATGTTTCGGAATATTCCGATTTGTTTGCCCCGGCGATACCGCTTTTTCACACATTCGGACGTATCGGCTGCTTTTTAGGCGGCTGCTGCTACGGTGTGGAGTGGGAGCACGGAATAACCTATACGCGTTCTTTGGATGCTGCCGCAAACGGCGTACCGCGTCTGCCGATACAGCTTATTGAGTCGGGCTTTAACCTCCTGCTGTTTGCAATGCTGGCGTTTTTCTTCGTAAAGGGAATACAGAGAGGCAGACTGATGCTCATTTATCTTATGACATACGCCGCTGCGAGATATGTTTTTGAATGCTTCAGAGGCGACCTTATACGCGGCATATGGCTGGGTCTTTCGACGTCGCAGTGGATAAGCCTGATAATCGTACTATGCGTTATGCTGTACATGGTAATAAGCGGCGGCCGGAAATCCGCGCGGCCTGCCGGGCAGCCAGCAGCATAATTTGCTGCGGCAGAACACGTGAATGAGCACAAAAGCAAAGGCCTGTGCGGACATATTAAAAATGTAAAACAGATTATCGCAGGAAGCGGCGCATTGAAATATGCGCCGCTTTGCTATACTGCCCGTTTTGCCTGAAGCATGTTCGACAAAGAGAAAAAATGAGCACATTTCATATCAGCTTTATGCAGGATTTGCCGTTTAATCCGGCCGTTAATCAATTATGCAACAGACGCCTGACTCGCGTGCACCCCACGGCCGCCGGCAATAAAGGCAGATAGATAGAATTCAGCATATTTGTGTCAAGGCGGTTCGTTGTTTAAAAGGAAATTGACCCGGCTGGTTAAAGGCCCTAAGTCTTATTTGCAGAACGAGATGGTAACGGGAAGCTAATTACTGCAGCTCTTTAGAGAACGGCTAATGCTTTCTGTTTTTGGGGAATGACACATAGTATTAATGTAAAATGAAATACGCTCTTCCTTTTCTGCCGGCATTGACAAATAAGAGCTTTTTTGTTAGTGTTTAAATATAAGCTTTTGGGGGCATGTATTGTTATGCAGAAAATATTACTGGTAGAGGACGATCCGACTATTGTAAAATTTTTGACTGACTTTTTAAAGCAGGAAGGGTACTTTGCCGACTCCGCATCGGGTCAGGCAGAGGCCATTAAAAAGTTTGAGAGCACCGAATATGACCTTGTGCTCATGGATATATCCCTTAAGGACGGCAACGGCTTTGTGGTATGCTCTGCGCTGAAACAGCTGTGCGACGTACCGGTGATATTTCTCACCGCCTCTGATGACGAGCACAGTGTGGTTGCCGGCCTCGACATGGGTGCCGACGATTATATCTCCAAGCCCTTTCGGCCGCGCGAGCTTATATCGAGAATACGCACAGTTCTGCGGCGTTCCGGCAAGGTGCAAAGAATAATTGAAATAGGCGGAATCAGTGTAGATACCGAAAAGGGCGCAGCTTACAAAAACGGGGTTGATTTGTGCCTGTCTGCGCTGGAGTACCGACTGCTTTTGGCTCTGCTGAGCAACCGCGGCGCGGTGTTTTCCCGTGCAAGGCTGCTTGAGGAAATATGGGACGTTGCCGGTGACTTTGTAAACGACAATACTCTTACTGTTTACATAAAGCGGTTGAGAGATAAGATAGAGGACGACCCACAGAATCCTCAGATAATAAAGACAGTTCGCGGCCTTGGATATAAGGTTGGCGATTGATTCTGTGTGAGAATGCCGTTTAACTTAGCTCTGATATTAATGGCAGAACAAGTTGACATAAAATTTATTTAAGCAATTTGGGCCAGCGGTATAAGGTAAAATTGAATCAACATAATATTTTAAAAATTGAGCATATGACGCGAAATAATGATAAAAATCTCTGCGGTGCCGCAAAAGCCCAATGAGGGATACGTATGTCCTACGCGGCACGGGATTTATTGCTAAGATAATGGCAAATGGGGGAGTATTATGCTTCGAAACAGGGAAATGAAAGTCTGTTTGATAGTTTCAGCGGCGGCAGTTGTGCTCGGCACTGCTGCCGGCTATATTATTGACAGGCGCGCCGGACTCCTGATATTAATACTTGCTTTTGTCATATCGCTTGCGTGGTTCATAGGCGCCGCGCTGCGCTATCGAAAAATATCGGCGCTCGCAGGCGAAATAGACGCTGTTTTGCACGGCAGAGAGGAAATAGACCTTTCAAAGTACAATGAGGGCGAGCTGAGCCTGCTCCAGTCGGAGGTGACAAAGCTTTTCATAAGGCTTAGAGAACAGGCGGATATGCTTAAAGACGATAAAACACGGCTGGCAGATTCCATTGCGGATATTTCACATCAGCTGCGCACGCCGCTGACATCGGTGAATCTTATCGCCTCTGCGCTGCTGAATCCAGAGCTTGACAATGAACAGCGGAGAGGGCAGATACGCGATATGCAAAGGCAGATAGACAGGATAGACTGGCTCATCTCCGCACTTTTGAAAATAGCGCGGCTGGATGCTGAAACCATATCACTGCGCCGAGATAAAATACCGCTTAAGCAGCTTATAGACAAGGCGGCTCAGCCGCTTGCAATACCGATGGAGCTTAAGGGGCAGGTGTTAAAGCAGGAGGTGTCCGGCAGCTTTACGGGCGACTTGTCGTGGACGGCAGAGGCTGTAGGCAATATACTCAAAAACTGTATGGAGCATATGCAGCAGGGCGTAATATATGTAAATGCAAAGGAAAATACTCTTTATTCCGAGATAATAATACGCGATACAGGCAGCGGCATAGATAAAAACGATTTGCCGCATCTTTTCGAGCGTTTTTACAAGGGTGTAAATTCATCTGAGCAGAGCGTCGGGATTGGCCTTGCGCTGTCGCGCATGATAATAGCTCGGCAAAACGGCACTGTAAAGGCGGAAAACCATCCATCCGGAGGTGCAGTTTTCACTATACGGTTTTATAAGAGCACTGTTTAAAAGGTCTGCCAAGATGCAGCCGCAATTGCTGCAGTTGTTTGCGTTTTTTATAATGCGTACTTTGACTCAATGGAATTTTGCGGCGTTTTAAGACTTTTGCGGCAGACGGAGTGTGAATGTAAATTCGGCGGTATTTTCGCCATAATATACTTGAAAAAATTATACTTTTATCGTATTCTTATAAGGAGTATAAGCTGGGAGGAAGAAACATGATTCGAGGTCTTGACAATGCCGTTAAACGTCTGAGAAAGCAGGTGTTTACCGAGGTTGCGCGCATTGCGTACGAATCGGAGAATCTCAATGACGACATTGAGGCCATTCCATACAAAATAACGCCGGGCGACGAGCCGCAGTACCGTGAAAGCATATGGCGCGAGCGCGCCATCTGCTCGGAGCGGGTAAGACTTGCCATGGGCATGAGTCTGCGCCCGGAGGATCAGCCGGTGCATGTTACCGCCGGACTTGATGAAAGCAATATATCCGAAAAATACTATGAGCCGCCGCTTATGCAGGTTATCCCGTCCGCATGCGACGCATGCACTCAGAATGCATACAGGGTGACGGACAACTGCCGCGGCTGTGTCGCACATCCATGTCTTGAGGTATGCCCTAAGGATGCGGTATCAATGGTAAACGGCCATTCGCATATCGACCAGTCCAAGTGCATACGCTGCGGCAAGTGTAAGGCTGCCTGTCCGTATGATGCCATAGCGCACGAGATTCGTCCATGCGCCGAGGCATGCGGTGTCAACGCTATTGAAAGCGACAATCTCGGCCGCGCGTATATAAATCCCGACAAGTGCGTTTCCTGCGGAATGTGCATGGTAAACTGCCCGTTTGGCGCCATAGCCGACAAGTCGCAGATTTTTCAGCTCATACGTGCGATGAAGGAGGGCGGCGAGATTGTGGCTGAGGTCGCTCCCGCAATAGCAGGGCAGTTCGGCCCAAACGTCAGTCAGAAAAATGTGAAGGCTGCGCTGTTGCAGCTTGGCTTTTCTGAGGTTTACGAGGTCGCGCTCGGCGCTGACATGGGTGCCGCGACAGAGGCGCGTCATTATGTTGAGGAGGTATCCACCGGCAAGCTGCCATTCCTGCTGACCTCCTGCTGCCCGTCGTGGGCCATGCTTGCCAAGCACTATTTTCCTGAAATGATAGACAAAATATCGAACGCGCTTACACCGATGGTGGCAACAGCCCGCACGATAAAACAGAAGCATCCCAATGCAAGAGTGGTATTCATAGGTCCGTGCGCCTCAAAGAAGCTGGAGGCCTCGCGCCGCAGCGTAAGGAGCGATGTTGATTTTGTTATTACCTTTGAGGAGCTCGACGCAATCTTCGAGGCACGCGGCATAGATATGAGCAAGTATGCAAATGAAGAGGAAGTCCACGATGCAACGGGAGCCGGCAGAGGTTATGCAGTCGCCGGCGGTGTCGCATCGGCGATAGAGAAGTGCATAAACGCATATTATCCGGGGACTGAAGTAAATATACAGCATGCCGAGGGCCTCGCAGAATGCCGTAAAATACTTATGATGGCCAAGACCGGCAAGATGGACGGCTGTCTTATAGAAGGAATGGGCTGTCCCGGCGGCTGTGTCGCCGGAGCAGGGACTATAGCGCCGGTCATGAAGGCGGCGCAGGCCGTAAGAAAATTCGTTCAGGATTCCGAGTCGGCTGTCCCGCCTAAGGAGCTTGCTGAAATACAGCTTGATTAAGCCGTTTTTAATGTTAATGCTAAGATATTGATGGGTAGAAGGACATAAAACAGCAGAGAATTAATAGAAAGCCGGTGTATCAAATACTCCGGCTTTTTTATTTATTACCTGCTTAAATGAAATAGCTTTCAAATAGAATCATGTTGATAGAAAAGTGCAAAGCGTACAGAAAATCGAATAACTCATATCATAGACTGCCGTCGGCCGATGAAATCGTTTTGCCTGCGGTTATTGCATTATTCAATGGCATCGAAAGCTATAAGCAGCCCTCCAAACCGCCTCTTCGGTGCTTGCTCTAAATGGAGGAATCTTCAATTTTTCGCATGATTTTTTCTTTGGTTTGTGCTATAATCATATTGTAGCATGGCTACCATGAGAGTGCATTTCAGCCGGATATTATTGTCGGCAGCCGTTATATCCAAGGTTATGTTTTTTGCTTGAACACACCTCTCTGTATTATAGGCATAATCTGTTCTGCCGTAATGTATTGTGCCGAAAGAGGGGTGTTATAGTTGAAGCGTGTTAAGGCTGCGTGCATTCTTCAGACATTAATTTTTTCGCAGAAGCCTGAAATGGGTTATCCCAAAGAGCGTGCTGTAAAGATTAATCACGAAGAAATCGAACGTTATAAAGCCGCTCTGGAGCGCGCAAAGACAAGATATCAGATTGTTTCAGAGGAAGAGCAGGAGGACGGCTCTGTTGTTGTCCGCGTGAAAAAGCAGTATAGTGATAAAGCCGATGTTTCCGAATATTTTTCATAATTGGGACGGCCGCCCGAAATGCCAGGCGGCTGTCATTTTCTAAATCGGAGGTTAGGTATGACTTTATTAGATACAATTAAAAGTAAAATTAGGGGTTTATATGAATCCAATCCCAATATCCATATTAACGTTTCAATTTCTCATCCTAAGGTGTGTCTCAAAAACGAGCCGGCTGTTCTTAAGGGAGTTTATCCGCATATATTTCAGATTGAGGAGCATAGCTCCGGATATCCAAAATGTCATACTGTCCAGTACACGGATGTAATAACAAAGCAAGTTGAAATTGTTGAGATGGAGGATAAGGAATAGGGGACGGCAAGTCAAACAGACTGCCGTTTCCAGAGTAATATTCTGCAAAAACTGCCCGTGGACCCTTCGCTTAGGCGAGGGGCCTGCGGGCGTTTTTTATGCTGCATAACTCAGAGCCGATAATAAAAAGCGGGTGCTGCAAAGCGTATTATCGGTTTCTCATACGGCGTATCGGATTTATAATAAAGCAAAAGGCCCGTGCATTACACAGGCCCTAAACAAGCAATATTTGCTATTTGTTTACACGCCGGCTGCAGGGAAAGATAAGAGGAAAAGTCGGATGTATACGACTAAATGCTAAGCGCCGGTGCCTTTAAGCTCACAGTGATAAAGCCGAGCGCCCTGAAGCTCAGCGCCGGATGCTTAATTATTCCGCCAGCGCCCTTTCAAGCCATATCGAGCCGATATCCATCGCATTGTACAGCCCGTGCTTTTCGCTCTTTTTTACGACCCTGTCCCTTGTTTTTATATCAGGGTCGGTGTACATGAGCTGGATGATAACCTTGTCGGCGAGCTCAAGCCCGTGCTCCGACTTTGTGCTCATAATCTGCATCATTATTACATATTTATCCGACATGTTGCCGTAATAGATGGTATTGCCGTTGCGGACAAGCGGCCGCCCCTTATAAGTTAAAAATTTGTTTTTTGCTTCTGACATTTTTACACACCTTTCAAAGGATAAATATACTGCTTCAAGAACGCGACGTTCATACCAACAGCCGCATAAACTCATAAGCTTGATAAAGTTGCGCAGCAGACGCATAAGACTCACAGCCGGCCCGACGTCCCCCGGCGGCAGCAGAGAAAAACCGGCACAAAAGCCGCATTATCCTATAAGATAATTTTTAACCAGCGCCTGAAGCAGCTCGTCGCGGTCGACTCGTCTTATCAGATTGCGGGCGTTGTTGTGAGTGGTGATATACGTCGGATCCTCAGACAGAATATAGCCGACAATCTGATTTATTGGGTTGTAGCCCTTTTCCTTCAAAGCGTCGTAAACAGACATGAGTATCTGCTTCATTTCCTTTTCACGGTCGCCGCCGAGCGAAAAGGTCATAGTTTGGTCATGCATAACATTATCTCCGTTTTTGCTAAACAGCCTAAATTTTATATATACCTATACAAAATTATATTACTACATTTTTTTGATTTATTCAATACCATAATATTCAAAGAAATGCCAAATCAGACATTTTTATGGACAACTAAGCATAAATATAAATAAAGTCCAAATCAAAGACGCCTGTCCATGGCAGAAGGGAGCCAAGATGGAAGAAAACGAATATAATTCCTTTGAGGAAGAAATACTGCCGATACCGCCCAAGAAAAAGGAGAAGAAAAGAATAGGCTTTTTAATATTATTAAAGACACAGCTTATAATATGCGCGGTGGCCTTGCTCGCAGCTTTCATAATAAAATTTATAGGCGGCGACATATACAGGCTCACGAGGGATAAATACATTTCCATGTTCAATGACTATACGAGCGCGGAGGAGGTCATGCAGACGGTGACCGGCGTGTTTTCCGGCTCCGGTGAAGCAGATGATGCCGTCAGCTCCGCCGGGGACGCAGAATCGCAGCAGCCGTCATCGGAGCCTCAGCAGCCGGCCGATGAAGGCACGGACTCACAGCCCGATGCCTCCTCAGAGGAGTCTCAGGACGCCGGCACCGAAGAGGAGGAGAGCGGCAAATACACAATGGACATAAATGAATATAAAAGCATGATGAATGCCAAATCCGCGGCTATAAACACCATGCAGATGCCGCTGAGCGGCAGGATAAGCGACGAGTACGGCTATCGCGTGCATCCGATAAGCGGCAAATATTCAATGCACTACGGAGTAGACATAGCGGCTCCGTATGGCTCGGATATAGGCGCAGCAATGGCCGGCACGGTAAGCAAGACCGGAGAAAGCTCATCTTACGGAATATACATACTGCTGTCTCACGGCGACGGCCTTGAAACAATGTATGCGCACTGCAGCGAAACGCTGCTGAATGCTGGAGACTCTGTTGAAAAGGGGCAGGCGATAGCAAAGGTCGGCAGCACAGGAGTATCCACCGGGGCGCATTGCCATTTTGAGGTGAGAATCAACGGCACCCGCATAAATCCCATGTGGCTTGTCGGGGAGCAGAGCATTTGAGATTTGAGCTTTTTGGCTGTGAAATATACATAAGCGTGCCGTTCGCGGCGTTTGTCGCACTGCTCTTTCTTTTCGACCGCACAGGTACCATGTCGGTCACGGCGTCGGCGGTAGTGATACACGAGGCGGGACATATAGCGGCAATGAAGCTGCTTTGCGCCATGCCGGAGAGGATAGAGCTGAAGCCCGCGGTGCTGCATATTATAAAACCAAAGAAGGCATTGTCATATAAAAATGAAATAATGATACTTGCGGCAGGACCGCTGGCCGGGCTGCTTGCGGCAGCTGTGAGCGCCGCGCTGTTTCTTATCGCCGGCCGAAAAGAGATATTTCTGTGGCTTTTTGCCTCAAATGCCGCGCTGACCGTCTTTAATCTGCTGCCAATATCCGAGCTCGACGGCGGGAAAATACTGGAATATTTTCTCTTGATGAGGATGCCGCACGAAAACGCCGAAAGGATAAGTACGCTTGTTTCCTGTATTTTCGCGGCAGGTATAATAGCCGCGGGGGCGCTCCTGCTCATAAACGGCTGCGGCAACCCGACTGTTTTAACGGCGGGGCTGTATATGCTCATACTTATGCTTTTGAAGCTGCGCGGAAAGCGCTGAAGCTGCTTTACAGGCGGACGTGGTGCTTGGGTGAGATATCGATTGGTATATGCAGGCATGACATGCGCCGCCGGAGCCGGCTTGACCGCAAGAATAAATATAAGCTCCCTCGCCTTCCGACTCAGGCGAGGGAGCTTTTTAATATTAAAGTTGAGTGCTTTCAATGCCGGATAAATGACTGCACGGCGCTTTTATGAGTATATATTTTGCTTTTTCAAACGTATGTTTTATGTTATAATGAATTTAAAACAGAGATATACGGTTATGCACCGTATGTATTAAAGCTATGAATGCCAAATGTACATCCAAAGGCATGTCCAAAGCGGCACCGCAGATTATACAGATGCACCCAAACCGCGGCCATGCCGGACAGGGAGTACTTCGGCTGCTTAAATAAAGGGTCACTCTGTAAAATCAATTTACAAACGGGGCGGGAAAATGAACATATCACAAAAGCTTGAAGGCGTTCTGCTTAAGGTGCAGAAGCCGGGCAGATATACCGGCGGCGAGCAGGGGAGCGTAGTCAAAAACAAGGCGGACGTCGACATGAGGTTTGCCTTCTGCTTCCCTGACGTATATGATATAGGCATGTCGCATCTCGGAATGAAAATACTTTACGGGCTTTACAATAACGAGGACAACATATGGTGTGAGCGGGTTTTTGCTCCGTGGCCGGACATGCAGAAGCAGATGGAAGAGCATGATATAAGGCTGTACGGCCTTGAGAGCCGCGACACGCTCGACGAATTTGACATGATAGGCTTTACGCTGCAGTATGAGCTGAGCTATACCAACGTGCTGAATATGCTGAAGCTCGGCGGAATAGAGCTTTATGCCAAGGACAGGCATACGCTTAAGAATATCGTTATCGCCGGCGGGCCGTGTGCCTGCAACCCGGAGCCGCTTTCTGATTTTATAGACATATTTGTACAGGGCGAGGGCGAGGAGGTAAATCTTGAGCTTTCGAGGCTGTATATAGACTGCACCAAAGCCGGCGGGACAAAGCAGGAGTTTTTGACAAGGGCCGCTGAGATAGAGGGAATATACGTCCCGTCGATTTACAGTGTGGAGTATAACGGAGACGGCACGGTCAAGGCGTATACGCCGCACGGCGGCGCTCCGGCACGTGTCCGCAAACGCATTATAAGCGACCTTGACTCGGCCTTTTATCCTGACAATTTTGTCGTGCCGTTTGTTGAAACGGTGCACGACCGTGCGGTGCAGGAGATATTCAGAGGCTGCATCCGCGGCTGCCGCTTCTGCCAGGCGGGCTTTATTTACCGGCCAGTAAGGGAAAAGTCGAGCGAGGTCTCCAACCGTCAGGCGCACGAGCTGTGCGATAATACCGGCTATGATGAGCTGTCGCTGCTGTCGCTGAGCACCAGCGATTATACTGAGCTTGAGCCGCTTTTAAACAAGCTGCTGGACTGGACCGACAGCGAGCGGACAAGCATTAACCTTCCGTCGCTGCGAATAGACAATTTTCCTGACGAACTTGCCGAAAAGCTTAACAGCGTGCGCAAGACCGGCATAACCTTTGCGCCGGAGGCGGGTACGCAGCGTCTGCGCGATATAATAAACAAAAACATCACGGAGGAGGATATAATGTCCTCCTGCAGACGTGTGTTTGAGCGCGGCTATACGTCGGTCAAGCTGTATTTTATGCTCGGCCTGCCGTTTGAAACGGACGATGATATAATAGGCATAGCAGAGCTTGCACAAAAAATCGTGGATTTATATTATTCGCTCCCAACGCGGCAGAAGGGCAAAGCGATAAGCGTGTCGATAGGTCTGTCTACATTTACTCCAAAGCCGCACACGCCGTTTCAGTGGCATGCGCAGGACACCGGCGAGGAGATAAACCGCAAGCAGAGACTGCTGCTCGAGCATATACGAACGAAGAAAATATCGGTTAGCTGGAACGACAGCCATATGAGCCTTATGGAAAGCGCGCTGTCAAGGGGCGACAGGCGGCTTGGCGGCGTCATATACAACGCATACAAAGCCGGCTGCCGGTTTGACAGCTGGGACGAATTTTTTGACATTGCCAAATGGCGCGCGGCCTTTGAAAAGGAAGGACTCACACCCGAATTTTACGCAAACAGGCAGCGCGGACTCGACGAGGTGCTGCCGTGGGACCATATGGACTATGGTATTGATAAAAAATTTCTCGCCGCAGAGCTCAACAGGGCTAAGCACGGAATTACCACGCCAAACTGCCGTGAGCAATGCTCCGGCTGCGGCGCCGCCTGCTTTAAAAGCGGGATATGCACTCAAAAGCGCGGCAGCGGTCCTGCTTCTGAATCATCCTCCAAAACTGCCGCGGCAGGCACATCAAGATGAAGCCGGCTGACAGGAGATATTGATGAATAAACGGATTTGCTCATGACGCTTGAGGCAAGGTATGTCAACAAAATGCGGCAGCTTCGTAAAAATCCAATCAATGCAGTAAAGCGGAGTATGCTGCCGGAAAGGGCATAATTAGCTGTTTGGGCGAGATGCGCAGACTTGTTGGACACAAGCCGCTTTTAAGTACCGGCAGGGCTGATCGTCATGCCTCCGCTTTTACGCTAAGACATGGGAAATTCCCGAAGAGTCCGCACGCAGAGAGCTTTTTGAGAAAAACGGGCTTTTGTCCGAGACGATTAGGCTTTTGGCGGCGCATCGGCAAGGAATTTATGTTTTGAATATCCAAACGGCAATAAGCCGTATTCCGCCGCAGCACTGCATATGTATATGAAGGAACCGTCAGCGGACATTTATTAGCAGACGGCAGTGAAAACACTGAGCCTAATTTCTTTAGCTTTGACAAGCTGCCAAGGTTGAGAGCCGAGTGCGGGCTGCTTATTATGCGCCGGCTGCGGTCGGAACGTTGCCGATGAAGGACATGCTGTGTGCTTCAAATATATTACAGCCGAACTGATTGGGGTGGCTATTGCAGAAGCGCTTATGCGGCGTGATTTTGTATTGGAGGAAATAACTTGAAGACTGTCAGACTGTGGTTTAAAAAGATAAACGGAGCGAAGTATATATCGCATCTTGACATTGTGCGGCTTTTTACACGCTGCATAAGGCGCAGCCGGCTGCCTGTGTGGTATACGGAGGGATATAACCCTCATCTTCACATGGTGTTTGCACAGCCGCTGCCGATAGGCATGGAGGCGCTCAAGGAGGCTGTTGATATAAAGATAGAGGATGATTTGTGCCAGTGTGACAAAATATTTGAAGCGCTTAGTCCCGTCATGCCTGAGAATGTTCCGCTCATCGGCGTTACCGACCCTGTCAATAGCTTTTCCGACATATCAGGCGCTGAGTACGCTATGCGGCTGAGCTTGCCCGATAATTTGACTGCGGGAGAGCTGTCTGATTTTTTAAACGGCAGTATAACGGTAAAGAAGCCGGCAAAAAAGAAAAAGGGAAGACATTCCTCCGCGCAGCCGGAGTTTAAGGAGATAGCCGTGTCATGCCGCCTGCTCTCGTTCAAGGCGGAGGATAGTACTGCGGAGGCGACTGTCATACTGCCTGCCGGCAGCAGCCTTAATATAAACCCGCCGCTTATCATAGAAGCGGCGTCTGAAAAATTTGGCAGCATATCTGCCGAAAGCATAACAAGGACATGCCTCCTCGTAGGGGAAAATGAGCTGAGATAGCCCAAAAAGGCTGTAGTGCGGGATATCAGCCGGCTAAACCGGTGGTAGAGTCGCGGTCGACCGCAAATCGGTTGCCGTTTTGCCTGTTTTCCTTTAATATTGTGATATCAACAAACGGGGAGAAAGGATACATGGACAATCAGAGGACAGAGAAAATAGGCGCTTTTATAAGCGAGCGCAGAAAGGCCGCAGGTCTGACACAGAAGGAGCTGGCGCAGCGGCTCGGCGTGACCGACAAGGCGGTGTCTAAATGGGAAAGAGGTCAGAGCTATCCAGACATATCGCTGATAATACCGCTGTCAAAGCTGCTGGGAGCAACTGCGAACGAGCTGCTCAGCGGCGGGACGGATAACGGGAAAGATATTGCCGCCTCACAAAGCGCCGAAGCTATTGCGGCTAAAAGACCTGATGAATCGAATGTAAGCAGTGAACGGCATTCCTGCACAGTATCTTCCAAGCCTGATGAGACTGTGCAGGCAAGCGCCGAAAACTCCGGACAGAGAGAAAGCATCACTGTGCCCGCGAAAAAAGGAGCGGCGATTGCGGCATACCATAGCCCTTGTGAAAAGGAAAAAGTCAAAAGAGCAAATTGGGATAGAATACGGGGAATAAGCCTTATATTGCTTTCAGGTGCCGTGCTGACGGCGATAGTTGTGTGCATGATTTGCGATTTGGCAATAACGGACAGACTTACGTGGTCGCCTATTGTGATATCCTCCTGCATTGCCGGCTATCTGCTCGCGCTGCCGCTGCTTAAGGCGAGGCGCAGAGTGGTTATGAAGACGCTCATAGTGCTCACACTGATAACCATACCGTATCTTTGGATTCTTTCACTCATTATAGGCGAGCGTCTTATATTCACCATGGGCAGTGTCATATATTTGGTTTCCATTGCCGGTTTGTGGCTTATGTATGCGGCTTTTGCTCTGCTTAAGGGGAAAAAGCTTTATGCCGGAGGAATATCTTTTATAATAGCCATTCCAATGACGGTTCTGATAAATCATATAGCTGAGAATTTCGTACCAGCATCGGCGGGCGGCGCGGCGGACGATGCGGTTAATGCGATATTTATGCTGGTGTTGTCAGCCGCATGCTTTTTGGCCGGATATTTTTTGTATCACGGCAAAAAGCGCGGTGATGACAAATAGACACCGGTGGAGATGAATGTTGCGGCCCGACCGCAGACTTGCAATACATGCAATATTATAAACTAATTGCCGCCGGGGCACATCCTGCGAAGCGGGCGGCCTGCCGGCACAGTTAAACGCGGCTGTATGATAAATGTGAAAGTCTTCCTATTATGGTGACTATTTTCTCTCTGATTTAAAACAATATTACGGGGTAATTTACATTGAAATCTGTAAATCATGATATAAAAAAGCTGCTGCATCAAATGTTAGATGCAGCAGCTTAAATATTATCTATAAATTCTGAGTTTTGTATTCCTCTCCCCAATTCTGCATTGCATCCAAAATAGGCTTGAGGCTTTTTCCCAAATCAGTCAGCGAATATTCTACGCGCGGAGGCACCTCCGCATATACAGTTCGCGTAAGAAGGCCGTTGTTTTCCATGTCCCGAAGCTGAGCGGTCAGCACCTTTTGCGATACATTTCCAATAGATTTTTTCAGCTCTCCAAACCGTTTTGTTCCGGGCATTAAATCACGCAGAATCAAAACCTTCCATTTATCGCCGATAAGCATTAGTGTAGTTTCTACCGGACAGGCAGGTAATTCCTTCTTTGCGGTCTGCGTTGTCATAATATCGCCTCCAGCTTGCCTGAATACACAATAGTTTCCTTTTGGTAACTACAGAACTTTATTGTGCCTGCTTTACAAATTGACTTTATAGAAATATTATAATGCTGCAGCAGAGTAAAGTCAACGGCTCTATTTAATAATCTCAAATATAACACACTTGCGAAAATTTTAAATTGCTGTGCCGTAATCGGCCATTTAAAAATATTTCGATATGCTTTAACAGCTCCTTAGCCGGGCTAACTCTATAAAACAGACTTTCGGATAAGCGAATATAAGGTATATGTAAAAAAATAAAAAAATTTTTTTGCGCCTTCAATAGTAAAAAAACGCATGATGACACAATAGTTTCCCCGCAGTAACTGTGCAATAGTATCATTTTGGTAACTACAGCACAATAAAGTGCTTACTTTACATAAGAAACTAATCTAAATATAATAAAGACAAGAGCTGAGGAGACGGCCGCTCCGAGGCTGAAAAGCGCAAATATAAATTAGATGATATATTCAGGAGGAATTCAAGATGAAAATTGCAGTTGTATGTGCAAACGGTAAGGCAGGTAAGCTTATAGTAAAGGAAGCAGTATCAAGAGGCATTGATGTGACCGCCGTTGTTCGCGAAGACAATAAGACGGAAGCAAAGAATGTGCTGAAAAAAGACCTTTTTAATCTTACCGCCGCCGACTTAAAGGATTTTGACGTCGTCATCGATGCGTTTGGCGCCTGGACAGAGGATACGCTGCCTCAGCACAGCACTTCTTTAAAGCACCTGTGCGACATTCTCAGCGGCACACAGACCCGCCTTTTAGTTGTCGGCGGCGCAGGCAGCCTGTATGTCAACCCCGAGCACACCGCCTGCGTAGCGGATGGCCCGGAATTCCCCGACGGATTCAAGGCGCTGGCCGCGGCCATGGCCAAGGCGCTCGGAGAGCTTCGTCAGAGAACGGATGTCAAATGGACTTATATCAGCCCTGCCGGTGATTTCCGCGCAGACGGAGAGCGTACGGGCAAATATATTCTCGGCGGCGAGGAGCTGACGCTCAATTCCAAGGGTGAAAGCGTCATCAGCTATGCAGATTATGCGATTGCCATGATTGACGAAGCAATAAGCGGCGGCAATATTCAGAAGCGCATCAGTGTGGTTGCTGAATAAAGCTTCAAAATAAACAAGGAGGATTTTATTATGGATAAAAGCACATTTAAAACAGTAAGGCTTGCAAAGGGCGAAATGAATATTTACGACTTTGGCTCTGTTAAGCTGCACGCATACAAGACCAACGATTTTATTGACGATGAAGTGTTTATTGTGGAGAAAAACGGCAAAGCGGTTATCATTGAATCTCCCTGCTTCTTTGACAACAGCAAAGAGCTTACCGAGTATTTGAAGGACGTCGAGGTAGAGGGCATGCTGGTCGCTTATCACGGCGCGGGTGCAGCCTTTCTGCCCGAGGTGCCGAAATACGCTACTCAGAATGCGGTGGACTATTCCGCAAGCGGCGGAGGAAAGGCATTAATAGATGGATTTGCCGCTGCTTTCGGTGACAGCTTTGACAGCTCCATACATAAAATCACCAATGTGATAGGCGATGGCAAGGTGACGATAGGCGGTATTGATTTTATGATAAAGGCGACAAACGAAGCCTTTGATATAGAAATCCCTGAAATCAACGCAGTTTATACGCATATGCTCGGACACGACTGCCACTCCATCGTAGCGGGTGCTGGACACGCTGACGCCATCATTGCAGAGCTTCAAGGCTATATTAAAAAGGGATATGATTTTATTCTGACCTCACACTATACACCAGAGGATTTGAAGGATGCCGAGACAAAAATTGCTTATCTCCGAAATCTGAAAAGGATTGCGGCAGACTGCAAGGACGCCGATGCCTTCAAGGCCGAGGTCGGCAGGCAGTATCCGCAGTACAGCGGGCAGAACTATCTTGATATGACGGCAGGCTTTTTCTTTGCTTAATCGAAATCAGTCAAACCGGGACTGTCAGGCAGGCAGCCCCGGTTAGGCACGTGAATAGGGGCAAACGGCAATGAACGAAACGGAATATTTAATTTATCTGCAAAAGGAAATCCATACGGTGGTAGCTGCTACAGTGGATGACAATGGTCTTCCCGTCACCTGTGCCATTGACATGATGGATGCCGATGAAAACGGTCTGTATTTTCTGACCGCGAGAGGCAAGGGCTTTTACAGCCGTCTGAAAAAAAGCGGATATATGGCGCTGACCGGTATGAAAGGTGAAGATACCATGTCCTGTGTAGCGGTATCGGTACGCGGAAGGGTAAAAGAGCTTGGCGGCGCTCTGCTGCCGCGGCTGTTTGAAAAAAATCCTTATATGTTGGAAATCTACCCCACCACTGAGTCCCAAAGGGCCTTGACTGTATTCCGGCTTTATGCAGGAATGGGCGAGTGGTTTGACCTTTCCAAAAAGCCGATTGAACGGTTTTCTTTTTCTTTTGGGCAGGCGAAGGCGAAACAGGAAGAATATTTTATTACAGACGCCTGCACCCACTGCCGCACTTGTGAATCGGTCTGCCCGCAAGGCTGTATTGATTTTACTTTCAAACCGGCGGTAATCCGGCAGGAGCACTGTCTGCACTGCGGCAGATGTATTGAGGTCTGCCCGCAGGGTGCAGTAATTCGGGAGGAATCGAAATGACACAGGCAGAAAGGCGGATATATCTAATCAGAAAGCTGCTTAAGGAGCGGCCGGAATATGCGGGAATGAAAATTCCGGAGGACGAAGAGAGCCAAAAGCGCCTGCTTCGTTCTCTGTTCAATGTTCGGATGCCACAGCCTGCCAGCCGGGAATTCTTGGCAGTGCAGGACACTTATTTGCAGGAGGAAATCAGGCGCAGAGGAATCACCGAGCTTGCTAATCTGCAGCCGGTGCAAAGCGGCATCTATCTTTGGAAAGGGGATATCACCACTCTGCGCTGCGATGCCATTGTCAACGCGGCTAATTCTCAGATGCTGGGGTGCTTCGTGCCATGCCACGGGTGCATTGACAATGCGATACATACCTTCGCCGGGGTACAGCTCCGGCTGGCCTGTGCCGACCTGATGAAACGGCAGGGACACGAAGAAGAAACAGGAAAAGCGAAAATCACCCCGGCATTTAACCTGCCGTGCCGCTATGTCCTGCATGCCGTTGGACCTGTCGTGGGCGGGCGGCCTACAAAAAGAGACGGGGAATTGCTTGCGTCCTGCTACCGTTCCTGTTTGGAGCTGGCCGAGCAGAATGGCGTCAAAAGCGTCGCTTTCTGCTGTATCTCTACAGGTGAATTCCATTTTCCGTATAAGAAAGCGGCCCAAATCGCCGTTAAAACCGTAAAAGAACATCAAGAGAACACACACAGCAGTATGGAGGTGATATTCAATGTTTTTAAGGAGACCGATTTCAACATATACCGGGAATTACTCGGAGCAAATTGAGAGGCTTAAAAATGAAATAGAAACCGCCGACGCCATTGTGATTGGCGCGGGTGCGGGAATGTCTGCCTCTGCGGGAATGGCATACGATGGTGAGCGTTTTGAAAAAAACTTTTCAGATTTCCATAAAAAGTACGGAATCCGGGATATGTACTCCGGCGGATTCTATCCTTATGATACATTGGAGGAATACTGGGCGTGGTGGAGCCGCCAGATTATGCTAAACCGCTACGAGGCTGGTGCGGGTAAGCCCTACCGCGAGCTGCTGGAGTTAGTGAAGAGCAAAGATTATTTTGTCCTTACCACCAATGTAGACCACCAGTTCCAGCTTGCCGGGTTTGATAAAAAGCGGCTTTTTTATACTCAGGGTGACTACGGCCTGTGGCAGTGCTCCAAGCCCTGCCACCAGAAGACCTATGACAATGAGGAAATTGTCCGGCAGATGGCGGCCCGGCAAAAAGATATGAAGATTCCGACGGAGCTGATTCCGAAGTGCCCCGTCTGCGGTGCGCCCATGACTATGAATCTGCGCTGTGATATGACCTTTGTGCAGGATGACGGATGGTATGCCGCGTCTAATCGCTATGATGATTTCCTCCGCCGCCATGATGGGCTGCACGTTCTGTTTTTGGAGCTGGGCGTGGGAGCAAATACCCCTGTCATTATTAAATACCCTTTTTGGCAGATGACCGCGAAGAATCCGAATGCTGTTTATGCCTGTGTAAATTTTGGCGAAGCCATCTGCCCGCAAGAAATTGTAAAACAATCCATTTGCTTAAACGCGGATATTAAACAGGTTATAGCAGATGTTGAGAATAATGTAAAAAATACCGATACGGACGCTTTTATCTGAAGGCTTGGTCAATGTATATCTTATTATGCAGAGAGGCATCTCATGCTCAATGCCTTAACAAATTTGCCTCGTTCCAATGAAGCTGCAATTTATTCCGTAATACAACCTGCATCTTTATATTTAATGCCTAAGCCTGCTTGATAAAAGCATCGGCCGCTGTAGGCTTAGTATAGCGCACTTATATTTTGGATGTATGAGGAAGAGACTTGTCCGGATGCCGGCAAAGCCGCTGCTTTAGAGCATAGTCTGTGATTTGATGCTGTACTGCAGCGGACGCCCGTTCAATATTTGCCGCTTGCGTTACATGGTTAGGCGGGCGGAAATATTGTTGCCAAAGCGCTCGAAAAATGGTAAAATATTAAAAATATTTGGAGGCGTGTTGTATATGGAATTAAGGCATCTGGTCGATTTAGGCGATATTGAAACGGGCAAAATTATGGATATCCTTACCACGGCGGGCGCCATTATGAAAAATCCTGGGTATTATTCCGACAGCTGCCATGCAAAGGTAATGGCGACGCTTTTTTACGAGCCTTCGACAAGAACGCGCATGTCGTTTGAGGCTGCCATGCTCCGGCTCGGCGGCTCGGTAATAGGCTTTAACGACCCGCAGAACTCGTCCGTATCAAAGGGCGAGAGCCTTAAGGACACTATAACCATGGTAGGCAACTACGCCGACATCATCGCAATGCGCCATTATTCTGAGGGAGCGGCAAAGGCGGCGTCGATATTCTCGCGTGTGCCGGTCATAAATGCCGGCGACGGCGGACACCTTCACCCGACGCAGACGCTTACGGACATTTTCACGCTGACTCAGACCAAGGGCCGGCTTGACGACCTCACCATAGGTCTCTGCGGCGATTTGAAATACGGCCGCACCGTGCATTCGCTTATCAAGACGATGAGCAGGTTTAAAAACAACAGCTTTGTGCTTATATCGACGCCGGAGCTGAGTGTGCCTGATTATATAAAAACGTTTATGGACGAGCACGGCTGCGAGTACAGGCAGGCGGACAGCCTTGAGGCTGAGATAGGCGGGCTGGATGTGCTGTACATGACGCGAATACAGCGTGAGCGCTTTAAGAGCGAGGAGGAGTACGAGCGGCAAAAGGGCGTGTTTATACTCGACGGCGAAAAAATGAAAAAGGCGAAAAAGGACATGGCGGTGCTGCATCCCCTGCCGCGCGTGGACGAGATAACCTATGACGTCGACGACGACCCGCGTGCGCTGTACTTCAGGCAGTCGGAATACGGGCTTTATGCAAGGATGTCGCTTATACTGCACATACTTGAAAACGGCGAAAAGCGGCTGGATGCGCGTCCGCAGCAGAATACCGAAAAATGCTGCGGAAACCTTAAATGCATAACACACAGCGAAGCATATCTGCCGCATCTTGAGGAGGACGGAAATTGTGCGTATTGTGAAAGCAGGCTTCTCTAAAGCGCGGAGCAATCAAGACGGTACAAAATGATACCGGCATATGCTATCTGCCGCAGGTCTGTGGGCTTCGGATATCTGACAGAGGCAGATACAGCTTATATTTTTTAATCCTCCGCCGGTGCTTTAACGGCCTTGCGGAAGGCAGCGCGCCGTAAAATGGACAGCTGGAATTTTATGCACACCGCCGGCTTCGCAACAGATATTACAGCTTTTTGCCTCGGCAGAGACGATAGAACCATGTGCGACGGTGTTATGCCGCTTTGAATCTGCCGCAGGGCCGTTATTTTGCACTTTCTGCTCGGCGCAGCGCCGCCTCGGTAATGACACACGGGGTGCTCGGACTGAAGAAGTAAGTCAACCGGAGAGCCGCGGCCGCTGGTGTGCAGACGTGAAGGAGTGCTGTAATGGCTTTTGCCGGATAAAACGGCGTAAGGTCTGCAAATCACACTGTATATTGCAATATCAAACGAATTAACGGCACAGATGAAAACTGTGCTGAAAATTCAAATGTCTTTTATACATTTGCGGACAGCTGGGTCTTTATAAGCCGCGGCAATCCAAAAACTCAGCTTATAGCCAGTCTGTACAACGAACGAAATATCAGAAGCAAGCAGGCTTTTTAAAGCCTGCTTTTTTTGCGCGCAAAGTCTGAAGTAAAGCCAAAACTAAAATAAAGCTAAAATCGCGCATTTCCCCTTGACAAAATGAGCATAATAGCGTATAATATACACTCGTAAAGTAATATTGCTTTACATCAGCGCTCGGAGGTGACAGGCTTGGCAAAGGGCATGAAGAATCTTGAGGTGTCGGTTTTAATAGACTGCTACGGTGAGCTGCTCACGGAAAAGCAGCGCACGCTGATACAGTATTATTATAACGATGATTTATCCCTTTCGGAAATAGCGGAGAACGAAGGCATAACCCGGCAGGGAGTGAGAGACGCCATAAAGCGGGCCGAGTCTCAGCTTTACGAGCTTGAGAGCAAGCTGGGCTTTCTGGAGAAGCAGCGCCGTCTTACGGAGGCTGTAAATCAGATACGCGACGCGGCGCTCGAGATATCCGAGTATAATTACAGATACGGCTGTTCGCGTGAGATAAACGAGCGCGCAAAGGCCGTGTATGAGCTTGCGGGCGAGCTTTTGTAGCGTTATATTTTGTTTATGCCGGGGCGGGAGCTCTCCGCAGCATGTTTAGCTGTATAAAATGCTAAGCGATAAAGCAAAAGCCATTTAGAAATGAAGGTATTTAACGGGAAAGCATTTGAACCGTTTATACGGCCGTTATGATAAAAGAGGAGGCGTCATTTTGGCGTTTGAGGGCCTTACCGAAAAATTGGCAGCAGCCTTTAAGAAAATACGTTCAAAGGGCAAGCTGAGCGAGGCTGACGTAAAGGAGGCCATGCGCGAGGTTCGTCTTGCGCTGCTCGAGGCTGACGTTAACTATAAGGTGGCGAAGGATTTTACCAACAGCCTGACCGAAAAGGCGATAGGCGAGCGGGTGATGGAAAGCCTTACCCCTGCACAGATGGTAATAAAAATAGTAAACGAAGAGCTGACGGCTCTCATGGGCGGCGAGCATGAGCGCATAAACCGCGCGTCGAAGCCGCCGACGGTAATAATGATGTGCGGGCTTCAGGGCGCCGGTAAGACCACGCACTGCGCCAAGCTTGCGAAAATGCTCAAATCGCAGGGTCATCGTCCGCTGCTTGTTGCCGGCGACATTTACCGCCCGGCAGCGATAAAGCAGCTGCAGGTGGTGGGCGAGCAGGCCGGGGTGCCGGTTTTTGAAATGGGCACGACCGCACCGGAGAAAACTGCTGCCGCAGCGATAAAGCACGCAAAGGACTACGGCAACGATTTTGTGATAATAGACACTGCCGGCCGGCTGCATATAGACGATGAGCTTATGGACGAGCTCAAGCGCGTAAAGAGCAGCGTCGCTCCCGACGAAATACTGCTGGTTGTAGACTCTATGACCGGACAGGACGCCGTAAATGTCGCGGCCGCCTTCAACGAAGCGTTGGGAATTGACGGCGTTATTCTCACCAAGCTTGACGGTGATACGAGGGGCGGCGCCGCGCTTTCGGTGCGCGCCGTTACAGGCAAGCCGATAAAATTCTGCGGCACGGGTGAAAAGCTGGACGATTTAGAGGAGTTTCATCCGGCGCGCATGGCGTCGAGGATACTCGGCATGGGCGACGTGCTCTCTCTTATAGAGAAGGCAGAGCAGCAGCTCGACGAGAAAAAGGCTATGGAAATGGCCGATAAGCTCAAGAAGAATAAATTCGACATGAACGACCTTTTGTACCAGCTTCAGGAGATAAAGAAGATGGGCTCCATAAAGCAGGTGCTTTCCATGCTGCCCGGCGTAGGCAAGCAGCTTAAGGACGCAGAGATAGACGACAGCGTGATGATGCGTCCGGAGGCGATAATATACTCGATGACGAATAAGGAAAGGGAGAATCCCGACATAATAAACCCCTCGCGCAAAAGGCGCATTGCGGCCGGCTCCGGCACGAGCGTTGAAGAGGTAAACAAGGTGCTCAAGCAGTGGGACCAGATGCGGAAAATGTTTAAGCAGATAGGTCCCAAGAAGGGCAAAAAGGGCCGCAGGGGCTTTGGCGGTATGCGAATCCCACCGGGATTTGGTATATAAATCTGATACAACATTATCATCATTAAGGAGGTGTAACGAATGGCAGTTAAAATAAGACTCCGCCGCATGGGTGCCAAGAAGGCTCCGTTTTACAGAATAGTGGTAGCCGATTCCAGATATCCGAGAGACGGCCGCTTCATAGAGGAACTGGGTTATTACAACCCCATGGAGAATCCTCCTGTGGTGAAGCTTGACGCTGATAAGGCAAAGCAGTGGATAAAGAACGGCGCACAGCCCACCGACACAGTAAAGGTGCTGCTTAAAAACAATGGTGTAGAGATCTAAGGGTCTTTTCATCATACAGATGTTTAAAACGGCCGGGCAAGGGCTGTTTTAGGCGAAAGCAAATCTTCTTATTCTAAGAAAGGACGATAGTAATGACAGAGCTTTTAAAGGTAATGGCGCAGGGCCTTGTTGAGAATCCTGACGCAGTAAACGTAACAGTCGACGAGCCGGACGAGGAGGGCGTAATAGTATACCACCTCACGGTTGCCGACGGAGATATGGGCCGTGTTATAGGCAAGCAGGGCAGAATAGCCAAGGCTATCCGCACCGTTATGCGCGCTGCCGCCAACCGCACTGGTGACAAGGTATCGGTTGAAATAGGCTGATAGCGTTTATTAAAACAGCTCCGAAGACTTTCTTCGGGGCTGTTTTTTACTTTTTGCTTAGGGCAGACAAGAGCATTGAAAAACTCGGCGTCCGAAAGTCTGGACTACAAATTTCAGTAGGAAAGTCGGCTTTGGCGAAGTAAAAGCGAGAGCGAGCTATGTATCATACGCTATAGACCGCCGCTGCATGCTTTTGCTCGTTGACGGCGGCAGTTGTGGCGCGATATATTGTGAGGTACTAAGTTAAGCCTATGTTTGCCATGATTTTGTTGAAGCGGTGCTATTGATATCTTGGGTGTGTTATTAAACCTGACTGCTTGCCCTGAAAATATATGGCTTTAAAGAAATTTGTTTTAGTATTGACAATATTGTGTTATGCACAGTATAATGTTAACGGAGGCGGTGACATTGCCGGCAGATAATGAGTTGCTTTCTAATCTTTTAATGGAGCTTCGGCGCGGTACGCTGATATTGAGTGTGCTAAGCCAGCTGGGAGAGCCGAAATACGGCTATTCTCTTGTTCAAAATCTGACTCAAAGAGGAGTAGAAATAGAACCCAACACACTTTATCCGCTGCTGAGAAGACTGGAAAATCAGGGTCTTTTGGAAAGCAGATGGGAAACCGCCGGGCAAAGGCCGCGAAAATATTATCAAAGGACTAAAGATGGCACTTTGATTTACAGAGAGCTTAAGTCAGAGTGGGAGACGCTGTGCAGCGGCGTAGGGAATCTTTTGGAGGAGGAAAGCTGATGACACCTGATGAGATTGAGCTCATGGAGAGGTATATATATCAGGTAACAAAGCGCCTTCCGCAGTCTCAGCGGAAGGAAGCGGCAATGGAGCTCAGGGAGCTTATAAGCGATATGGCCGAATCCGAATCCGTAGAGGAAGCGCTGACAAAGCTTGGTGCACCCGACAAATTTGCTGAACAGTACGGCGACCATGCCCGTCACCTGATAGGCGGCGAATATTATGATACATATGTCTGGTTTTTAAAGGTGGTGCTTATATGCACGGCGGCGTCGCTATTGGGTGTATCACTTATTGATGGGATTGCCGGCCTTGTTTCCGGAGATAATCTGATATCATTGGGCGGCACGGGAGAGATAATTTTAAATTTATTATATTCTATCGGAATAACGGTGGGGAAATGCGTAATTGCGTGTGTAGCTGCTTTCGGTGCCGTAACGGCCGTTTTTGCAATTTTAGAGAGACACAGTATAAAACTTGATATAAAAGATAAAAAGGAATGGTCGATAAATGATTTAAGAAACGGGCCGGCTGCTCAAAAGGAAGAATGGACGCCCAAAAGTCTGACGCCTGTACCCGATAAGGCGTCACTTATAAGCCGCGGCGAAAGTATAGTTGGAATAGTTTTTATTGTAATTTTTTCCGTGCTGCTCATATTGGCGCCGCATTTTTTCTCAGTGTTTTTTAATATTGATGGTACGCTTATAACGGTCCCTGTGTTTAATTTAGAGCGGTGGGGAATAATACTTCCGCTGCTTCTTGCATGGCTGGGAATCAGCCTGTGTGATGAGATTTTGCATCTTGCGCTCGGACGCTATTGCCGTACCGTAATGCTCAGCAGTATAATCTGCGGTATTTTGAATATTGTGCTGAGCTTTGTTATACTGAAGATATTTCCAATCTGGAATCCGGGCTTTGCAGAGGAAATAGCTATGTATGCAGATATCGGACCTCAGTGGCTTTCACAGCTTGCCGCACACTGGAACGGCAATTTAGCTTCAAGCATATTATTTCTTATAATATGCTTTGCAACGCTGTTGGAAATTGGTACGGCCATTTATAAAACCGTAAAGTACGGCATGGACAAATAAGCTGCGGCAAGCTTAATATAGCTGAAAAGACAGGCATCTGCCTGTCTTTTTTGCTTTTAAGTTAGCGGTGCTTTATATCCTGCAAGCAGCAAGGAGTTACGAAAAAACGGCTCAAAACAGATGAGCAAAATCCCTAAATCAAAAAGCTATACGCAGAGCCTGTTTGCCGCAATATAATTAGCGTGAGCGTAATAAGTATTAAAACCCTTGTGCCGCAGGCGGTATTATTTCTTAAGCCCGATTTGCCACAGACGGATAAAAATCACTTGAAGCCCGGCCGGCATTTTTAAGGAGAATAATATTTTAGAGGACTTGCACCTGCCAAGCCCGGCTGGCATAAACCTGAATTATAGAGAATTTTTACCAAATTGGAGGTCGCGCTCGTGTTTTTGTCAGCCTTATACCAGATATTTGCGCAGGTTTCATATTTTATCCTGCACGTAACCTCGCAGGGATCGTTCCCGCGCCCGCTTACGGCAAGGGAGGAAAAAGAGCTTCTTAAGAGATATAAGGAGGAGGGGGACATGGAGGCGCGCTCACAGCTGATAGAGCATAACCTGCGGCTTGTAGCACACATAATAAAGAAATATTATTCGGCACAGCGCGATCAGGACGACCTGATATCAATCGGTACAATAGGTCTTATAAAGGCGGTAACTACATATAAGCCGGACAAGGGGATAAGGCTTGCGACATATGCGGCAAAATGCATAGAAAATGAAATACTCATGCATTTCAGAAACATGAAGAAATGCTCGCAGGACGTATTTATCAGTGACCCGATAGACACCGACAGCGACGGCAACCGGCTGACGCTGAGCGATATAATCGCCGAGGACGACTGCATAGCCGATGATATAGACATGAAAATGAAGTCGGAGAAGCTAAAGGAATATATATGCGATGTGCTGGACGAAAGAGAGCGCACGGTTATAAGGCTGAGGTACGGCCTTTCCGGCCGAGATGAGCTTACACAGCGTGAGGTGGCAAAGCTGCTTAATATATCCAGATCGTATGTCAGCAGGATAGAGAAAAAGGCGCTGCAAAAATTAAATATACGCTTTAGCAAAAACTGAAATTATTATAAGGATTTGTGGCCCTAAAAATTAAGTATACAAATATGATTTTCAAATGCTGATTCGCCGCTCATGATATATTGGAGCGGCGAATTTTGCTGACAAGTCCTAACAGTTATCCGCATACCGATTCGGAATATATTTCCGTGTTCTGTACAGGCAGTGTAAAATTAAGTTATCGATTATTGCCAACTCGGTGAAATACATGTATAATGGGTAAAGCCGTGAATCCTTGACCGAACGGCAGTGCAAAAGAGGAGAGAATATATGGATTTTGTAATTGAGCATCTTTCGAAAAGCTATGAGAAAAAGAACGTTCTGCGCGATGTCAGCTTCAGCTTTAAAAGCGGCAGGATATATGGCCTGCTTGGCCGAAACGGTGCGGGCAAGACCACGCTGTTCAACTGCATTAACAGGGACATCGAATCAAGCGGTGCCTTTTATTTTGAGGAAAACGGGTTAAGGCGCGAGGTGAAGGCGGAGGATATAGGCTATGTGCTTTCAACTCCCACCGTGCCGGAGTTCCTTACAGGGCGCGAATTTCTCAAATTTTTTATAGACATAAATAAAGACAGCATAAAAAACATACGTCCATTGGATGAATATTTTGAATATATGAGTATAGCCTATGACGACAGGGACAAGCTTATGAAGGACTACTCCCACGGCATGAAAAATAAAATGCAGATGCTCATAAACATCATAGCGCGTCCCAACCTTCTGCTGCTTGACGAGCCGCTTACCTCCCTCGACGTTGTCGTGGCGGAGGAGATGAAACAGCTGCTGCGCTCGCTTAAGGGAGAACGGGTTACTATATTCTCCACACATATTCTTGATTTGGCACTTGACTTATGCGACGAGATAGTGCTGCTCAGCCACGGCGAGTTAGAGGCGGTAGGTAAGGCGGACCTCGACAGCCATGACTTTAAGGAAAAAATACTCGCTGCGCTCAGGGAGGACGAGGATGATTAACGACTTTCTGATATCCTTTTCGCTTAAAAATACGTACAGGGTCAACGGCATTATCTATTGTCTAAAGCAGATTCCGCTGCTTGGGAGACTGCTTCCGTCATCGCTGTACGGGGCCGGAGGACTGAAGCTTTTTGCGGGTATACTCTCTGCTCTTTGGGAGGTTATTTCGACCTTTGCCGGCAAGCTTATCTACATGTCGCTTATATTTTTCGGCGTGCAGATGATATGCGAGGATACACTGCTGCCGGAGGGCGGTGTGTTTCTGCACATGCTTTTCTTCCTTACGGCAGCGGGCGCGCTTATGAACACATATATGTTCAATCCCTCAAACGACAAATACTATGCCATGATTTTAATGAGGATGGATGCAAAAAGATACACTCTAACAAATTACGGCTACACCGTTTTAAAGGTTATTATAGGCTTTATTCCGGCTGTGCTGCTGTTCGGAATGCTTTTGTCTGTGCCGCTGTGGCTCTGCATGCTTATACCGGTTTTTATCGCCGCAATGAAGGCTGCCGTCGCCGCTGCGTACCTTCTGATATATGAAAAAAGCGGAAAAACCTTTAATGAAAACGGTCCAAGCGCCGTTATATGGATAATAGTACTTTTGCTTTTCGGCGCCGGATGTGTTTTGCCCGCCATTGGCTTTATTATCCCGCGGCCCGTGCTTTTGACTGCGGCGGCTGCGGCCGTCGCGCTCGGAATACTGTCCTGCATGAAAATTATACGGTTTGGAAGCTACAGGGAAATGTACCGCCGGATTCTAACGACGGCAAAATCTCAGGTGCGCGCCAAACAGACCCAAACTGCCGACCGAAGCCGCAGCTTTATATCGGCAAAAGGCGATATATCAAGCAGCCGTACTGGCTTTGAATACTTTAACGACCTGTTCATAAAGCGTCACCGGCGCATTCTGTGGAGGTCCGCGCTGCGCCAGACCGCGGTCTGCGTGTGCCTTGTGCTGGCGGCAGTGGCCGGAGTTGCCCTTTTCCCGCAGGTGCAGGAGGATGTAAACGACCTGCTCATGGTGTATCTGCCGTATTTTGTGTTTATCATGTACGCGATAAACCGCGGCATAGGCTTTACGCAGGCGCTCTTCATGAACTGCGACCACAGTATGCTGACATATTCATTTTACAAGCAGCCCAAATCCATATTAAGGCTGTTTGTTATAAGACTGCGGGATATCATAAAAATAAACCTCCCGCCGGCACTGGTCATAGGAGCAGGACTTTCTGCCCTGCTGTTTGTGTCCGGCGGTACCGATAATCCTCTCAACTATGCAGTATTCGTTGTTTCTATAGCGGCGCTCAGCATATTTTTCTCGGTGCATCATCTCACTATGTATTATCTTTTGCAGCCGTATAACGCCGGCCTTGAAATGAAGAGCGGTACGTATAAGATAGTGTCGCTGATAACCTATTTTGCCTGCTTCGCCTTTATGCAGATGCGCCTGCCCACATTTGCCTTTGGTGTGGTTGCCATATGCTTCTGCGTACTCTACTGCATTGTTGCAAGCGTGCTTATATATAAGCTTGCACCGCGCACCTTCCGGCTGAGAACATAGCATAAATATATTTTGCCGCCGGGCTTATGCTGCATGAGACACCATTATGCGGATAAGCAGCACGCCTTATGCAGGTAAGCTTTGAGATGTAAAAGTCCATGTGACCTGCACACGGTGCCGCAAATCAAAATTACGGTTGTGAGAGATATGTATAGGATACTTATTGTAGAGGACGATGCCGGCATTGCCGGGGCCGTCAAAAAACAGATAGAGTCGTGGGATTTGGAGGCCGAGTGCGTGGAGGATTTCCACGACGTGCTCGCTTGCTTTACAAAATACGACCCGCATCTTGTACTGCTGGATATATCTCTGCCGTTTTTCAACGGCTATTACTGGTGCACAGAGATAAGGAAAATATCACAGGTGCCGGTCATATTCATATCCTCTGCCTCCGACAATATGAATATAGTTATGGCGATGAACATGGGCGGCGACGATTTTATCGCCAAGCCGTTTGACAACAGCGTGCTCATGGCTAAAATACAGGCCATACTTCGCCGCACCTATGATTACAGCAGCCGCATACCCGTGCTGGAGCACCGCGGCGTCATGCTCAACACGGCGGATGCCAGCATCGTATATAACGGTAAAAAGATAGAGCTGACGAAAAACGAGTACCGCATAATGCAGACGCTTATGGAAAACAAGGGCAGGGTGGTGAGCCGGGATAAGCTCATGCAGAAGCTGTGGGAAAACGACAGCTATGTCGACGAAAACACCCTGAGCGTAAACGTCAACCGCCTGCGCAGAAAGCTTGGCGGCGCTGGACTGCCAGACTTCATAGCAACAAAGGTCGGCATGGGCTATATCGTGGAATAGTCGGTGACAAATCCGGCCATGCCGTCTATGTGCAGAACGCAGCCGGCAGGTCTTCCGCCAACACGTGCGGGGTCGGCCCTGGCCGGAGCCTGTGATATTCCTCAGGCCAAAACAACTGTCTTTTGACAACGTCCTGCCTTTTTGGCGGCAAAGCAGATAATTCTCTTGGCCAGACGACCTTAGGACATGCTTACCCATTGCGTATACTAAAATAAGTATTTACAGCACACGGAGGTAATTATGGCAAAATTGGAGCTTACTCTTTCCGGAGATTTTGACGCGATTTTACAGAAAATCGAGTGCGGGATATTGAACGGAAGCATTTCGGCAAGCCTTGAGGAAAGAAGCGACATGCTTGTCGGCGGTGCGCGCTGCAGCGTGCGCGTGTTTGAGCGGTACAGCTATGCCGGCGGCAACAGGGTTAGCCTTAACGTCACCCTGTTTAAAAATGAGAATACTATCTGCCTTTGTGCAGTGACGGCCGGCGGCAGCCAGGCCATGTTTTTCAAAATAAATAAGTGGGGCGAAGAGGCCTTTTTGGATAAGCTCAAGGAAGTCTTATATGACGTAAATTAACTCCGCGGAGCATATATGCCTGCTGCTGTCAAGAGACAACAAAAAAGATATTTTGCGGCTTTGAGGTATGGATGTGAACTCGCGTGAGTCCCTCAGGTTATTAAAGGTAAGACTAATGCCGCGGGCGATGGAGTAAAATAAAAAACTGAGCCCGAACGCGAATATGCGTCCAGGCTCAGCCTGGCGCAACGGCCGGCAGGCTTGCGGCATCTGGATGAAACAAATTCGGACGTGCCGTATATCCGGGCGAGCGCTGCCTGCTGTGTGCGAAGCGCAGGGATTTTTATCAGGAATTAAAACGGTGGTCAAAATGGGATTGTTTGTCAAATATATAAAACAGCATATAAAGCCGGCAGTGCTTTTATTTGTTTTCACGGCAGTGTTCGCCGTTATATTCGCTCTATACAGACTCCCAATAATGGCAGTAGTCTATGCCGGGCTGATATGCCTTTTCATAGGCTTTATTGCGCTTGCTGTAAATTTTATCGCTTTTGTAAAAAAGCACAGGCGTCTGTGCGAGCTTATGGAGGACATAAAGGTGACCTGCGACCATTTGCCGCATCCCGGCGGTCCGCTGGAGGAGGATTATCAGGCGCTGCTGCGGGCGGTATATGCCGACCGGCAGGAGATAAGCGACAAAATGCGGGCGGAGTATACCGACCTTGCGGAATATTATTACATGTGGGCGCATCAGATAAAGACGCCGATAGCGTCTATGCGGCTGCGGCTTCAGGACGAGGACAGCGGGCTGAGCGGGGACATAGCCGAGGACCTGCAGCGCATAGAGCAGTATGTCGAAATGGCGCTTATGGTGCTGCGTCTCGATTCGCCGTCTACCGACTATGTCTTTAAAGAGTATGCCCTCGACGATATAATCAAGCAGGCGATAAGAAGGTACGCCTCGCAGTTTATACGAAAGAAGATAAGACTGCAGTACGAAAAGACCGGCTGCACAGTGCTGACGGATGAAAAGTGGCTTTTGTTCGTTATAGAGCAGATAATCTCCAACGCCGTCAAATATACGAAGCCGGGCGGTGAGGTCACGATAGAGGCGGGCCGTGACAAAATACTCATGATAAAGGACACCGGCATCGGCATAGCGCCGGAGGACCTGCCGCGTATCTTTGAAAAGGGCTATACCGGCTACAACGGCCGCAGCGACAAAAAGGCCAGCGGCATAGGTCTTTATCTTTCGTCGAGGATATGCAAAAATCTGCATCACCGCATATGGACGGTCTCGGCCGTGGGCGAGGGCACTGTCGTATATATCGACCTCAAGCGGGACACCCTTGAGGTGGAATGATACTGAGAGGCTGCGCCGGAAATGGAAGAGCCATCTTTCAAAAATGTAAGATTTACGGGGAAAATGTAAGCCGAATCTATGGCGCAGCATTTTCCCTTTTTGTTAAAATAGCCTTGCAAAATACTTTTGGAGGTATAAAAATGCCAATCTTAGAGGTAGTCAATCTTAAAAAGACATATACCACGCGCTTCGGCGGCAATCAGGTGCAGGCACTGCAGGATGTGTCCTTCAGCGTAGAAGCGGGTGAATATGTGGCGATAATGGGCGAGTCCGGCTCCGGCAAGACCACGCTGCTCAATATTTTGGCGGCGCTCGATAAGCCGACGGGCGGCAAGGTGTTTTTGGACGGCAGAGATTTAAGCAAGATAAAGGAGTCGGAGATAGCAAAGTTCAGGCGTGACAATCTGGGCTTTGTGTTTCAGGACTTCAACCTGCTCGACACCTTCTCCGTGCAGGACAATATTTTCCTGCCGCTGGTGCTCGCCGGCAGGCAGTACAAGGAAATGAAGAGCCTGCTCGACCCGATAGCGCAAAAGCTGATGATAAGCGAGCTGCTCAGTAAATATCCCTATGAGATATCCGGCGGGCAGAAGCAGCGCGTCGCCGTGGCCAGGGCGATAATAACCGACCCGAGGCTGATACTGGCCGACGAGCCGACGGGTGCGCTCGACTCCAAGTCCACCGACGAGCTGCTGCAGCTTTTTTCTGCAATAAACCGCGAGGGTCAGACGATACTCATGGTGACGCACTCGGTCAAGGCGGCGAGCCACGCCGGCCGCGTGCTGTTCATAAAGGACGGTGCCGTATATCATCAGATATACCGCGGCAGCAACACAAACGAGCAGCTTTATCAGAAGATATCAGACACGCTCACCACGCTTGCGACGGGCGGTGACCGCCAATGAAACGCATTTTTTACCCGCGCCTTGCCATGACCGGCATATCAAAAAACCGCAAGATATATATCCCCTATATCTTAACCTGCGTCGGCATGGTAATGATGTATTATATAGTTTCCTTCCTGTCGACGAATAAGACGGTAAGCGCGATATACGGCGGAGAGCAGATGCAGTCCCTGCTTGGCATGGGCTGCTGGATAATAGCGATATTTGCGCTTATTTTTCTGTTTTACACCAATTCCTTTCTCATGCGGAGGCGCAAAAAGGAGTTCGGTCTTTACAACATACTCGGCATGGGCAAATGGAACATTGCGCGAATACTTTTCTGGGAATGTGTGATAATAGCCGTCATAGCACTACTCTGCGGCATGATAAGCGGCATACTCTTCTCAAAGGCAGGCGAGCTGCTTATGATACGCATGCTCGGCGGCGAGGCGGACTTCTCCTTTTATATAGACCCGCATACCGTTTTGCAGACGCTTGGCATATTCGGCGCGCTGTTTTTGCTGCTGCTGCTCAATGCGCTGCGCCAGATACATCTTTCAAATCCGCTTGAGCTGCTGCGCAGCGAGTCGGTAGGCGAGAAGAAGCCGAAGGCAAACTGGGCGATAGCCGTTTTGGGCGTTATACTGCTCGCCGGCGCCTATTATATCGCCGTGACAATAGAGGAGCCGGTGGAGGCGCTGCTGTATTTCTTCGCCGCTGTTGCAATGGTCATAATTGCGACATACATGATATTCGTATCCGGCTCGGTAGCGCTGTGCAGGATATTACAAAAAAACAAGCGCTACTATTATAAAACCAACCATTTTATATCCGTCTCGTCGATGGCGTACCGCATGAAGCGCAACGGCGCGGGTCTGGCCTCGATATGCATACTGTCTACAATGGTGCTCGTCATGATAATGTCCACGGCCTGCCTTTATATCGGCACGGAGGACAGCCTGCGCAGCAGGTATCCTCGCAACATTATAGTAGAAACATATTCTATTGACGACACAGTTGTAAATGCCGTTTCTGATACGACAAACGGTGTATTGAGCGAAAAGGGCGTATCACCCGAAAATGTGCTCAGCTATCGCTACCTCAATATCGCCGGATATTTACGCGGCAGCAGCGTTGTATTCAACGGCAGCAATCTAAGTGCCATGGAGTCAATTGACTTCGGCGGCATGAAGCAGCTCTTTATAGTGCCGCTTGAGGACTATAACAGGGTGATGGGCGAAAGCAAGACGCTAAACTCTGACGAAGTTCTCTTATACTCCACGAAATCCGACTATGACTACGATACCATAACCATTGAGGAAGCCGGAACGTGGAAGGTAAAGGAGATTGTCGGCGACTTTGCGGACAACGGCAACGATTCCATGAGCGTAATAGGTGCTTTGTATCTGTTTGTGCCGGATATAAATGCCATGACGCAGGCGTTTGACAATATAATATCAAAATACGGCTCGGACGGCGAGGTCGATATCTATAAGCACAGCTATTACGCCTTTGATTTAAGCTGCGGAGACGATGTGCAGACCGAGATAGAAAATGAAATTGATGCAAGGCTTCGGACAGTAAGCGAGCAGCATGGCATAAGGATATATGTCGAGGGCTCGGCTTCGGAGCGTGCCGGCTTTTACGCACTGTACGGAGGAATGCTCTTTTTGGGAATACTGCTCGGCATCGTCTTTATAATAGGCGCCGTGCTTATAATGTACTATAAGCAGATTACCGAAGGATACGAGGACAGGGGCCGGTTTGAGATACTTCAGAAGGTCGGCATGACAAAGCGTGAGATAAAAAAGAGCATAAATTCGCAGGTGCTCACCATATTTTTTATGCCGCTTATCGCGGCGGGTCTGCATGTGGCCTTTGCCTTCCCGCTTATTCAGAAGATACTTGCGCTGCTTAACCTCAGCAATACATGGCTGCTTATAGCAGTTACGGCCGGCTGCTATGTTGTTTTCGCTGTGTTCTATATAATAGTGTACCTAATAACCTCGCGCGAGTATTATAACATCGTAAGCACAAAGGAGGAGTAGGGCGTGAAACGCATAGCGGCGCTGCTTATGATATTGCTTTCTTTATTATGCCTGCCGTCCTGCGGCCTTAAGCTCAACACCGACAGGATAGCGGAGCAGTTCGACAAGGTGCTTTACGCAGTAAGCGGCTATCAGCTCAAGATGAATGATGACCTTGCGGGTACACGCAGCCTTAAGGACAACTATACCGGAGCATATTCCGCCGACTACGACGGACAGTCGGGCAGAGAGCTGCTGTTCGGCGGCGCCCTGCTCAAAGAGCTCGACTTGGCGGTGTACGGCAGGATATCCGGCCGGCAGGGCAGTGCACGCATACTCGTAAAAATGAACGGCAGCACAAGTTATATCGAAACTGACGAAAACGGGGAATTTTTCGAGATACTGCATTTTGACAGCGGCGGGAATTATATTATTGCCGAGCTTGAGAAATTTTGCGGGCATATAGAGCTGTATTCTGAATACGTCTCGCTGCGGTAAGCCCGGCGAAAATTCATACGGCCGCACGGCTTCCCATGCCGTGCGGCCGTCGGCTTAAACGAGATAAAAACGTACGGCTGCAAAAATTACATATGTCCCGCCGGCTATTTGTGTCTTATGCGTATGTGCAGTATATGTGTCCGTGATAGCCGAAGTCTGCGCAGCACCCACTTCAAATTACGTTTTTGTAATACAGAAGTCACCGGGAAGTAATATTGATAATTTAAAATAATCTCAGAGTCAAACATCGGCTTTCTGAATATACCGGGAAATATCTGACGATGTTGCCGGTAAATATAAGCCGGCTAAGGAGAGAGAATGAATGAAAGCTGTTAAATGTGTTTTAAGCGTAGCGTGGAAGGTTTTGGCAGTGCTTTTGACACTTGTTATAATTGCCGGAGCGGTATTTATGGTAAAGGGGTACATGCTTTACTCCAAAACGGTAAAGGAAACGCCGCTTGCCGCAAGGGTGGCCGAGCTGAAGGAAAGGGAAAATTATACTCAGTACGGCGACCTGCCGCAGTTTTACATAGACGCCGTCATATCGGTTGAGGACCACAGGTTTAACAGGCATTGCGGTATAGACGTAATAGCCATAATGCGCGCGGCGTGGAATGACATAAAGTCCATGTCGTTTGCCGAGGGCGGCAGCACTATAACGCAGCAGCTTGCCAAAAACATGTACTATACTCAGGAGAAAAAGCTTGAGCGCAAAACGGCCGAAATGTTCACCGCGTTTGCATTGGAGCGAAATTATGAAAAGGAGGAAATATTTGAGCTGTATGTAAACAGTATATATTTCGGCAGCGGCTATTACGGCATATACGATGCGGCAATGGGTTACTTCGGCAAAACGCCTTCAAGGCTCAGTTATTATGAATGTGCCATGCTTGCCGGACTTCCCAATGCGCCGTCGAATTATTCTCCCGACACCAATCCGGAGTTAGCCGAGCAGCGGCTCGGTCAGGTGCTTGACAGAATGGTCGAATGCGGAAAAATAACACAGTCACAGGCAAGCTCCATTTATGCCGGTTAGGCAAAAAATGTCAAATGAGCGGAAATAATTCTCGCTCAAAATATTGTATATTTTATTGATTTTTTCTCAAGCAGTGGTATTATTACTCTCAGCAAAAACTTTTAGTATTTTAAATGTGGGAGGACTTTTGCAATGGAAAGGAATTTGACAATCGGCAAGAAGCTGAAGTCAGCCATAGTCGGCGTGCTGTCTTTGGCAATTGCGGTGTCTGCCACTGCTGTTTCGGCATTTGCGGCCGATGCAGGACAGATTGAAGTGACTATCGGCGACGGCGAAGCGTCTGTATACACGACATTTGCGGACGCTATTGCTGCGGTAAGGGCTGCTGATGACGATACGGCCAAGGTTATCACACTTGGTGCAGGCGAATTCAAGGCGGCTGACGCCAACACCTTCAGGATAGACGAGCCCAATGTTACCATAGAGGGCGCGGGCGCCGACCAGACGACTATAAACACCGAAAGCTATGCGGTATCCGGACAGGCCGGCATACTCATATCTGCCGATAACGTAACAATAAGAAATCTTAAGGTAACGAGCACAAATCCGGGTAACAGCGGCAGTGCCATAAAGGTTTCCAAAATAGGCGACGGCACATCTCTGCCGGATGTAAACAACGTGGCTGTTTCAGACGTAGTCATCACGACCGAGATCGGCTTTGGCCTCAATCTCCATGGCGTGGACAATGCTGTGATAACGAACGTGACTGTTGAAAATGCTGCGAAGGCTTCCGTAAATGTTGCGAATGCGACAAATGTTGCCTTTACCGGACTTCAGACCGGTACGTCCGGCTGGGGTGTTGACATACAGTTCTCATATTCATCTGACAATGTCAACTACAATAAGGCGAGCAACGTTACGGTAACTGACTCAACGCTTGCAAACAATGTTATCGTTACCGAAAGGCCGGCGTCAGCAGAGGGCGGTACTGACAGCGTTACGGTAGATGACGAAAACCTTACTCAGGTAGCCAACTCCGACGGCAGCTATGCATTAGTCGCCAGTGACAGCGACGCCGCTGCTTCGGCTATCACCAACGAGAACACCGGCGCAGCCTATTCTACGATTCAGGCGGCGGTAGATGATGCTTCTGAGAACGACACGATTCTTATTCCGGCAGGCGAATACACAGAAAATATAGTTACTACAGTTAACGTCACCATAAAGGGTGCCGGCAAAGAGCTTACAACAATCAAGTTTGACAAAACGACAAGACAGGGCGTTGAGTATTTTGCAGACAGAATAGCATATCCTACCGTTTATGCTCAGGCTAACCTCACAATGCAGGATCTCACGATAGCCGGTCCGACGGATGAGCATTACGGCATAGATGGTATTCTTGCCAAGGCTGATTTGACACTTACTAATGTTAAGATAGCAGACATGCGCTGCACGGCTGACGGAGGCTTTGTCTGCGGCGTTCAGTACGACAGACCCGTTATGGTTGACGGAAGCGGCAATGTTACAATAGAGAACTGCGAGTTTGTAGATTTCCAGAAGCAGGCTATTGACCTTAACACGACAGGAACTATAGTAATAAGCAACAACACAATTACAGGTCTAGACGATAACGGCATAATCGCTCAGAACGGTATTGTTCTCAGAAACAGCGGCGAGGCTACAATAACCGGCAATACCATCTCCCTCCTCAGATATACTGCCGACAATGAGTGGACGGACTGCAGCTATGCTGTACTGCTGATGGGCGATGCTTCCGCTACGATTACTGAAAACACAATAGAAGATATTGACAATGGCATATCGGTTGAGGAAACTGCTTCGGCAAGCATTGAGAACAACATTATCGATGCCGACCATGCAGGACTCTATGTAAACACGACAGGCGATGTCGACGCTCCCAACAACTATTGGGGCGGAGATGTATCTGAGAAGGTTCAGGGCGAAACTGCTGCTGATGTAACAGGTCTTGATGATGTTAAGGACGAGCCCGTAATTGACGAGCCGACGGAGCCTGAGAATCCTTCACAGCCCTCCGACTCTTCTTCCGATTCATCCTCTTCTTCGTCTGAAACCTCAGAGCCTTCTGTATCCTCCGATGCTTCTTCATCTGCATCATCGACGGCTTCAGGCTCTAACAGCACGACTTCCAACCCTGAGACATCGGGCAGCATAGCAGCTCCGATTTCAATAGGCGCTCTTCTGGCTGTTAGCGGCGCGGCTGCAATATTCACCATACGTCGTAAGAAGTCTGCTTAAGGCATAGACAGTTTTAGGCAAAAGCTTTACTAAATCACAAAGCCCGTCATTAAACTGACGGGCTTTTTCTTGTTTCTATGACTTATAACAATGGTGTACGCCCCAGTAGTAAAATCCATTTTGTCGCATGTGACACCATATTTGACAATCAGAAGAGATAGTTTTCAACCTTCCGTTTTATTTTAAAACGGAAATTTTTTGCATATCAGGCTTGTAATAACACAGCAAAGCACTATTCTTTTTCAGAATTTATCGTATTGGATAAATTGCAAAGGTTAAAATACACGTGTTGCCTTTTTGTGGATAAAATAATATAATATAAGTTAGGCAATGGAAAAGTCTGGAGGAAGACCATGGATGTTCGCTTAAACGATGTGCTCAAAATGAAGAAGCCGCACCCGTGCGGGGCGGATACGTTTTTGTGCCTGAGGGTGGGTATGGATTTCCGCCTCAGATGCACCGGCTGCGGGCACGAGATAATGATACCGCGCTCCCGCGCGGAAAAAAACATAAAGAGGATAATAAGAGGCGGGGAAGAAATAAACCCGCATAAACAATAAATTGGGAGTGCATTTTGAATGATAGAAAAGCTCAAAGAGGTGGAAAAGCGCTATGATGAGATATCAAAGCAGCTGCTTGACCCAGAGGTATATAACGACCAGAAGCATTATGCAAAGCTAATGAAGGAGCATAAAATGCTCACGCCGCTAATAGAAAAATACAGGGAATACAAGGCTGCGGAGGATACAATAGCGGAGGCGGGCCAGCTTCTCGGCGAGGGAGGCATGGATGCCGACTTCAGACAAATGGTAGAGGAGGAGCTGTCTGCGGCCAAGGCAAAGACCGAGCGGCTCGCAGAGGACATAAAGATACTGCTTCTGCCCACCGACCCGAACGACGACAAAAACGTCATAGTCGAGATACGCGGCGGCGCCGGCGGAGAGGAGGCTGCACTGTTTGCCGGAGTATTATACAGGATGTATAACATGTACGCCGAGTCCAAAAGATGGAAAACCGACCTGCTCAACTTAAACGAGACGGGCATCGGCGGCATGAAGGAGGTCAGCTTTATCATTGAGGGCGATGGCGCGTACTCACGCCTCAAGTTTGAAAGCGGCGTCCATAGGGTGCAGCGTGTGCCGGAGACCGAAGCCTCCGGCCGTATCCACACCTCTACCGTTACGGTGGCAGTGCTGCCGGAGGCAGAGGAGGTCGAGGTTGACATAAATCCAGCTGATTTGCAAATAGATACTTATCGTTCCGGCGGTGCAGGCGGCCAGCACGTAAATAAAACCGAGTCGGCGATAAGGATAACGCATATGCCGACTGGCTTAGTGGTCGAATGTCAGGATGAAAGAAGTCAACATAAAAACAAGGAAAAGGCGATGAAGATTTTACGCTCGAGGCTTTATGAGCAGCTCCAGTCGGAGCAGAGCGAGGAAATTGCCAAGAACCGCAAGCTGCAGGTAGGCACCGGCGACCGCAGCGAGCGCATACGCACCTATAATTATCCGCAGAGCCGTGTGACCGACCATAGGATAGGGCTGACGCTGTACAAGCTCGACCAGATACTCGACGGCGACCTTGACGAGCTTATTGACGCCCTTGTAACGGCAGACAGGGCCGAAAAGCTGAAGGCCGAGTCAGAAGAATAAATGGTTTTGGCATTATGTAAACCATATATTCCTAACGGGATATATGGTTTATAAATAAAAGCTCAAGTCTCTGCCGTGCGGCAGGAAGCAGACGGAGGAATTAGGCGAAGCAAGCCGTCAGCAAGCTTAATTTTTTGTAAATACTGCAATGCTCTTAAGACGGCCTTTAAGGACGGTAGTGATGGCATCAGAGCTTCCATAAAGCATGCAGCTTTGAGAATTTACACGGCTTACTAAATTTTCACCTTTGCCGGCTCCTGATGCAACGTGCCGGCAAAAACGGAATGACCGGTAAGGCATATGCCGCAGCGCATAAATGAGTATACGGCAATATTGATAATGAAGTGATGAAATAGTGCATACAAAGATAATAAAGGCTACGGATGAGCAGGGCATAGAGGCCGCATCATCACAGGCAGCGGAGGTTATAAGGCGGGGCGGACTTGCGGCGCTGCCGACGGAGACGGTGTACGGTCTGGGCGCCAATGCGCTTGACGGCGAGGCCGTCGCCGGCATATTCAAGGCCAAGGGGCGTCCGCAGGACAATCCGCTTATCGTGCATGTAAGCGGCATGGAGATGGCGGAGCGCCTGCTGTGCGACATTCCGCCGTGCGCATATAAGCTGAGTGAAAAATTTTGGCCGGGACCGCTTACGATGATAATGCGCAAAAATGATATTATTCCCTCTGAGGTGAGCGCCGGACTTGACACCATTGGCGTGCGCATGCCGAACAGCAGGGTGTTCCTTAAAACGATAGAAAAGGCCGGCGCGCCTATCGCGGCTCCGTCGGCTAATACATCAGGCAGACCGAGTCCGACGACGGCACAGCACGTTTACGACGATTTAAACGGGAAAATAGAGCTGATAGTTGACGGCGGCAGCTGCGGTGTCGGAATAGAGTCCACAGTGGTAAGCCTGATAGGTGATGTACCCGTCATTCTGCGTCCGGGCGCCGTAACTCCGGACGACATAGCGTCTGTCACCGGCAGTGCGGAGGTATCGAAAAGTGTGCTTGAGGAGGCCGACGCTGCGTCGGCGCCGCCATCGCCGGGGATGAAATATAAGCACTATTCGCCCTCTGCCGACGTCGTTTTGGTCAGCGGCAGCGATGAGGGCTTTGCAAAGCTTGCGTCTGCACTGGATGAAAATACAGCGGTCGTATGCTTTGGCGAGGATGCGGGCAGAATAAAACATAAATGCTTTGTTTTAGGCGATAAATATGACCATGCAGCTCAGGCTGCGCACCTTTTTGACATACTCAGGGAGATAGACAAGCGCGGCTTTAATAAGGCGTATATCCGGCTGCCGGATATGGACGGGATAGGCCTTGCGCTCTATAACCGGCTTATCCGTGCGGCGGCCTTTAACGTTATAGACTGCGATAAAATTAATAAATAATTAAAGCATAGGAATTAATTATATGTATAATAAATTGTGGTATTATCCATATAATTAATCAGAGGTATCGATATGAGCAATGACATATATGTTGTAGGGCTTACCGGCCCGACGGGTGCCGGGAAATCGACGGCTGCGTCGATTCTTTCCCGGCACGGCATAAAAATAATAGACGCGGACAAGGCGGCACGGGATATAACCGCGCCGGGCTGCTACGCTTTGGCGGAGCTTAGCAGGGCCTTTGGCAGTGATATAATAAGGGCAGACGGTACGCTTGACAGAAGCCTTCTTGCGTCGCGCGCATTTTCAGACGAAAAGCGGCAAAGGCTGCTTAACGATATAACCCATCCGTTTATCACTATGAGCATACGCCGCGCTGTAAAGGCGCTGAGCGACGCCGGCGAAAAGATAGCCGTGATAGACGCGCCGCTGCTTTTTGAAAGCGGAGTTGACATAATATGTGATAAAACTATTGCCGTAATATCCGAGCCGGGGCTGAGGCTTGGGAGAATAATTTCACGCGACCGGCTTGACGAATCCGCCGCAAGACAGCGCATGTCGGTGCAAAGGGAATCGGACTATTACAGCGCCCTTGCCGATATAGTTATTGAGAATAACGGCAGCCTGAGCGAGCTTGAGGAGCTTGTCGGGCAGGCTGAGCAGGAAATAAGGAGGGCGGCGGATGAGGCTCGCCGGTAAAGCTATTTTTTCTGCCGCGCTGCTTTTTCTTTCTGTAATAATAGCTGCCGCCGGCATTAATATATTATACAAGGTCATGTACCCTACGGAATATGAGGATTTAGTGGTCAAATACAGCCGTAAAAACGAGCTGGAGCCGACGCTTGTTTTTGCCGTCATAAGGTGCGAGAGCAGCTTTGACAAGGACGCGATGTCGCACAAGGACGCGCACGGGCTTATGCAGATTACGCCTGAGACGCTTGAATGGCTGGTGATGGTGGAGGGCGGCAGTGAGCTTCCCGATATGTACGATCCCGAGCAGAATATAAAGTACGGCACAGCTCTGCTGCGTCTTCATCTTGACGAATTCGGCGGCTACAGGGAAATGCTGGCGGCGTACCACGCGGGGCGGGGTGCCGTTAACGGCTGGCTCAGCGACCCGCAGTATTCGTCGGACGGAAAAACTCTCGACAAAATACCTTATGACGATACTGATGATTATGTAAACAAAGTTCTGAATGTAAAAGGTATATATGACAGGCTGTTTGCCAAAAAGTATAATTCATATGTGCTTACAGGTGAGGCATAGCGGCGCTTTCGTCCGCGGCTCATAAGCTGTGTGCTCGTCAAAGGCTTTGGTAAATATTGAGGCGTAAGTCTCATGAGATAAATAAATTAAGGAGGAAGAACAATGGAAGCAAGTGAAGCAAAAAGGATAAAGGAAAAGCTGTTCATCGACAGGAAAAACGCATATTTAAGGCTCGATGACGCTGAGATAGACAAGGCGTACGAATACAACGAGGGGTATAAGGACTTTCTGAACAGGTCAAAAACCGAGCGCGAGGCAGTAAGGTATGCCGTTGCGGCCGCCGAGGAAAACGGCTTTAAGGAGTATGAAAACGGCAGGAAATACAAAGCCGGTGATAAGGTTTATGTAAACAACCGCGGCAAGGCGGTAATGCTGGCGGTAATAGGCAGCGGCGACATAGAGAAGGGCGTAAACGTCATCGCGGCGCACATTGACTCACCGCGGCTCGACATGAAGCAGAATCCGCTGTACGAGGATACCGGCTTTGCATACTTTAAGACGTGCTACTACGGCGGCATAAAGAAGTATCAGTGGACGGCGGTGCCGCTTGCGCTGCACGGCGTAATAATCAAGAGCGACGGTACGCGTGTTGAAATAAACATCGGCGAGGACGAGGGAGACCCCTGCTTTGTCGTGAACGACCTGCTGCCGCACCTTGCCGTGGAGCAGATGAAGCGCAATCTGTCTGACGGGATAAAGGGCGAGGAGATAAATATTTTAATAGGGAGCCGTCCCTTTAAGAGTGACGATGAGAGCGAGCTTGTCAAGATAAACATACTGAAAATGCTCAATGAGAAGTACGGCATCACCGAGTATGATTTCATAACGGCCGAGCTTGAGGCCGTGCCGCTTGCAAAGGCTCGTGACATTGGCTTTGACAGGTCGCTTATAGGCTCCTACGGTCAGGACGACAGGGTATGCGCGTACTCGGCGCTTAAGGCCGTGCTTGAATGCAAGGCTCCCGAAAGAACGGTTATAACCGTGCTGACGGATAAGGAGGAGATAGGCTCCGACGGCAACACCGGCCTTAAGGCGGCGTATCTTGAGAATTTTATAACGGACCTTGCAAAGTCAAACGGGAAAGAGGGCTATAACGTAATAGCCGCATCAAAATGCCTGTCGGCCGACGTTAACGTTGGCTTTGACCCATGCTTCCCGGACGTTGTAGACCACAAGAACTGCGCGTATCTCAATAACGGGGTAGTGCTGACGAAATATACCGGTTCGAGAGGGAAAAGCAGCACCTCCGATGCGTCGGCAGAGTTTATAGCGGAGATAAGCCGCATGCTCAACGATGCCGGAGTGATATGGCAGACGGGCGAGCTTGGCAAGGTCGACCTCGGCGGCGGCGGAACGGTATCGATGTTCGTCGCAAGGCTCGGCATGGACGTGCTCGATATCGGCGTGCCGGTGCTGTCAATGCACTCGCCGTTTGAAACTACCTCAAAGCTTGATATATATATGATGTATAAGGCCTTCTGCGAGTTCTATAAATAAGGGCCTGATGCAAGGCTAAAACAAGGACCGGCTGATGGGCAGTGTGATGCCAACCAGCCGGTCTTCGCTGCAGCATTGAAGCAGACCTCGTCAGACGGCCGCAGCTTCAGCCTGGCACTTACCGGACATCCAGACACCGCACTTTAAGCAAAAAGCTATGGCGGGCGGAAGAGGTATATGGTAAAATAATTCTATGATAAAAATAAAAACGGCAAATATGACGGGAGATAATGCAGAATGAATATTGCGTGGGACGCCGGCAAATATACAAAGGATTTTTCATTTGTTCACCAATACGGCAGTGCCGTCGCCGAGCTGCTGGACTGCGGGCAGGGCAGTACGGTCGTTGATCTCGGCTGCGGAAACGGTGCACTGACAAATCAGCTCAAAAATAAAGGCTTTCGCGTCATAGGAATAGACGCGTCACCGGATTTTTTGGAGGCAGCAAAGCGCAGCTATCCCGAAATAAACTTTATTCAGGCTGATGCCACATCGTTTTCCGTGGAAGAGCCGGTCGACGCGGTATTTTCCAATGCGGTATTTCATTGGATTGACAAGGATAAGCAGGCGTTAATGCTGGCCTGCGTATACAAAGCGCTCAAAAGCGGCGGGCAGTTTGTTTTTGAATTGGGCGGACACGGAAATAATGCGCTGATTCACAGGGAATTGGCAAGGATATTTGCCGAATATGGATATCACTATAAAATGCCGTTTTATTTTCCGACTATTGGAGAATACGCTTCCATGCTGGAGCAGGCGGGATTTAAAGTCAGCTATGCCGTGCTGTTTGACAGACCGACGGAGCTGAAGGGCGAGAACGGACTAAAGGATTGGATAGATATGTTTGTAAAAACACCTTTTGAAGACGTTGCAGATTCCAAGGACAGAGAGGATATTAAAGATATGGCCGCCGCGGCCTTGAAGCCTGCTTTGTATAAAGACGGCAAATGGTATGCCGACTATGTAAGGCTGCGGATGAAAGCATATAAATAAGGCGCGGATACATTTCATGCCCTGCAGGCAAATGTGCAGCATAAAAATGATTGAATATGCTGTCGTGCGCTATATGCCGCGGTATACACTTCCGCGAATTCGGCCGCGCTTGCATCTGGCACAATAAATTTAGAAGAATAAAAGCTTACCTTAAAGAGTGGAGAATAAATTTTTACTTGCCGTTATAGCTGTTGACAAAACATGCTTATGTTGATATAATAACTTTTGCCGCTGATTATTTCAGACAATATTGCTGCTATGGCTCAGTAGGCAGAGCACTTCCTTGGTAAGGAAGAGGTCACCAGTTCGAATCTGGTTAGCAGCTCCAAAAATAAAAGCACTTCGTAAGAGGTGCTTTTATTTTTGGAAATGAAAGGGAAATATTGAAAAACATTGGAAAATGCGATATAATAATATTAAGAAAGGTGAAGCAGTTATAAAGACTATAATTTATATTAACGATGAGGAATGAAAAAATGATATGCACTAAATGTAACCAGAGCATTCCGGACGAGAGCATTTTCTGTTTATACTGCGGAGCAAAGGTGAAAAATGAGTCAGCTTACCAGAAAGCAAAGCTAAGAAAAATTAAAATTGAAAGAGCATCAAGTTTTTTTGGTTGTGCAGTAGTATATCAAATCATTTGTGACGGACAAGTAATTGCATCAATTAGAAATGGGGAAACAAAAGTATTTGAAATCGATGAAAAATCGCATGCAATTCAATGTTGCATCACTTCTCCTACTATGATTTATGGAAATGGAGATGGTGGAGTGTACGGTGGTGGGGGAACTACGGTAAGTGATGTGGTAAACATTCCAAGCGGGACACAATCGGCAGATTTGTTTGTGAAAAACGGGTTTGCTTCACTAAGATTGACACTTGTAAGATTATACTAAAATTAATAGACTGAATGGATCCCTTGAAACAGACTGGTAAGGTCTAGTTTCAGGGGATTATTTAAAGAGATTGACTCAATCACAGAACCTGTTTACTGCAAAAAAGCTGAAAAAACTGGTCAAAAAAGCATTGCAACCACTTGATTTTCAGAGTTCTTTATGTTAGTATAAAAATATAAAGGAAAGGTGCTTGAAAAGCGCCGCAAAAATCGTTGTTTTCGATGTTTTCCTTTTGTTGGAATGATTACGCCGGGCTGAGCCTGGACGCATGTCCGCGTCCCGGATTCAGCTTTTTCTTTTACTTCATCGTACGGGGCGTTAACCTTGTCTTTAATAGCATAAAGAATTCACTCGGAGGTCATAATACACTAAAATCGAAAAGCATTTTTTATTGTCTCTTGCCACGTCGGAGCAAAGCGAACTTTGCTTCGGCTTATTTTTTTGCCTGCGGCCTCAAAATAAGTCCTCCGCCCGCTTCCATGTCTGCCGTCTCGCGGGTACCCGGCTCTGTCTGCGGTATTGAGGCCGCTTTACAAGTTGCCGACCGCAGCGCCAATTCCTGCTCTCTCTACCCGCCGCCGGCGGAGCTTGCAGGAGCTGTCCCTATGCTGCAAAAAAAGTCGTGCTCGTCTGCTCGGCCAAAAAACGCTTTTGCGGCGGCTTGCTTTCACTGCCGGCTTTTGCAGACCTGAGACCATTTCAAATTTTTTAGGCGTCTCTTTTGCAGCTTGGTGACATACTGAGTCTGGACGCATGTTCGCGTTTAGACCCGCTTTTTTGCATTGACCGTTTTACAGGCATGTATATGTAAAGTTTTTTATCAAGTATATTAATCCATCATTGCTTGTGAATTTATTGCTGCTGTTATGATGCTGCCGTTTGCCATAATGAAATGTGTTTTGTTTCATCAATACCACAGCCGAATATCACAGACTTGGCATCCTGATAAGCTTAAGGGATGCCGCGACTATTTTATTACATGGTCTATAACTCCGCCGCCAAGCAGCATATCACCGCTGTACAGCACCGCCGACTGTCCGGGTGTCGCGGCACGCTGCGGAGCTTTGAAGCTTATGCGCAGAACACCGTCAGATATAACTGCATCTGCGTCGGCAAGCGGGCCCTTATACCTTATCTTTGCCTGTATTTTCCCGCCGTACGCGGCATGGGAGTAATTGTTTTTCATAAATTGCTTTAAATATTCATCGCTTATAAAGCTGAAATCGCGGCATTCCACGGCCGAGGAATAGGTGTCCTCATTGCCGCCCAGCGTCACCGTGTTGTCGTCGGCGTTTATCGAGACGACATACTTAGGCTCGCCGAAAGTAATCCCCAAGCCCTTGCGCTGGCCGACGGTGTAGCTTGTAATGCCGCGGTGCTCGCCGAGGACATTCCCGCTCATATCCACAAAATTGCCCCTTGGAGATGGCGGGCCGAATCTGCTTAAAAAGTCGATATAGTCATCGTTTTTGATAAAGCATATTTCCTGGCTTTCACGGCTCTCGGCCGACGGCAGCCTGTACTCGGCGGCAAGCGCTCTCGCCTCTGCCTTGCTTATATCACCGAGCGGAAAAAGAATATGCTGTAGCATCTCCTCCCTGAGATTATAAAGAACGTATGACTGATCCTTCGGTTGATATGCTGCTCTCAGCACTGCTTTTTTGCCGTTCGACTCACAAATTCGGGCATAGTGACCGGTGGCAATAAAATCAAAGCCGTCCTCAAGCGCGTCGCGGTAGAAGCGGCCGAACTTAAACCGCCGGTTGCAGAGCACGCAGGGATTCGGTGTCCTGCCGTTTTGATATTCTCTTAAAAAGTACGACACAATTTCGTCCTTAAAATCGTTTTTATAGTTGAGTACGCGGTGTTTTATTCCTAATGCAGCGCATACGTCGGCAGAGTCTTCAACGCATTTTTCGGCGGAGTATATGTCGTCCGACCACAGGCGCATTGTAGCTCCCTCCACATAATATCCCGACTGCATGAGCAGTACAGCGGCCGCAGTAGAATCAACGCCGCCGCTTATGGCAAGCAAAACTTTGCCGCGATACATCAAATCACGCCTTTGCTTTTAGTTAATGACAGCCTTTTTGTATCTTCTCCGGTTGGCATAAGACGAAAAATTTTGGTATTCGCCGATGTCCTTTTGACTGCCGCAAGTGCATTATATCACAAATTTCCATTATGAAAAAGCCATAATGCGGACTTGACGGGGCTTACGACGGAAATATGGTTACAAAATGACACATAAAATAATATGTAAACTTCAATTTTTCTCAAAAGCAATCTTGAGCAGACCGATGCGAATAGCGGTGAGTCTGATAAAACAGCATTATTTCAGGCTTTTTTGAATGCCGAGCAAATTTATTAATAAAAAATGAACAAATTGTAAATTTGTAATTATTTGTAATCTGCAACTAAAAAAAAGCCATTTATCACTTGAAAAATCATCTGTGATTGTGTAAAATATCAACAGAGAAGTAAAAATGCCGTTACTATTTTGATAATTATTACAGATGAGGGGTAGTGAAAAAATGTCCAACCGTCTTTTCCAGGGTGTTGTACATCAGATGAAGGAAACCATAGACCGTACCATAGGCGTTTTAGACGATACTTTTACAGTTATTTCCTGCAGTGACCTTACAAGGATAGGTGAAACGCATGATATCAACTCTTCGGATGTGACAAACGCGTATGATGGTTTTGTGCGCGGCAATATCAGCTATAAGCCGTTCGGCCAGCCGCAGCATCCGGAATATATTGTGTTCGTCGAGGGCGCGGACCTTCAGGCGGCGCGTTATGCGTCAATCATTGCGGTGGCACTTTCCTCTATAAAGCAGTACTATGATGAAAAATACGACCGCTCTAATTTTATAAAGAATGTTATATTGGACAATATTCTTCCGGGCGACATATATATAAAGGCGAGGGAGCTTCACTTTGATTCTGACATATCCCGCGCTGTTTTGCTTATAAGGGTTGTAAGCAAGAATGACATATCGGTTTACGACGTAATACAGAATCTATTCCCGGAAAAGAACAAGGACTTCATAATAAATGTCAACGAGACCGATATTGCACTTGTAAAGGATGTAAAGCCTGAAATTGAGACTAAGGACCTTGAAAACCTTGCTCGTTCGATAGTCGACACGCTTTCGAGTGAGTTTTATACATATGCAGTTGTCGGCATAGGCACGTGCGTTAACAACATAAAGGACCTTGCGCGTTCGTTTAAAGAGGCTCAGGTGGCTCTTGAGGTCGGCAAGGTATTTGATACGGAGAAAAGCATTGTAAGCTATGATAATCTCGGCATAGCCCGGCTTATATATCAGCTGCCCACCACGCTGTGTGAGACATTCCTCAACGAGGTATTCAAGAAGGGCTCAATAGAAAGCCTCGACCAGGAGACGCTCTTTACAATACAGCGTTTCTTTGAGAATAACCTCAACGTGTCCGAAACTTCAAGAAAGCTTTTTGTACACCGCAATACTCTCGTGTACAGGCTTGAAAAGATAAGAAAGCTCACAGGGCTTGATCTGCGTGAATTTGACCACGCCATAATCTTTAAAATAGCACTTATGGTAAAGAAATATTTAACGGCTAATCCGGTCAAGTATTGAAAGGTTGAGAACAATTAATCAGCAAGTATTGTCAAGCGGAGCCTCTCAGCCGCTTATAGAGTTCAAGGGCGTATATAAGACCTATGACAACGGGACCAAGGCCCTTTCAGATGTAAATTTAAGAATAGATAAGGGAGAGTTTGTGTTTATAGTCGGCCCATCCGGCTCCGGCAAAAGCACTTTTATAAAGCTCATAATACATGAGGAGAAGCTCGACGCCGGCGAGATACTGGTAAATGGTTTTAAGATGTCGTCGCTGCGCAAGAAGGAAGTCCCGCTGCTGCGGCGGACTATGGGAATAGTATTTCAGGACTTTCGTCTTATTCCGACCATGAACGTGTTTGAAAACGTTGCTTTCCCGATGCATGTTGTCGGCGCATCAAAGCGCGAGATACGCAAAAGAGTATCATATGCGCTTAATCTTGTCGGCCTTGGCAGGAAGGCACGCAGTCTTCCACGTGAGCTTTCCGGCGGTGAGCAGCAGCGCGTAGGACTTGCGAGGGCGCTGGTCAACAAGCCGTCTATGATAATCGCGGACGAGCCTACCGGTAACGTTGACCCGAACATGTCGTATGAGATAGTGGATCTGCTGACGGAGATAAACCGCCGCGGCACCACAATTCTCATGGTCACGCATGAGCATCAGCTGGTACGTGATTTTGACCGCAGGGTTGTGATGATAGAAACCGGGCACATCGTGGCGGACAACGCCGGAGGTGTGTTCTGATGAAGGCAAGAAGTGTAAGGTACCTCATCGGCGAGGGACTCAAGAACATATGGCTCAACCGCATGATGTCCATTGCATCTGTCGGCGTGCTTATGGCGAGCATGCTGCTTATGGGCCTTGCGATAGCCTTTTCGGAGAATGTGGACAGAATAATGTCCACTATCGAAAGCCAGAACGTCGTCATGATTTATCTTGACGATGATCTGAGCGATGAGCAGGTACAGTCGGTTTATGAGCAGATAAGAAGCCTTGACAATATAAATCCCGATGAAACCATATACATATCAAGCAGTCAGGCGCTTGAGGGTGTGCTTGAGACAATGGGCCCGGAGTATGAACAGTATTTTGACGCCTATTTTGGTGAGGGCAACACCATATTGCCGGAAACCGTACGTGCTTCCATGATAGATTTGGAACAGTATGACCAGACGATATCAGCGATAGAAAATGTAGACGGGGTTGACAGCTATGATTCCTCGCGCGACTTAGCAGTTATACTCACTACCGTTAGAAGTGCGATAAACACGGCTGGAATATGGATGATAGTGCTGCTTTCGCTTATATCTCTTGTAATAATCGCGAACACCGTACGTATAACGATGTTCAACCGCAAGCTGGAAATAAGCATTATGAAGGCGGTAGGTGCAACAAACGGCTTTATACGTTTCCCGTTTATGGTTGAAGGCATTACACTGGGCATAATAGCCTCCCTGCTTACGGTCGGCGTTGAATACTTACTTTATAAGGTGGCTATAAGAGCGCTTGAGCCTATAATAAGCATATTGAGCTTTAACCCTGTGCCTTTCTCAAACTTCATGTGGATTATTCTTCTCATATTCCTTGCGCTCGGCATTATCGCCGGACTCATAGCGAGCGTTATAACGATATCCAAGTATCTGCGCCGTGAGGGCAGCGAGTTCAGCGCTTTATAATTAACTTAAGCATGTAAGTATATACAGAATATTCATACTAAGGAGAGTGCATATTCGTGGGACTTAAAGGGACGATAATCAAATCTACGGCAGTAATCATGTCCGCCGCTCTGGTTACTTTAACTGTACCGAGCGTGAGATATTTTGCCGGTGCTGATTCCATTGAGGAAAAGCAGGACCAAAAGCAGGAGCTGAAAGAAGCCAATGAAAGACTTCAGGAAGAAATTGATGCTCTTGAAGCCGACATGGCGGACAAGCAGGCGCTCGCCGAAAAGTATGAGGAAAAGGCTGCAAATACAAAGGCAATGCTGGACACAGTGGTTGCCGAAATAGGTCAGACCGAGATTAAGATAACTGAAAAGGAAGCAGAGATAGCGCAAAAGGAAGTCGAGCTTCAGGACGCAAAGGCTCTTTTCGAGGAAAGGCTGAGAGCCATATACATGACGGGCAGCACCTCCCAGATTGAACTGCTGCTGAGCGCAGATAATCTGACGGATTACTTTGTGCGCTCTGAGCTTGTTCGCAATGTTACCGAGGCAGATAATGCTCTGATGGAAAGCATAAAGCAGAAGATGACGGAAATTGAGGCTGCCAAGGCTGAGATAGAGGCACAGAAGGCTGAGGCAGAGGAGCGCAAAAAGGATCTGCAGGCACTCAATATCCAGTATACAGAGGAGCTTGAGGCTCTCAACGCCACCATTTCTTCCATTGAGGATCAGACAGCTACGCTTGAAAGCGAGCAGGAGGATAATAAGGAGGCTATGGCACAGCTTGATGCTGAGATCGCTGAAGCTCAGAGAAAGGCCGAAGAGGAAAATAACGATTTGCAATTCAGCAACGGCAATACCGGCGCTTCGGCTTCAGACGGAGATGTGTATGCGAGTGATATGTTTACATGGCCGGTACCGAGTTGCTATACAATATCCTCATATTACGGTACGCGCTGGGACAGACTGCACAAGGGTATTGATATTTCAAAGAGCGGAATATACGGCAGTCCTATAGTCGCTGCTGCCGACGGTGTTGTAATTGTAAATCAGTATAATTCCGGCGGATACGGGAATTATATAATGATAGACCACGGCACGAGCAGCGACGGAGTTCGTTATTATACACTGTACGGACACATGTCACAGCCGGGTATAGTGAGCGTGGGCACGCATGTAAGTGCCGGACAGGTTATCGGCTATGTCGGAAGCACGGGAAATTCCACCGGTCCGCACCTCCACTTTGAAATACATAAAAATAGCAGGAACAACGCTGTTAATCCCATGAATTACTTTAGCTGATATACATAGTTTATAAATAATTGGGCTGCTTTTTGCAAAAGGCGGCCCATCTTTATATAGACGCCTGATTTTTGAATGCGAATACTTTTGCAATTAAAGTATATAATTTTATTTGGGCATTAAGATAAATCATTGCTGAAAGGAAAAATGCTATGAACAAGAAAGTACCACTGGGTGTTACGATAGCGCTTATGATAATTGCGGTGTCGGTGGCCATAACCATATCTCAGATTGTGTCCGTCGCATATTACAACAGAGACTACACGGACGTAGAGGCGCTGAAGGAGGGCTATACCAAGCTTAACGAGATAGACGCGATAGTATCGGAAAACTATATAAACGATGTAGACTCTGGCAATATAGCTGACGGTATGGCAGCTGGATATATAGCTGCGCTGGACGACAGGTGGGGCGCATATATGACGGCGGAGGAATACAAAACAGCACTTCAGTCGATGGCCGGGCAAAGTGTAGGAATAGGTGTGAGTGTATATCAGGATGTCGATACCGGATATATCTATATTGCATATGTAATGGAAAATACTCCGGCGGCATCCTCCGGCCTTTTAAAAGGCGACCTTATTTGCCGTGTGAACGGTACAGATGTAAATGAGCTCGGATATTCTGAGGCGGTCAATGCCATAAGGGGAGAAAGCGGCACATCGATAAGCTTTACTGTGCAGCGCGGCAGCGAGTTTATTGATTTTACTATAGTAAGGCAGGAGTATACAGATGTATCTGTGCAGTCGAAAATGATTGGCAATATCGGGTATATAAAAATAACTGATTTTAACGACAGCACTCCTGACCAATTCAAAGCCGCAGTGGATTCCATGCAGCAGCAGGGCGCGGCCGGCCTGATTTTTGACCTGCGCAATAACGGCGGAGGCACTCTTGCCTCTGTGGAGGAGATGCTCGACTGCATTCTGCCGGAGGGAGTGCTTGTATCGGCGGAATACAAAAACGGTGTCAGAGAGGAGCTGTTTACCTCTGACGCGCAATGCGTCGACCTGCCTATGGCAGTTCTCACAAACGGAAGTACTGCAAGCGCGTCGGAGCTTTTTGCCGCGGCTGTAAGGGACATGGGCAAGGGAGTATTAGTAGGAGAAAAAACGTATGGCAAGGGCGTTATGCAGCAGACATATAATTTGTCTGACGGCTCCGCGATACGGATAACCATAGCAAAGTTTTATCCGCCGAGCGGTGTGAACTTTGACGGCACCGGTCTTGAGCCGGATATCGCGGTCTCGCTTACTGAGGACGAATCGAAGTATTTTTACAGGCTTGAGCCCGAAAACGACTCCCAGGTCAGGGCAGCAATAGATTATTTTGCCAGTCTTAACAGCGGGACAGACACTGTCAGCCCCGCTGCATAAAATTCTTAACTGTATTTTCAGTAAATAAATTTTAACAATATTACCTATAACCCGCATGCGATGCATTTTGCCTCGCATGCGGGTTTATTGCTGTCTTTAGGCTTAAAACCCCCTGATTCTTCATGCGGGGGGCATATAAAAGGGTCTTGAAAAAGACAAGGTCAAAGAATCGCATAGTTATCAAAAGAAGAATAAAGGAGCTGGTCGACTCATAGGGACACGGAAATTTTTGCGTGAGGTGTTCTGCTTAAAGAGATAAACTGGAAAATCAAAGAGAACTGGTTTACCAGCAGCAGAGCAAGCGATGCAATGATAGCTTTTCAGTACCCCCTACAGGGGTCAGCAAGTTCTGACCTCTCTGGGGCCTGAGCAAACCACTCTTTACCAGTGGTTTTGATTGCTTTAGAACACTTTATTCTGCCAAACAGCAGTAATCGGTGTTAAGTAATACATGTTATAAGGTGTATCGTTGAATGCAGGAGGTTTTATTTGATTACAGGCCGCAAATTTGGGTCCTGCAGTAATTATTGCCTTTCGTCCTGATAAAGTCTTTACTGCGGCTTACGGCAAAGGATACTCTTCCTGTATTGCACCTTGTTTACAGCGAATCGCAGACCGCCGCAGTGCCGCTTAAAAATGAGTCTTATAAGCTGGCGGCTGATTGAAATCAAGCCCTTCAATCTTTATAATTAACACATTCAAAAACATGAAATAGGTCGGAGGGGGAATTAAAAAATGGAAAACAGGCGAGATGTGGGGGCGCACCTCAAAGCCGTCTGCGGCTTGAGTTCGCAAATAGCGGTGATTTTACTGGTATTACTCCTTCTTATGCTTGCAGCGGGATGTCAGAATACAGGGTCCGGTCAAACAGCATCGGAATCGGCGTCAGCCTCTGAGCAGAAAACGGACAAACCGGCAGAAGACGTCGCTTCATCGGACGGGGAGGACGCTTCCAAAGCCGGAGAAGCATCGTATGGCAGTGAGGACGGCGAAGTCCCGGTCGGAACGCTTTTGGACAAGCCGGAAAAAACAGCACCGGACGATATTGATAAGGTCGCAGCAAGCTTTACATTCACAACTCCTGATGATGACAGCACATGGTCGTGCAAAATAGCGGTGGACAATACGGACGACGACAACGCTTTGTTATATGTGACGGATATGCTTACGGATTATGTGTATGTGCAGGATGCCGACGGCAATATAACAAAATATGTAAGGGACGTGTTTGATGAGGCTTTTACGGCCGATACCGAGTCCTCACAGGACGAGCTGAGTGATGAAACCAGTCCGTATATGGATATGATGCTGGTGCTGGGCTTTGGCTTTACAGATGCATTATCCGAAGCAAGCCCGAATGTGCAGTATAAAAAGTGTGAGGACAGCCTGTCCTTTGCGGAGGGCGAAACATATACCTATGACATTATGGAGGACGGAGAAAAAAGCGGCCGCATTGTTGTAGATAAGGAAAGCGGCTGCAATGTGTATTTTGAATCAGGTGAGATGACCATATACATATCGGATCTTCGCTTCGACGATTTAGGCATCCCCGACTATAAATAAGCCGCACATTATAATGAATTTCCGTGCAAAAGCGACAATCACAATGGGAAGGGGCATGACAGATGAGGGTAAAATCACTGGCAATTACGGCACTAACGCTTCTTATAGCTGTCGGAATTACAGCCTGCGGCAAAGGCAGCGGTGAAGCCGGCTTTGGCGCCGAAAACAAAGAGGTCAAAGATTTTGTAGCCTGTCTTCAGGAAAACGCCTATGAGGATGCTATAGCTCAGTATAATACGGCGATTGCGGGCAATGCAGAGCTTGAGGCCGAGGCAGCAGAATGTATGAATTCATATATGGCGGATATTTCCGCTGGATTGCTGTCGGGTAAATATGATGCCGGCGCCGCGGAGGTCAGAAGTACTACGGCGCAAAAGGTGCACTCATCCACCGGCTGCCAAATTTCAGAATATGATGAGCTGATAAGTGACATCGAGCAGGCACTGGCCTCCAGAGCGGCCTATGAAAGCGGGCTTGAGCTTTTTGAATCGGAGAATTACAGGGAGGCTATAACTGAATTTGAGCTTGTCCTGCCAGAGGACGCCAATTACGAGAACGCGTCGGCAAAGTCGAAGGAAGCGTCAGAGCTTTATAAGGAGAAGGTGCTTGAGGAGGCTGAGCTTCTTCAGAAAAACGGAGATTATTTAGAAGCTATATCCGTACTTGAAGAAGCAGCCGAAATTATAACGGAGGACAGCACGCTTTTATCCAAGATAAACACATGTGAAAGGCAATACATATCTCAGACAATATCGGATGCAGAGGCCGTATTTACCGGCGCGGACCAATATGAGGAAGCGCTGGGCATAATTCAATCGGCTCTTGCGCACTATCCTGATGACCCGGAGCTTGCCGAAAAACGGGAATATTATGTATCCTTTGCACCAGTCAACCTGTATGACCTGACGCCTATAAAGGGAGAGGTGTCAAGACTTGCTGCGGATACTGATACCTACCAGACCGAGCACGCCAAATGCTTTTGGAACGGGTATAGCTGGATGGTTTACAGTGAAACGAACGCAACATTTCTTATCGATAGAGGCTATAACAGATTTACGGCGACAATTTACGGCCGTTCCTCCAAGAATCAAACAGGCTATTATTCGGTTAAAATTTATGGTGACGGTGTAACACTTTATGAAAACACAAGGATAGCTGATAACGGAAGTTCATTTGAGATTTCAGCAGATGTTACCGGCATCAAGGAGCTGACTATAGTCATGGAGTCGGCAAGCGGCTCCGTTTCCGACGGTATAGGAATGACGGAAATGATATTGCAGAGAAGCAAGATCTAAACCATAGATATCCTAAATAATTCAGAGAAATACAGGACATAAATGAGTTAAAAGAATCAGGAGCCTTTTAAGGCTCCTGATTCTGCATTGTTGTCAGCCAAAACCGGGCAAAGCCTAAGGCATAGATAGTACAGCAGAAAAACTATAGCGGCAGGTTGCCCAAAGAAAATCTTTTTGCAAAGCAAAAGTATACATAACAGCAGGCAGCAGTATATAGCCCAGCTCCTTGCTGCATGATTGAAAATGACTGTGATACGCGCGGTGTGATGCTATGGTATTGTTGACAAAATAGGCCGATGCCGAGATTCTTTAAGGCCCATGCAAAATACCGCATTTTATAAGGATTTGACTTAATGCTAATGTTTTTAAATGCAAAAATATGTATATGCTCGGAATATAATATATATGTTTTGCGAAATATTTATTGTCTTTTCTCAGAAAAATCGCCGCGGTTTTTCTCCTCCAGCACCTTAATAGAATTATAAAGCATGCTGTTTATGGGCGTCTCGATACCGAGCTCTCGGCCCTTTTGAACGACAAATCCGGAAAAAGTATCGACCTCGGTTATAAATTTTCCGGCCTCCAAATCCTGCAGCGTAGACGGACGGTTATTAAAGGGAAGCTTCTTGATAAATTCGCCCTGCTCGTCAATCTCACGTCTGCTGATATTGACGCCGAGCCGTTTTGCAATACGCACGACCTCCTCCATAGCGCCAATCCTTATAGCATTGGCATGCTCGCTGCTTCTAAAAGCGCCGAAGGGTATTCCGAGCAGCGCGCAGGTCATATTTTCGCCTACATTGCACATAAACTTAAACCACATATCATGCATCATATCATCCGGAATAACGTATGGTATGCCCGACAGCTCCATGATTTCCTTAACTGTCAGCACTCTGTCGGAGTAAATATTGTTCTTCTTTTCGCCAAATGAGACATAGCCCTTTTGGGGGTCGTATTCGCAGGTGCGGTTTTTCATAACAATAGATACTCGCATAAAGGAGTAGAGCACATGCTTTTCGCCGTATTCTCTGATAACCATTTCCTCGCTCTCCATGCCATTTAGCACGGATAAAATAATGGTATCCTCACAGACAAAGCTTTTAATCTGTTCAATAGCGCTCTTTAACGCGGGCGACTTGACAGCTATAATGATGAGACGGCAGTCAGCCTTCTCACCGGGAGCTTTAACGGGAAATTTATAGTTGACACCGTTAATATTGAGCCCCTCATTCTCCAGCAGAGCCTTACGCCTGCCGTCTGCTATGAGGAAAAAATCGCTGCCGAACGTCTCATAAAGCCGAGGCGCAAAAAATGAGCCCATGGCGCCGGCGCCTATCAGCGCAATATGCTTAAGCGACATATTATCACCCTTTCATTTACCTAATATTATTTTAAAATATAAATGCGAAAATGCAAGTATTTATTAGCTGCTCTGTATCTTACCTCACTTGTCTAAATTGGAGAGAAATGTTATAATCATGGTAGGAAATCATTTGCAAAAATCCGGATTCATTATGTCTGGCAAAATTAATGCAAGCGGGGAATAGTGTCTTGAAGAAAAACGACATTATAGAGCTGAATATAGACGATATCACCTTTGAGGGCAGCGGTGCAGGCAGACTCAGCAACGGAATGGTGATATTTGTTCCCGGCTGCGCTGCCGGAGACAGGATAAGAGCAAAGATAGTCAAGGTAAAGAAAACATATGCCTTTGCAATAGTGCAGGATTTTATTGAGCTTTCGCCGCAAAGGCAGGCCGACGACTGCTGTGTGTATAAAAAGTGCGGCGGCTGCTGCTTTCGCCATATATCATATGACGCCGAGCTTATGGTCAAGCAGAAAACCGTCGGCGAGAATCTGAAAAAAGAAGGGATAAACGTCCAAGTAAACGAAATATCTCCATCTCCAATGATAAACGGTTACCGAAACAAGGCGCAGCTTCCGATACGATATGATGCAGACGGCAGAATATGTATAGGCTTCTATGCCAAGCGCAGCCACAGGGTAGTTGGTATATCGCATTGCCGGCTGCATCCCGGATTTTTTGACGAAATAATAGAATATACCCGTGCCTTTGCCGAAAGGTATAATATCAGCGCGTATGACGAGACCGATAACACCGGCCTTCTTCGCCATTTATACATAAGATACGGCGAGGCCACCGGCGAGGTAATGGTCTGCCTTGTCATAAACGGGAAAAGGATGCCGCATTCCGACGAGTTTGCAGCAGGACTGATAAATCTTAATAAAGACGTTGCGAGCGTAATGCTCAACGTAAACACCGCAAGTACGAACGTGATACTCGGCAAAAAGAACATACTGCTTTACGGCAGGCCGTATATAAACGACATCCTTTGCGGCAACACATACCACATATCGCCGGCTTCCTTTTATCAGGTAAACCGCAGCGGGGCCGAGAAGCTCTACAATATCGCAGCCGGTATGGCGGAGCTTAACGAAAGCGAGACGCTTCTGGATTTGTACTGCGGTGTCGGCACCATAGGACTTTCGGTTGCCGATAGAGTAAAAAAGCTAATAGGCGTTGAGCTTGTGCCGGATGCCGTAAAGGACGCAAGACACAACGCAGAGATAAACGGCATAAAAAATGCGGAATTTTTCTGCGCCGACGCCGCTGCTGCAGCCGAGGCTCTGCTCAATCGGGGCGAGAGGCCGAATGTAATTATAGTAGACCCACCGCGCAAGGGCTGCTCACAGCAGCTGCTTAACATGATATCGGAGCTGTTCCCTCAGAAGATAATTATGGTATCCTGCAACAGTGCTACCATGGCGAGAGACGTAAAGGCCCTGTCAGAGGCGGGGTATAGCATAAAACAAGCTCAGCCAGTGGATATGTTCCCGCGCACTGCACACGTTGAGACGGTAGTGCTGCTACAAAAAGAGACCTTGTAGAAATCCTTAGATTCAGGCACTTTTCCCGCCATGTAGTATTTGACACAGAGGCGATAAATTCCGTAATAAGCGTATTGATGACTATATCACCGTTTCAATAGTCATTGATGAGTGTGGGAACACAAAAAATTAAATAGACGCATAGAAACAGCATTGTATAAACGATGCTGTTTTTTCTGTATAACCACAAGTTATAAAGGGTTATGCTTTATCGGATAAACCATATACAGGAAAAATCTATGCTGGATAATCTGACGTAATTAAATAAAAAATATATTAAATAAATACCAATCAATTGCTAAGATATCAACTGCCTATTCTATTTCTATCTTTTTCCGCAATTAAAAAAATCGCCGATTTCATTTAAACGAGAGCCAGGCCGAAAATCCGGACAGAAAGAAACAGCAGCGGAAATCAGTATTGCTGCGGGCTGTAAGCTCATCAACAGCTATGTTAAAATGCTGAAAGCCTTGCATATCGCCAGACATAATCCGTTTGCCGCGGCTGTTACAATTTGCAATTCTGTATGACTCCTGCTGTCAATCGGAGAATCTTTTAGCTCTCAATACAGACCTGCACTTCATAATTCCAGTGCAAAATTCCCGATACAACGATTAGCTGCACTGTAAATGTCGGATCTGCACCATATTTTGCTTTGGCTATACGCATTACCTCGCTTAATACCTGTTCACGGTTTTCTTCAGTACAATCAGCGCACAGATATTTTCCCTTAGGCAATACCTTTAATCCGTTTATATCCGCATAACGAATGCAGACGGCAAAAAGCTTTGATAATCCGTTTTCGGTGTATATTCCCGCTAAATCCTCAAATTCAAACTTCTCTTTTAAGGCGGGAGTAATTTTATCATAGAAATGACTGAGATAATTCCAAAGATTATCAAGTGTCGGTACCTCTAAGGTATCTGACAGCAAAATAACACGCTCCGGAATATCTTTGATAAATGTGCCGTTAAAATTTTTGTGCATCTGCAATTTTCTTTCATAGTCTGCCTTTGCCAACTGAATTTTGGCTTTGCTGTACTGTAGTGCAGCTATTTTTTCATCGGCCTTTTTTTCTGCTTGCGCCAAAAAGTCCACAATTTTTTCAAGATCATCATATTCTAAAACTTTTTTTATCTCCTTCAAAGGCAAGCCCATAAGCTGCAAAGCCCGTACCGTATTCAGCCGGACAATATCCTGTTCGGTATAATAGCGGTAATTAGTCCATTCGTCTTTTTTGCTTGGCTTCACTAACCCGATGCGGTCATAATGCCGCAGCGTTTCGCTCGTTGTATTGACGGCTCTTGCAGCTTCTCCAACTGAAAAATATTTCTTCATTTTTGTTTTCTCCTGTTGACATTTGTGTTACACAAAGGATTATAATCATTTTAGCATAGGATCTTGCTAAAGACAATAGATATTGCAATACTCATTGGAAGGAAGGCTGCATTATAGAACTTAAACAAGTAAAAAGCGGTACAGGTAAGCCGCTGTACTAAAAAACATTGCTTTGCAGGTTGACGTTCCGGGTATTTATTTTTTGCTTGGAAGGAAGGGCAGGGATTCTCAAATCCATTGCCGGGCATCAGAATATTACAAACTATGCGTTAAAATTATTGCAGTTCTAATTTATAAAATTATGGGGGAATTACTATGAAAAAAATTATTTCACTTGTATTATTGCTTATGCTGAGCAGCTTCATTTTATCGGGTTGCTCGGACAGCAGCGAACCGTTTGAGGAAAAAAGCTATACGTCAGACACACAGATTGATGAAATCAATCTTAACCTGCGTGACAGAGAAATTGAAGTGTCGCTGTCCGAGGACGAACAAGTTCATATTCAATATTATGAAAACAGTAAAGAATATTACGATATTTCTGTTTCCGGGAATGTGTTGACCATGGCAAGTGCAAGCGATAAGGAGTGGACGGATTATATCGGGGGAAAACCCTCTGCCGAAAATCGGAAAGTATCGTTGCAGATACCGGACGCACTTTTAAAAAACATTACACTATCCACAACTAACGAGGATATAACACTTCCTGCATTGTCTGTAAGCGGAAGTATAAATATTTCTTCTAACGGAGGTAATATTGCCTTTGGAAGCTTAGATGTAGGCACTGCCTTGACCCTGAACGTTAAAAATGGAGATATTTCCGGCACGGTTGTAGGAGGTTATGATGATTTTTCTATTAAGTCTGAAATAAAAAAAGGTGAAAGCAATCTGCCGGACAATAAAGAGAGCGGCGAAAAAGCGCTGAATGTGTCCGGCAACAACGGTGATATCAATATTGAATTTGTAAGCGAGTAATTTCTCTTTTGAAAATATTTGTTGCTGTTGGGAAATTCTGATAAACGGCGGTGCTAAAGAGGCATCGCCGTGATTTTATTGCCGATAAAATTTGTCCCGCAGCGGGATATATAAGCTATATAATTGAACTGTCAGAGCATCTAATTACTGTTTAGAGCCATTTGCGCCTGTCAATAAAAGCAGCCTGCTTTTTAAATTTGACTTTCTATCGGCCGGAAAAGCGCTATGAAGCGCTGCATTTTTGAATTTAGAAAGGCGCTTGAGCGAAACGAGGTCTTGACAAATTTGGCCGATATGCTTTTGAAAGCATAGTTGAAAAAGCTGTTTATGGGTGGTATGATGAGAAGGGCAACAAGGCTAACCTTTATCCGCAAAACAGCCTTGAACTTATGGAGGTAAAAATGCTGAAGATACTTGCAGTAGGGAACAGCTTTTCGCAGGATGCCACATATTATTTACATCAGATTGCCGCGGCTGATAATATAGATATAAAGGCAGTAAATCTGTATATCGGCGGCTGCAGCCTGGAGCGTCATTGGAAAAATATTCAAAATGAAGCGGAGGAATATCTGCTCGAGGAAAACGGCCTTTCTACGGAAAAATATGTTTCTGTTCAGCAAGCGTTAAAGCTTGAGGCTTGGGACTATGTTGTTACCCAGCAGGCGAGCCATGACAGCGGGATTATAGAAACATATCATCCATATTTAGAATATATTACGGAATATATAAAAAGAAAGCTGCCAAGGGCCGAGCCTTTATTACATGAAACATGGGCATACGAAACAGACAGCCTGCATCCTGACTTTGTCAAATATCATCAAAGCCAGCATGAGATGTATGAGAAGCTGTCGAAAGCATACAGAAGCACAGCAAAACAGGTTGGTATCCGCTTAATTCCATGCGGAGATGTGATTCAGGAGCTAAGGAAGAAAGAGCCTTTTATATACGGGCATGGCGGGATGTCTATTTGCCGCGACGGCTTTCATATGAACGTAATTTATGGAAGATACCTTTTGGCGGCGGTATGGTATAAAACACTTACAGGAAACTCTGTCTGCAATAACACATATATTCCCTGCACGTCGCTTGCGCCAAATGCCGTTTGCGACGAAAAGGTTCTGCAAGTGATTAAAGAAACAGTGGATGCAATGATATAGATAATTCTTAGGCCTACCGAGGAGAGCAAATCACAGCTTAAAGCGTGAGTAAAAACAGTCTGCATTTTTATGGTGCGAGATATGCATGTCAGACGGACTTTTATTGAGTTAGTGAAACCACGGCTCTGCCGGTGGTTATGATTATTGTCTGATTAAACAAAAGGGGTCCGGCTTTACGGGGACAACATAAAAAGCTTTAGCGAAGCGTGCTGCTAACAATAATCTGTTGCCAGACAAAAAGCTATAGCTTTAGGCTCAAGCTAAGCGTGCCGGCAACAATCTACGGCTTTGACGCTAACTTTGGATGACAGAAGGCAGCCGTTAGAACGGTTATATCCCGTTTGCGTGCTGTGTGGCAGGTGATGCAAGCGGAATAAAGTTTGAGATATCTCGTTCAAGAGTGCTCAAGATGTTTGCCGGCAGCAGGCCCCTACAGGATTCAACTCATGCCGCCGTATTAGCAGATGACGACTGTATGACTGTATTGACAATGTAAATATTAGAGACAATAAATAGCAAATTGAAAACACCGCAGGAGGAGAAGTATGGACAAAAAATTTACTTTAGATGAAGTAAAAGAACGCATGAGGACCGGCAGGCTGTATTTCTGCAATGATGAAGCACTGCTTAATGAGCAGTCGAAGCGCTTGGATAAGGTGTTTGAATATAACAGCCTTCCGCCCAGCCGAGAGGATAAAAAGCAGCAGCTTTTAAAGGAGCTGTTTGCCGAAATAGGAGAGGGCTGTCATATCGAAACGCCGTTTTATGCGAGCTGGGGCGGCAAATACGTTCATTTCGGCCGCAGTATATACGCCAATTTCAACCTCACCCTTGTGGACGACTGTGAGCTATATGTTGGTGATTATACTATGTTCGGGCCAAACGTAACCATAGCCACTGCCGGGCATCCGGTACACCCGAAGCTGCGCTCTCAGCAGGCGCAGTACAACCTTCCGATTAAAATAGGCGCCAATGTGTGGATTGGCGCAGGCAGCGTGATACTTCCGGGCGTCAGTATCGGCGATAACTCGGTAATAGGCGCCGGGAGCATTGTCACGAAGGATATCCCCGCTAATGTTGTAGCAGTGGGAAACCCGTGTAAGGTTATGCGTGAGATTGGTAAGCGGGACATGGAGTATTACTATAAGGACATGAAGATAGACATATAAATATCAAACATCATGATAGCAAAGCTTGCGCCGCGGCTGTAGGCCAAGCTTCCCTGATAAGGCTTTTTACACATATGAGTACTGTCCGGCCCATCCAAAATAATGTGCCCAAATTTAATCCTGTGCCATAGTCAGGCGAATAGGATTTTGCCATTTTCTCTGTTTTTGAATAGCAAATAAGACGCTTTATTTGAAACGATTTGAAGCTGAAGAAATGTTCAAGACGTCAAAAGGCCACCGAATTAGCGGTGGCCTTTTTTAGTGATGCTTTGTACGGATCTTTTATTAAAAATCGGTTATATCTCTTGTGTAATCCACATTGTCAAGACCAAAGCCGAACAGCGCATAAAAATCGTCGCGGTAGCCCTTGATGTCCGTCAGCTCGTCAATGTTGTCGGAGGATATAACGCTCCAGACATCCTTCAGCCTGCTCTGGATGTCCTCCGCCATTTCGAGGTCGTCCATCCTTATGCGGCCGCAGTCATCAACCGGTACGGATTTCACATCGCTGCTGTCATAAATGCGGTGGAAAAGGCGGTTCATCTGCATTATGCAGTTTTCGTGCGTGCCGTTTTCCTTCATCAGCCTGTAGAGTATCGAGATATACAGCGGTACCACAGGAATCGCCGCAGATGACTGCGTGACAAGCGCCTTGTTTACAGAAATATATGCCTTGCCGCCGATGGATGAGAGTGCCTTGTCAATCTCGCGGGCCTTTTCCTCTAAATCATCCTTTGCTTTGCCTATCGTGCCGTCCTTGTATACGGCGTGGGTAAGCTCAGGCCCGATGTATGAATAGGCGAGCGTAACTGCGTTTTCAGCGATTAGGTCATTTTCCTTAAGGGCGTTTATCCACATGAGCCAGTCCTCGCCGCCCATTACTTTTATTGTGGCGCTTATTTCCTCCTCGGTCGCCGGGTCAAGAGATACGGAGGAGATCTTGCCGGTATGGAAGTCCACGCTTTTTTCACAGTATGGCTTACCAATCGGCTTTAATACAGAGGAATATGTTTCGCCGGTGTGCGGGTCGGTGCGCTTAGGAGCGGCGACGCTGTAAACTATCAAGTCGAGCTTTTGCCCCGGCATCGTCTTTCTTATCGCCTCCATGGTCTGGACCTTCATCTCGTCGGAGAAGGCATCGCCGTTCAGGCTGGCAAAGGGAAGAGAATGCTTGGCGGCATATTTTTCAAACGCCGCATTGTTGTACCATCCGGCAGACGCCGTCCTCTTGCCGGAGGAGGGGCGCTCATACGCCACGCCTACCGTCGCCGCACCGAATGAGAATGCGGCGGTAATACGCGAGGCAAGCCCGTATCCTGTGGAGGAACCTATGACAAGCACATTTTTCGGGCCGTCTTTACTCTCACCCTTATGGGCAAGAGAATACTCCACCGCGCGGCGGACGTTTTCGTCACATCCGTCAGGATGCGCTGTTATGCATATAAATCCCTTTACCTTTGGCTCTATAACCATTAAAACATCTCCTTAAAATTTATAGCTTTAAAGCTTCCGTGAATTTATAAATCCTTAAGGCGCGGCAGTATTTCAGTCAGTAATTTATGCCGCGCCCTTTATATGCTTATAGAAATCAAAAGCGCAAAAATATTATTTCACAGCGTCAGGCTTTGCAGCATCGTCGGATACAATTTCCTTAAGCGACGCGGCCAGCCCGGCAATGCTCTGAATCTGAGACGGAATGATTATCTTGGTTGCCTTGCCGTCCGCAGCCTTTGCAAAGGCATCAAGGCTCTTTATAGTGAGCACGTTCTGCTGCGGATTTGCCTCATTGAGCATAACAATACCGTCGGCAACGGCGCGCTGCACCGTCTCAATGGCCTTGGCCTCACCCTCGGCCTCGCGTATTTTGGCTTCCTTAACGGCGTCCGCTTTCAAAATTGCCGCCTGCTTTTCGGCCTCCGCCTCGAGTATCATAGATTCCTTCTCACCCTCGGCGACGAGCACGCGGCTCTTCTTTTCACCCTCTGCCCTGAGTATCGCTTCGCGGCGTTCGCGCTCAGCCTTCATCTGCTTCTCCATGGCATCCTGAATTTCGCGCGGCGGCAGGATGTTCTTAAGCTCGACTCGGTTTACCTTAATGCCCCATGAGTCGGTCGCCTCATCGAGTATAACGCGTATTTTGGCGTTTATGGTGTCGCGCGAGGTGAGCGTATGGTCAAGCTCCATCTCGCCTATGATGTTTCGCAGAGTGGTGGCGGTAAGGTTTTCTATGGCGGAGAGCGGACGTTCAACACCGTAGGTAAAGAGCTTGGGGTCGGTTATCTGATAAAATACGACCGTGTCTATCTGCATTGTAACGTTGTCCTTCGTTATGACTGGCTGAGGAGGGAAGTCGACAACCTGCTCCTTGAGCGAAACGCGCTTTGCAACACGCTCAATAAACGGAATCTTGAGATGCAGTCCTGTGGTCCACGTGGCGCGGTAGGCGCCGAGCCTTTCAACGACATATGCGCTTGCCTGCGGCACTATTTTTATATTGGCAATGATAACAATTATCAAAAGCACAAGAATCACAATTACGGCTATAAGCCACTCCATAATAATACCCCTTTCAGATTAAACTAATTTTTTTACAATAAGTTTAACGCCGTCAATTTTTTCTACCGTTACCGTTTCACCCTCCTTTATGATTTCACCGTCGGACGACCGCGCCGACCATATCTGCCCGGACAGATTGACCTGACCCTGTCCCAAGATATTATTTATCTCAGACGTGACGGTGGCCTCTCTGCCTATGCTCCTGTCGGCGTTTGTAGCCTCGACCCTTCTGTTGAGCAAACGCTTTGCCAGCGGCCGGGTGAGTACAATAAGAATCAGCGATACGACCGCAAAGATAAGCACCTGTACCCAGAAATCCACATGGAAGAGCGCAGTGACCATTGCGACAAGAGCGCCGCCCGCAAGCCATATCGAAATAAGCTGCACGGATAATGCCTCTATTATGAGGAAGAGCACAGCGGCTACCAGCCATATTATTGCAAAAACATCCATATAATACACCCCCAACCTTATAAACTAATTATATCATAAAGGCCGCCGAAATAAAACCCAAAGCCTTTGTAAATTTGCGCATTTTGACGAATTATCCGAAAAATATACAAAAAATCCTGTTTACGGCCGGCTTCCAAAAGCAGAATATGAGCTTCGATTCATATATTCAATAAATATATCCCAAGACGCCTGTTTAGAATACCATTAACAGATATCGTTAAATAAAGCCATTGAAGAGATAAATTTATCCTGAATTGGCTGCTCATAGGCGCTTTCTCTTCATCGCTCGTATCATATCCTTCTGCTGCGGTGTCGGCGAGCGTGAGTCGAGTATTTTCTGCAGCGCAGAGTCGTAGGTAAAATCGTCGAGCGGCAGTGACAAAAGGTAATGCCCGGTGCGTTCCGGATATTTTACAAAGCACATTGATATTGCCCACGCCTGTGCCATTTTTGCATAATATCCCGGATGCTGCATTTGCCACAGTGCCGAAAGAGTTTTGCCGATATATTCATCATTTATAAAATATTTGAGCAGCATGACGGCGGCAAAGCGGACGTAAAACTCGCTTTTTGAGGAAACGTACCGGCCTATAAAGTCAAAAAGCAGCGGAGCATCTGTTTTGCTGAATTTGAAGCAGCTGCAAAAGCTGTCGCAAACCGACCAGTTGTTTATGTGAGGCAGAAAGCTCTCAGCCGCTTTAATTTTATCGTGGATATTTTCCTTTTTAAGCCCGGTCACCATGCCGCAGAGCATTACTTCCTCAAAATACGGATTTTCCGGCATCGAATAACCTTCTTCGCTTTTTGCAAGCCGTGCAGCGATTTTTTTGATTTCCGGCAGCCTTACGCCGATAATATTTTCCACGCCGGGCAGCAGTGACGAGGTAAAAACGCGGTATTTTTCGTCTCTGAGGCTCAAAAGCTCCTCTCGTATATCCGTCATAATATATCACCAAGGCAATTATAAATCAAAACGCCGAATAATGGAATAATTAAAATTTGCAAAGCCATAATAAGTAACAAGTAAATGCCGCGGAGAGTGAAGTCATGCATAAGAATGAAAAGAAGCAGGAAAAGCTTGAAAGAAAGGTAAGGCAGCTTAACCACGGCCGGACGGATAATATAAAGCTTGGCACATCTCTTGATGAAAATAAGGAGCTGTTTTTAGAGCTTTTTAAAAATGTCGGAACGCTGCGTGTGCGGGATATACAAAACAAGCACGGTGCCGGCCGCTTCTGCATATTTTTCCTTGACGGACTGACAAACGGCATAAATGTAAATCAGCACGTTGTAATGCCGCTTACTGAGTCTGATGCAATGTCTGACGGAAGCATTTGCGAGGAATCGGTTAAGCAGCTGCTGTATGTAAACAGTGTTAAGCGTGTAGACAGCATAGAGGAAATAATAGAATCGCTGACCTACGGCGATACTCTGCTGCTGGCAGACGGGATTGACTATGCATTTTTACTTGAAACCAAGGGCTTTACGCTGCGCGCAATAGCCGAGCCGGAGGGTGAAAACATACTCAACGGCCCTAAGGAAGGCTTTAATGAGGCCATAATGACCAATCTCTCCATGCTGCACCGCAAGCTGCGCACAAACGAATTTAAAGTGGAGTTTTCCACACTTGGCCGACGCACAAAAACCAAGATTTGCGTCTGCTATATCGACAGCCTTGTGGACAGAAGCGTGCTGAACGAAGTAAAGCGCAGGCTTGGCACTATAGATATAGACGGAGTGTTAGACACAAACTATATAGCCGAGCTTATAAAGGACAAAAAGATGTCTCCGTATAAAACTGTAGGCTTTACCGAGCGCCCCGACGTTGTAGCAGGCAAGCTGCTTGAGGGACGCATAGCAATTATAGTGGACGGTACGCCCGTCGTGCTGACGGCGCCGTATTTATTTATAGAAAATTTCCAGAGCAACGAGGACTATTATCTCAATTTTTTATATACCACCTTCGCACGAATACTGAGAATTATAGGCTATTTTCTTACTGTGCTGACTCCTGCGATATATATATCAATAATCGCTTATCAGATAGAGATACTGCCTCCGGCGCTTACACTTAACATAGCGAGCGCACAGCAGAACGTCCCTCTTCCGGCGGCGCTTGAGGCGGTAATAATGCTTATAATATTCGACCTGCTGAAAGAGACGGGTGTGAGAACACCGTCGAGCGTGGGACAGACTCTGAGCATAGTCGGCGCACTGGTAATAGGGCAGGCGGCGGTAGAGGCAAAATTCGTATCGGCGCCGCTGATTATTGTGGTGGCCTTTACCGGACTTACAAACCTGCTTACTCCAAAGCTCAATGCATCGGCGTTTATGTATAAATATATATTCCTGATATTTGCCGGAATATTAGGCTTTTTTGGTGTAATAGTCTGCCTTTCCTTCTTTATAATACAGATAATTAACCTGACCTCCTTCGGCGCTTCGCAGATACGCCTCTCAGGCAATATGAAGCTGCAGCATATAAAGGACATTTTAATAAGGGCGCCGTGGACGGCAATGAAAACACGGCCTAAGGGCTTAAGCCAAAATCATACGCGCATGGCAAGAAAGGAATAGACAGCTATGAAAACAGGCATAAGACTGACAAGCATAGCCGTTTCGCTGGCAATCATATGCGTTCTGCTTACCGGCTGCTGGGACTATAAAAAGATAGACGACCTTACGCTTGTTGCCGGCATGGCGATAGATAAAGCCTCCGACGACTCGGGCTATAAGGTGTCGCTTGAGGCAATAGATTTTTCGATGTCGGTTCAGGAGAACAGCGTAAAGACCCAGATAATACAGCTTGAAGGGACAACTATCTTTGACGCATTCAACAAAACTAAGACTCAGATAGTAAAGGAACTGTATTTCCCGGATATGCAGATTATATGCATAAGCAGCGGGATAGCGTCCGATGAGGGAATTGCAAATATAATAGAAAGCTGCATACGAAGCACCGATATAAGAGAAAGCGTGTATGTAATAATTTCACGTGCCGAAAGTGCAGAAAAAATAATAAAGCCGGGCGAGGGAATGAGCAGTGTAGTATCAGCTGAAATTAATGAGCTTATAGATGAAATAGGCAACAATGTAAGCTCAGGCAAAAAGTCAAACCTTTATAAAATATATAATCAGATAAACGACTCAGCGGACATAGTGCTGCCTGCTTTTTCGGTAAAGGAGGACAGTCCGGTAATAGATGGCATGGCACTCATAAAGGACTCAAGGCTTGTGGGCTATCTTGACCAGGAGTATGCTGAGTATTACCAGATGGCGGCGGATATTTTGAACAATGCAACATTTTCCTTTGCCATAGACGAGAGCAGCAGCTTTAATACCTCGATATCGATAACGAACAACAGGTCGGCCATTTCCTATGACATAAAGGAGAACGAAGCGTTAAGGCTCAGCGTTAATGTGAGCTTTGACGCGTCGGTCAGAGAGGTCTACAGCAGCGCTGATGTGGACCACGCCGGCGGCTTTGAGATGTTCAGGCGGGAATGCGAGGAGCATATAAGCAAAAAAATTTATGAGCTGACCGATAAGTCACGTCAGGAGTACGGTGTCGATGTGCTCGGCTTTGCCAATCATATATACCGCGACGCTCCCGAATACTGGGAGCAGATAAAGGACCGCTGGGAGACTATGCTTAAAGAAGCCGAAATATTCGTTGACGTTGATATTAATTTTACAAATACAAGCTTCATCAGCTGACATAGAGGAATATAGCGAAGACTGCGCTGAACTATTATATTGATGCAAATTTGCCGCATGAGAATGATGAAACGGCAAAACTAAATCATACCTTGTCAGGCTACGGGCAAGGGCAGGGAACAACGCGATTTTGTAGCCAGAAAGGCTATGTGAATTTATATGGCTTTGTTTTTGACCATCATTATATTTGCGGCAGTTATAATAATAGATTTTATACCAGCTGTGCGAAAGCAGCGTATAGATAAAAAAATTATAATTTTCTATTCGATATGCGCTTCATTAAGCTTTATCATAGTAATATTTGCCGTATCGAATATTCTTCTGCCGGGCCCTTATGAGCTGCTGTCCTATCTGCTTGAGGATGTCGCGGGCTTGCATTTTTAGCTGAACAAAGGAATGTGGAAGCATGAATAAATCCTTTATTACCGTGAGAAACGCCTTTTCGGTGCTGTTTATAATGATTTTGGGCAACTACCTTCTGCTTGGCTCGCCGTTTAACGCAAAGCAGGATTCGTGGCTGTCCATACTCATCGCCTTTGCCATAATGATACCGGTTGGGCTGATGTTTGCAAGGCTTGTAAAGCTTTATCCGGAACAGGACATCTTTTTTATGTTTTCTGATGCTTTCGGAAGAGCGGGAGGAATAATAGGCACCATTGTTTTTTCGCTTTACGCCGTTTTAATATCGGCGATGGTTGTGCAGAATTACGCACGCTTTTTTCAGATAATAACGCTTTGGAGTACTCCCTTTATAGTAATAGCAGCGGGTATAATACTTACCGCCGTATACCTTGCAAAAAGCGGAGAGAGCGCTCTTGGCAGATGGTCGCTTGCAATCATAGTACTGCTGTTTGTGCTTATAGCCATTGCTTTTCTCATGACATCGCAGGAATATAATTTTGACTATCTTTTTCCGGCATTTAACAGCAGCTTTGAAAATATATTTGCGGGCTCAGTTTCGCTGCTGGCCCTTCCGTTCGGTGACATTGTCATGTTTTTGGCGCTGGGCGATTCGATAAAAAAGGGGAACGGCTCATATAAAATATTTATGATAAGCATAGCTGTCAGCATAATGCTTATGCTGCTTGTGTTTTTCAAAAATTTGTGCGTACTCGGGCAGAGCACCATGGAGAGTGCTGTGTTCCCGTCATATGCCGCCGCGAGAATGGCAAGCCTTAGCGTGTTTTTTGAGAGGATAGAAGCTGTAATATCATATTACTTTGTCTTCGCCGGCATCACCAAGACGGCGGTTTGCCTCATAGCCGCGGCAAAGGGCTCTGCAAGGCTTTTAAAGGTTAAGGATTACAGAAGCGTCGTGGTGCCGGTCGGGCTTGCAGCGCTTGCGCTCTCAATGACGCTGTTTGACAATACGACTGAAATGTTTGATTTTATTAGAAAATATCCGTATCTTTCTCTGCCGCTTCAGATAGGAGTGCCGCTTCTGCTTTGGATTATCGCTGAAATAAAGCACGCGTCGAAAAGGCCGCTGCCGTCGATGAATAAGCTGCTTGACTGAAATTCATGTCAAGCCGGACCGTTATCTCCTTACGATATCTTAAAAAGTTATTGAATGTATTTTATTTATAAACTCACCGATAGATTTATTTAAAAGCATATAAAAATATCCCGGCCATCTTCTGATGACCGGGATTAGCTTTTCGCATCAATAAAAATTTAAACAAGAGCCTGTAATACTTATTAAGGCGTTAATCATCCTTTTTGGGCATCTCGCCGTAAAGGTTAAAGCGAAACAGCTTTGACTCGTCGTCGGGATTATCACACCTTATAACAGCCTCGGCTATGGTGCCGCCCTCAATAAGCATGGCGATGCCTGCAAACTGCGCGAGCTTTGATTTCATGTTTATCCTGTCGCCCTCCGGCGTTTCGAGATATACATTGCCCTTGCAGGAATCAAGCGCCTGAATAAATTTCTGTACGTCAATATTATGCAGTGCTATTCCATCCATTAAAATCACTCCTCTTAATACCCATAAAGCATATACCTTATGCTGTTTTTATTTTAACATATATTGCCATTCACGTCAAATAAAATCCGGAAATTTTTAGGGATAAAATTTATGATATTTGTCTGCTTGCGGAGGTGTATATAATTTGCATTCAATGGCCGTTATATCAGACTTTTGTGACGTTTCTCCCGTCTGAGCGAGCAAATAAGCGGAAATTTTTGCGGATATCCTTTATTTAACATTTAATTAATAAAAAATATGGATATGTATGGTATATTTATCAGGCGGTGTAGAAATATCGGGGAGGAAAGCGCTTTGCTCCATATTTTGAGATGTTGCATAAGCTTTTAAACTGATATATAATTAAATATATATTGCTGTCGACTTTTGTACATATATTTGGAAAGGAATTTTTATGAGAAACAGTGCAGTTATGCTTAAAACATATAACATGCTCGCCGTGACCGGACTTGTCGTATTCCCGGATATGGTGATTCACTTTGAGGTTTCGGGCAGCAGGGCGGTAGAGGGTATAAACGACGCCATGGAAAACGACAGCCTTGTTTTCCTCACTACAAAAAAGGACCCGGCGGCGCCCGACGCCGATATAAGCAATCTCAGCAAAACGGGCTGCCTTGCGCAGGTGAGGCAGGTGATAAAGCTGCCGGGAGGCAGCCTGCGCATAATGATCGAGGGAGAGCGGCGCGCAAGGATAGCGGATGTTATATCCGACGAAGGCTTTGACCGCGCGCTGGTTTCGGAATGCCCAGAAAGAAAGCCGCGCGTTTCGCACACGGTGGAGACGGCACTCATACGCCACGCGCAGGGCCTTTTTGAGGATTATGCCGCGCTTTCGCAGCGTATTGCGCCGGACATTACGGCGATGGTAATGACAGCGCCCGACGCCGGCACTTTGGCTGATTATATCGCGGCGAACCTGCCGTTTGACACAGAGCTTAAGCAGAGCGTGCTGGAGGAGCTTAATCCCATAAAAAGGCTTGAAAAGCTTATCACCGGCATGACTAAGGAAATAGAGATACTCACGATAGACAGAGAGATAAACGAGAAGGTCAAGGAGCAGCTTGACCGCAATCAGCGCGATTATTACCTGAGAGAGCAGCTCAAGGTGATAAACATGGAGCTGGGCGACGGCGAAAACTTAGCCGCTGAGGCCGACGCTTACATCGACGCAATAAACGCGCTTGATATAAGCGAGGAATCGCGCGATAAGCTGATAAAGGAGGCCGGCAAGCTTTACGGAATGCAGCCGAGCTTTCCCGAGACGGCAGTAATAAGAAACTATCTTGACGCCTGTCTCGAGCTGCCGTGGAACTTCAAAACGGATGACAACATCAACATAAAAAAGGCGCAGAAGATCTTAGATGCAGGGCACTACGGCCTTAATGATGTAAAAAAGAGGATAATGGAGCTGCTCGCCGTAAGGAAGCTGAATCCTGACATAAGGGGACAGATAATATGTCTTGTCGGCCCGCCGGGAGTTGGAAAGACCTCCATTGCAAAATCGATTGCCGAATGCATGGGCAGGAAATATGCGAGGATATCACTCGGCGGAATAAACGATGAGGCGGACATCAGGGGTCACAGAAAGACATACATAGGCGCCATGCCGGGCCGCATAATGGAGGCGGTGAAGACAGCCGGCTCTAAAAATCCGCTCATACTCATGGACGAGGTGGACAAGATAGGCACAAGCTACCGCGGCGACCCCGCCTCCGCACTGCTCGAGGTGCTGGACAGCGAGCAGAATGTGAATTTCCGTGACCATTACATTGAGCTCCCGTTTGATTTGAGCGATACGCTTTTTGTGCTTACCGCGAATACGCTGGACACTATTCCTCCGGCGCTTATCGACCGTATGGAGATAATAGAGCTGCCGAGCTACACCCGCGAGGAGAAGTTCAATATTGCAAAGCGGCATCTTGTTAAAAAGCAGATGACACGCCACGGGCTGACGGCCGACAGCTTTAAAATAACCGACAGGGCGATATACGACCTGATAGACTATTATACCCGTGAGGCCGGCGTACGCTCGCTTGAGCGAAGGATAGCATCGCTGTGCCGTAAGGCCGCTAAGGAGATAGTCGAACAGGAGAGCGGCCACACGGTAAGGGTTGACAGCAAAAATCTCCTGAAGCTTTTGGGGCGCCACCGCTATCGGCTGGAATATATATCGCAGACCGATGAGATAGGCGTCGTAAACGGCCTTGCATGGACGCGGGTCGGCGGCGAGCTTATGCAGATAGAGGCGGTGGTGCTTGACGGCACGGGAAAGATTGTTCTTACCGGCTCGCTCGGCAATGTGATGAAGGAGTCGGCGCAGGCGGCGGTCAGCTTTATAAGGAGCATAAGCGGCTCGCTCGGCATTGACAGCGGCTTTTATAAAAACAAGGACATACATATCCACGCGACGGAGGGCGCGGTGCCGAAGGACGGCCCCTCCGCAGGCGTCACCATAGCCACTGCCGTAGCGTCGGCGCTCACCGGCCGCCCCGTGCGCAGGGACGTCGCTATGACGGGCGAGATAACGATACGCGGCCGTGTTCTGCCGATAGGTGGCCTGCGGGAAAAGACGATGGCGGCCTACAAATCCGGCATAAAGACAGTGATAATCCCCAACGAGAATGTTAAAGACCTGGAGGATATCGACGAAAAGGTCAGGTCGGCGCTTGAAATAGTGCCGGTATCCGACGCGGCCGCAGTTTTAGACACGGCATTGAGGCATGCTCCGCACAGCGAGGAAATAGCGCACATGCAGCCGCCCGTAAACAGCAGGATAACTGCCGGCGCGGCGCGCAGACAGGTGCGATAGCAAAAGCGCGGAGTTAAGCAGACGGAGCTTCTGTCATGCCCGGCATACGCCATGGGCGACTCTTGAATGCGTAAAAGCGTATACTTTAGATGTGCTTTACGACAACCCGCATCGTATAGGTTCAGCTTTGCCGCGCTGAATAAGGCATTGAGGCAGTGTCGTGTCTCATGGCCGCATGCAGCTTGAGTAATACGGCTGCTTGCTTTGGCGGATTAGAGCAGAGATGCCCGTGTTCTGCCGGAAAGGGTGCAGGCGAAGCGAGCCGAGAGCATTGCAGGAAAGCCTGAACAGTAAATGCTCCCTATAATTGAGCGACGGCAGCTCGTTTGCTGTGGCGTCAGTCGGTATTCAAACGGCAGTCCGCTTGGCACCGCCGTTAAAGTATGACGGAACGAAGCTTCTTTATTCCTCTGTTAGGCTCAGATTAGCCCTGACTCCGGCTGTGCACCCGGCTTTGCGGAGCAGCTTGGCGCGTTTGTGCCGGGAGCAGGGAGCTGCTTGGATTATAAGCTCTTAAAGCTCGGTGTGTGCTGCCGCACTTAAAAATGATTATGGAGAAAGCATATGGAAGTAAATTTTCAGTCCGCCCGTTTTGAGTCTGCCTTTGGAAGCGCCGGACAGCTGCCGGAGTCAGACATGCCGGAAATTATATTCTGCGGCAGGTCAAATGTCGGCAAATCATCGCTCATGAATAAGATACTCGGCCGAAAGTCTCTGGCAAGGGTCAGCTCTTCGCCAGGAAAGACCGCTACGGTGAACTTTTACCGCGTCGGCGGTATACGGTTAGTCGATTTGCCGGGCTACGGCTACGCAAAGATATCGGCGGGTGAAAAGCGGCGCTTCGCCTCGCTGATGGAGGGCTATTTCAGCAAGCCGCGCAATATTCCGCTGGCCGTACAGCTTGTCGATATGCGGCATCCGCCGAGCGCTGATGATATTCACATGCTGAATTTATATCTCCAGCTTGGCATGCATTTTATAATAGCGCTTACCAAGGCCGACAAGCTCAAGCCTACGGCGCGGCGGCAGCGTCTCGAATCGCTTAGCGATGAGCTGGACTTTCTGCCGGAGGACACTGTAAAAATACCGTTCTCGGCCGTTACCGGCGAGGGTACGGAGGAGATAAAAAGAGAAATACTTAAATCATGCGGAGCATAAAACAGGAGGATAGGTATGGTTTTCAACAAATATCTTACAGTAAACGAGAGGGGACACCTCTGCCTTGAGGGCTGTGACACGGTCGACCTGGCGTCAGAATACGGCACGCCGCTTTATGTGATGAGCGAGACGACGATACGCGACAACTGCCGTATGTTCACCGAAGCGTTCAAGGGCTACAGCGGCGGCGGGATGCCGCTTTTTGCGAGCAAGTCGTTCAGCTGCCTTGAGATGTGCCGCATAGCGGCTCAGGAGGGGCTGGGACTGGATGTCGTTTCGGGAGGCGAGCTTTTTACCGCAATAAAGGCGGGATTTCCCATGGAGAGGGTGTATTTCCACGGCAATAATAAGACGGAGCAGGAGCTTAAGATGGCGCTGCTCAACGATGTGCACTGCATCGTGCTGGATAATATAGAGGAGCTTAGCCTGCTCTCCGATATCGCGCTGGCCGAGGGCAAGACGGCCAGGGTGTCCTTCAGGATAAAGCCGGGCGTCGACGCGCACACGCACGAGTTTGTGCGCACAGGGCAGATAGACTCGAAATTTGGCTTTGCTCTGGAGACAGGTGAAGCCTTTGATGCGGTAAAAAAGGCGCTTGAGTGTGATAATATTGAAATAATCGGCTTCCACTGTCACATAGGCTCTCAGATATTTGACACGGCGCCGTTTGAGCTGGCGGCGGAAAAAATGCTTGACTTCATACACGAGGTGAATTCGAAGCTTGGCGTGGAGGTAAAGGTGCTCAACCTCGGTGGCGGCTTTGCTATAAAATATACAGAAAGCGACCCTGACTTCATATATGATAGCTTTGTAAAGAAAATATTGGATAAGGTCGAGCGCTACTGCGTCGAAAACGGCATGAGCTGCCCGCAGGTGCTGATAGAGCCGGGCCGTTCCATTACCGGCGCTGCGGGAATAACGCTTTATACCGTCGGGTCGGTGAAGAATATACCGGGCATACGCAATTATGTGTCGGTTGACGGCGGCATGTGCGACAATCCCCGCTATATTCTTTACAAGTCGGAGTATACGGCCTGCATAGCCTCCAAGGCGGACAGGTCCGCGGACTTTGAGGCGACCATTGCCGGCCGTTGCTGCGAGACCGGCGATCTTATACAGGAAAACACCATGATACAGCAGCCGCAGCGAGGCGATATCTTAGCAGTATTTTCTACCGGCGCGTATAATTTCAGCATGGCAATGACATATAACCGTCTCCCGCGCCCGGCGGTGGTTATGGTAAAAGACGGCGCTTCACGCGTTATCGTCGAGCGCCAGACGTATATGCAGCTTATTCAAAACGACATCTGATATGCATGCCGGAAAATATACATACATAAAAAACCGCCCGCCGAATATGGCGGGCGGTTTTTGGAGCCTGATTCTACTTCACATTCACAAAATTTGCAAATGGCGTTTGAGAATGTGTGCGCTGTTTTCGCATTCATCCTATGTATATTACGGGCCTTGCAGATGTATTTTTATCTGCTTTTAATTTTTTCCCTTATATAAGATACTGTTTCCGCGGCCGTGCGCTGTTTTTCGGAGCTGATGCCTTTCATTTCGGAGATATAAGGAATTTTGCGTTTTACAAAATTAACGCCGGGATATTTTATTTTGTTGGCTGCGCAGTACGCATTTGCACACAGCGATTGCATGCCTGACATGGCAAGCTGGAAATATATGCTTTCGGGCACCTCGCCGGAGCTTTCCTGCTCCTGCCTGCCTGACGGCTGAATTGAGCTGAGCAGGCAGTAATGCGCGTACATATAAAAATCGACGACATCGTTTTTAAGCGATTTGCTGCCTGCATTATCCGCTATGCTGATTATCGTGTCCAGAAGGTCGAAAATTTTATTTATTCTCGGATTGTCGTAATTATAGCCGGAATTGTCTCGGCTTTTGCTTATGCCGAGGATATAGTCGCAGGAAACGGAGTAAAATTTTGCAGCACGTATGAGAAAATCGAGTCCGCACTCCCGTATTCCTCTCTCATAATGTGAGAGCAGTGCCTGAGATATGCCAAGCCCCTTTGCCGCCTCGCTCTGAGATATTCCCTTTTCTTTCCTAAGCGCCGAAAGATTGGCGGAAAAGCTGCTTGCCATTTTTGCTGCCCCCAAATTATTTAGTATAATAATTATATAATAGACTTTTATTTTTGTAAAGCGAACAGTTTTTACCTCAATTTTACATTTCTGACATTCCTCAACAAAATAAGATGAATTTTCTCATAAAAATAAAAAATTATCTGTTCTGCAAATACTTAATTTTGATATGCATTTTGCAAAAATGGCCATGTACGCCGCATAAGCCTTAAAATCAGCGAAAAGCTTAATTCAGGAATTTTGCTGCTGTGATTTCTAATGATAAAAGACGCCGGACAGCAAAAGCTTGGTGTATGTCAAAAAGTAAAGCGAGCAGCAATTAAAGCCGGAATCAAAATTTAATTAATCCGGGTGAGGGAAGGTTTGCCTGCATTCTACGGATAAAAAGCACAGGCAAGTGTTCTGTGTATTATCTCTTGTATTATCAGGGAGCGAATATCTAAGCCAAATTTTCCTGCTATTTTCCTTTTTTATCTTTACCGCTTTGAGCGGTATCGTCTTTTTTATCGCTGTTCTTGCTGCTGCCTTTTGAAAACAGCTCCTTTACACCGAGCGCCGCGATTCCAACGGCGAATATTTTGGAGAGAAGTGATGCGTCGAGCATACCGGCGACAAGCGAGCCGGCGACGGCGCCGACAAGTCCGGAAATACAGAGCGGGATTATTTCCTTCCACTTGATGAGATGATGCCGGCTGTGGATTATGATGGCGACCACAGCCAGAGGTATAAAAAATAAGAGGTTTATGCCTTGGCTTTTAAGCTGGTCCATGCCGGCAAAGGCGGAGAGATAGATTATAAGCACTCCGCCGCCGCCGAGTCCTAATGCTCCGGCCGCGCCGGCCAGCAGTGCGGCAAGCAGCGCCGCCCAGACGCTCATTTCAAAAACAGGCGGACGCCCGCCCATATTAGAAATATGCCGAATAGCCTGCGAATCCATTTATCGGGGATTTTCTTGAGCACAAACGCACCGGCGACGGCGCCGAGAATCCCGGTTGGGAGGTAAATGAGGCTGTCACCAATGCTCACCCTGCCGGAGATAAGATACAGTACCGCGCTGAACACCGTAAGCGGCAGTATTACAGCTATGGAGCTGGCGTGCGCCTCCTTTGTGTCAAGACCGTATTTTTTCAGCAGCGGCACGGCAAGCATGCCGCCGCCGGCTCCCAGCAGCCCGTTTATAAAGCCTATCGCCAGCCCGCCGGCCGCCTTAAATATGTTTTTCTTCATATAAGCCTCCTGCCCGGCACAAAGGCATTTTATGCAAAGCCGCCCTTTGCCGCAAATGTAAAGCTCTGCTTCTAATTATTTTGGGCAGATTTTGCATGATTATGATTATAATTTCGCGCGTGCGGTTGACACGGATATTTTGCCACTATAAAATAGTGATAGGCTTTCACGGCCGAGTACTGTTTAAAGCGTGCCGCCTGCGCGGCTGAGCTCGCTTTTAAGGAGAAGATAAGCATGGCAAAAATATATAAATCAGCAGAAGAAATTATAGGGAACACACCGCTTTTGGAGCTTACAAATATTGAAAAAAAGTATAACCTGAGCGCAAGGCTGCTCGCCAAGCTTGAGTATCTCAATCCCGCCGGCTCTGTAAAGGACAGAGTGGCTAAGGCGATGCTGGACAGGGCAGAGCGGGAGGGCATACTGAACGGGGATTCGGTTATAATAGAGCCGACCTCAGGCAACACGGGAATAGGCCTTGCCTGTGTCGCCGCGGCGCGCGGGTACAGGGTTATTATCGTAATGCCTGACTCCATGTCAAAGGAGCGCAGGCAGATAATGAAGGCATACGGCGCCGAGCTCGTGCTGACCGACGGGGCGAGGGGAATGACCGGCGCCATTGAAAAAGCGGAGGAGCTTGCGGAGAAGATACCCGGCAGCTTTATACCCGGTCAGTTTACAAATCCGGAAAATGCCGAGGCGCACCGTCTTACAACCGGCCCCGAGATATATCGCGACACCGACGGCCTGGTTGATATTTTTGTCGCCGGCGTCGGCACCGGCGGCACGATAACAGGTGCCGGAGAATATCTGCGCTCTAAAAAGCCGGACATTAAGATTGTGGCAGTGGAGCCGGCAGCTTCCGCCGTATTGTCCGGAGAAAAGGCGGGGCCGCACGGGCTTCAGGGACTCGGCGCAGGCTTTGTTCCCGACATATTGAACACGGACATATATGACGAGATAATAAAAATTAGCGACGATGAGGCTTATCGCGCTGGAAGGGAAGTCGGAAAGAGCGAGGGTGTGCTTGTAGGAATCTCCTCCGGCGCCGCTCTTGCCGCGGCAGTCGCAGTCGCAAAGCGCCCGGAGAGCGCGGGAAAAACTATTGTGCTTATCTTCCCGGATACCGGCGACAGGTATCTCTCCACACCGATGTTTGAATAAAGATACTGCAGTGATATTCTGCTGTATTGTTGGGAGAAAAGGCAGCCGCATGGGCTTTTCTGACTCAGTCTTGTAACATCTCTTGTGCCGGACTTTGCTTGCCGGCGGATATATAGTCAATTTCTACGGTTTGCCATGCCAATTGCTCCGGATTGGTGTGCCGCTCAGCCAGCTTGACCGACTCGAAAATATATTGCGATACCACTGCCAAATTGATATTTTTACCGCCGGCAGGGAATCGGTGGACAATGAAGCTGCCCTCTCCGTTCGGAGAGGGCAGCTTCAGCCGGCAAGGAAATTATTACAGCAATTAAAATTTATCAAATCGGGAGGCACATGTATCTGCATTGATTTTCAGCGTATTTTAATGAATGCAGCAAAACGCAGAATAATTGATATAAGCAAAAGGAAACATCCTCTCCGCTTGGAGAGGATGTTAATTATACTATATCATTGGATTCACCTTTTTACATACAGATAACATTTTTAATAAAAACGGTTTTAGGTATCCACCCCTGTTCTGCATATAAAATGCTTCAATTTCAGATAAACAATCGTTTTATAAAAGCTATCTATGGCTTAAGCCAACATATCCAACAGATATGGTCCTTTGTCGCCGCAGCCATGAACGTATAAAAAGAGATAAGCCTCTATGCTTATACTATCAAAAAATAATCGTATTTTTTAAAGTAATCTATATCACAATACATATGGCTGCGGCTTTTGCTGACTGATTTTCAATTTCACTGTACATTGGAATCAGCTTCTTTCATTTTAAATTTCCGGAATACTTCCGGATGCCTTTGCCTCTTTCCTTTTCTTCGCTTATATTATAACCCGCCCAAATCCATTTGTCAATACTTTTTATTAATATTTTTTGCTTTATTTGTTAATATTTTATAAATTAAATATGCTGTTGACTACTTACTTGATTAATAGTAAAATATAATAAAATAATGAAATGGCGGATTACAATGGAAAATATGAATGAAAAAGAATATAATCCGGATATAATATCTCTAAGTGATGATGACGGCAATGAGTATGCTTTTGAGGTGCTGGATTCCGTTGAGACGGATACCGGCCGTTATGTCGCTATGATACCGGTGTATGACGACCCGCAGAAAATGCTTGATGACAGCGGTGAGCTTGTCGTGCTTAAGGAGTTTGATGAGGACGGCGAAACCTATTTTGAAGAAATAGAGGACGACGCCGAATATGAAACGATAGCTGAAATGTTTATCGACCGCTTGTCGGAAATGTTTGAAATAGACGAGGAATAAATTTTTCCTGCCCTGTTCGCGTATATTGCGGTTATTATAACCCTACAAACCTTTAAATCGGGAGCCCGGCTCCTCCGGTTGGATTGCAGGCCTCCCGCCTCGGCGGACGTTGGAAGCGAGAAGGCGGAGGGAGGGCACCCACCTGCTTTGTTTTTAGCAGGTTATCTATAGCCGTATACGGCAGGGCGGGGATTTTTTTGCTTTTGGATTATCCTTGTTTGTTGCAGGTTAATCACAGCAAGGGAAAAAGACGATTATCATCGCTCCGTCACGGGCCTCAAGGCAGCGGCGCCTCGGCAGTGATATAAGGAGTGCCCGTCGGAGGTTTATTACAAAAAAGCAGGAGGGGTCCGCCTGTATAGAAATATGCCGAACATTCTGCGAAGTTGTTTGTTCGGTTTTTTTGATATAAATGCACCTATAGCGGTGCATAGTCTGTGCGGAAATATAAAAGACGATAAAGAGATGAGTGATGCAGTCTGTCGGTTTGCAGGATGACATCTTGTACTGCAATAAAACAGATATATATTTATAGAGGTTATTTAGCTTTCAGGCTAAGCCAAGCTGCCGGGAAGCGAATCCGATGTGCCGAAAAAGCGCCGGCGCGTCGCATTTTCACATTTTTGCCCTTGCCGGGCGGAAGCCCGCCTGCGGTCTCAAAAGCAAAAATTCATCCGCGCCGCCATCATTTTCGGTGCGTGCAGTTTTAAGCGTGCTGATTTTTGTGCAGGCAAGGCATAAAACGCAGCTAATCCTTTCGGATTAACGGGGTTTTTAACGCAGCATGCGCGTAAATCAGCCTCTTAAAACCATATTGTGTTCGGATCCCGGCAGCTTAAGTCGATTTTACCGGAGGTGCGTTATGAAAAACACTGTAGTTATTTATTCCTCTAAATACGGTTATACGGCCCAATATGCCGGCTGGATTGCCGAGGAGTTGTCGTGCAGACTTGCTGAGAGGAGCGATTTTTCGGCTGCGGATTTTTCAAGGTATGATATCATTATTTATGGCGGCGGTCTTTACGCCGGAGGTGTAAGCGGCATTTCACTTATAACAAAAAATTTTGATAAGATAAAGGATAAGGACATCATTCTTTTTACATGTGGACTTGCCGACCCTCTTAAGCCGCAAAATACGGAGCATATAAAAAAATCTCTTGAAAATGTGCTGACTCCTCAAATGCGGGAGAAAATCAAGCTGTTCCATTTAAGAGGCGGAATAGACTATTCCAGGCTTGGTGTTGTACATAAGGCCATGATGGGCATGATGCGCAGGGTAATATTGCATAAAGGACGCGAGTCCATGAGCGAGGAAGACAAGCAGTTGGTGGATACATACGGCGAACGGGTTGACTTTACCGACAGAGAATCCATAAAGCCGCTGACCGATTTTGCCAAAGAGCTCATGGCGGAAAGCGTTTTATAATATTTTGCATTGGATTTAAAGCAACAGGGAAAAGCATAAGCGTCATGGCTAAATATCAGACAAAGCCGCCGGCAAACCGGCGGCTTTCTTTATGTGCTGCCATGCATTATTGCGATAAGCGTATGATATGGCGAGCGGCGCCTATAGAGAAATATTATTTTTGCGGTAATTATAATCTTAAATACCAAGCAATATATATTGTATGTAAAAATTTTTGCTTGGCTCTTAATTTGTATAACAAAAAATGCTGTTTTATGTTGACCTGATAAACAAAAGGTTGTAAAATATAGAATGATAATGTTTTTTGGGCTTGCGGCTGTTTTGACTGTGAGTCTGCTGCATTACGTTTCTCTGTGCGGTTTGAACTTAAATCCGCGCGGGAGTTTTACAGAGCATGTAACTCCCGGTCAGAGCATTGGCCGGCTTCCCCCGGCTTTTATTATGTATAGCGGCTTCGGATTTTCGCAGCTGTGTACTCTGCTATAAGATAGTTAAAATATATTTCGGATTGGGTGGATAGCTTGAAAAAATATGTAGTGATACTTACTGCTATACTCGTTATGCTTACAGTGGTGGTTTGCAGCTGCTCACAAACTGCCGGCAGCGATTCTCAGTCGGGACTGCCGTTATCGTCTGCGCCGGCAAGCGGATATTCTTCATCCGGCGCGCTGCAGTCGGTGCCGCCGTACAGCTCGGATTCATCAGATGCTGTATCTTCGTCCGAGGTGCAGCCGTCGCTCTCCGTACAATCATCGGAAAGCAGCACGTCTGCTTCCTCAGGCCTTCCGCATTATTTTCCTCCGGCGGGCGGCGCGGCGGCGGTATCATCCACTGTATCGATTCCGTCTGTACCGTCACCTAATCAGTCTGTTTCCAAGCCGGAACAGTCAGATGATGCTCCGACATCTCAGGCTCCGACGGTGCCGCCTCAGGAGGATTCTCAGACGCCTAATGCCGGAGCAGATGAAGATGGTGAAATGCGGGCGGTGTGGATATCATATATTGAGCTTAATTTCACGGGCCTTAATGCTGAGCAGTCGAAGCAGAAGCTCCAAGAGATGTTTAATTCGGTTAAGGACATGGGCTTCAATACCGTTATAGTGCATGCGCGCTCGCACGGCGACGCATATTATAAATCGAGCTATTTTCCGTACAGCTCGTATATAACGGGCACGCAGGGAGCCGACCCGGGCTGGGATCCGCTGGAATATATGGTGGAGCTTGCGCACGGCTTGGGGCTTAAGATTCAGGCGTGGATAAATCCCTACAGGGTCTCCTCCGCAAGCGACGACCCGATGACGCTTGCCGAAAGCAATAAGGCGCGGCAGTGGCTTACAGATTCCGACCCGTCAAACGACGACTGGGCGATAAGATACAACGGCGGGATATATTTTAACCCGGCCATACCCGAGGTGCGGCGGCTGATAATCGACGGCATACGCGAAATAGTGCAGAATTATGATGTGGACGGCGTGCATTTTGACGATTATTTTTATCCGACTACCGATGCCGGCTTTGATGCGGCGGCATATTCCGAATATGCTTCGTCGGGCGGAGGACTGTCACTTGCCGACTGGCGGCGTGCACAGGTAAATACTCTTGTAAGCGGTGTATATCAGGCGGTAAAGAGCATAGATGAGGATATACCCTTCGGCATAAGCCCGGCGGGAAACATATCAAACTGCTACAACAGCATGTACGCCGACGTCGAGCTGTGGATGAGCCGCAAGGGCTATATAGATTACATATGTCCGCAGCTTTACTGGGGCTTTGAGTATCCGAACGAGCAGTTCAGATTTAATAATATCGCCGACACATGGTCTTCTCTGGACATGCACGACGGATTGAAGCTGTATTTCGGGCTGGCTGTTTACAAGTCGGGAACAACCGACGCCGGGTCGGATGAGTGGATAAGGAACAACGACATAATCAAGCGTCAGATAGAGTATTCACGCACAAAGAGCAACTGCAGCGGCGTTATTCTTTTTTCCTACAGCTATGTTGTAAGCAATGTGGAAAGCTGCGCAAATGAGCGCGAAAATTATCTGCTGCTGTTTAATTGAGAGCGTGAGCAGCCGCTTAGCTGCGGTGGACGCATATGTTAAAATTAGCTTTACACAGGAAATATAAAATCAGTGCTGAGGGATAAAAATGCAGAAATCACGTGAAAAATTTGAAGAAGGCAAAAGCAGGGGACATGCTGCTAAAACGGCAGTGCTGGTTATAGCTACGGTACTTATACTGTCGGCGGCGTTTTGCATGTCGGCGTATTTTAACAACCTGCTCGGCATAAAGGATTATATTACCGGCAGCTCCTCGTCGGATACAACGAGCGAGGAACCCGTAAACACGACTCCCGACCTTGATAATATAAACGCGGCGGACGCAGGACTGCTGCCGGATATAAACGCCATGCCCGGCACTGAGCTGCATTCGGCGAAGGGTGCGTGGCTGCTGCCCGGTGCTGATTATCTGACGAATGAGTCCGATGCCTACGACGTGCAGACGGCGGCTATAGATGAAGCTCTTGACAAAATGGCGGAATACGGCTTTAACACTGTGCTTGTGCAGGTCAATTCCGGCTCAAGGGTGATATATAAAACCGACGCCGCGCAGCAGTATTATGCAGGCAGCGGCGATTTGCTCCAATATATAATAGACAGTGCGAGGCAGCGGGGACTGCTTGTGTACTGCAATATAAGCCTCAACTCGCTGTCTGACGGCGGACTTGACATGTTTGACGCTGCGGATGTCGATGTCATGAAAAACGCGGCGGCAGATCTGTGCGTCTATGAGCCGGACGGGCTTATGCTGTCGGACTATACTCTGCCGAGCAGGGAGCGGGCATACAGCGATTATCTGCTGCACGGCGGCGGAATGGGCTTTGAAAAATATAAGAACGAAGCTGTAAGCAGCGGTATTTTGAGCATAGTGAAGACGGTGCGCAAGGCTAAGAGCGATATGTATCTCGGCCTTTTTGCCGACTCTATCTGGGCGGAGTCCGGACATGCCGAGGGTGGCTATCCAGCCGAAACATATCTTCCTGAATCATATATTGACGGCAATGCGGATACCCTTGGCTGGCTCAGGGACGGGCTGTTCAATTTTGCAGTGATTAACGATGGTGAGTCCACAGAGGGCACTCCTGCCTTTGCGGATATAGCCGAGTGGTGGGTGTCGGCTTTAAACGAGAGCGGTGTCGACATATACATCTCTCATGCTGCGCACAAGGTTGGCAGCAACGCGTCTGGCTGGGAAAGCCCGGACCAGCTTACCAAGCAGGCGATGGCGCTGAGTGAAATTAACGTAAACGGCAGCTTTTTCAATTCAATATCTTCGCTCGCGAAAGATACCTCAGGCAGCACGAACGCCCTTGTCGGATATCTGAAGGGGACAATAAATACCGAATACATAATGAACGAGCTTGTCATTACATCGCCAAAAAAGACGAGCATAACCACCTATGAGAACAAGATAAACATAATCGGTTCGTCTGACCCCAACTTCCCGCTTACGCTTAACGGCGCGGAGGTTGAGCGCACGGAGAACGGATATTTTTCTTTGGAAATGGATTTGTCGCTTGGAGAAAACACCTTTACCTTTGAGCATAAGGGCGACAGTGCGACATATACGGTAAATTACAAGGTAGTTGTGATAAGAGACGTATCTCCGAGCAGCGACATGAGCTTTGACGGCGGCACTGCTGTTTCCTTCGGCGTGTCTGCGATAAAGGGCGCGTCTGTGACGGCGGAGTTTAACGGTCAGACGATACAGCTCAGCGAACAGCCTCAGCAGACGGATGAAGAAAATCAGAATATAGAGTCGAGCTACACCGTTTACACCGGCCAGGTAATACTGCCGGCGGGGCAGACCTCGTCTCAGGATTTGGGCAAGGTGGTGTTCAGAGGAACATATCACGGCATCACAGATAAGGTCACCGGCGGCAGGATAACGGTCAATGCGCTGCCTGAGCAGCCTTCCTCATCGACACCGGGCACGCCGCCGTATGTTACAGTAGGAGACCAGTATATAGCCGAGGTTGTGACCGACCAGGCAGAAACCTTCAACGGCTCGACTAAGGACGACTATTCCCGCGCCGACAGCTTTCCGCTGCCAAAGGGCACGCTGGATTACTGCTCGGAGACTGAGACGGTAGTTATGAATCCCGGCTCCACACTGCGCTATCGGCTTATGAGATACGGAAAGAGGGTATACTCGACCAGCAGCAATCAGGGTGAGGTAATAAAGGTGTATAAGGGCACTCTGCCGGACAGCAACAGCGTCACCGCATCGAGCGTGAGCGTGCAGGAGAAGCGTACAGAAATGACATTTGACGTGGCATGGAAGGCGCCGTTCGATATGGTGCTTGCGCCGCAGTCATACAGCAATCCAAACAACACCAGCGGACGCCCGGAGTTTGCTGTAAGCAGCCTGACATATACATATGTTGACATCAACTTCTACTACGCATCCACGGCTCAGGGAAGCATTGACCTGACGGGCAGCAGGGTATTCTCCGGCGCAGAATGGATAAAGAATGACGGTTACTATACGCTGCGCCTGTATTTGCAGAAGGCCGGCGGCTTTTACGGATATTCCGCTGAATACAACGACAGCGGTCAGCTTGTGTTCTCCTTTTTGCACCCGGCTAAGGTAAACACGGCGGGCGGCGCCGGCTCGCTTAACGGAGTGACGGTGGTTATTGATGCGGGTCACGGCGGTACAGACCCCGGCGCTGCCGGGTCGATAGCCGGCATGCATGAGGCGCAGCTCAATCTTATCATGGCGCAGAAGATAGAGTCTAAGCTTAAAGCGCTTGGCGCTAATGTGGTCATGACGCGCACGGGAGATACTTATCTTTCGCTTGAGGGCAGAAATGTGGTAACGCGCAACACTGACCCGGATATATTCGTATCAATTCATCGAAACTCGGCGACAAGCTCAACGGCAAAGGGGTATGAAAACTTCTACTTCTATCCGTTCTCGATGCCGCTGGCACAGAGTATATTTGACAGCGTGGCATCGACGGGACATCTTACCATGCGCAGTGTAAAATTTTATCCATACTATGTCACGCGTGTGACGGAGTGCCCGTCAATACTAACTGAAAACGGATTCGTGTCTACGGCAAGTGAGTATGAAAAGCTTATAACCGACTCATCTAATGAAATCCTTGCGCAGGCAACGGTGGACGGGATAGTAAAATATTTCAACTCAATACAATGATTCATAAAAGCGGCAAAAGCCCCGGACTGTAGATAGTCCGGAGCTTTTTTGTATTAACTGTTACAAAGAGAACCTCCCTGTTCTACAGGGGAAAAATAGTTTTTAGCGAGGAGTAGAGAAGGGAAGAAAAATGCTTTATTATATGCCGAACACACGACTAAAATAACAAGGATGTGTTTACCGTGAAATAAAAAGGCATAAAAGGTTTAGCCCCTGCAAGCCGGAGATGTCAATGCCATATTGTGTTTGCCCCCAAATATCGCAGACAAGCAA